>CAHJWM010000006.1 GCA_903642325.1 Myxococcales bacterium | reverse complement strand
GTGCACGTGTGGCTCCCCTACCCCGACGTCGACGAGGCCGCGCGGCGCCTCGGCGGTCTCCCGGCGGGGCTCAAGGTCGACTGCTTCACCGGGGACGACGCCGAGCTCGGGCAGCTCCTGGGGCAGCCCGGTCGAGCTCGGGGCCTCTGTCGGCGAGGCCTCCGCGGCTCCGCTCACGGCGGTCCCCACTGGAATTAGAGCGGGCGCTTCGGCGGCCGACGAGGGCTGCGGCTTGGAGCGCCGGTGAACGAGGCCCACGCTCAATAGCGCGGCCAAACCGACGGCAGCGAGCGCCAAACCCGCGACCAACCGCTGCGAGCGGGGCGACGCGCCCACCGCCGGGCGGCCCGTGTGGACCACAGGAGGCGGTGTGACGCTCGTGTGCCGCGCACCCTCGGGCAGCGGCACGCGAGTGCGCGTCACCAAGGCGTCGGCCTCGATTGCGGCGGTGTGCTCTCCGAGCATCTCCGTGCGATCCACGCGCTCGGGGCCTGGGTGGCTAGGCGACAGCGCGCCCGCGGCCACTAGCGCAGTCATCTCGAGCGTGTTGCCGTCGAATGAGGGCGGCGAAACGAAAGTGGTGTTCGGCGCCGGACCAACCGAGAATGCCTCCTGGGTGTCGACGGAAAGGGTGACCTGCGTGGTCGATGGCGGCGCCCACACGGGCCGTGTGAGCGCGGCGTCCGACCCGCCGTCATCGTCAGCGTTTTGGCCAACCGCCACCTCTTCCGGACTCCTGGTGTGATTTCGACTGGCGGCCAAGCCCTGCCACCGGGGGATCACGGTCTCGGCGGCGTAGCCCGCCTGCACGGTAGGCGCATCCGTCGTGGGCAAGCGCTGGTAGCGCGCGATGAAGTCATGCAGCTGCTGGGCGACCTGGCGCGCGTGGGCGGGCCGCGCGCGGCAATCTTTGGCCAACATGCTGATCAAGATCCGCTCGAGCTCCGGCGACACGCCCATGACCAGCGACGAGAGTGGCGGGGCCTCGCGCGCCAAGTGCGCGAGCAAGAGCTCGTTTGCGTCTCGAGCGTCGTCGAACGGGCCCATGCCGGCGATCATCTCGAATAGGATCAGGCCCGTGGCGTACACGTCCGACCGGCCGTCCACGCGTTCACCGCGCGCTTGCTCGGGCGACATGTAGCGCGGGGTGCCTACCGCCAACCCGCGCGCGGTGACCACACTGCTCGCGTCCGCGATCTTTGCGATGCCGAAGTCGAGCAGCTTCACTCCCCCGCCCCTGACTAGGAAGACGTTGGCCGGCTTTACATCACGGTGAATGATGCCGATGTCATGTGCGGCGCTGAGCGCGTTCAACACGGACACGGCGGTCGCCACCGCCTCCGGCACGTGCAAACGGCGAACTTGCTTCAAATGGGCGGCTAGCGTGACGCCGTCCAGGCGCTCCATCACGTAGAACGGCACGCCGCCCCCGGAGGTGCCCGCGTCCGTCACGTTGACGATGTTGGCGTGCTGCAGCCGAGCCAATGCCCGCCACTCGTTGCGCAAGCGCAGCGCTAGATCCTCCCGCCGCGCGAGCTCGCGGAGCAGGGCTTTCAACACGAAGCGCTTGCCGAGCTCCGTGTGCTCGACTTCGTACACCGAGCCCATACCGCCCACGCCAATCAAACGAATGACCCGGTAGCGGGTACCCGCGATAAGCTCACCGTCCTTGAATTCGCGAAGCTCGCTCAATTTGCTGCCTCGGTCCCGCGCACGCTGGCGACCCTGTGCATCGCGCAGCATATCGGGCAGATGGCCCGACGTCGAGCGGAGCACAGGCTTCGGGGTACGCACCACGGTCTAGAAGTCGGCCGCAGTGACGCGCAGTTGCGCTCCTACGAACGACGAATTGGGCGCAATTTGGGCCTGAACAGATGAGTATGAGCCAACCGCCGTCCTGATGCTAGCCTGCGCGCCGCTGACCATGGCCATCACTCGTGAAACGGTTCTGCACGTCGCCAAATTGGCTCGACTCGAGCTCGAGGACGAGGAGATCGACCGCATGCAGAAAGATCTCGACAACATTCTCGAATACGTGAACTCCCTGTCCGAGCTCGACACGGATGCCGTTTCGGAGACGACGCAAGTCGCGGTCAGCGCCGCCCCATTCCGCACGGACGCGGTTCAGCCGAGCTTGAGCCATGAGCTCGCGCTGCGCGAGGCGCCGCGCAGCGCTGGCGGAGGGTTCGCCGTTCCGGCGTTCGTCGACGAATGAGTGAAGTGCTGGATTTGCCCATACCGGAGCAGGCGGCGTGTGTGGCCCGCGGTGAGATCAGTGCCCTTGCGCTGACCGAGCGCGCGCTCGGCCGGATGGAAGCGCACGGCGGTCTCCATGCATTTCTGTACGTGGCCCGCGAAGCGGCGTTGGCTGCGGCCGCCGCCGTCGATCAGAAACGCGCGCGTGGAGAGCCGCTCGGCAAGCTTTGCGGCGTGCCAATCGCGATCAAGGACGCGCTGTGCACGCGGGACGCGCCCACCACGTGCGCCTCCAAGCTACTCACCCGTCGCAACGCAAGTGGCACGGCGGGCTCGGACGCGGACAGCGGCTGGCGGCCTCCTTATGACGCAACCGTGGTCGCTCGACTGCGCGCCGCCGACGCCGTGCTCGTCGGCAAGACGAATATGGATGAGTTCGCCATGGGCTCGTCCGGCGAAAATAGCGCGTTCGGTCCGATGCTCAATCCGTGGGACTCCACTCGCACCGCCGGGGGGTCGAGCGGAGGCAGCGCGGTCGCGGTAGCGGCGGGCATGGCCGCGGGCTCACTCGGCAGCGACACGGGCGGCTCGATTCGTCAGCCGGCGGCGCTGTGCGGGGTGGTCGGGGTGAAGCCAAGCTACGGCCGAGTCTCGCGCTACGGCCTCGTGGCCTTCGCCTCCAGCCTGGACCAAGTGGGCCCGTTCGCGCGCGATGCCCGCAGCGCGGCTCGCTTGCTGGAGGTCATTTCTGGCGCAGACGGCCACGACTCCACCTGCGCAGACCTGCCCGTTGGCGCTTACGAAGCCGCCTGCGACAAGCCAGTGAAGGGCTTGCGCATCGGCATCCCAGAAGAATATTTCGGAGCAGGCTTGGACCCTGCAGTCGCGAGCAGTGTGCGCGCCGCCATCAGCGCGCTAGAGAGTGAGGGCTGCAGCGTGCATCCGGTGGCGCTTCCGCACACGCGACACGGCATCGCCACGTACTACATCGTGGCGACCGCGGAAGCATCGAGCAACCTGGCGCGCTTCGACGGCGTACGCTTCGGGCTCCGCCTGGAGCCTCCGCGCAGCAACCTGGAGACCATGTACGGAAAGACGAGGAACGCGGGCTTCGGCGCCGAGGTGAAGCGCCGAATCTTGCTGGGCACGTACGTGCTGAGCTCGGGTTATTACGACGCGTACTATCGTAAGGCCCAAAAGACGCGCACGTTGATCAAGCAAGACTTCGATCGCGCGTTCGAAACGGTGGATGCGATCGCCGCACCGACCAGCCCGAGCCCTGCCTTCAAATTCGGCGACAAGGGCAGCGATCCCTTGGCTATGTACCTGGCCGATATCTATACGTTGCCGGCCAGCCTGGCGGGCATTGCCGGTCTGAGCGTCCCCTGCGCCATGACTCGAGCGAACGACTCGCAGCCAGCGCTCCCGGTTGGTCTACAACTGCTTGCTCCCGCGTTCGAAGAAGAGCGCCTCTTCACCTTAGCCGCCGCAGTCGAGCGCCTCACCGCGCCGAACGGGCCCGCGCGGCCGCCGCTTGGCTGAGAACGAAGGCACTCTGGGCTCGCGCGAGGCGCCCGATCGCGACCTCGCAGTGAGCTGGCTAGTGAGCGCGGCGGGGCCCGAGCATACCGATGCCTTGCTTGCCCTGTTCGAGCGCACTGCCACCGCTTGTCATTGTCAGTACTGGCATTTCAGCGGAGACAAAAACGCTTGGCTCGAGCGGCTGTTCCATGCCCCCGAGCTGAACCGTGCCGCCTTCGTGACCGACTTGGCCGAGGCCGGGTTGAAGGGCGTCGTGGCGCTGCACGAGGGCCGTGCGGTGGGTTGGATGAAGCTGTGCTTGGCCAGCACTATTCCGAAACTGTACGGGCAACGTTTATATAAAGCACTGCCCTGCTTCGCCGGGCCTCGAGACGGCGTGCTGACGGTCGGCTGTCTGCTAGTGGATGAAAACATGCGGCGCCGCGGCGTTGCGCGCGCACTCGTACACCACGGGGTAACCATTGCGCAGCAGGCGGGAGCTCGCGCCATCGAGGCTTTTCCACGGCGAGCTGAGCGAGTCGGGCCCGCGGAGCTGTGGCTCGGGCCGGTCAAGGTATTTCTCGAAGAAGGGTTTGAAATCGTGAATGATTTCGGGCCCTATCCCGTGCTCCGCAAGGAATTTTCCGGCGCCTCGCAAGCGTGAGGACGCAAGTTAGTGTCGATCGGATGAGTCTTTGGAACGCCGCGCGGGCCCCAGGTCGGGAGGGGAGCATGTGCGCAAGGTGAGCGCAAAGCGAGAAAAGTGCGATAGGTGTCTTCACTAACCGCTAACGGTTTTGCGTTGCCTTGGCTTTCGAGCTTGAAAAGCCCTATCTTGGGAGGGCTCGCTTACGAGACATTCTGCAGCGGGCTCGAGCTTCATCAATCATGAATCCGCTGATGCGTCTGCAACGCTTGGACGCCCTCCACAGCTTATCTAATCGTCTAGCCGGCGAGCCCAGTGGCCTCCTGGGTGACGCCTTGGACACGCTGCTCGAGACCACCAAGGCGCGCGCAGCCGCGGCGTTCACGCTCGAGTCGGGCCTATCGTCGATCGCGGAGCGGAGGTTGGGCGATCGCGGAGGCCCCGAGCTAGTCGTGCTGCGTCGCGCGCTCAGCACTATTGCGCAGCGCGCGCTCAGCACACGACGCTCGGTGTTGCTCGGCGACCTCGGCGGCGACCGCGAAGGCATCGACGATGCCGGTGAGATTTTGGCGCTCGGCGCGCGCGCCGTGCTCGCGGTGCCGGTGTTACATCGGCGCGTCGCGCACGCGGTATTCGTTCTGCTTTTCGACGACGCTGCGCGCGTCGATGAGGAGGTGCTACAATTTTCTAGCACGATCGCGAATATGCTGGGAATTGCGCTGGAACGCGAGCAGAGCCGGCACACGCCGTTACCCAGCAACGATGAGCTTGCGGAAGCGAGTCGCATGGCCAGCCTGGGGCTCCTAACGGCCAGCGTCGCGCACGAGCTGCGCGGCCCCGCCGGCGCAATGCTGCTGCAGCAAGAAGAGCTCGGTCGCCTGGTGGAGCAAGTGACCGCGCTCAGTGACGACACTGACCCCAACTTGAGCGGCGCCATCCGCGAGTTGTCCGAGGTGTCGTCGGACATTCAGACGGCGGTCGCGCGCATTCGCGACACCGTGGAGCAGCTGTCGCTCGTGTCACGGCGTGAGACTTCACCCGAGTGCGTGGACTTGGTGACGGTGGTCCGCGATTCGCTGGCCATCGCGCTGCCGCACTTGGAGCGCCGGGGAATCACGCTCACGCAGCAGGCCGAAGAACCGGTGTACACCATCGGTCGACGCGACAGCTTGGGACAGGTCGTGCTGAACTTGGTATTCAACGCCGCGGACGCGTGCGAGAGCAGCTCGCGGCCTGAGGTCTGGGTGAAGGTGCTGGCGCGCGGTGAGCAATTGGCACTGGTCGTCGAGGACAACGGGCCAGGCATCCCGCCCGGAGCGGTTCAGCATATTTTCAGGCCGTTTTTCACCACCAAAGAGCGAGGCCAAGGCACCGGCCTTGGCCTCAAGATCTGCAGTGACGTGGTCGCCTCCCACGGCGGCCACATCGAAGTGCACGACCGGACCGGGGGCGGCGCCTCGTTTCGCGTCCTCTTGACGCGCGTGCAGGAGGACAGCGGGCTGATTCCCGTGCTTCCGGTGCGGTTGTCGAAGCAGCGCGTCACCCCCGCACGCCCGCGGCAGGTCTTCGTGATCGACGACGACCCGGTATTCGCCCGCACGATGCGGCGCGCGCTGAAGCCGCACGTGGTACGCACCGCCGGCTCCGCGTCCGAAGCAGAAGTGGCGCTGCTGGATCCCCAGTACACTCCAGACTTGGTGTTGTGCGACGTGTTCCTGCCAGGCCGTAACGGAGACACGTTGCATGCGCGCTTGGGGGCGCGGCGGCCCGAGCTTGCCACGCGCTTCGTATTCGTGACCGGCGGCGCGCTCGGCCGCGCGGAGGCGGAATACCTGCGAAGCTCCGGGTGCCCCACACTGTTCAAGCCGGTAGAGCTCAGGACCATCAATGATCTGATGGAAGACCACGTCCCTGAGTCTGTCCCGCCCCACTCGGTGCGCACCTTGCACCCGCCTGCCCCGAAACGACGTTCTTCAGCGCCTCCCTCGAGCGGGCGCTGACCCGGCGCGGCCGCGCCCGCCTCGATACGGGCAGGTCGAAGATTTAGCGCCAGCCAGGGATGCTGATCTGGCCGATGCTGACCCCGACGAAGAGGCCGAATAGGGTTTCGCGGGGGGTAGCCACACGTTCGGCAGAAAGGGTGCCGACCAAGCTTTCGATTGAGCTTTCTTGAACTGAGCGTTCGAGGGCCCGGCGTTCTGCGAGAGACAGGCCGAGCTTGCTTGGATCGATGCGCCGCGCGGGCCCGCGAGCGACGGGCAGCTTGCCGGCGGGCGCAAACCAAAGCGCGAGCTCGTCGTCCGTGTAGGCCTCGCGAATGGCGTGCGTGACGAGCGCGGGTAACAACGAAGGGGTTTTGATCTCGAGCTGCGGCTCGCGCACGCCCTGCACGAACCAAAGGTTCCCCGCGTGCCAGCTGAAGAGCTCATTGAAGCGCGCCTCGACTTGCTCCGTCAGCTCCCGCAGCAGTGAGCTTCCACGCAGGATACCGCGCGCCACGAGCTCCTCGCCGAGCGCTCGGCCCGTGGCCTTGCAGCTGCCGAGCGCGTCGGCGAGGTCCGCCTCACTAAGGCGATTGGCGCGAAGTAAACGTGCACCCAAGAGCTCGCTGTGCTCGGTAGAGCGCGCGGCGCACAGCTCCCCTTCAACGAAGAAAAAATGTTTTTCCCGGCGCTCGTTGCGCGCCACCAAAAGGCCGGTCTCTTCACGAGCGGCAATGGCGTGGAGCACGGCCGGGAGAGTCATACGCTCGAGCGCGCTGCGCCAGGAAGCGACACGCGTGAGCGGGTCACCGAAGCGCGGCGTCCGCACCACCAGCGGTTGCGCCAAACGTTGCCCCGACTCAGCGGGCGAGGACGCGGCAGACTCCGAACCACGAATCGAGCTCGTATCCGCCACGCACCCGGCTGGCTCATACGCCGGAGCCAAGCGCTCGTGCGTACCACTGCGCGACGGCAAGACGCCCAGGCTCGATAGCCAAGCCACGATTTCCGAGTCACCGAGCGGCGCGCCGAGCTCGCGGGCGACGTCACGCAAACTGCTGCGAAACTCGGCCGCGCTTTGAAATCGCTGCTGGGGCTCGCGAGACAGTGCCTTTTTCAGCATCTCGAGCAACGATTGCGGCAGACCGTCGGCGTGACGCTCGAGCACGTCCAGGTTTGCCTCGTAAATATTGGTCAGGATCTCGAACTCGTTTTGACCGGCAAACAACGGGCGAGCAAGCAGCATCTCCGCCAAGATAATGCCAACGGTGAACAGATCACTGCGCGGATCCACCTCCGTGCCCATCACCTGCTCGGGCGACATGTACCCGACCTTGCCTTTGAGTTCGCCCGGGTAGGTACGCCGGTCCACGAACTCACTGCGCACGATACCGAAGTCACCGAGCTTGATCTCGCCCGCGCGGCCGATGAGCACGTTGCCCGGTGAGACGTCGCGATGCACGATGCCGAGGGGCCGCCCATGCTCGTCTTGCGCCGCGTGCGCGAAGGCCAGACCGCGCAACACTTCGTGAGCAATGCGCAGCGCGATCGCGCGGGGAAACCGCTCCCGCCGCGCCGAGACCGTGCGCAGCAGGCGAGCCAAGGACACGCCGTCCACGAACTCCATCGCCATGAACAGCTCGCCCTGAGCTTCACCGAAGTCCACGACTTGCACGATGTTCGGGTGGCAGAGTGCGGCGCAAATGCGCGCCTCGTCACAAAACATCGCCACGAACCGGGCGTCCAACGCCAGCTCGGGCAAGATCCGTTTCAGCGCGAAGCGCTTGGCAAAACCTCGCGGCCCAGCGCGATGCGCGACGTACACCTCTGCCATGCCTCCGAGGCCAAGCCGATCCCCCAGCAAATAGGGGCCGAGCATGGAGCCGGCGACAACCGAGGCGTGAGCCATGATCGTTCAGTGTAATTCAGGCGACCCCCTCTGAACAGGAAACTACTGCAAATTCCAGGCTTGTCGCGCAGAGCTCGGGCGCGGCCCAGCGCGCGATTCTTTTCCAAACGATGACTCTAGGAATCACGACACTTTCGACTACTTTGCGAACACGAGATGCAAAAAGGATCATCTGTCGAAAGAGTGCTGGGTGAGTAACGCGCTTACATCTTCGCACTCGCTGGCCTTGAGCGACCGTGGACTTTCAGGCTCCACGAGCTCTCGACGGCGGGTCGTTGCGATCACGGGTGCGGCGCAGTTCTTGGGAACCAACCTCATCGGCTTGCTGGAAGAGGATCCCCTCGTTCGATCGATCGTGTGCCTCGACACCGAGGCGCCCACCACGGCCGGCCGCAAATCACGCGTTTGCGACGTGAGCCTGACTGAGGCCTTGGCGGAGGACCGCCTAGCCGAAATTCTGTCGGCGGAAGCCGTCGACGTTTTGGTGCATTTGGCATTTTTGGACTCGCCGACGCACTCCACTGCTTACGCCCACGAGCTCGAAAGCGTGGGCACCATGCACGTACTCAATGCCTGTCGGCGAACGAAGGTGCACAAGGTCGTCATGCGCAGCCAAACGTTGCTCTACGGCGCGCATGCCACCAACCCCAATTACTTGTCGGAAAAGCACCCGTTACGCGCTCGGCGCAGCGAGTCGTTTTTCGCTGACAAGATGGAAGCCGAGCATGAAGTTTTGCGCTTCGGTCGGCCCGGCCAAGGGCGCATCGCTACCGTGCTCCGGATTGCGCCCATGCTCGGCCCCACCGTGAACAACTTCTTGACCCGCTACCTGAGTCATCGCCTGGCCCCGACCGTGCTCGGCTTCGATCCGCTCTGGCAGTTCGTGCACGAGGCGGATGCGGTGCGGGCGCTGCGGTTAGCCGCGCTGTATGACGCGCCGGGCATCTTCAATATCGTCGGCGACGGCGTGCTGCCGCTGCGCACCGTGATCAAGCTGGCCGGGCGCCACACCCTGCCCTTGCCGCGCTCGCTGGCTTCGGGGTTGACGACGGCGCTTTGGCTCACCCAACTGGCCGAGGCACCACCGGCATTCTTCGACTATTTGCAATACATTTGCGTCGCCGATGGCGCATTAGCGCGCAAAGAGCTCGGCTTCGAGCCGCTCTACACCAGCCGTGAAGCCTTGACGGACTACGCCAACGCGCAGCACCTTCGCGACGTGCAATTACTTTCGGAGACGCCCGCGTGAAACGAAAGGACAAGAGTCGCAAGCGCGACGCGAGCAACTCGGAACCCGCGCGGCCCCGCGCGGCCGCGAAGGTCGTGCCACGCGACGCAGCGCGGCGCGCTACGCCTCGCGCCGACGCTGGCAAAACGCCAACCGATAAAAAGCGCAAGGCACGGCGCACGGGTCGCGACCGCGAGCCGGCAGCTTCGCGGGCGGAGGCCCGTCACAACGTGCAGCCCGCCGCCCCCGTTCAGGAGCCCGCCTTGGACGAGCTCGCGGCCGTGGCCGAAGCCGGCCTCGGCGATACCGACGTGGACTCGGAGGAAGCGTTCGAGCTCGGCATCGGAGCCCGCGTCGTGCCCCCGACCACGCAATACGGCGAGGCCTTCGAGACCACCCCGCCAATCCCCGACGAGCGCAGCACCGGAGATGTACAAGCGCAAATCCGGGCCCTCGAAGCGCGCCTCGATGGGCTGATCAGGCAACGTGATCTCGGTTCGGAGCCCGAAGACGACGCGCCCGCTGAGCCAAGCTCCGAGCGCCGCCCCGCATTACTGGCCAAGAGCTCGGCTCCGCCCGACGAGCTGGTTGCGACCGCGCCGAGCGAGGACTTCGTAGCGCGCAAGTGGGGCCGTGCGGCGCTGCGCAGTCGCGCCGATGACTTCGATGATTTTGGGCTCGACCCTGCGTTCGAACGGCGCGTGCAGCCAGCCGTCGAGTTCTTGTACAAAGCGTATTTTCGAAACTCCGTCGAGGGCGTCGATAATGTGCCGGCCGAGGGCCGCTGCATCGTGGTCGCCAATCACTCCGGCGCGCTTCCTTTAGACGGGCCGATGCTCCGCGCCGCATTACGCATCGAGCACAAGCAGAAACGGGATCTGCGTTGGTTGGCGGAAGACTTCGTATACTATTTGCCCTTCGCCGGCGTGTTCATGAACCGCGTCGGCGCCGTGCGAGCGTGCCCGGAAAACGCTGAACGCCTCTTGGAGAAGGAAAGCCTGGTGGCAGTTTTTCCTGAGGGCGTACACGGCATCAAAAAGCTATTCCGCGAGCGCTATCACCTGCAACGTTTCGGCCGCGGCGGCTACATTCGCTTGTGCCTGCGCATGCGCGCGCCAATCGTGCCCTGCGCCATCATCGGGGCGGAGGAATCGAGCCCCCTACTCTATCGTTTGGAAGGCCTGACGGAGCTCGTGGGGTTGCCGTATTTCCCAATTACGCCGACATTTCCCTGGCTCGGGCCGCTGGGTCTGCTGCCCGCACCCGCGAAGTGGCGAATGCGTTTCGGCGAGCCCATCCACTTGGACAGCTATGGGCCCGAGGCCGCCGACGACCACGTCTTGGTCGGGCGGCTTTCGGAGCGCGTGCGGAGCGCCATTCAAGCCATGCTCGACAGCGGTCTCCGCGAGCGCCGCAGCGTTTGGTTTTAACGACCGAGCCCGAGCTCGAGCCCGACGGGGTGCTGGTCGTCGATAAGCCCGGCGGGGCGACCAGCCACGATGTCGTGGCTCAAGCACGTCGCATCTTCTCTACCCGCGCCGTCGGGCATGCCGGAACACTCGACCCGATGGCCACCGGGGTACTGCTGTTGCTCTTCGGCGAGGCCACGAAACTCTCCGGGTTTTTGACCCGCGACCGCAAGCGCTATCGCGCCACGATCGCATTTGGGCGCGCCACCGACTCGCTGGACGCCGATGGGCAGACCACCGAAGAAAGCGCGGTGCTGCCCGAGCAGCTCGCGGACTCGGCCGTGGCGCACGCTCTCGACTTAGAGCGAGCCCGGCTCGAGCAAGTGCCGCCTGCCGTCAGCGCGATCAAGGTCGATGGGGTCCGTGCGTATGCCATCGCGCGCGCCGGTCACGTGCCCGTCCTGACCCCGCGCTCGGTGCAGGTGAGCGAGCTACAGCTAATCTCGAGCGGCGAGCAACGGCTTACTGTCGAGGTGGAGGCATCGAAGGGTTATTACGTACGGGCCTTGGCTCGGGACATCGGCGCAACGTTGGGTCTCCCCGCGCACCTCTGCCAACTACGCCGCATCGCAAGCGGCGGGTTCGTCCTGAGCGATGCCTACGCTTGGCCCGCCAGCCCGGACACGCCGCTGCTGTCGACCGCCGAAGCCGCCCGCCGCGCCTTGCCCGCGGCCGTACTTGCGGACACTGGTGAGCGCCGCGCGCGTCTCGGACAACGGCTCGCTGCGAGCGATTTCTTACGCTTGGCTCAAGCATCGATCTTGGACACGTGCGGGTGGTTCACGATCGGCGGTCAATTGGTTGCGCTCGGGCACGAACGAGACGCCGGAGACTTCCGTGTGGTGCGCGGCATCCTCGGCAAAGGCGCGTAGTGAGCTTCGCGGGTGCGCTATACAATGCGCACGCTGGCCACGAACCCGCGACCCTGGAGCCGCTCCAAGATCCGTTGCTGCAGGTCTTGGGTCGCCGGAGCGCCGCCGGGTAGCTCGATTTCCACGCGGACTGAGCGGTGCTCCGTGTGGACGATCAGCGTCGCGCCGGCAAGCGCGCCTTCGGCAAGCTCGATGCGCGCTGAGCCTCGGCGGCGGTCCCCGCCCCAGGCCACTCGACGAGCAAGACCGGTCAACAAATTTTGGATATCATCGCGCAGGGACAGTGCCGCGGGCGGAGCGGCCTGCATCACCGGCGCCGTGCAGCCGGGGTGCAGCGCCATCTGACACCAGAGCGGATCGAGCGGCGCCTGGCGGCTGTCTAAATCAGGCTCCGGAGCAAGCTCGTGCCCGCGACGGCCGTGCGTTTTGTGCTGCGCGGCAGGCTCAGACGGAGCCATTTGTGGGCTTGGCCCTGCACCGCGCGCGGGCACCGGCTTTCCGGCCGCATGCGGAGCCAATTTTGGCCTGATCAGCACTTGCGCGAAGGCGGCCGAAGCTCTCAATTTCGTTGTGTTATCCTGGAAGGTGCGGCTAACCGGCTTTGGGGCCGGATCCCCACCCCTCACCGGGCTGACTTCGACCATGTTTGTGAGTCGGTCGAAAAGCCCGCGGGTTGCGTAGACCGGGGAGGCTCCGCTAAGTGATAGCTAGGAGGCGGGTGCGAAACGCATCCCACGACCTTGGATCCAGCCCCACCATTACGAATCGTTCCGCTGCTCATCGCTTCGCTGCCCGCCGCCTTCGCGGCCGTTTCAGCCGCAGCGAGCTGGGCCATCACGACCCTGTCTGCCGCGCGCCGCGCGGCCCTGCGTGACACGCTGAAAGGCGGCGCGCAGCGCGCACTCGATCGCTACCTCGAGTCGGGGCCGGTGATAGAGGCGCGCTGGCTAGTCATCCGCACCATCGGCATTGCGGTGAGCGCGTTGCTCGTGGGTCGCTTGCTTCCCTTGTGGCTGGGCGCCTGGCTACCGGTCATTGCCGCGACCATCGCCCTGTTCGCTTACGCGCTGCCCAGTGAGATAGCGCGCGGCCTGGTGGCGCGTAGTGCCGATACCGCAGCGCCACTCCTGTTACAGGTGCTCCGACCGCTCGAGTGGTTGGCGGCGCCGATCGCCGCACCCATCGCGTGGGCGGGGCGCGTCGTAGGCGGCTGGGCAAGCCCGCCGGCGGCGCCGGCCCCAGGGGTCACGGAAACGGAGGTCGAGCTGATCGTCAACGAAGGTGAGCTCAACGGGTCGCTCGGTCACGACCAGTCGGAGATGATCCGCAACGTGCTCGATTTCGGCGACGCGACCGCGGGTGAGCTGATGATTCCGCGACCCCAAGTGACGGCGTTCGACTTGAGCACGCCCATTGATGGGTTATTGCGCCTGATTGTCGAAAGCGAGCACTCTCGCTATCCGATTTACAAGGAAACAATCGACAACGTCGTCGGCATTCTGCACGCGAAGGATCTGCTCCGGCATGCGTCCCTCGGTAAGCCGTTGGACGTGCGCATCGAGTCGTTGCTTCGCCAGCCGGTGGTGTTCGTGCCCGAGAGCCAGCTCGCCACCAGCGTGCTCAAAGACATGCGCTCGCGCCGCCACCACATGGCCGTCGTCATCGACGAGTTCGGCGGCTTCAGCGGGATCATCACGCTCGAGGATTTGCTCGAGGAAATCGTGGGCGACATCCGCGACGAGCACGACGTGGAGGAAGCTCCGATTCAGGACGTGGGCGGGGGCAAGCTGATGGTCGACGCCAGCGTTTCAATCGCCGACCTGAGTCGCTACCTGGGCGCCGAGCTTCCGGAAGATGGCGACTACCACACGCTCGCCGGCTTCGTGGTCGCCGAGCTCGGGCGTGTACCCGAACCGGGAGCCACGCTGCGCGCCTTTGGCTTGGATTTCGTCGTGCGTGAAGCCGACGAACGGCGGGTGGTGAAGGTCGAGATCACGCGCGTCACGCCGCCCGAAGTCCTCCAGCCGCGCGCTTCGTCCCGGGTCACGGCGGCCTAGGACTACTCAGGGCGTGGCCGCGCCGATTTGCTTGAGTTTTTGCGTCAGCTTTTGGCCCGACTCGAGCAGGCCGGTCTTTTCCTCGCCCGGCGTCTGATTGCCGCGCAAGACTTCTTCGAGGTCACCGAGCTCGCGGCGCAGCTTGAACAGAACGTCCGACGGACACACGGCGCTTTGCGAAGCAGGGTCGACGGGCACGAACAAGCCGTCCTCACTCACCGGGTTGCCGCTGTTATAGCGCTTCAGCACCGCTTGCTTGTCGCCGACGGGGATGTGGAGATCGTCGGGCCACTTGGCCTTGTCTCCCTCCGGCTTGGCCAGGAACGGGGTAGGCACGGGCTGCATGGTGGCCCACGGTCCGCCGGGGCCATTGCCGAGCACCACCGACCATCGCACCTGCGGTTTGCTGGTTTGATCCAAGAACTCCTGCACGCCCTTCTTGTTGCCGGTGAGCACGTTCTGTAGCTTCTCCTTCTGATCGTTGACCTTGTCGACCAAGGTCGAAAAGTCGATCAGCATGGACAGCACGGCAGGATTGAAGCGGCCGATGCCCTTACCGCTCAGATCTGCAGCGCTGAACGGCAGGTTGATGCCGCCGAGCTTGGAAACCTCGTCGTCTGGAAATGTGTTCTTTCCGAGCTTGTCTCTGGCCGACTTCAGGACGTCTGCCAGCTCATTTGCTTTTTTCGTCGACTCGTCGACTTTGGTGGTCAGCTCGGCGGCGCCGCTGACGGCCGCGTCAGCGGCCTTGTTGCGTTCGCTGATGCCCCCGCCAGCAAAGCCGAGGCCCGCGCCGAGCGCGGCCGTAGCCACGCAGGCGACCAGAACCTTCGTGCGGCCCGACTTTTGCGCCTGCACGAACTCATCGCTCAGCTCGAGCGTGATGGTTTGAGGTTGAGCGCGAACCGCCGCCGCGGGCGGCTCGAGCACAGCGTAGGGATTGGACGCCACGTAGGGGCTCGAAGCGTCGATGCGGGGCATGGACGCTTGCGGGGCCGATGCGAACGGCGGCGCCGGGACACGGCTGGGGGTCGGCGCAACCGTGGCCGGGACCGAAGGCCGCGACAGGTTAGGAGCGCTCGGGATGCCGACTGGAGGGGGGATCGAACCGGCCGCTCCTGAGCTGACGGTTTTTTTTCCGAGGCGCGACTTCAGGTCGATCTTGGGCTTCTTATCTTCCATCGGAGCTCGTCACTACCCGGGAATGCGAGAAATACGCGGAAAAGCGCGACTCGCCCGGCTGGCGACCGGGCGGGACAGTAGCGGCCCGCCTCAATATCGGCAAGCTTCAAATACGCTAGGGCTGCACAGGCTCGCTTCACGCCCGCGTCTCCCCAGCGCGTTTCCGCGATCGCCCAAACCCCTCGAGCGAAGCGCGCTTGCTCACGTTGCCGCAGCTGGAGGCTCCCGCATTGGCGCCGCGCTCGAGCGCGTTGCCGAGTGCTCGGGGCGGCCATTGACCGAAGAGAGCGCGGGTGCAACGCTTCGGGGCGTGAAAAAGCGCGTCGTGGTGGTCGATAACTACGACTCGTTCACGTACAACCTAGTGCAATACGTGGAGACGCTCGGCGGCGCGTGCGACGTGCGGTTGAACGACCGTGTGACCGTCGCCGACATCCGCGCGGCCCATCCGGCGGGCGTATTGCTTTCTCCCGGCCCAGGCAATCCCGACCAGGCCGGCGTCACGCTGTCGGTCATCGAACAGCTGGCAGGGGAGGTGCCCATCTTCGGCGTGTGCTTGGGGCATCAAGCCATTGGACAAGCCTTCGGCGGCAAGGTGGTGCGAGCGCCCGAGCTCATGCACGGCAAAACATCCGGCATCGAGCACGACGGGCGCAGCATTTTCAACGGCCTTCCCTCCCCCTTCGAAGCTACCCGCTACCACTCTCTGATCGTAGAAGAGGCCGGGCTGCCCGATGTGCTGGAAATCAGCGCACGGACGAAGAAGGGCGAAATCATGGGCCTGCGCCATCGCACTCTGGCGGTGGAGGGCGTGCAATTTCACCCGGAATCCATTTTGACCGACCATGGCCTGCGTCTGATCGAAAACTGGCTTGGGTCGCTGTGAGCGAGGAGATCCCCAAATTCAGCGACGTGTTCGCGGAGCTAACCGCCCCGACCGGCCTTTCTGGGCCGACCGTGCGACGGGTATTCGACGCGATTTTCGCGGGGGCGTGGACGCCGGCCGCCGTCTCCGGATTTTTGATCGCGCTCCGCCTCACGGGTAGCGAGACCGGGTCGGTAATCGCCGCGGCCGCGCGCGCCATGCGCGCAGTGATGATCGCGGTGCC
Source organism: Myxococcales bacterium (assembly GCA_903642325.1). Lineage (GTDB taxonomy): Bacteria > Myxococcota_A > Polyangia > Polyangiales > Polyangiaceae > PMG-095. The sequence goes on along the minus strand of CAHJWM010000006.1, from coordinate 136,553 downwards.
TCACGACTACGCGGTGCTGCTCGACACCTGCGGCACGGGCGGTGATCTCGCAGGTACGCTCAATTTATCGACGGGCGCCGCGCTGGTCGCCTCGGCCGCGGGCGTGCCGGTTGCAAAGCACGGCAATCGGGCCGCGACCAGCCGCGCCGGCAGCGCCGACGTGCTGGAGGCCATGGGCATTGCGCTGGACGTGCCGGGCGCGCGCCAAAGCGAGGTTTTGGCGGAAGCCCGCATTGCATTTTTGTTCGCGCAGGTACACCACCCGGCGATGCGTCACGTGATGCCCGTCCGACGCGAGCTGGGCGTGCGGACGCTGTTCAATGCGCTCGGGCCGCTCGCCAACCCCGCTGGCGCCACGCATCAGTTGGTGGGCGCCTTCGACGACGCGGTGCGGCCCGTGCTTGCCAGCGCGTTGCTCGAGCTCGGCAGCACACGCGCTTGGGTCGTGCGGAGCGAGGACGGGCTCGACGAGATGAGCCCCTTTGCGCCGACGCGGATCAGTGAGGTGAGCGCCGGGCGCGTGCGCGAGCTCCAGCTGGCGCCCGAGGATTTTGGGTTACCGCGCAGTGCGGAGGGCGCGATCGCGGGCGGTGAGCCGGCGCACAACGCGCGGATCCTGGAGGCTATTTTGCGCAATGAGCCGCACCCGGCCCGCGACGCCATCTTGCTCAATGCCGCGGCCGGGCTGGTGGTGGCGCTCGGCCTGGAGCCCAAAGCCGCGACGGAACGAGCGCGCGCGGCGATCGAATCGGGAGCTGCGAGCGAGTCGCTCGCGCGCCTACGCCGCGCCGCCGCCGCGCGTCGACGAGAGCCGGGGGCGGACGCGCGGTGAACGACCCCGACGGCTTTCTGGCTCGGATTTTGGGCAAAAAACGCGAGGAGCTGGCAAGCCTTCGGGCGCGAAAGCTGCCGGCGCCGCCTGCGTCGCGCTCGTTTTCTCTGCACCGCAAGCAGGGCGCCTTGCAGCTGATCGGCGAGATCAAGTTTCGCTCGCCATCGGCGGGCCCATTGTCGACCGCGCTGTCGGTGAGTGAGCGCGCAGCGGCCTATCAGCGCGCGGGTGCCAACATGATCAGTGTGCTGTGCGATGCCAGCTTCTTCGACGGCTCCTTCGAGCACCTAGGCGAGGCTCGCGCGGCCGTGGGCTTGCCGCTCTTGTGCAAAGAGTTCGTCATCGACGAGTGCCAGCTGGACGCGGCGGCGGCGTACGGCGCGGACGCGGTGCTATTGATCGTGCGTTGCTTGAGCGCTGCACGCCTGCTCGCGCTTACGCGCGGAGCGCGCGAGCGCGCTCTGGAGCCGCTCGTGGAAGTGGTTACCGACGAGGAGTCTGCGCGCGCGCTCGACGCAGGCGCGACGCTGGTGGGGGTGAATGCGCGCGATTTGGATACGCTGCACATGGATACGTCGCGCGCAGAGCGCGTGTTGAGCGAGCTGCCGGAATCCGTCACGCGCGTGCACTTGTCTGGTATCTCGAGAGCCGAGGACGTGCGCCGAGTGGCCGCCTCGCCCGCCGACGCTGCCCTGATCGGCGAGGCGTTGATGCGTGAGGCGGCGCCCGAGGCGCGCCTTCGTTCGATGGTCGAAGCCGCCCGCTGCGTTTGAGCGAAACTCGCGTCCGCCATCGGACCGCGTTACATTGCTCGCGTGACGCTGGACGGCCTAATTGAAGCCTATTTGAATCACCTGCGGGTCGAGCGCGCCCTCTCACCGCGCACGCTCGAGGCTTATGGCCGGGATCTGAACAAATTGGCCGGCTTCGCCGAAGCCGCCGGGATCGACCGAGCCGAGGCGCTTGACCTCGGGACGGTGAGTGGCTGGCTGGGCCAGCTGGCGAAGGACGGGCTCGGCGCACGCAGTGCTGCTCGCCATTTGTCGGCCGTACGCGGGCTGATGAAGTTTCTGCTGCGCGAAGGCGCTCTAACGAGCGACCCGACCGAGCTGTCGGCTCGGCCGCGCTTTGGCCGCCGCCTGCCCCGCACGCTGAGTGAAGCGGACGTGCAACGGTTGCTCGAAGCGCCGGACACGACCACCGTGCGCGGTTTGCGAGACCGCGCGATGTTGAGCGTGGCTTATGCCGCGGGGCTCCGGGTGAGTGAAATCGTGGGCTTGACCGCGGGTGACGTGGATTTGAAACGCGGCATCGTGTCGGCGTTTGGTAAAGGCGGCAAGCGGCGCTTGGTCCCTTTAGGGCAGCTCACTCTCGACCATGTCCAGGCATACCTGACCGGCCGAGATTGCGGGGGTGAACGCGCGCGCGGGCATAAAGTGGTGCCCGCGGTGCTCTTCCCCTCCCCGCGCGGCGGCGCGCTGACGCGCCAAGGCTTTTGGAAAATCGTCGGGAGCTATGCGCGCGGCATTGGTCTTCGCGGACGGGTTTACCCCCATCAACTGCGCCACTCGTTTGCCACTCACCTGCTCACAGGTGGGGCGGACTTGCGGAGCGTGCAGACCATGCTCGGCCACGCCAGCATTGCCACCACCGAGATCTATACCCACGTGAGTGGGGATCACGTGCGGAACGCGCACCGCCGCTCCCATCCCCGCGCCTGATCAGCGCGGGGTTGGCGGCGGGCTTTTCGCGGCTTTTTTCCGGTAACGTCCGCGCGGTGCGCCGGCTAGCTGTGCTACAAAACGCGGGTGTTTTTCTCCGTGCACGAGCCTCGCGACAACCGAACTCCGGTGATCGTGGAAGTTCCACACGCGGGGCTCGCGGTCGACCCGGAGTCGATGGCGACCTTGATCGCGCCCGCGCAATCGCTTGGCCGCGACGCTGATCTGTTCGTCGACGATTTGTACGCAGATGCGCCGGACGTCGGGGCGACGCTGCTCATTTCGCACGTCAGCCGTTACGTGTGTGACTTGAATCGCGCGGAGAGCGATGCGGACCCGTTGACCGTAGAAGGGGGCACGGCGCGCTCCGCCCCCCATGGCGTGATCTGGCGGGTCACGACCGACAATCGCGCGGCGCTGCTCAGGCCGTTGCCCTTCGCGGAGCTGGAACGGCGCTTGCTGCGCATCTACCGGCCGTACCACCAAACTCTACGAGCGCTGATCACCCAGCGCGTCTCGGAGTTCGGCTATGCCATTTTGCTGTGCGCCCACTCCATGCCCAGCCGGGGCCGCGAAGGGCACATCGACCCCGGAAGAGAGCGCGCCGACGTGGTGCCCGGCTCGCGCGGTCGCACGACGTGCGCGGATTCGATTTTGCGTTTGGTCGATCGCACTGCCGCCGACTTTCGCCTGAGTGTGGCGCACGACGAGCCCTATCGCGGCGGTTTCTCGACCTCGCATTACGGGCGCCCTCATGAGCGCGTCCACGCGATCCAGATCGAGCTGGCTCGCCGGCTTTACATGGACGAGCAGGCCCTCACCAAAAAAACTATGCAATTCAATCAGTTACGGAGCTTCTGCCGCACTACGACGGCGGCCCTCGGCGCGCTGACACCGGCTGAGCTACGTGAGCCTTGAACAGCAGTTCACCCTGAGTTAGGTTCCGCGCCCGAAATGGCCCGCAGCGAAATCACCGGCAAGCGCAAGCTCGCCGCCCACAACGTCTCGCACTCCAACATCAAGACCCCGCGCTGGCAGCACGTGAACGTGCAGCGCCGCCGCCTCTGGGTTCCGGAGTTGGGTCGCCACGTGACGCTCAAGCTCACCACGGGTGACCTGCGCACGGTCGACAAGATCGGCTTGCTCGAGTTCGCGAAAAAGCACGGCGCCAAAGTCGCCTGAACGAGTTTCAGCCGCGCGCGCCATGGGCGTTTCGGGGCGCGGCTTTGACGTGCCCCTTCCGCGCCCGGCCGCGTTCTCGAGCCCGGATCTGACGCCGAAGGCTCAGACGCTGCGCGCCTCGACGCGTGACCATTTAAAAACGACTTTCTCCTCCACCGTTGCACGCGCGATGAAGTCTCGCCCGCTCGCGCTCAGCGTCGGTGGCTGCTGACTTCGCGTGAGGCGGGATCCCGCGCGATCGATAGGCGCGGGGGGGTCCCGAATTTCAACGCCCGGGACCCGGGCTCGGCGCACACTTCGACGGGCACGCCATCGGCGTTGCAACGGACGGCGATGGGAGCGGGCGCGGGCAACGAGCTGCCCGGCGCCTGCCGGGTGACGCCGCGTTGCGTGGGGACGGCTACGAAGGGCGCGAGCAAGGCCAAATCGTCGAGCTCGAGGCCGTCCGACGGTCTGAAATAGGCGGCCGCCGCAAACACGCCGCGCACGTCGACGGCGCACACGACGGCGCCAATGCCGAGCTCCGACGGCAGGGGCTCATCAGACGGCGCCTCCGCCCAGGGTGGCTCGAGGTAGTCGACGCCATCGAATTGGCGGGTGCTAGCCGCGTGATCGATGTCGCTGATGCTGCTGAAGTCGGAGGGGGTGATCAAGCCACCTTCGCTCGGCCCAGCGAGCCGCAAAAAAGGGCGCATGAAGCTTTGTTCACCGAGCGCAACTTGTCCGAGAGAGCGAACGCGGGCCAGTACTTCCGCGCGCGCCTCCGCGCCGGCCCGCTCGGCCCGGAGGATGCCGTGTTTCACGAGCGATCCGAGTGATTTGCCACCGTCATAAAGGTTTGCGACGGCGGCGGCGGCGACGCCGGCGGGCACGGCCACGCGCGCGGCCGCGGGTACGGTATCCTCCGGCAGAAAGCCACGCGGGCGTTTGGTGCCGAGGCCTGGCTGTCGCAAGCGACCGTCGAACGCTCGGCCGCCCGTGCCGATGCCGGCCACGAGTAACGTCAGCGGTGAGAGCAGCACGCCCGAATAGCCGCCGGCCGCCGCGAAGAAGCCCGCGAGGACCGCGCCCACCGCGGAGCCACCCTGGCCGAGCTGCGCCTGCGCGGCTTCTTCCGCCAAGGGATCATTCGAGATAGCGAGCGCGCGCGCTCTCACGGCGCGAGCTCCAAGCGCAGCAGCTTGGCCGCGTTCTCGGCGCCGTGGCCTTCGATGACGACGAATGCTTCTTCTCGATCGCCGAGCACTTCCGCCAAGTGGGTGGCGACGCTCGATCGCACCTGCGCGCCCTCACCAAGAGCCAAGAGCCGCGTGTATACGCACTCGCCGAGCGGCGGCTCGCTGCGCGTCGCATCGCGCACCACGTGCACGCCGTGCTCGGCGGCAAACTCTTCGACTTGATCGTCCTCCCAAACGCCGCGAGATTCCCAGGCGATCCGCCGGCCCTCGATGGCCACGGTGGTGAAGAGCTTGGCCAGGCGCTCGCGCATGCGCGCGCTCGGCCCGACCGATGAAGGGGTTTGCAGGAGCAACCATTTGGCGGAAAGCGCTTCCGCGAGCTCGAGCGAGCGGCCTAGGTCAAGCGCGCTAGATTCGAACAGCCCGACGGACCGCGGCAGAACCACGCTGAACGCGAAGTCGGCCGGGACGCGCTTTTTCCAGTCCGTCAAGCGCGCCCCGCGCGGCAAGTTGCTCGCGTCCGCGCGCTGCTCGAGGAGATTGAAGCGCGACGCGTAGCGCGCGATGTCGCCCTCGAACGTGTTTCTGCCGACGAATAGCTGCATGGTGATCCAGGCTGCGCGAAGATTGCGCCTAATTACTAAAGTGGAACCACTCGGTGGGGTGGCGCGAGATGAACGATTGCATGGTGGCCGCGGCGACCGACGCGGCGCCTTGTAGCTCCCGCGTCGAAGCGCGGCGATTGAGCCAGATGGGCGGAGCGATGGAGAACTCATAACGGAAGTAACCCGCCCGGTGCGCGAAGATGGGCACGATGGGCGCGCCGGACAAGGCCGCCAGGCGGAACGGGCCCTCGGGGATGCGCTCCAAGGTGCCGAACAGCTCGACATCCAATCCGCGACCGCCGGGCGCGGCGCGATCGATTTGCACCGCGACCATGCCGCCGTTCCGCACGTGACGGAGTAGAGGTAAGCCATCGAGTGGATGCTCGCCCACGTGCACCACCCGCACGCCGCCGCGCTGGCGCACGGCATCATGCACTCGACGCGCCTGCTCGTCGGGCTCGGCGAGCATCACGACCAACACATCGGCGCTAAAATTTTTGACCAAGAGCCGCGCGGCGCAGTCCCAGGGACCGATGTGGGCCGTGACTAAGATTGCGCCGCGCCCCGCGTTCAGTGCGCTCCGTAGGTGGCCGTCGCCATCCACCGAAAGCTGGGTGTTCTGAGCATCGGGCCGGTCGATGCCCAAGGATTCCGCAAAGCAAGCGGCGTAGCTGGTAAAGGTCTGGAACACGTCGCGCTGTTCGCGGAAAAACCCACGCGTACCTTTGACGCGCCGCAAGTTGTGCCGCACACGAGCGCGCGTTTCAGGGAGCGCCAGAGCGAAGGCCGTACCGAAGAATTTGGGGCTATGCTCGATGACGAAACGCGGTCCGAAGCGCGCGCCCGCATAAGCGAGGCGTCTCAAGAAGGCGCTGTCTGGGCGAAGGGCGCGAGCCAATTAGCCCGTTCCCGTGTCATGCCAGGGGCCTTGCGGCAACCCCTTGCCGACTTTTTCCGGCTCGGGCGACGCGCGACGCTTGTGAATGCTCTCGGGAGGCAGGAGAGTGGGCCATGGTGGGCACGCCTAATGCCACGACCACCGACTCGCTTTATGGCGGCGCGGTGAGCCTGCGCCAGCCGGCGCGGGGCTATCGCGTGAACGTGGATGCGGTTTTGCTGGCCGCGTTCGCGGCCCAGGGTCGAGCGGCGCAACACGCCATTGATCTCGGGGCTGGAGTGGGCTCGGTCGCCCTGGGCGTCCACCACTTGGGCGCCGCGACGCGCTTCGCCCTCGTAGAACGTGAGCCTGAGCTGCTCGCTCTCGCCGGCGAAAATGCGGCGCACGCGGCGATGGACGCCAGGCTGTACTGCGTCGATCTTGCCCAGGGTCTGCCGCGTGAGCTCCAGCAATGCGCGGACTTGGTGGTCTCGAACCCGCCCTTCTTCGACCCCGCCCACACGCGGTCGAGCCAAGAGCCGGGCAAGAGCCGCGCGCGCTTCGGCGATCTGACGCCCTTCTTGACGGCGGCGGCGGCTGCCGTCAGCGGCCCTCGCGCGCGCGTGGTGTTCGTATACCCCAGCCGTGAGCTGAATCGATTTCTAAGCAAGGCCGAGCAGGTCCACTTGATCGCCAAGCGCATGCGCTTCGTGCACGCCGATCTCCAAAGTGCGGCCCGCGTGGCATTGATCGAGCTGCGCCGAGCGCAGCCGGGCGGGCTCGAGATCATGCCGCCCTTGTTCGAATGGAGCAAAAAAGGCGTGCGCTCGCCGGAGCTCGCGCGCTTGCTCTTGGGCCACGCTAACGCTGTAACGACAGCAAGCGGTCGAAAATGATCGCGGCGGCCGCCCGGACGCTCAGGTGGTTATAGCCCCCTTCGTGTCGGCCATGAATCGACGCCAGCTGCACCATGGCGCGTTCGACGACCGCGTCGCCCAAACCCCAACCGGTGCCGAAGACGAGCAGGACGGGCGGGCCTTCGGCGGCCAAGCGAGCGCGGGCCTGGGGGAAATCGAGACCGCTCGCTGCGCTTTTTGCGCTCGTCACCCAGAGCTCCGCCCCGGGGCCAAGCTCGGCCACCGCGTCTTCCAGCGTGGGCACGATGCGCAGCAGAGCGATGGCCGGAGTGCGGTCGGGGATGCGCGAGGCGCCGGAGCCTCGAGTCCAATGCTCGCGGACGCGCTCGGCCAACGCGCGCTGCGCGGCCACCGGGTGCACGATGAACAGATCGCTCAAGCCATAGGTGTGCGAGCTGCGCGCGATGTCGTGCAGATCCAGATTGGTAATCGCGCTCGTGACGACCGCGCGTTGCCGATCGTGCACCGGGTAGTGCACCAACGCGGCAGCGACGCGCCGGCTCACGGTTCCTCACCCACGCCCGATGTGCGGCCACCACGTATCAGGTCCGGCCGGCGCGCATGCGTGCGCTCGGCGGACGCCGCGCTGCGCCAGGCGCGCACTTTTTCGTGGTCACCGCTGCGCAGGAGCTCCGGCACGGCGTGGCCCCGGAAGGTCGGGGGCCGCGTATATTGAGGATACTCGAGCCGCCCCTCGCAGTGAGCGCTGAACGACTCTTCGTTCGCGGACTCGGCATTGCCGAGGACGCCGGGCAGCAAACGGATGCAGGCTTCGATCACGCACATGGCGGCCACCTCACCGCCCGTGAGCACGAAGTCCCCGAGCGACAGCTCTTCGTCCACGAACAGCCGCACACGTTCATCGAAACCTTCGTAGCGCCCACAGACCAAGATCACGCTCGGCTGCTCGGCCAGCTCATGGGCTTTGTCTTGGGTGAAGCGCACGCCCTGTGGCGTGAGCAGCACGCGCCGTGGACGCGCGACTGACGAGAGGGCAGTCTCCGCCGCCTCGATCGCGGCCACCGTGGTATCGGCGCGCATCAACATGCCCGAGCCACCACCGTACGGCGTGTCGTCAACGCTCAAGTGTTTGCCGAGGCCGTGTTGGCGCATCGCCTCCACGTGCACGCGCACAGCCCCGGAAGAGACCGCGCGCCCGACGAAGCTCAGCTTCAAGAACGCGTCGAAGAGCTCGGGAAAGAGCGTTGCAATTGCGATCTGCATGACCGCTACATGAGCCCATCGAGGCTGTGAAGGACGATGCTTTGCCCGGCGACATCGACATGCGACAGCCAGGGCGGCGACAGGGACTGCTCGGCGATTTTGCCGTCGAGCAAGCGCACCACGACCACGTCTACGGTCGGGTGTGAAACGACGTTCGTGACCTGACCCACCAAGCCCTCGGGGCCCATCACCTGAGCGCCGATCAGATCGACCAGGTAATACTCACCGGGCTCCAAGGGCGGCAGCGCGTCGCGCCGGACACTGACCCGAGCGCCGTGCAACGCCTCGGCGGCATTGCGATCATCGACGCCACGCAGCTTGACCAGATAGGCGCGTGGCACGGCTCGCGCACGTTCCACCGCGTGAACGGCGACCGTCCCGTTTAGCGCGAGCCAAATTTGCTCCGTACGTAGGAGCGCCTCGCTCGCCTCCCAATGAGGAGCAACCCGCAGCTCCCCGAGGATGCCGTGCGCTTTGCTAACGCGGCCGATCTCGAGCGTCTCGGGCTCGCTCTGACCCGTGTGCGACATCGAAACGGGCCGCGCTCGGCTAGTCGACGATATCGAGATGCGCGCGCCGACCGATCTTGGTCGAGGCAGCGGTCAAAATCGTGCGCATCGACTGGGCGGTGCGGCCGTCTTTCCCGATCACTTTGCCGATGTCGTTTTTGGCGACCTTCAGCTCGATGAGCGAGTTGTGATCACCCTCGATCTCGGTGACCTCCACGCTGTCGGGGTCGTCGACCAGGGCCTGGGCGATCGTTGCGATCAATTCCTTGAGAGCCATACAGGCAACTCCGGTATCACTCGGGCTTCGTGAGCCCGAGAAGGTGCGGGGAAAGGGGGGAAAACGCGGGGGGAAAGCACCTCTGCAACCAGGCGGTGCGCTCAGGGTTGCGCGGGCGCGGCCGGATTCTTTTTCAGAAGCTGGGCCAGGGTATGCGACGGCTGAGCCCCCTGCTTCTGCCAGTATTCGAGGCGAGAACGGTCCAGGTTCAACACGCCCTCAGCTGCGGGATGGAATGTGCCGATGTTCTCGAGGTGGCTGCCGTCGCGCGGGTTGCGATGATCAGTGACGACGATTCGGAAAAACGGGGCCTTTTTCGTGCCGTGGCGGGCAAGGCGAATGTGAACAGCCATACTATCCTCAGTTATTGCGTGAAAGCCCGGACCAACGGAAGGTTAGCACCCGGCGGAGTGGTTGCCAGCCTCGCGCGCCTCAGCCGATGCGAGCGGAGCCGGAAGCGGCGGGAACCTAGAGTAAGCCTCGCGGTCTGGTCAAGCGTCGTGGTAACTTGAAAGCTCGGATGGCCGATGCCCAAGACGAGATTCAACGGGTCGTGCGAGAGGTGCTCGCACCACTGGTGCACGCGGACGGGGGCGAGCTTTACCTTGTTTCCGTAGCGGAAACGGGCATTTCGCTGCACGTGACCGGGCGCTTCTCCGGCTGCCCGGGCAATACTTTGGCGCGCCGCCGGATCTTCGAGCCGCCGCTCGCGGCCGTGGCCCCCGGGATCACGGTGACGTTGTCGTCCGGTCCGTTGATCCCATTTGGGGCCGAGCGGGTCGCCTAGCGGCGCTCAGTGAGGCTTGTTCTTCGGCTTGCCCGTGTCGGGTGCTGGGCGGCGGCCCGGCTCTTCGGGGGGATGGGCGGTCGCGGCGGCCACGTCCTTATCCATTTCGTGCAGGTTTTCGGACTTGTTTTTGCGGTACTGCGCGATGTTGTCTTGCACGGTCGTATCCGTGTAGACCATGCCCAAGACGGTGCCGCGATCCAGCGCCCGGATTGTTTTTTCCGCGTCGCGCCATTGCATCTCGTCGTACGGCTGGCCCTTATCGAAGTCGGCGGGCACGAGCTTGCCGGGCGCGCCGAAGCGCTTGCTCAAGATCTTGCTGGCTTCTTCGAAGTTTTCGCCGAGCGTGCCGCCCTTGATGAGCTTGTGCTCGTCGTACACCTTCCATAATTTGTCGCTGAAAAAGAAGAAGTGCCGCTCGGTACCGCTGCGTAAGCGGAGCGACGCCATGCTTTCCGCATTTCGGTAGCTGTACTCGCCCTTTAGCGGGGACTGGTCGACGCCGGTGGGCGTCGCGCCAAAATCGATCCGCCCGCGCCGCAGGATGCCCTGCTTGTTGCGCTGCTCGTCCTCGAGGGCGGTCATCTCATTGCCAGGCTCGGCCTTCTTCAAAAGCGGCAAGTATTCGTCCTCGAACACCTTGTCGTAAAGCTTGGCCACGCCCTCCAGGGTCAGGCCCCAGTGCAGGCCCTTGGGCGATATGCCGACGACCTTGTCGATCACGCCAACGCCCGGCTTTTCCGCTGGTTTGTCCTTGCCCGAGGCAAGTCGGGGCTCGACGACCAGCGCAGAGGATGCCATACCCAGCGCGAAAAGCGTCGCAAAACGTGGCAAACGTGACAGAAGCCTCAGCCTCATTGCTATCCTCCGAAAATTTTCGAGCTTACCCGCCGCGAAGCGGCACGGAAACTTAACACTCATCGCTCGAATCACTCAAGCAGACAGTTGGACGAAGACACCCCTCGAATAAGTCTCTGTCGCGTCGCCCCGTCGGGTCTTTTTGCTCTTTATCGAATTCAAGCGCTCTCGGCTCGTCAGTTTTTCCAAAGTCATCAGACACGTGCTGTTACTTCGCCGCTCAGTCAAAGGGGTCGCACTGTTGGTGGCGGTGATCGCAGTCGCGTGCCGCCCACCGCCGCCGCCAAGGTCGCCGGCGGAGGGCCTGCCGAGCTTTGGCGCGGAAGACGCGACCTTGCTCGACGACAGCTTTTCCGGACACTTATTCGAGACGGCGTTCGTGCCGGGCGTAGCGGGCGACGATCCGCATTTCAACGACCGCGTGCGGCTTGCCGAAGATATTTGGGTCGTCAAAGTAGCAACCGTATCGCGTGAGGGAAGCGTCGACGACAAGCGCCGCTACTCGCTGGTTTTCCGACCCCTAGCCAGCCTGGCGGGTCCCTTGCCGACGGAACCGGTCTCTCTGACGATATCAGCCAGAGACCCGGCATTTCACTGGTTGGACCGCGTGGGCGGCGCCTGGGTTGGCAAGGAAATTTTGCTCATGACTCGCGCTTATCGCGCGAGCGATGAGGTCGTGCTGCATTTTCACGGCGAGCCGAACCTTCCCGAGTTGCGCGCCCGCATTGCCCTGATTCGAGCGGCGTCCGGCCCGAAACGGTGATACTCTTGCGACTCCCCCGCGCCTCGAATCGAGGCTACAACGAAGATGGACATGCACTTTCGTAGCTCAGCAGTCGAAATCAAGGGGCCGGCCGAAATCGACGCAATGCGGGTCGTGTCGCAGCTCGCCGCAGAGACCCTCTCCGCCGTTGGTGAGATCGTGCGCCCAGGGCTGAGCACGGAAGAGATCAACAGCTTCGTGCACGCCCACACCCTCAAGCAGGGCGCGCGACCGGCGCCGCTCAATTACAAAGGGTTTCCAAAAAGCGTCTGCACCTCGGTGAATGAGGTGGTGTGTCACGGCATCCCCGGCGAACGCGTGCTGCGCGACGGGGATATCATCAATATCGACGTCACTCACATCTACAAGGGCTTCCACGGCGACACCTCGGCCACCTTCTACGTGGGCAAGGTCAGTGAGGAGGCTCGCCGCGTGGTAGAGGTGGCACGGCGCTCGCTTTGTTTGGGCATTGCCCAGGTTCGCCCCGGCGCGCGGCTCGGCGATTTGGGCGCGGCGATTCAGGAGTTTGCCGAGGGTCAGGGGTGCTCCGTGGTGCGTGACTTCGTGGGCCACGGCATCGGCCGTAAGTTTCACGACGAGCCAAAGGTCGCGCACTATGGTCGCTGGGGGAAGGGCGAGCGGCTGAAGCCCGGCATGACCTTCACGATCGAGCCGATGGTGAACATCGGCTCGTGGGAGGTCGACGTTTTAGATGATGACTGGACCGCCGTTACGTCAGACGGCTCTCTTTCAGCTCAATTCGAGCATACCGTGCTCGTGACCGAGAGCGGCGTAGAGGTGCTGACGGAGCGCAACCGGCCGCTCGCTAACAGCGAAATTTTCCCCGACTACTTCAAGTAGCTCGCTTCGAGATTCGCGGGCCGGTCGTGCGCGTGTCGGTCCTCTCGCGTGCGCCTTTGCGGGGCGCGCTCAGCTTAGAACAAACAACGAGATACGGACCTTGACGGATTGTGTGCCAGCCGATTAGGTTGCCGAGGGCTTCGGCCCTGGGACGCCGGTCCCGCCGCGGTTCGAGGGAGCGCTCGGTGTTCGCTCGGACGGCCGGCGTCAGGGTCTAGCCGTTCTCTTATTTTGCCGCTGATTTCCGCGATGTCCGTCCGAAAGAAAGCTCCTCCGAAGAACGGCCGCGCCAAGGCGAAGGCCGCTCCTAATCGACGTAAACAGGCCCAAAAGCCGGCGACCAAAAAGCCGGCCGCAAAGCCCAAACGTGCGCCGAAAAAGGCGCCTCGCGTAGTCGCCAAGCGAACGGCCGCCAAGAAAAAGGCCGCCAAGGCCGACGCTCGGCCACCGGTGGATCGCAAAAAGCTCCGCAAAGACGCCGAACGCGAAAAGGCCGCCAAAGCCAAGGCCGCCGAGCGCGAGAAAAAAGAGCGCGAACGCGAAAAGCTCCGCAAAGACGCTGAACGCGAAAAGGCCGCCAAAGCCAAGGCCGCCGAGCGCGAGAAAAAAGAGCGCGAACGCGAAAAGCTCCGCAAAGACGCCGAACGCGAAAAGGCCGCCAAAGCCAAGGCCGCCGAGCGCGAGAAAAAAGAGCGCGAGAAAGAACGCGCGCGTGAGCAGAAAGCCAAAGACGCCGAGCGCGTGGCCGGGCTCAAAGTAAAAGAAGCCGAACGCGTCGCCGCTCAGAAAGCCAAAGACGCCGAGCGCGTGGCCGCCCAAAAGGCCAAGGACGCCGAAAAAGAGCGCATCGCGCGTGAGCGCGAAGAAGAGCGGCTTCAGAAGATCGCCGAGCGGGACGCCGCGCGCGAAGAAGCGAAGCGCCTGAAGGACGAGGAGAAGAAGGCAAAAGATGCGGAGCGCGAAGCCTACCGCAAAGCCAAGGAAACCGAGCGCGAGCGCATCCGGGCCGAGCGCGAGGCCGCGCGGCGCGCCTTAGAGGGCAAAGTTGCTCGCGCGAGCAAGCGCTCACAGCGCGGGGATGGCATTGGCCGGGGCGTCACCACTCGTCAGTACCGCGCAGACACGATCCCCAATCAGTCAGGCACCACTCGCCGCCAAGAGCTCGAGGAACGGCAGAAGCTTCTCGGTACCCGCCTGCCGGAAATAGCGCAGGATCCGCCGCGGCAGGCCGCCCCGGCGTTGCCCGTGCCCGCTGCCGCCGCTCCTCCGTCACCTCCGCCGCCCCAGCTTTCGGTCGAAGAGCGCTGGGCGACTATCAACGAGCGTTTGAACGGCCTCGACGATCAGTTTCACCGCGAATACCGCGAGAGCTTCGAGATGTCGTGGGTCTATCACGACAGCGCGTTGGAAGGCGTCGTGTACACTTTTCAAGAGCTGAAGACGGCGATTGACCCGAACATGAGCGTGGTCGCCGACTCCGGGCTTCAGCCTGTGTGCGACGAGATCCGCCGGCATCGGCAGGCCATCGAGTACGTGCGCGAGCTGTCGGAGAAGAAGCGCGTTCCCATCAGCGTCGATACGATCAAAAAGATCTACTGCATCCTCCACCCGGAGGAGGGCGACGTGAAGACGGTGAAGTACCGAAAGGACATCCCGCAGCATCGCTTGTATTTTCACGAGTACGCAGCGCCCGACAAGATCGCGTACAAGGCGCGCCAGGTGATCGACTGGCTGAACGGGCCGGAGCCGAAAAAGCTGAAGAGCCCGATCCGGATCGCGGCACGCATCCACTATGATCTGCTGCGCGTATTTCCGTTCCCGCAAGACAGCGGTAAGGTCTCGCGCTTATTGATGAACGTGCTCTTGATGCGGGCGGGCCACCCGCCGGCGATCATTCATTCTACAGAGCGGCAACGCTATTACGAAGCGTTGAAGGGCCAGCTACCCGTCATCGTGTCCATGGTGAGCGAGTCGATCATGAATGCGCTCCTCAGCATCGAAAAGAAGATCGAAGACCACGACGCCACCAAGTCACGCTCTTCTTCGCCGCCCAAAGGCGACGAAAAGTCGGAGAAGTCCGAGAAGCCGACATCGGCGGTGGCCGCGGCCGCGACCGCGCGCGATGACGACTCCGACCTGTATCTCGACCAAGAGATGGACGACTCGGACTCCGACAGCGAGACCGATTCCGACGATGACAGCGGCGACGACTGAACATGGGCTGGGCCGTAGGGGGCGGCAGGGCTCGCTACCGCTCGGGCTTCGAGCTGCGATGCTGGAGCGCGAGCGCCCCCCTTTAGCTCGAGCGTAAGTCCGAAAAACAATGCTGGCGCGAGGGGCTCATTCGTCGGCGCCGGTGACGACTTCCCAACCCGTCGCTTGGGCAAGTTTGGCGAGCGCGATGTTGTAGTCGTAGGTGGCGTTCATCTGTAAAAAGCGCTTGGTAGCGTACTCTTTTGCGGGGTCGACGATATCTTCGTTCTCGTAGGTGCCGACGTCGATGCCTTCTTGGATCTGGATTAGCCACTGCTTGGCGTAGCCCGTAGCGCGCGTGTAGGCGTCTAAACGGCGCGCGGCGTCTTCCGCTTCCAGAAAGGCTTGCTCCACCTCGGTACCGACACCGCCCAACGCGTAGCGCTCGGTCGCGCGCTGTTCTTCGAGTTGGGCGTTGGCTTGCGCCAGGCGAGCCGACTGAGGCAAGAAATCGAGCTTGTATCTGAAAACGAGGGCCGCGCCGTAGCTGAGGAAGTTGGCGTTGTCGCGCACGAACGGGTTTCTCTGGTCTTCGACCAGCGGTGCGGCGGAGTAATTGAAGCTCATACCGAGCGCGAGATCGGGGAAATACTTGGCGCGCTCCATGCGCGCCTGCGCTTCGCGCGCCAGCACACCCGCGCGCGCCATGTTTACTTCCGGGCGATACAAGCGCGCCGCTGACAGGTAGTGAGCGAGCGGGGCAAGCCGGTGGCTGCTTTGCTGGAGGGGCGCGTCGGGCACTTCGACATCTGGACCGCCCGTGAGGAAGCGGAGGCCCGAAATGGCGATGGATTCTTGGCGCGTGGCTTCGCTCTGACGCGCATCGAGCTCCGCTCGGTACATCCTTAGCTTGAGCAGCGCGACGTCGTCCCCCTCCCCGTGATCGACTTGTTTTTGCATGCGCCCGAGGTAGGAATCGATGCGGCCGGAAGCTTCGCGCAGCAGCGTGAGCGCATCGCGTGCCAGTTGCGCGCCGTAATACGCGCGGCGCACGGTAAGCTTCACGTCGTTTTGCTCTTTTTTCACCTCGTGCTCGCCGACCCGCACTTGCGCGTCGGCCGCGTCCCAAAGATTGCTGATCTTGCCGAACGTCCAAAGCGGAATTGCACCCGTCACGCCGAGCTGCCAAGCAATACCCAGGTGGTTGGTGATGGCCTTGTCCGTGTCCGGGCTGTAGACGGACGTGCCGCGCACCGTCGGGGCCGGACCGACGCCGCCCGTCATCGTGAAGTCGCTGTACGGTGCGCTGAAGGCTTGGTCGAGCTGCGCCCGTTTTTGCAGCAAGCGTGCGCGCGCTTCCGCCACCCGTGGGTAGTTCAAGACGGCAAGCTCCAGACATCGCCTCAAGGACAACACGCGCGCATGCGGGGCGGCGAGCGGCAGCGAGCTTGCGGCAGCGTTCAGGGCCTCGGTAGAGTCTTGCGCTCGCGCATGGCCAGCCGAGGTAGAAAGCCCTACTAGGCATGCAACTCGGAGCAGAGCGCTACGCGTGCCCGCTCGGCCGAATATCCAGGAACGGGTCATTCGTCGTCGCGAACTCTTACGCCAGCTCGCTTGACCGCGCGCCGAAAATTCGAACGGTCGAGCCCGGCTTGGCGCGCTGCCTCCGATACGTTGCCCTGCGTGCGCTGCAAAAGGCGCACGAAATACGCGGTCTCGAAGGCCTCGAGCGACTGCTCCTTGGCCTCGCGGTAAGGAAGCTCGAAAAGCGTGTCGTTGGGAGCATCCGCGCCATTGCTCGCTGCGGTATCAGCGGGCGCTCCATTGCTGGGTCGGCCGAACGGCAGCTCACCCGGGGTCATGGTGTCGTCCCGACAGAATACGACAGCGTGCTCGATGGCGTTCTCTAGCTCACGTACGTTGCCTTGCCAATGATGCGCCGCCAAGAGGCGCATGGCGTCCGGTGAAATCTTCTTCACTTGGCTGCCGGAGCGCGACGCATACTTTTGCAAGAAGTGATAGGCGAGCAGCGGAATATCCTCGCGTCGCTCACGAAGCGCAGGCAGCGAGATCGGTACGACGTTCAAGCGATAATAAAGATCCTCACGGAAGCGCCCAGCGGCGATGCGGCTCCGTAGGTCGACGTTGGTGGCGGCCACCACGCGCACATCGACGATACGCGTCTCGTTCGAACCGACGCGCTTGACCTCGCCTTCCTGCAGCGCGCGCAGCAGTTTGACCTGCGCCAGCGGCGGCAAATCCCCGACCTCGTCCAGGAACAACGTGCCGCGGTCGGCCGATTCGAACAGGCCGGCGCGGGTGGCAGTGGCACCGGTAAAGGCCCCGCGCACGTGCCCAAATAGCTCGCTCTCGACGAGGTCGACGGGAATCGCGGAGCAATTGACGGCAACGAACGGATTACTGACGCGCGCCGAATGGCCGTGAATGGCGCGCGCGGTGAGCTCCTTACCCGTGCCGCTCTCACCTAGAATGAGCACGGTCGAAGATGTCGGCGCGACTCCGATCGCCAGCCGATACACCTCTTGCATAGCGCTGGAGTTGCCGATCAGCTCCCCGAATTTCTCCATCTGTTCGAGCCGTCGCTCGAGCAGAAGCGCGCGGTCGACGAGCCGCCGTCGCTCGGCCGCTTTGGTGACGGTGAGCACCACCTCGTCGTTCGAGCGAAAAGGCTTGGTGAGGAAGTGGTAAGCCCCCGCGCGCACGGCCTTGACCGCGGTCTCGACGTCGCCGAACGCCGTCATCATGATGACCTCCACGCCTGCGTGCGACGCACGCACGTGGTCGAGGAGCTCGAGCCCGCCCACGTTCGGCATCATCAAGTCGACGAGCACGACATCGACCGATTCGCGCGCCAAGAGCGCGATGGCCTGCGCCCCGTCGTCGGCCGTCAAAACCGTCATGTTACGGCTGTTCAGCAAGCGAGCAAGCGTGCGGCGTAAGGTAGGCTCGTCGTCGACGACCAGTACGCGCGGTGGCGCTTCCTCGAGCTTCACCGCCCCGGACTCGCCGGGCCGCGGTCGGACCGACAGTGTCACTCCGGCTTCCTCTCGGGCGTGACCGGCGGGCGCGCGACGCTGGACGGCGCGGTCGGCCGATCGGAGCGGTAATAGGGTCGGTCGGAGCGGGGCTTGATCGCTTTTGGTGCCGTTTCCGTGACGCTGAAACCGCTGACCGGCGTGTACATTTGCCCCTGCTGTTGATAGACGCAAATTCGATTCCCACCGTCGCGCTTCGCGGCGTGGAGCGCTGCGTCTGCGCCGCGCAGGAGGGCATCTTTGGTACGCACGTCGCGCGAAGGAAACAGCGCGACGCCGAGCGACAGTGCAACCGGGAGCGCTGAGCGCTGCTCCCAGCCCGCGATGCGCTGGTTCGCGTCCTGGAAGATCCGGTCGGCGACGGTGACCGAGCCCGCGAAATGGGTGCTGGGCAGGACGACCAAAAATTCGTCCCCGCCGAAGCGAGCCACTACGTCCACTTCGCGGAGCGAGCGCCGAATGGTGTCGGCAACGAAGCGTAGCACGCGGTCTCCCGCGTCCCGACCACCGGCGTCGTTGTGCGCCTGCAGGCGATCGATGTCGATCACGAGACAAGCGAGCGGGTCATGGTAGCGTTCGGCGCGTTTGAACTCTTCGTTCAAGCGCGCGTGCAGGTAGCGATAGTTATAAAGGCCAGTCAGGTCGTCATGCAGGCTCAGCTGTTCCAGACGGGCTCGCGATACGATCACGTGGTCATGTGACCGCTTGATGCGCAGCATGGCCTGTACGCGGGCCACGAGCTCGTCCTCCTCGAACGGTTTGCACACGTAGTCGTCTGCGCCGATCTTCAAACCCTCGACGCGGCTGGCGGTGTCGGTCTTTGCAGTAACGAGGACCACGGGCAAGAAGCCGTCGCTCGTCATGCCCTTCAGCAGGCGACATGCCTCGAGGCCGGACAACCGTGGCATCAGAACGTCGAGGAGGACCAAATCGACGCCGCCCTTGGCTACCCGCTCTACCGCTAGTTGACCATCCGGCACGCTTTCCACGACGAAGCCGTGGCGGCGCAGTATCCCGGCCAAGAGCTCACGCGCGATACGGTCGTCGTCGGCGACGACAATCGTCAAGCCGACTAGCGACGCTAGCGCGGGCTCGGACGTAGACGGCTTTTCGCTCTCCGACACGATGCTAATGACGTTACTAGAATCGCGAGGATGCTGCGACTCTCCCGCGGGCATTGCCGACGAACGGAGCCCAAAATGGCGGCTCGCCCCCATTTATGGCGCGAGATCGAGGCCAAGCCAGGCATCCACGCCGTCGCGGCCCACCCGATGGCCCGCGAACCCTGCTACCGCCAGGCAGCCACAGGGATGGCGGTACCCAAACCCGAACCAGGTCGCCAGCAGCGCCTTTCGTGTGAGGTCGTAGTCCAAGGCAGCTGAGGTCGACAGCGCCCGCGTCCACGGCAGCGAAACCTCGCTGCCGCCAGACCAACCCTCGCGATCCAGGAAAGGACGGGCTGGGTCGAACCAGTTTTCGTCGAGTAGCGTGCGAACGCTCGCGCTCGGGCCACCACTGGTGCCGTCCGCGCGGACCCGCAGGTGCAGCCCATCCGCCGGCCCGACACGGACACGGCTCAAGGACGCGACCGCCGGCCGCGCAGTCAGCGAGGCCACCGCGAAGGACTGCGAGATGCCGACTGCACGAGCGTCGGCGGTGGTGCGGGTCATGGCGACGAGCTCGCTTGCGCCCGAGCGTGCGATGGCGCCCGCCCGCACTGCAATACTAGCCGCCTGCCGCGTCGCGCGCTCGCCGAGCGAGCTGTCCACCCCTGCCGCGGCTAGGAGCTCGCCGCCGCTGGTTCGTCGTAACCCCTGGCGCGACGCGTCTACCCGGGCGCGGCTGACTAGGAGCGGTTCGACGAGGTGCAGGACCCCGCCGTAGTCCCGGATCAGCGGCAAACCCACGCGCGCCTGCAGCCCGCCGCGGAGGTCGCCGTCACGGCTCAGCTCGGCTTGGCGCAGCTGCGCGGCTTGCGACGCAGTTAGGGACACCCCGAAGGGGCCGGGGCGCGCATTCGAGCTCAGCGTAGCGCGCTCGAGGACGGCCGTTTCTGCGTGATTTGCCGCGGTCGTGCTGATGCGCGCGACCGCGTAGGCATCGTAAGCGGTGTTTCGGCCCAGGTTGCTGGACAGCCCGAGATGGAGCTCCGGGCCACCCGCACCGAGGTCACGAAAAGCGCCCGCACGCGGCGCGTCCGCGCGCAACCCAAAGCCAATTGCGAGCTCATCGACGTGCAGCACGCTGACGCGCAAGCGGTCGGTACGGCGCGCGGCAACTTCCAAAGGCGATGGCTCGACGGGCGCGCGCGCGCCGCGCAACGCATCGATGCGGTAGGCAAACGTTGCCCCGGACATGGCCGCGCTCCCGTGCGCGTCGACTTCTACGGCGCTGTTACCGACGCGGTCCCACGCTACGCGCGACGAGCTTCTTTCGGTGTCGAGCTTGGCCTCGAGGCGGGCGCCATGCAGCAGATAGGCGCCCGCGCCGATGCTCAGGCTTTTAGTGATGCGGCCATCATCGCTAGCCAGCGGGAAATAGGCCCCGCCGCCGACGAAAAAGCCGTCCCGCGCTCGGTATGACCAACGCGGAAAGGTCAGGCCACTGCGCGTCGGAGCGCGCAGCCACAAGCCGGGCAGCCAGAGCACCGGTAAGCCCCAAAGCTCGAGCTTTGGATTGGCGAAGAGCGCATCCGTGGGCGGAGCTAGCGTGGCGTGGCTGACGCGTAACCGGACCGGTGGGCTCTCGCAGGTGCAGAACGCGACGTCGGCGGCGCCGTCGACCTCGACCCCGCGCGGCCCGCGTCGCAGGCGTAAGTGCTCGCTCCTGAGCCGATATCGCTGCGCTTGCACGCGCACATTGCCGTCGAGCTCTAGCGAACCGAGCTCGCCATCGACCGAGACGTGGTCAGCCGCGAAGTCGACTCGGTATTCGTGAGTCGGGGACGTTGGCGCCGCCGCCGCCGCGCGGGCGAGCACGCCGAGCGAGCCGAAGGCCGAGCAGACGCCCGCTATCGAATGGCGGCGCCGCACGATCAGCGAATATGCGCCGCGCTCGCGGTCTGTTGCCCACGGTGGGAAAAATTGGCGTACAAGTGGTCGAGACCCACGCTGAGCGTCGCGTAGAAGCGGGCGTCCGGGCTGTAGAACACGCTGCGCCGGCGACCGTCGGGGCCAAGTTGTGCCGTCAAGTTGGAATAGCCCAGCGAGAGCCCCAGCGTGTTCGATAACGAAACCAGAAATTCAGTCGTGAACAGCGTCAGCACCGAGCGCGTCTGCGGATCCGAGATGCCGCTCGCCTGGCTGCAGCCGGTGAGAATCACACCGCACACCTGGACGTCGTGATCGACCGGGTACTTCCATGCCGGACGCACTTCGAGCGAGCTGCTCCACAACACGTCACGGTAAACGTGAAGCAACGCCGCACCGCCGAATACCGCGGACTGTCGAGCGAAGGTCGCGCCGCTCAATTGGTCGGAAACGGTGGAACGTCCGTCTGTGTCCAAGCGAATGCGCTCCAGGCCCGAGTTAGTGGGCGTGTCCGCGCGCGTGAACTGGTAGCCGTATTCCAACTTGGCTACGAGCTCCAGGTTAGGAAAAAATTTAGCGTCCCTACCCTCGAGCGCTACGTCCTCACGCAGCCCAACGCGCACGCCGAGGCCAAGCAACTTGCCACTGTCGTAGCTGATGGTCGATGTCGGTAACGTCAGCCGCGGTAGCCGTAGCGACAGCTCAGTGAGGTCATCGGAGCTCTCGCGCAGCTTGTAACTGAACGCACCGTAGAGCTCGAAGTCAGTCGCGGACCATTCCCCCCGTTGGGTCGTGGTATCGCTGTTCGTGCGCTCCGTCGCAATGCCGAGGTCGGCGCGCACACTGATCGATTTCACCGGGTCATCGATGAAGTAGTACCGAGGCCGGAGCCCAAACGTGATTTCGTAGACTGGGTCTCGACTTTGGTAGGCCTGGCCCAAGCCGACGGTGTTGGTGCTGACGGCGTTGTCCCAGTATAGGTATGTGTCATGCCAGGGCAGTGTGGTCGGCTCCACGCCGGGCTGCACCGTGCGATTGAGCGGTGCCGGCTTATCGACCCTTCTGGCGGGTGGGGCGCCAGCGGCGCGTGCCTCCTGAGCGTGGGCCGGACCGGCGCTCAGGCTCGACGCGACGAGAGCAGCGCACAGAGGCGCCGCTCGCCAGTGCCGGAAATGCGTCCGTGGGGCCAAGCGAAGTGCTGGGATATTACTCTCGTCCCTATTTCTTGGCTAGGATGCCGGTGATGTCCGTCTCGCTCCCTGCGACTGAAATTACTGCCCTGCTCGGCCGCGGCACCCATTTCGAAGGCAAGCTCCAGTTCGAAGGGCGCGTGCGGATCGACGGGAGCTTCCGCGGCGAAATTTCCAGTGGCGATACGCTGGTGATCGGCGATGGCGCTGAGGTCGATGCGGAGATCGAGGTAGCGACCGTAATCATCAAGGGCGGCACGGTGCACGGCAACGTGCGCGCGGCGCGGGCCATCGAGCTGTATGTGCCGGCGCGTGTTTCCGGCACGCTGCACTCGCCGGAGATCTTCATGGACAAGGGCGTCCAGTTCTCGGGGACGTGCACGATGGCGCCGCTCACGCCAGGCGAGCCCAGCCAGCTCGAATGAGCGTGCCACGAGCAGGAATGGCAATTCGATACAATGCGTTTGCACGCTCCCGAAGAAATTGGGCAAAACTCGCATTCTTTTAAGGTTACTCGGATTATACTGGGTGACAGAGGGGAACTTAAGCGAACCTTGGCGTAGAAGAGACTGAAGTAGGGCGCATCATGACGATTTGTAATTTCAGCAATCTGCGGGGCTGTCTTCGCGGCATGGGTCGCGCTGGCGCGCTCACGCTCCTTGGCTGCACATTATTGAGCAGCGTATCCGCGGCGGCCGCCCCCGCGCCCGGTCCGGAGCTAGACAAGTGGCGGAAGGTCGAACGTTTCGAGGTCAAGACGCCGTGGTCCGACACCCATGCGGGCGCCGCGCGCGTGAATGTGGACGCTCCGGAGGACCTCGTTCGCTCGGTGGTGCTCGATTATAAAAATTATGCGAGCTTCATGTCGCGCTTCGAGAAGTCGCGCATCGTGGGCCGCTCTGGCGATAAGACCGATGTCTATCTCCAGGTGCCAATCTTGAAAGGCGCGGCCAAGGTCTGGGCCATCGTGCGCTTCGAACCAGTCAAACAGGTGGGCGAGACCGAGGTGGTCGAAGGCCACATGATCAAGGGCAACGTGAAACGGCTGGACGCGGTTTGGCGCCTCAAGAAACTCGACGACACGACGACGCAAGTCGTGCTCGAGCTGCTGATTTTGCCGGACATGCCCGTGCCCGATTCGCTCGTCGTACCGGAAGTTCGCTTTGCCGCGGCCAAGGCGGTGGAAGGCTCTCGCGACGAATCCGAAAAACGGAAGCCGCACTGACGGTGAATGTCCGTGCCTGAGCGTGGCGCGCCTTGACGGACTCGAGTCGCGAAAGTACTCGCTGCAGGTGACCCCGGAACGGAACGCGTCCGAGCTCGTGCTGGTGACGAGCGAGCGCCAAGCCGAGCATGAAGCCGCGCGCGGCGCCACCGTACTGACGCTGCGCGAGCTTTCGACCTGCGTGCTGGAGGCGGCACTGCCGACGCAGCGAGAAGCCACGCGCGAGGCCACGCGCTTGCTCACACGCCGCTCGCTCCGTGGTCAACCAGCCGCCCTAGGTCTAGCCGTCGATGAAGCGCTAGGGCAGCTTCGCCGAGCGGGCACTCGTTCCGCAGACTTGGTGCGGGTGGCGAGCTCGCGCAGCGCCCTTTTGGCGGACGCGCTCACCCGGACTAGTCGCAGGCTGAGCGAGCTTGGGCTGCGGGACGAAAGAGAAAACACGAGTCTGGCGTCCGGCGCGCTGTCTAGCGTCAGTCTGCGTCAGCTCGATGGCGTGCGCACGGCTCGCGTCCGCGGCCTCTCGCACTGGGAAAATGGGGACATTTGCTTGCTGGAGGCACTACACCGCAAGCTCTACGCCGAGTCTGGCGGCGGAGTCGTGATCGAGCTGCCGAGCGTGCGCGAAGACGTGGGGCCAGGCTTACGCGAGGCAGTGGCGGCCTGCGCCGCCCGGCTCGAACAGCGCTGGGCCAACGAAAGCCAGCATCCGGAGCTGGAGTTTGCCGACGTCCGGCCGGGAAGCGCGCCGGTCGTCATTCAAGCGGCACATGAAGCAAGTGAAGCGCGCGCCGTGGCTCGCTCCGTCCTGGACGCCGTGGCGCGGGGCGCCGCACTCGACCGCATCGCGATCGTGCCGGTGGAGGCAGCCGAAGCGTTTCTCGAGCCGTTGCGCGCGGAGCTGACCGCCGCTCGTCTACCGTTCAGCGAAGCGTGGAGCCGGCCCGCGCACGCTGCCCCGGAAGCACATGCCGCTCTGGAGTTGCTCCGCCTCGCCCAGGGCCCGGTGCCGCGAGATGCGCTCGTGGATGTGCTGCGCACCCCTGACCTCGAGCTCAGCGTTTTTTTGGGTGAGCAAAAGCACGTGCGCTTCATCGATATCATTCAGCGCTTGCCGGTGCGGGTCGATCGCGGCGGGGAGCTGATCGCCGCCGTCCACGCTCATCGCCGGCGTCTGGGCGCCACCGACGATCGAGGGCGCGAAGCGCTGGACGCCGCCGAACGGGTGTTGTCTGGCCTCTTCACCCGCTTTGCTCGGCTGCGCACCGCGAGCACGCGTCGGGTGTTCCGCGATCTGTGGCGTGAGCTGTTCGCCGAGCTGGGTCTGTTGTCCGCGTCGCGCCGAGGCTTGACGCAAGCCATTCGCTACGCCGAAGGCGCCGATCAGGCGCCGCTGGCCGCGCTTGGGCAAAACGCCCGCGCCGGCCGCGCCATCGATCTCGCGCTGGAGCGCGTCGTGGCCGCGGCCGAGCTCCTCGAGCTTGCGGACGAACCCATCGAGCTACCGGAATTCGCCCAAGAGCTCGCGGCCGCTCTAGCGGCGGTCGGGCCCAGCCAGGGCGCGCTCCGTGCCGGCACGTTGCGCGTTGCTCGCGCGGCCGAGGTCGCTGGATTGGATTTGGACTTGCTGGTCGTTTGCCGCGCGGCATCCTCCACTCTCGATTGGCAAGGCTCGAGCGCCGATGGCGTGCTCGATGCGGATTTAATCGACCAGCTGCCCGTGCGGCATCGACCCGCGAGCGCGGCCGAGCGCGCATCGTTCATCAGGCTCGCGCTTGCTGGGGCGATGTCTCGAGCCCAGCAGGCCGTGGTCACCTGGGCTGCGCGGGACGCCAAGGGCGGTAGCGGGGCCAGCCGTCTAGTCACGAATTTGAATGCGCAGACGATACGCGTCGAACCGCCGTCGCCGCTGGACCGAAATGCTCGGCGGGTGGTGCCGCTGCCTACGGCAAGCGCGGAGGTACAGGCACGCGCCGCGGTCGAGCGACGCCGTCAAGACTTTTACGCCGATCCCGATCAGGCGCTGAGCTTCGAGAACGGCGCGGCGGGCACGCTCGAGCATTGGGTTGGTGGGGACGCCGAGAGGCCCCTGGCCCTCACCCAGCTGGAACGCTACGCACGCTGCGCGTTTTTAGGCTTCTCCGGCGTGGTGCTACGCGCCGTGCGCGACGATGCGGTGGGCGATGGCCTGAGCGCGCGTGAGCGCGGCATGTTGATTCACGAGGCATTGGCCATCGCCCTGTCGGGGACACGCGAGCACTTTGCAGCGCAGGGGCGGGCCGAGCTGGAGCGCTTGGCGCTGTCACGCGCGGAAGCTTATTTGCGCGCACAGACCAGCAACAAATTGCGCGGCGCCGCCCTGACTTCGGCGCTGGAGGACGTCGCCGCCCTGCTCCGTTGGTCGTTCGCAGACGCCGAAGGCACGTGGTTCGCCGAAGCCGAGCGCGCCTTCGGCAATCAAGAAGAGTGGCCGGCTCTCGCCATTGGTGACTACTTCGTCTCCGGTCGCATCGATCGCATCGACCGCAACAGCGACGGCAGCGTGGTCCGCGTGATCGATTACAAGACCGGCACGGTGCGGCTCGGCGGTGATCATGGCGAGCAATTATTTCAGCCTTGGCTATACGCTGAAAAGGTCGCTGAGCACTACGGTGCGACCCGGGTCAGCTCGGGCTATCTGAGCCTGCAGCGGCGCAAGCCTGAGTGGCGAGCGGCGCTCGAAGAGAGCGAGCCTGGCGCGCCGGCGATCGCCGATAAGCTCGTGCGTGCCGAGGCGCTGATTGCCAGTTTGCGTGCGGGGCGAGTACCTGCGCGGCCGGCCATTCCGAGCTCTTGCACGCGCTGTGACGCGCGCGACATTTGCCGTCGCCCGCTTTCTGCGCCTCACGAGGCGAGCGAGTGACGCTACCGGGCTTAGAGCGAAATGCGGTGATTGCCGCCAGCGCAGGCACGGGCAAGACCCAGCTTTTAACCAGCATCTATCTGGCATTTGCGCTGGGCTTAACCACGGGCGGCAAGCAGGTACCGAGTGATCGTATCGTAGCCACCACCTTCTCCCGCGCCGCGGCCGCCGAGATCCGTGAGCGGCTCGAAGCTCGCCTGCGCATGCTGTGCCAGCCAGGCACATGTGGGGATGATTCCTTGGCAGCGCTGGCGGCGGCCCAAGGAATTGCCGAAAAAGAGCTCAATGCGCGCGCGCGCGCGGTGCTCGACGAGCTGCCGGGCGCGGTCATCGATACCTTGCACGGGCTCGCCGCTAGTATCCTGCGGCGGCATGCGCTCGAGCTTGGACTGTCCCCGACCTTCACCATTCTTGACGAAGACCAAGCATTCAGCGATGCCGAGCGGACGATCGATGATGTCTTGGACGAAGCCTTGGCGGGGCCCTTGGCGACCGCGGCCACGCGCCTGCTCGACGCCTGCTACGGCCTCGAGCGTGCCCGCAACGAGATCACCGTCCTGCTCGGGCGCTTAGACGAAGAGGGCCTGGCCGCCGAGGCGTTGAGCACAGGCGATCACGTGGCGGACGCCGCGCACCAGCTGGAAGAGTTGCGTAAGGTATGTGAGAGCATCGGGCTTGCGGCCCCATCGCCCCTGAGCGTCCCCGCGCGGGCCGCCTTGAGCGCCTTGCAAAGCCTGGATTTCGCGGCTTTGCGCCGCGCGGTGCAGGAGCTTTCCGAGGTGCGTGCATCCAATCAGCTGAAGGCGTTGCCTTTTTTCGATGCGTTCATGGCTTTTCAGGACCGCCTGTCGGGCGGCACGAAGAGCGAGCGTTGGCAGGCATTGGTCGAGCATGCCGAGCGGGCCGAACAGCTCGATGCCGACGCGCGCGGCGCTCACGCCCTGCTTGCGGCAATCCAGCGCGAGCTATCGCAGAGGCGCCGAAATGACGGCACACTCGGCTTCGGGGATGTCTTGCGTTTGGCTCGCGACGGGCTTCGCGACCACCCAGAGCTTGCCCGCATCGCGAGTCAGAAGACAGAAGTGTTGCTCGTGGACGAATTTCAAGACACGAGCCGGGTGCAGCGCGATCTGCTCCTGCTGATGCGTGAGGCGCCGAGCTCCATCGCTCTGCGCCGGCCGGGGAACGTGCCCCCGCCGTCCGCTATTAGCCCGCGCGGGCTGGTCGTGGTCGGTGACCGAAAACAGTCGATCTATGCCTTCCGCGGAGCAGAGGTCGCGGT
The DNA here is from genome assembly GCA_903642325.1 of Myxococcales bacterium. Taxonomy (GTDB): domain Bacteria; phylum Myxococcota_A; class Polyangia; order Polyangiales; family Polyangiaceae; genus PMG-095. Next base: position 109,088 of record CAHJWM010000006.1, on the reverse strand, counting down.
CTACGCTCAACTCGCCGCCGAGCTGGCAGGGGCGGCTGCAGCCGAAAAATTGCAGCTTCGCGGCGTCTCCACCAGCGCCGCTCCGGTCGCAGACTTTCATAGCTTGACCGAGAACTACCGCTCCGCGAGCGCGATTTTGCAGGCCGTCAACGTGATCGCGAGGGCGGATTTCTGCGAGCGCCCGGAGCGTGCGTTCGAAATTCGGTACACAGCGGCGGAAGAGCTCGTGCTGCCCGCCATTCACTCACAGGCTCCGCCGGGCAAAGTGATTTTGGTCGAGGACGACGGGCAGCCGCCGCAGGACCCCCATGCTTCGGCGATGTTGCGCCACGCCGAAGGCGCGCTGCGCAGCGCCTTCGCGGCCGCCGGCCTGTGCGCTCGGATGTCACGCGCCGGCACGCGGTTTTCCGACATCGCGCTGCTGGCACGGCGCAGGGCAACCTTACCGCTGCTCGAGCTGGCGTTGGATCGCCTCAATATTCCCTTCGTAGTTGCGGGGCGCGCGCTCTACGCAACGTCGGAGATACGCGACATGTTTGCCGCCCTGCGGCTACAGATTGATCCGGGGGATCGCCATGCGCTTGCCGTCGTTGCGCGGGGCCCGTTCGGCGGCTTGAGTGATCGCACGCTGGCCGAGCTGTCCACCCCGCGCCGCGGCCTCGACCCCGCGCGCGATTGGAGCATAAACCGTGTGAGTGACGCCGCGCAGCAAGCGTCCGTCACGTTGCTTCGAGAGCGCCTGCTGGAGCTCGGCCAAGTTGCCCCGCGCCTCTCCGCACGGGATGCCCTGGCCATGATCGCCGATCGCTTCCAGCTCGAGGCTTTGTATTCCCTACTGCCGAGGGGCCGAACGCGCTTCGGCAACGTACTACGCCTGCTGGAAATCGCCGCACGCCAGGGCGGGAGCCCGCACGGCTTCGCACGCTGGTTGCAGCGCCAAATCGACAACGAAACAGACGAAGCCGAGGCCGCGGTTTTTTCTGACGAGGACGAGGCGGTGCGCTTGCTGACGATCCACGGTAGCAAGGGCCTGGCGTTTCCAACGACGATCGTCCTCGATACTGGTTCCTGTGAGCGGCCAAGCCCGGCGCCGATTTCTTTGCTGCGCGGCGAGCGGGACACGTCGCTCGTGATTCGCCACGTCACCGACGCTGGTGCCCTCGCCACTCCGCTATCCCGGCGCGCTGGCGAGGATGCTTCGGCGCGCGCGCTTGCCGAGCGACAGCGGCTCTCGTACGTCGCGCTGACCCGCGCGCGCAATCACCTGGCTATCATCTTGCCAGCTGGTAAACTGCGCTCGGGCTCACTGGCTCAGTCCGTGGCCGCCGTCAGCGGGCAGTTGCTGGAGATCGCCGGCGTCGAGCGCTTATCCGCGCGCGACCTGCTGGAAGAACAGCCGCTCGGCTCAGTGCCGATCGACGCTGCGCCTTCACCGCCGCCGGAGCGCCCAACGCGTCCGCGCGTGACGTTGGGCACAATTTCGGTGACGGCGCTTTCCGACTTCGCGATTTGCGCGCGCCGCTTCCAGCTGAGCCACCTCTATGAAATTGCCGAGCCGCGCTTGGGGCCAGGGGCGGCCGAGGTCGTGGGCGGCGAAGATCCGCGGACCCTGGGCAGCGCCGCGCACCGAGTACTAGAGGCGTTTCCCGCGGAGCGTTGGGGTGTCTCCATCGCCGCTGAGGAGATTCTGCAAGCGCTGGCGCGCGAAGGACTGGACCCGCGCTCAGAAGCGAGCGCGGGTACCGCGCGCGGCATCGCGCGCTTTCTGAGTGGAGCTTACGCGCGCTCAGTGGCGCATGACGGCTCGCGCATCCGGCGTGAGCTCGCGCTCGGCATCCCCTTCCGGAGCGTCCAAGAGCCAACGCCGCCCGAAGCCACGGTCGCCGACCGAGCGCGCCGCTCGCGCGCTCGCCGGGTCGCGCCCGGACAGCTCGAGCTGTTCGCGTTGCGTCCTCGCCAGAGCCCGGCCGACCCCGCGTTGCGCGCCGCGACCATCGTGCTCAAAGCGACGCTGGACCTCGTGATCGAGCGCGCGGACGGGAGCGTCGATGTCATCGATTACAAACGCTCGCGCGGGGGTGATGAAGACCGGTATTCATTTCAACTAGCTGCCTATCGTGAAGCCGTGCAGCGCCACTACGGCACGGACCGCGTCCGCACGGGGCTCGTGCACTTGCTGTCGGACGACAACGAGCCCGACTGGCAAACCTCCGCTTCCTTCGACTTCTTCGAGCTCGGTACGCGGCTCGTGGAAGCGCGCTTTCACGACGCCTGGCCGCCTGTGGCGGAGCCCGCTTGCCGCAAGGCGCGCTGTGGGTATGTCTCCGCTTGCTATGTGAGAACGGCATCGGCACCGCCGCCGCCATATTAGGTCGACCCTCCGGCCAATTTCGCCATCCCGCCGGCGCGGAAAGCGGCGGGGCGGAACTCGCGCAAGGCTAATAAAGCCGTGTAGATCTCATGTCCTGCGATTGACGCCCCGGCCGGTAAGCCTATTGTGCGCGAGGCGGCTTCGTGGCAGAAGTGAGCGCGGGTTCGACCTATCCCGGCCCGTCGATCGCCCTATACTTGCCCCGGCGGGTCGGAGCCGTCCCCGCCCGCATCGTCATCGGGCGCCCCAACGAGGCAAGGCCCTACCTTTCAACGCAATCCCCGACATCGAGCCCAGCCATGACACTTCCGCCCCGCTCAGGACTCTACGACCCCAAATTCGAACACGATGCGTGCGGCGTCGGTTTCGTGGCCAACATCAAGGGAGAGGCGTCCCACGATATCGTCAAGATGGGCATCGATATTCTGCTCAACCTCGTGCATCGCGGCGCGACCGGTTGTGACCCGCTGACAGGGGACGGCGCGGGTATCCTGATTCAGATCCCAGATGCTTTTTGCCGACACGCCTGCGACGAAGCAGACATCGATCTACCGGAGGCCGGCAAGTACGGCGTGGGCTGCGTGTTCCTGCCGCGTGATCGCAAAGAACGCCGCCGCTGTCAGCAGATCCTGGAGGACAAGATCTTCGGCACGGGGCAACGCCTGATCGGCTGGCGGGACGTGACGGTGAATGAAAGCGTTCTCGGCCCGGCGGCTCGCGAGAGCGCGCCGGTGATCCGACAGGTGTTCATCGGCTCGACCTGCGATGACGAGGCCACCTTCGAGCGCAAATTATTCGTCATCCGCAAATGGGCAGAGCGCACCGTGCGCGAGACCAGCCTGGCCGGCAAGGGCTCCTTCTACATTCCGAGCCTGTCCTGCCGCACGATCATCTTCAAGGGTCTCCTGCTGGCCGAACAGCTCGCTGAATTTTACATCGAGCTCAAGGACGAAAAGATGGTCAGCGCGCTGGCCATGGTGCACCAACGCTTCAGCACCAACACCTTTCCCACGTGGGAGCTTGCGCAGCCTTTCCGCACTCTCGCCCACAATGGCGAGATCAACACCGTGCGCGGCAATGCCGCCTGGATGGCGGCGCGCGAGCAACTGTTCGACGGAGAGATCTTCGGTGAGGACGTGCGTCACATCCTGCCCACGATCACGCCGGGCGGCAGTGACTCGGCGATGCTCGACAACGTCACGGAGCTGCTGCTCCACGCGGGTCGCAGCCTTCCTCACGTGATGATGATGCTAGTGCCCGAGGCTTGGCAGAACGACGCCGCGATGCCCGCGCACAAGCGTGATTTCTACGAGTACCACTCGTGCTTAGTCGAACCCTGGGACGGTCCCGCCGCCCTCACCTTCACCGATGGCAAACGCATCGGCGGCATGCTCGACCGGAACGGCCTCCGACCCGCGCGCTACACGATCACCAAGGACGGCTTGGTCGTGCTGGCCTCGGAGACCGGCGTGCTCGAGTTTCCAGCCGAGAACATCGAGCGCAAGGGCCGGCTCGAGCCCGGGCGCATGTTCCTCGTCGACACCGAGCTCGGCCGCCTAGTCGAGGACGAGGAGATTAAAGATGCCGTGTGCAAAGCGCGCCCGTACGGCCAATGGATCCGTGAGAACAAGATCTCGCTCAGCGAGATCGAAATCGCACCGCCCACGGCGACGAACCGCGAGTACGCCTCCCTCGTGCAGCGCCAAAAAACCTTCGGCTACACCCAAGAAGATCTCAGCTTTCTGATGGCACCGATGGCGGAAAAGGGCGACGAGCCGCGCGGATCGATGGGCACCGATACGCCCCTTGCCGTGCTCAGCGACCGTCCGCAGCTGCTGTTCAACTATTTCAAACAGCACTTCGCCCAGGTGACGAACCCCGCGATCGATCCGATCCGCGAGGAGCTCGTGATGAGCCTCCAGGCGTACATCGGGGGCGAGGGCAACCTCCTGTTTCAGTTGCCCAACCAGGCGCGGATGCTGGAGCTCACCCATCCGATCCTGACGAATTTGGACCTAGCCAAGCTGCGGGAGGCGCATCTGCAGCAGGTCAGGCTGCCACCGACCATCCCGATGCTTTATCCCGTCGAGGAGGGGGGCGAGGGTCTGAAGGCGGCGATCGACGAGCTTTGTCGACAGGCGTCGCTCGCCGTGCTGAACGGTCACGGCCTAGTCATCCTCAGTGACCGCGGATCGAACGAGAAGATGGCACCCGTGCCCAGCCTGCTTGCAACTGGCGCCGTGCACCACCACCTGATGCGCAATGGCACGCGCATGAAGATCGGCATCATCGTCGAGACGGGGGACGCGCGTGAGGTGCATCACTTCAGCTTGCTCCTCGGCTACGGCGCGGGAGCCATCAATCCGTATTTGGCGCTCGAGACCGTGAGTCAGATGGTGCGGGACGGCACGTTCCCGGGCTTGAAAGACCCGGAGCTCGCTCAGACCAAGTACATCAAGTCGATAAACAAAGGCTTGCTCAAGGTGATGAGCAAGATGGGCATCAGCACGCTGCAGAGTTATCAGGGTGCGCAGATCTTCGAGGCCATCGGCCTTTCCCCGGAGGTGGTCGACACCTATTTTACCGGCACTTCTTCGCGCATTTCGGGCATCGACATCGATGTTCTGGCCGAGGAATGTCGGCTCCGGCACGACCGCAGCTATCCCAAGGTGACCGAGGCCTCGCCGATGCTCGACATCGGCGGGCAGTATGCGTTCCGCGCTCAGGGTGAACGCCACTTGTGGAACCCGGGCACCGTCGCCGCCCTGCAGCGGGCCGTGCGCATGGACGACGTGAAGAGCTACAAAGAATACGCCGCCCTGATCAACAGCCAGATCTCGACGATGGGGCTCATCACCCTCCGTGGGATGTGGGATCTTGTCGAAAGCGACGCGCCCGTACCGCTCGCCGAGGTAGAGCCGGCGACCGAGATCGTGAAGCGCTTCGCCACGGGAGCGATGAGCTTCGGCTCGATCAGCGGCGAGGCGCACGAGACGCTCGCGATTGCCATGAACCGCATCGGTGGCAAAAGCAATACGGGCGAAGGGGGCGAGCGCGACGAACGCTATCAGAAGGACTCGAACGGCGACTTCCGACGTAGCGCCATCAAGCAGGTTGCGTCTGGCCGGTTCGGCGTGACCACTTACTACCTGGTCAATGCCGACGAGCTGCAGATCAAGGTTTCACAAGGTGCGAAGCCCGGCGAAGGCGGCGAGCTGCCCGGGCACAAGGTAGACGCGATCATCGCCAAAACGCGTCACTCCACGCCGGGTGTCACCTTGATCTCGCCTCCTCCGCATCATGACATCTACTCGATCGAGGACTTGGCGCAGCTGATCTTCGATTTGAAGATGGTCAACCCCCGCGCGCGCATCAGCGTGAAGTTGGTGGCAGAGGCGGGCGTGGGCACGGTTGCCGCCGGCGTCGCCAAGGCGCACGCCGACGTGATTTTGATCGCCGGCCACGACGGGGGTACCGGCGCTTCCCCCCTCACCTCGATCAAACACGCAGGCATCCCTTGGGAAATCGGCCTGGCCGAGACTCATCAGGTGCTGGTGAAGAACGATCTGCGAAGCCGCGTGTTCTTGCAGGCCGACGGCCAGATGCGTACCGGCCGCGACGTGGTGTACGCGGCCCTCTTGGGCGCGGAAGAGTTCGGCTTCGCGACCGCCCCGTTGGTCGCCGCTGGCTGCATCATGATGCGGAAGTGCCACCTCAACACCTGTCCGGTCGGCATCGCGACGCAGGATCCGGTACTGCGCGCAAAGTTCGACGGCCAGCCAGAGCACGTGGTCCGTTTCATGTTCTACGTTGCCGAGGAAACCCGTGAGCTCATGGCGAGCCTCGGCTTCCGCACCATTCAAGAGATGGTCGGACAGGTCGGTCGCATCAAGCAAAAGACCAATGTGAAGCACTGGAAGGCGTCCAAATTGGATTTTTCGGACGTCCTCATGCCGGCGGACGCGCGGCCCGGTGTCCTCGTCAGTAAGTCCATCGAGCAAGACCACGGTCTCAGCTCGGCCCTGGACGTGATGCTGATCGAGCGCTGTCAACCGGCGCTCGAAAGGCGCGAACCGGTGCGGCTCGATCTCCCAGTGCGCAACGTGCATCGCACCATCGGCGGCATGCTGGCCGGCGAGGTCGCACGCCGTTTCGGGCAAGACGGCCTGCCCGAAGGCACCATCGATCTACACTTCACTGGCGCTGCCGGACAAAGCTTCGGGGCCTTTGTCACGCGCGGCATGACGCTGAGCTTGGAGGGGGACGCCAACGATTACGTGGGCAAGGGCATGTCTGGCGGCATCCTGGCGATTCGCCCGCTACGCGGCGTCGGCTTCCGTGCCGAGAACAACATCATCGTCGGCAATACGGCGCTGTACGGCGCAACCAGCGGCAAGGCCTTTTTGAACGGGATGGGCGGCGAACGCTTCGCCGTACGCAACAGCGGTGCCACCGCCGTGATCGAAGGCGTGGGCGATCACGGCTGCGAATACATGACCGGCGGGCACGTGCTCGTGCTGGGACGCACCGGACGTAACTTCGCCGCGGGAATGAGCGGCGGCATGGCCTACGTCCTCGACGAAGGGTCTGACTTCAAGTCGCGCTGCAACACCGGCATGGTCGAGCTCGAAGGACTCGGTGCAGATGACGCGGCGTTCGTAGCGGCCCTGCTCGAAGAGCACTTCGCACGCACGGGCAGCCCCAAAGCCGCCGAGCTTTTGGCCCATTGGGAAACCGCGCAGACTCGCTTCGTGAAAGTGGTGCCGACGGAGTATCGCCGCGTGCTCGCGGAGGCGGCCAAGCGCGAAAAGGCAACGACCAACGCTGGCTTGCCCGTGCTACAGCCGGGCTCGACAGCTGGCGCGCAGGCAGCTAACGCCGAGTGAAGTGTGCCGCAGCCCACCCGTATTGTTCAACGAGAGTGAAAAGTCGTGGGAAAAATCACAGGATTTCTTGAAATCGAACGGGTCGATCCGTCCAAACGACCGGTGCGTGAGCGCGTCAAAGACTACCGCGAGTTCGAGCTTCCGATCCTGCAGGAGGCGGTTTCGGCTCAGGGCGCGCGTTGTATGGATTGCGGAATCCCGTTCTGCAACACCGGCTGCCCGCTCGGCAATCTGATTCCGGATTGGAACGATCACGTGTACCGGAACAAGCCGGAGCAAGCGATCGCCGCGCTGCACGCGACCAACAACTTTCCGGAATTTACCGGTCGCGTGTGTCCTGCACCCTGCGAAGCCGCGTGCGTGCTCGGCATCAATGAGGATCCGGTGAGCATCAAGCTGATCGAGCGCTCGATCGTCGATCGCGCCTTCGAGCAGGGCCTCGTGAAACCGGTATTGGCCAAGACCAAGACTAGCAAGAAAATCGCGGTGATCGGCTCGGGCCCGGCCGGCATGGCCGCCGCTCAGCAACTCGCGCGGGCGGGGCACGACGTCACGCTCTTCGAGCGGGACGACCGCATTGGCGGGCTTCTGACGTACGGCATTCCCGATTTCAAGATGGAAAAGGTGCTGGTCGAACGCCGCATCGAGCAGATGGCGGCCGAGGGCGTGACCTTCAAGACTGGCGTGGACGTGGGCCACGACCTGACGGCAGAGCAACTGAAGGGCGACTTCGACGCGACCATCCTGGCCATCGGCTCGCGCAAGGCACGCGATCTGGAAGTACCCGGGCGCGAGCTACCCGGGACCCACTACGCCATGGATTTTCTGACCCAACAGAACCGCCGCGTTGCGGGTCTGCCCGTGTCTGAGTCGGAAACCATCTTGGCGACTGGCAAAAACGTAATTGTGATCGGCGGCGGCGATACCGGCAGCGACTGCATCGGCACCTCGCACCGTCAAGGCGCGCTCAGCGTCACCAGCTTCGAGATCATGCCCGAGCCCCCGGGTGAGCGCGCGTCGTCCACGCCTTGGCCGCTCTGGCCGCTGAAGCTCCGTACCTCCTCCTCGCATGAAGAGGGCGGAAAGCGGGATTGGAGCGTGTCCACCGAGCGGGTCTCCGGCGACGGAAAGGTGCAGAAGCTGCACTGCGTACGCGTCGAGCTCACGAGCGGCCGCTTCGAGCGTGTTCCCGGCAGTGAGTTCGAGCTCGAGGCGGACCTGGTTCTCTTGGCCATGGGCTTCGTACACCCCGAGCATCCGGGCATCGTCACCGACCTCGGTCTCAAGCTCGACCGTCGCGGAAATGTCGAGGTCGATAGCGAGTTCATGACCAGCGTACCTGGCGTGTTCGCCGCGGGCGATTGCCAACGAGGTCAATCGCTTGTCGTGTGGGCCATCGCGGAGGGCCGAAAAGCCGCTCGCAACGTCGACCAGTTCTTGATGGGCCGCACCGAGCTGCCTTGATCAGGCCGGCCCGGGCAGCGCGCTCGCGATGGAATGCCGAACGGCCTGCACGAGTGCCTCTCCGACCTCACCGCCGAAGGCGGCCGGATCGACCGGTGCGTGAACTCGAACGCGAACACTTGCCCCGGGCTGCACTCGGGCACCCTTTGCGGCCAGGATGCAATTGGTGCCGGTGACGGTGACAGGCAGGATGCGAGCGCCCGAACCGACCGCGAGGTGAAAGCCGCCGTGCTTGAATGCTCCAAGTCGGCCATCGCGACTGCGCGTGCCCTCCGGGGCGATCCAGATGCTCGTACCGCTTTCTAGCGCGGTCTTTGCGCGCTCCAAGCTGTGAATGGCACGCTCGCGTGCCGAGCGATCGAGCTCGATGAAGCCCGCGCAGCGCATGGCACGTGCCCAGATCGGGACCCGAAAGAGCTCTGTCTTTGCCACCATGCGCAAACGGAGCGGCAGGCTCTGATAGAGCGCTGGAATATCATACAGGGATTGGTGATTCGACATCACCACGAACGCTTCCCCGCCCGGGGGAAGTGGTGGGCCGCTCACGCTGAGTGCCACCTCTGCTTCCGACAACAAGCGCTTCGACCACCAATTCAAACGTGCGTCACAGGCCTCAGGCGTCAGCCGCCCCAGCATGGCCTCCGCGATTGTGGGCACACTGACTCGAAGAGTGACCAACGCCGCATGCAAGAGATGACGGAGCGACATGCAACCGGAGTGTGTCAGTCTTTTTCCTCGAGTGCCGGTCCAGCGTGGCGCGCGCCAAAAACCGGCTTCCGGCTAGGGAACGGCTCGCGGCGGACGACCAGTCCGCGGCGAGCCGTTGATCACCGTGACAGCCGAATCAATGGACATTGAGCCGGGTCGCGTACGAGCGCGCGCAGAGTGAGTCGGCAAAGAAATGCCGTCATCGGTGTAATGGTGAAACGTCGAATCAACGCGCTCAGGCTCAATGAGCAAGAAGCACTCGGAGCGACCGCGCCAAAATCCCGAGGCAGCACAGATCTGCAGTCAGGTAGGTATTACCAGAGCGTCGCGATGGCACGCACCAGTCGAGGGTCCGGGCCCGGGCGAAGACCGAGCGCAAAGGTGTAAGAGATTTGAAAGACTAGCTACCGCCTGAAAACGACTGCGTATTACGGTCAGTGCTCGAGCTTGAGCGTAGGCAATCCTAAAAAGCCGTGGTAATTGGGGTCTTTGAGTAACTTCAGAGGCGCCGCGGGTGACGCGGTCGTTGGGCGCGAGCGATGAATGTGACCTGCACCGGCTGTCCGGCGAAATATGCGATTCCGGATGAAAAAGTCCGCGGCAGAAAGGTGCGCATTACCTGCAAGCATTGCGGCACGAACATCATCGTGGACGGAAATGCACTACTCGCCGACCCCAATTCGGCGGAGCCTGTGCAGGCTGACCCCGCGCCTACCTCGTACATCGTCGGCTTCTCGGACGACCGGCAAGAGACACACACCGTTGCGGAGATCGTCGCCCTGTATCGCAGCGCAAAGCTCGGCGAACACGCGGTGCTTTGGACGGACGGCATGCCCGATTGGTTGCCGCCGTTCGAAGTGCCGGAGGTCGCCGAGGCCATGCGCAAAGCCGGCGTCGCACGCCGCGTAGCCTCGCCGCTCTCGAACACTGACGATGAAGAGCTCGATTCGATTGCGCGCTCGGCTCCTGATCAAAACATCACCGAGCCCGCGAGCGTTCCGCGACCGCCGCTCGAGTTGGCCGTGCCGCGCGAAGCAAGGCCGGCCGCGCCTTTCAACCTTGCGGCTGAGTCATCGCCCGTCGCGGCTACGCCGGCGATGCCGGTGGCGGTAGCGCAGCCGCTTTCGACAAAGTCCGCCGCTCGCCGCGCGAAGTCGCGCAGCGACGCCGTCGATCTCTTCGGCGGTGTCTCCCATGCGGGGAGCGAAGCCGATGAGTCGCTCGACTTCGGCTCGCCCGAAGAAGACGACCATAAGCTCACGGGCGCTCGGAACGAGAGCTCGGTACTGTTCTCTCTCGATGCCCTCACGAAGGGCGAGCCGAAGTCTCTCGGTCAGAACAAGGCGAGGGACCGAGCGCGGGAAAAAGAAGCGTCCGACGCGCTATTTGGGGACGCCGCGGCGGATGCGTTGCTGAACATGGGCGGCGGCGGCTTTCAGACGTTGGAGGCCCCCGATTTCACCAGGCCGGTCACGATCGCCCCCGAGCCGCAAGTCCGTCCGAGCGAGCCGGTCGAGGTGCCGAACTCAGCGGACCGAAAACGGGGCGCTCCGCTTTGGCTGGTGGCCGTCTTGGGTCTGGCCGCAGCCGCTGGCGGCGTGTTCTTCGTCATGCAGCAAAAGACGGACAGGGAACGCGCGGCAGCGAGCGCCATGCCGGAGATCAAGGCGGTGGCACCCGCGGTGCCGCCGGCCGCTCCGTCAGCAGCTCCTGCCGCGAGCACGGCGCTTGAAGCTCCTCGCGCGCGCGCGAGCGCGGAGCCCTCGCCCGCGGAGAGCGTGGCCCGGGCGGTGACTGCGACAGGCCACAAACCAGCGCCGACGGCACCGGCCACGAACGCAGCGCCAGCAGCTCCCGCGACGCCCGCCGTGCCGGAGAAACCCGCGGAATCCAAGGCGCCCGAGGACGAACCGGCAACGCCGCCACCGGCCACCGAGGGCGTTGCCTTCGATAAGGGCGCGGCCGTCTCGGCCCTCGGCGCAGCTGCTGCGGATGCCGTTAGTTGCAAGACGCCGGAGGGTCCGACCGGCTCGGGTAAGGTTTCGGTCACATTCGCTCCCAGTGGGCGCGCGACGATGACCAACGTCGGCGGCGCGTTCGCCGGCACCGACGTTGGAGGCTGCGTTGCTCGCCTATTCCGCGCGGCCCGCGTGCCCGCATTTTCCGGCGACCCCGTGACCGTCTCGAAGAGCTTCACCATTCAATAGCCCTCGCCCGGCACTTTTTTCCGCCTGGCTCATCGAGTCGATCAGGCGTGAATGTACACGATCGTGCCCTGCTCCACGGCATTGGTCGTGTATGCGGCATGCCAGTGCTCCGGGACATCCGGGGCGGACCACATGAATGCGCGACGGGCGTCGATGGGCGACATGTTCACGCAGCCATGCGAGCGAACATGGCCGAAGTCGTCGTGCCAGTAGGCCGCATGCAGCGCGTAGCCGCTCTTGAAGTACATCACCCACGGCACGTCGCGCAGCTCGAACTCGTGATCGGCGACGCTCGAGTCCATGGTGGTCGTGATGTGCTTTTGATAGACACGAAAGGTGCCCATCGGAGTGCTCAATGTTTTCTGTGGATCGCCCATGCCGTCGCGGCCGGTGGAGACCAAGGTTGCGTAGACGGGCACGTCGCCCTCCCAGAGGACGAGCGTTTGATTCACGATCGAGATCTCGATCCACTTGGCCCTCTTGTTGGACCACGCCGGCAGGCGACTGGCCTTCGCCGCCGTGCGTAATTCGGCGCTCTTCAACCAGCGCCCACTCCGGGCCTGAACGAAGCGATCGCCACCGTATTCCTTGATGTTTCCCGTGAGAGCCAGAAAATCACGACCCGCCACGGCGTCGCCCGGCAGCGGCGCGCCACCGCGGAAGTCGTAGTACCTGGTTCCTTCCTTTTGCGCGAACGCGATCGGCAGACCGATTTGTTTGATGTCTACCCCATGGAACGGTGAGCCCGACTCAGCTTTCAGTTTATCTGCTGGAATCAAGCGAGCATCGGTTGCGATCGCAAAACGGCGAGCTTGAGCTTCTGGCCCAGCTACGAAGGTGCCTATCAGCGAGACCCCCGCATGGCGCTTCAAACGATCGGCGATCACGGCAAAGCTCGGGGTTTTGAAAGACGAGATATTGGGGATGCGGCGATCGCCTTGTAGCCACCAGGGCACTTGGTCGTCGCCGTTGCCGCCGAATCGCAGATTTTCGTTCATGGGCCGCGCGTGCTCCGGGATCGCGCCGCTGGCGTTGCCGCTCAGGTCGAGTGGGACGTCGTTTGCGCCCACGTCGAGTGCGTCCCACTTGTCGCGCAGCTTATTGAAATTTCGCAGATGCCGCTCGAGGCGCATCTCGTACTCGAACTGCTCGGCCTTACTGGGAATGCGCATGTAATTCGGCGCGATAGCGCGCAAGAACGCATACTTGTACGGCATGGGCTTGCTGCGATCTGGCTCGACCCGGAGCGCCCGTGCCAGTGGGTGGTCGAGCTTGAGGGTTGCGTTCGACCCTGCGCAGACGAAGCCCGCCGGACGCACCGCGTACCAGCCCTCCGGACAGCCTTCGTTGCCGATCGGTTTTTGGGAACGAGCCACGCGGGCACCGACACGCAGGTAACCCAAAGTGTCGGCCTTCGGGTCGGGCTTCTGCATCACGGCGACCGTCATGGCGAGCGGCGCGAGCTCGGGTCCGTCCGCTGGCGGGACCGGGATTTGGAGGAAGTCGTTGAGATCCGCGACGAACCCTCCGTTTTCGGGCTTTAGCCGAGAGGCCGCGGGGTCTTTGGAAGCGAACGGAGTTGGTTCGGAGCAAGCCGCCACGCCCACCAGGGCCGTCAGCGAAACGACCCCGCTGAGGAAACTGAGACGTGACCTCGAAAGCATTCCCTCCACATGCCAAAACCTGACAGATGGGCCTAAAAATCGGCGTACTGTGCGGGCCTTGAGCCCGCTTTCGACGCGGGTCCCCCATTCTAGGCGAGAAGCGAAGCGAGCAATGGCTAAGGAAACTCTAACTATTACCGATAACCGCACCGGCAAGACGTACGAGGTGCCGGTGACCGAGGACACCATCAAGGCGTTGGACCTGAAGCAGATCCATGTCGAAGAAGGCGACTTTGGGCTGATGACCTACGACCCCGCGTTCATGAACACGGCGTCTTGTCGCTCAGCGATCACCTACATCGACGGCGACAAAGGCATCCTGCGTTACCGCGGTTACCCCGTCGACCAACTTGCGGAAAAGGCGACCTACTTGGAATGCGCCTACCTGCTGATCAACGGCGAGCTGCCGACGCAGTCGCAGCTCGACAAGTACACGAGCGACGTCACGCACCACACGTTCGTGCACGAGAACGTACGAACGTTCATCGACGGCTTCCGCTACGACGCCCACCCCATGGGAATGTTGGTCGCCACCGTGAGCGCGCTCAGCACGTTCTATCCCGAGGCCAAGCACGTGCTGGACCATGACATTCGTCGTCAGCAGATGGTGCGCTTGATCGCGAAGATGCCCACGCTCGCGGCTTGGAGCTTCCGTCACAGCATGGGCATGCCGTTCGTGTATCCGAGCAACGAGGTCAGCTACACCGAGAACTTCCTGCAGATGATGAAGCGCATCGCGGAGCCGAAATTCGAGGTGCACCCGGAGATCGTCAAAGCGCTCGACGTGCTCTTCATCTTGCACGCCGATCATGAACAAAATTGCTCGACCAACGTCATGCGCTCGATCGGAAGCTCGCGTGCCGATCCGTACGTGGCGGTAGCCGGCGCGGCCGCCGCGCTCTACGGCCCGCTTCACGGCGGGGCAAACGAAGCCGTCCTGCGCATGCTGCGCGAAATCGGCTCGGTCTCCAACATTCCCGCCTTCGTCAAAGAGGTGAAGAGCGGCGTGGGCGCGCGTTTGATGGGCTTCGGTCACCGCGTCTACAAGAATTACGACCCTCGCGCAAAGGTGATCAAGCGTTTGGCGGACCAAGTGTTCGACCTCGTGGGCAAGAAGAGCCCGCTTTTGCCCGTTGCGCTCGAGCTCGAGCGCATCGCGCTCACCGACGACTACTTCGTTTCTCGCAAGCTGTATCCAAATGTCGATTTCTATTCCGGTTTGATTTACGAGGCCTTGCAGATCCCGGCCGATATGTTCCCGGTGCTGTTTGCCATCCCGCGCACGTCCGGCTGGCTCGCGCAGTGGGAAGAAATGCTGCTCGACAAGGACCAAAAAATCGCGCGGCCGCGTCAGATCTACACCGGCTACGAGGAGCGAGAGTTCATCAATATGGACAAGCGGTCGCCCGCGTCGGCTCAGCCGGCGACGACGTCCAAACGCGAGACGGACTGAGCTCGCCTCGGCGAGCAGCCATGTCGCGCGATACCGAGCCTGAGCTGGGCCCATTCGCCGAGGGCGAGGCTCGGCTCAGCTCGCCCTTTGCGGCCTTCGGCGCGGCCGAGTCCACGCGGAGCGGCGCACTGGTCGTCGGCCGCTACCAGGTGCGCGGCTTCCTGAAGCGCGGCGCGACCGCGCGGGTCTACTTGGCCGAGGACCTGAGCACGAACACCCCCGTGGCCTTGAAGATTCTGGCGCCCGAGACGGCTAGCTCGCCCGAGTTTCGCGTGCGGCTGGCGCGCGAGGCCGAAGCCATGCGGGCCATCTCGCACGCGAACGTCGCCACCGTGATCGAATCGGGCGAGACCGAGGATGGCGTGCCTTTCCTGGCCATGGAGGCCTTGCTCGGCGAGTCGCTGGGCGAATACCTGCGCCGTGAATCATCGATTCCCTTCGATACCGCTCTGATTTTGCTGCGGCAGGCGGCGGCGGGCCTGTCCGCCGCACACCGCGCGGGCATCGTCCACCGTGACGTGAAGCCCGACAATTTCTTGCTCCTCGGCCCACCGGGGGAGCCGTACGGGCTCAAGGTGATCGACTTTGGTCTGGCCAAACTATGGAACGTCGAAGAAAGCAGCGAGGCGCAGCACGTGCTGGGCACGGCCGAGTACATGTCACCGGAGCAGATATTGGTCGAAGAGGTCGATGCGCGGAGTGATATTTACAGCATGGGCGTGGTGATGTTTCGCGTGTTTGCCGGCCATTTGCCGTTCGAATCGGTGGGTCAAACCGATCTCTTGCGCCATCAGCTGTTTTCCGCTGTTCCCCCACCCTCGTGGCTCAACGACCGGCTCGACCTGCGGGTGGACCAAGTGGTCCAGGGCGCCACGCGCAAGAACCTCGAGAATCGTTACGCCTCCATGGATGATCTGATTGCTGACATCGAGGTCTTGCTGGGCCTCCACTCACGGCCGCTGCTCGCTCGGCCGCTCACAATCGACCCGGACGAGTACGTGCCGACCACTGACACCGGACGTCACGCGGCCGCTTTCTTGGCCTCGAAATTCGGCGAGCACGCGCCGCGCACCCTCACCTCGCGTCCTCGTTAGCTTCGCGGGACCACCGCTTGCTACGGCCTCCCCCAGGCTGCCGGAACGGTGCTAGCGTCGGCCCGAGCTGGAGATCTCATTCATGAAAATCGAGCACAAAGCTCTGCTATTTGCCATCGGTCTAGCGGTGGTCATTCCCGCCTGCACGATCATCACGGAAAAACCGGCCGACAGCACACCCGCGGTCTCGGCCGCGCCGCCCGCCACCGTTAGCGCGCCCGCCGCAACCGCGAGCAGTAGCGCCGCCCCCACGACTACGATCGTGCTCGTGCCGGTGGCGACCGCTACCGCGTCCGCGAGCGCCGCACCGACGACTGCCTCCACGCTGCCGGTGCCTGGCGCTATCTTGAAACCTCCGAAGAGAGTCACGCCATGAGCCGCGTGCAAGAAGTCATGGCAACGGTCGGCGAACGCTTGGCCGCTAACCAGGACGCGGCCGCGGCCATCGGCGCGGTCTACAAGTTCGTCCTGGAGGGCGAGGGCGGCGGCACCTGGATCATGAATCTAAAAGGCGACGCGTCGCTGACTGCGGGCGACGGCGCCTCGGATTGCACGCTAACCATGACGGCCGAAAATGGTGTCGCTTTATTCGAAGGACGCGTCAGCGGTGAGCAATTATTCTTCGGTAATCAACTGCGGGTGGACGGAGACATGAGCCTCGCCCTGCGGCTGCAGAGCCTGCTCGCTATCGTGCGTTGAGCGATGGCCGAGGCGGCGTCCGCAACCATAGGCACGAGCGCCAACGAGGTCGGGCCGCTCAGTCCACGCCCGGTCGCGTTCTTCGGCTTACCCGGCTCGTTTACGCACATGGCCGCGCGTCGGCTGTTCGGCGTCTCTTGCGCCTTCCTGGAAAACGGCACGATTGCCAATGTGTTCGAGGCGGTGAGCGGCGGCTCGGTCGAGTTTGGCGTGGTGCCCATCGAAAATTCGACGGAAGGCGGCGTCAACCAAACCGTGGACGAGCTGCTGAACCGAGAGCTGTTCATCCGCGGCGAGGTCGTGCTGGAAATTGCGCAGTGCCTGATCGGCCGAGCCCAAGACCTGAGGGCTATCGAGCGCGTCGCCTCTCATCCGCAGGGGCTCGCGCAATGCCGGCATTGGCTCGCACAATATCTGGCGCATGCCGAGCAGGTCGCGTCGTTGTCCACGTCTGCCGCAGCGCGCGAAGCTTCGCTCGACGCGGGCCTGGCGGCGATCGGCAGCGCGCTTTCAGCTGAGCTGAACGACGTCCCGGTGATCCGCGCAAACATCCAAGACAGCGCCGAAAATGCGACGCGCTTCGTCGTGATCGCGCAGGGAGACGCGCCGCGCACGGGCTACGACAAGACCAGCCTCGTGTTCTCGACCGCCCATAGCCGGGGCGCGCTCCGCCAAGCACTGGAGATTTTCGATGGTGCGGGCATCAACCTAAGTCGCATCGAGTCGCGACCGGCCGCGGGCAAGCGCTGGGAGTACGTGTTCCTCACCGATCTCGAAGGGCACCGCCAGGACCCAGGGGTCGTGCTCGCCTTGAGAGAGCTCCAAGCGCATTGCTCCATGGTTCGCGTGCTCGGCAGCTACCCGCGCGCGGTGTGAAGTTCGTTACGGACACGCGGGGAACACGGAGCCGCGGGCTCAGGCCGACTCGTCGGGGTCTAGGGCATGCGAGCCCAGCCGGAGCGCGCCGTCCGGAACCGAGTCCAAGATTGCGGCCGCCGACTCTTCGTCCAGCTCCAATAGCGTCACGAGCTTGTCCAGCAACTCCTTTTCCGAAGCACTTTGCTCGCCGTCGGCATGCGTGAGCAGGGCAGCGTTGGCCAGCAGCAGCTCGCGTTCTTCCTGCGACAGCGCGCTGAGCGGCGCATCGGCGCTCAGCGTTCGCCGCTGCTTGGCGTAGGCCAACATCTCTCCTTCCTCCGCCTCACTCGCGTCGAAGCCGCACAGCAGCCCTTCGATGACGCCCGATTCCGGAGCCACGACCTTGCCGTCCGCCCAAGCCACCGCCACGAGACACTTTACGATGTTCTTTTCGCCCGGAGTCATGACTCACCAGCGTACACGTGCTTCCGAAGCTTGCCGAGAGGCGGTCCGCAAAAAGACGCGGCCCCCTCACGAGAGCCGCGCCGAGTCGCATGGCCCGGGCTCAGGCCCGTGCCGATCAATAGCGGTACAGCTCGGGCTTGTACGGGCCTTCCACTGAAATACCCAGATACTCGGCCTGCTTGGCCGAGAGCCGGTCGAGCTTCACGCCGAGCTTGCCCAAGTGAAGGCGTGCCACTTTCTCGTCTAGCTTCTTCGGCAGGAGATGCACGCCGACGGGCAGCTTGTCACCGAACAATGCGAGCTGCGCTAGCACCTGATTGGTGAAGCTCGAGCTCATCACGAAGCTCGGATGACCGTCCGCGCAGCCGAGATTCACGAGCCGCCCGCGCGCCAGCACGGTGAGCTTCTTGCCGTCTGGGAAGATGAAGTGATCGACCTGCGGCTTGATGTTCTCTTCGCGGATCTCCTTGTTACCCTCCAACCAAGCTACGTCGATCTCGCTGTCGAAGTGACCGATGTTGCACAATATGGCTTCGTTCTTCATCACTTGCATGTGCGGGGCCTCGACCACGTCGCAGCAGCCGGTGGCGGTGACGACGATGTCCGCTTGGGGCGCCGCGAGATCCATGGTCGTGACCTCGTAGCCTTCCATCGCGGCCTGCAAGGCGCAGATCGGATCTACCTCCGTGATCAGCACGCGCGCCCCCAGGCCGCGCATGGCCTGCGCGCAGCCCTTGCCTACGTCGCCGAAGCCGGCGACCACGGCAACCTTGCCGGCGAACATCACGCCGGTCGCGCGCTTGATGCCGTCCGTGAGCGACTCACGGCAGCCGTATAGGTTGTCGAACTTACTCTTCGTCACCGAATCGTTCACGTTCATTGCCGGGCACTTCAGGTCCCCGCGCTTGAACATTTCATACAGACGGTGCACGCCGGTGGTCGTCTCCTCACTCAGGCCGCGGATCGGATCAGAGCCGTTGAACAGCTCGGGGTGCTTCTGATGGATCCAGACGGTGAGGTCGCCACCGTCGTCCAAGATCATGTTCGGACCCTTGCCTCCTTCGAAGGCGAAGATCTGTTTCTGCAGACACCAGTCGTACTCGGCCTCCGTCTCGCCCTTCCAAGCGAACACCGGTACGCCGGTTTTGGCGATGGCCGCCGCCGCCTGATCTTGCGTCGAGTAGATGTTGCACGAGGTCCAGGTGACCTCCGCGCCCAAATGCGTCAGGGTCTCGATCAGCACCGCAGTCTGGATCGTCATGTGCAGACAACCGGCGACACGTGCGCCCTTCAGCGGCTGCTTTGGTCCGAACTCCTCACGCAGCGCCATTAGCCCCGGCATCTCGGTCTCGGCGATCGAGATCTCTTTACGTCCCCAATCGGCGAGGCCGATGTCGGCCACCCGGTAATTTTTGCCCTCCTGCGTGGCGACCCCACTCTGTTTGCGCCGCTCGATCGTGCCCGTCTCTTGAACGCTCTGCTCCATTGTCGATCGTCTCCTTGTGCTTGTCTGAAAAGCCCGGTGCTACCGGGAGTGAGCTCGTTCCGTCTGCCGTTTGCCGGAAAGCAGCTGCCAACTCAGGTGCCCGTCTACACCGTTTTGGAACAGCCCGCGCGGTAACTCCCGCACGCATACGTTCGTAAGCCCCGCCGAGCGGGCAAATTCCGTCAGCTCGCGCGCATCGAAGCCCATCCACACGTCGGCCTGTGCGTCGCGCAGCGCCTCGTCCGCGTGGCGAGCGTAGTCGAGCAGCAGCAGATGGCCACCTGGGCAAATCAGCGCCGCGAGCGCGGCCACCGTTTCCCGCGGCAGTGGGGCGTGGTGTAGCACGCGCGCCGCCACCACCACATCCGCGCCCGAGCCGACGGCGTGGCGCACGGCGGGGTCGTCTATCTCACCCGAGAAAAATGCGACGTTGCCGTAGCCGCGCGCGAGCACCCGACGCTCCGCGCGTGCCAACTGCGCGGTGCTGCGGTCGAGCGCGACCACGCGGTCGAAGGCCGGCGCCAGCACGTCGAGGAGCGCGCCGTCTCCGGTGCCGGCATCGACTGCCAGTGCGCGGCGGTCGAGCAAGGACGCGAGCGCCGCGATGTAAACGGGTAGCTCCGGCGCCAGCACGATGGGCTCGTCCGTGTGCGGCGGACGCGCGAAAAATTCACGCGTCTTTTGGTCGCGAGCGCGGACGATCGTGGCGATGCGGGCGAGGCTACCGTCCTTTTCGCACATGCTCCGGCCGGCGAGCAGCGCATCACACACCACCGGATCGGACTTGGCCGCTGCGTCCAAGCGCACCAACGTGCGCGTGCCGTGGCGCCGCTCGGAGAGCAGCCCGGCCTGACGCAGCGGCGCGGCCTGGCGCGACAGGTTCGGCTGAGACTCTGCGAGCAGGTCGGCGAGCTCGCCGAGCGCGAGCTCCTCCTCGGCAGCAAGCGCCAGGAGACGTAAGCGAAACGGGTCACTCAGCAGCCGGTAGAGCTGCCAACGCGCGTCGAGGGGTGCCGGCTGCGTCATCGAACGCGCCTATAGTTACAGATATTCGCAAGTACGCAATAATAAAGTTTAGGTATACATAACCGCAGGTTACAAACCCGTCGACCAGCCGCTCGACGTGCGCGCTCGAGAAAGGCCATCGCTATCGCCGATCGCCTTCGAGTTAGACTGAAGGACATGGATCGGTTTCGTCGCTTCGACGAAGCGTACTACCACCGCTTCTACGAATCCCCTCAGACTCGCGTCGTCAGCCCTGAAGAGCACGCGAACCTTGCCTCCTTCGTGGTTGGCTTTGCGCGTTGGAATCGCCTCGACTTGAAGAGCGTGCTCGACATCGGTGCAGGCATTGGCCTCTGGAAGCAGTGGCTCGAAAAGCACGACAAAGGGATCGCTTACACCGGTACCGAGGTGAGCCAAGCCATGTGCAAAAAGCATGGCTGGTTGAATCGCGATATCGCGCGCTGGCGCGATCGCAAAAAGCACGACCTGATCATTTGCCAGGGCGTGCTTCAGTACCTCCCCGACCCAGACGTTGCGCCCGCGGTCGCCAACATCGCGGCCATGTCGCGCGGTCTCATCTACGTGGAGGTGACGACGCGTGGTGATCTGCGCGATCGGACGGACAAGGCGCGCACGGACGCCGACATTCACGTGCGCAATGGCTCGTACTACCGCGGCATCTTGGCCAAACACTTGCTCAGCGTCGGCGCCGGCTTCTGGTGGGCGAAGGACAAGCCGCCACCGTTTTACGAGCTGGAGATGGCCGGCTGAATGGAAGCGCGCTCGATTGTGCGGCCGCTGTTGATGGTGCTGTGCCTGGCCGCGACGGCACTTGGCCTGAACAATACGTACGGCGACGACGCTCCGCTGCGAGCCCTGGCGGAGAGCACGGCCTGCGGCAGCGCGCACTGCAGCGTTAGCTTGCTTCGCGAAGATCGCTCCGCGTTCAAATACTCTTTCAGCTACCAGACGCGCCTGCTGGAGCAAGGCAAGCCGCAAAGCAGCGCCAGCGCAGACGTGGAGTGCCGACGTGCCTACTATTTGCTGGGCGACTATCAGTGCGCGCTCACGAGCGGCGGCTTGCCGCAAACGGCGCGCTAATTGTTGTGCTGGGCCGCGTCCTGTTCGAGCCGCGCCAAAAATTTTCGTACCTCCGCCACGTCCCCCGCATTTGGCAATACGCCTAGGTAGCGCTGCAAGTGCTCGATGGCTGCCCGCGGAGCGCCGAGCTTGGCGCACAAGTAACCGTGGTCGCGGAGCTCGTCCGTGACGTCGGGCATCAAATCGATCAAGCGATCGAGAACCAACAAAAGCCGCGGATAATCGGCCTGCGCCGCGTACACGCCGCGCAAGTTCATCAGCATACGAGCGACGATGTGGCGGTTGGGCGTGGGGTCGAGCATGCCCTCTTGAAACTTCATCTTGCCCGCGACTCTCTTCAGAAGCTCGATTAGATCCCGGCGCGAGAGGGTGACGCCGCCCGCGAATGGGTCGACGATCACGCTGCCGTCCGAGTCGTCGACGCGCGCCAGGAAGTGCCCGGGAAAGCCCACCCCTCGCGCGCGAACACCGGCGCGACGCGCTACCTCCACGAACAAGACTGTAAGCGAGATCGGAATGCCGGTCTTGCGCTCGAGCACGTCATTCAGGAATGAGTTGCGCGTGTCGTAGTAGTTGTCGGCGTTACCGTGGAAGCCGTTGCGGATGAACAAATGGTCGCCGATGGCGCGCGCCTGCAGCGCGGCAGGCAGCTCATCGATGTGACGACGACGGAGCGGCGCCGCCAGCTCGTCGAGCTTGTCTTCCTGCGCCTGAAAGTCGAGCCCCGGATAGGCATCGTGCGCGATGAGGAGCGCGCCCGTCAGCAGCTCCAGGCGATCGTCCGATTGGGCAGCGTACTGCCGAAAGTCCACGCTGCTAGTATACCGCGCGGGCGCGAGGCATTACACTGCTCAGATTACGCTCCTTTGCCACACTTTGGCAGCTGGGGGCCGATTTACACGCTCTAGGACGCGCTAGGACGCTTGATGAAAATCGACGAAATCATGACCAGGAACGTGCGCTGCATATCACCCGACGAGACGTTGGGCACGGCCGCGCAGATCATGTGGGAAAATGATTGCGGCGCCGTACCCGTTATTGAGACGGATGGGCGCCTGGTGGGTATCGTGACGGACCGCGATATTTGCATGGCCGCGCACTTGCAGGGCGCGCCCCTGCACGACTCGCGCGTCACGAGCGCCATGGCGCGCGACGTGAAGACGTGCTCGCCGCGAGACACCGCGGTCACGGTGCAGGCGATCATGCAGCAAAACAAGATTCGACGGGTACCCGTGGTCGACGACCAGGGGCGGCTGGTCGGCATCGTCACCCTCGGTGATCTCGCCTACCTCGTGGGTCGTGAGACCAATGGCGGCGACGGCATGACTTGGATCGCGGTTGCACACACGCTGGCGGCGGTCAGCCAACCCCGCCTTCCGCGCTTCGGGGGCGGCTACGCGGATCGCGCGACCGGCCGCCAGAATTTTCCCGAGAACGGTTGAAGGAGAGCTGCCCATGACTTCGCGATTTCCAAAACGCAATGCTGCTGGTTCCGTGCTGGCCGAGCTTTCGCAACTGCGTGACGAGCTGCGCGTGAAACTTCACCTCGCCGGCTTGGAGGTGCGCGCCCAATGGGAAACGGTAGAGCCCAAGCTCTTGGGTTTAGAGCGCTCACTCGAGCAGCAGGGAGAGGGCGCGTTCGAGGCGGCCGGTGAGCTCGCGGTCGAGCTGGTCAAGGCGTTTCGAGATTTCTCGGTCCGCGCCCAGGAGGGCGGCCCGAGTAAGGCGCCTGTGCACGATATCATGCGCGTTCGGGTGCACACCTGCAGCCCGAACGACACGCTGCACCGGGCCGCGCAGATCATGTGGGAGAAGGATTGCGGTTGCCTGGCCGTAGTCGACGACGTGCGCCGCGTGCGTGCGGTGATCACCGATCGGGACATCTGCATGGCGGCGCTCACCCAGGGCGTCGCGCTGGCCGCGACCAACGTGTCGAGTGCTATGTCGCGTTCGCTCAGCGTCTGTTCCCCGGATGATTCACTGGCTGCGGTGGAGACCGCCATGCGCGAGCGACAGGTGCGACGGTTGCCGGTAGTGGACGCGAATGAGCTTTTGGTCGGTATGATCTCGCTCGGTGACATCGCGCGTTACTTGCGCCCGCGCAGCGCGCAAGCGCCGGCCAGCGTGGCTCACCTGCTCGAAACCTTGGCTACAATCAGCGAGCCGCGCGGCCGCGCTTCAATCCCCCCGCCCGGTCTGTGATCCGAGCCCACCCGGCTTGCCCTCCCGGGCCGCACCCGGACCGGAGTCGCGGCGCGACGCCGAAGGCTGAGCCGGCCGTGTTCCCGCTCGGTGACCATCAATAATTTTTTTTCATGGTCACCCGCCCCGCCGGCAACGCGTCGCAGCCTTCGGCGTCGAATTCCGCGCAAGCCCGAGCCCGCCTCAAAAAGATGCGGGCTTGCTGGGCGCGGGCAGGATCCACGATTTATGGCGCAAGCCGTCGGTTTGGCTGGCCAGGTCTACCTTGGGGTCGATGAAACGCTGGCGGAGCCGGCCGTTGAACGAGACCTGGCTGTCCGCATACACGCGTACCGTACCGTAGCCGCGCGCTTGGTAATCGCGCGCCACGTCCGCGGCGAGCTCTTGGATCATGTCGGGCTGAGTTGCGGCCATGCGCACCTGTAACGGCGTCAAATACGCGCGCGGATCGACGAGATAACTGCGTCCGCGAGCGTCCACCACCGTCAGCTCGAGATCGCCGGCCTTCTCGATCAACATCACCTTCCACGAAAAACGAAAGCCCTCTTCCGTCCACAGCGTGTTGCCGGGATAAAGCAGGCAGCGCATCGGAACCAGCACTTGAACGACGGCGTAGAGCGAAGCCGCGAGCCGGCCGGCGCGATCGAGCGTTGGTCCAGCGACGCCGTCAATCGGGAGCGAGAGCAGGCCTCGGCGCTCGAAGAGCACGCGTGGCCAGGATGGATCGCCGAAAATAGGCGCGCAAGCGATCATGATCCAAGGGAACATGCCGATTGGGAACAAGAGCGCGGTGAGGACGTGGAACGTCACGAGCACGGCGTAGGCTGGGGTGCGCGTCGGGCGCCAAAGCAGCAGCGGCACGATGCTCAAATCGAACAGCGCACCGCACCAGCTGAACGCCAGCGCGGCCCAGGGCGCGCTCAGCAAGCGACCGAGCAGCGGCAGCTCGGTGTTGGCCGACAGCCAAATGCGAAGTGGCTCGCCGTGGAGCAACCAGTCCGGTCCGAGCTTGCCAATGCCTCCGAACGCGTAGACGACGGCGATCTGAAATCGCACTGCGTACAGTACCCAGGCGCGCACTCGAACGCGCGTTTCGCTCGGCCGCCGCCACGTTCGAAGCGACCACTCGCGATCGAGCGGAAGCACGACCATCAACCCAGTGAGCAAGCTGACGAGGTAGTAATGATTTAGATAATTGGTCTTGTCGCAAAAATGGGCGTAGCTGAAGGCAAGTGCGAAGACCGCGGCGGCGCTGCGATAGGCGAAACCGAGCACCATGCCGAGCGCAGCGGCGGTCATGGCCGCATACAGCACGTACATCCCGAGGCCGGGCAAGGGCCTCACCCAGCCAAAGCCCCAATACTGAAAGAAGAGCTTCGGCTGGAGGTAGTACTTCGCGACCCAGCCGTGCGCGATGAAACGCACGGTCGCGACTAGCAGCACGGCCCCGAACGAGATGCGGAAGGCCACACACGACGCCCCATCGACCGGGCGGTCGAGGGCGCGGATCAGCCGTCCGAAGACCATGCGAAGGTCGCAAAGACCTGGCGGAAACCAGCGGTGAAAATGCCGTTCGGCAAACGGTCGGAGATGTACACGTTGTCGAGTAAGCTCTTCACGCTGAGCCCAAAGCTGACGCCGCTCGGCGCGTAACGATAACGGGCGCCGACATCGAGCGTGGTGTACGCGTCGATCACCCCGTCGAGCCCGGACGTACCGGGCAAGACGGTGTTGCGTTCGTCCGTGTACTGCGAGCCGACGTAGGCCAGTGCCACTTGGCCAGTGAGCCCGCTCGCGTGCGCGAAGTCGAGCGTCAGGTTGGCGCTCTGTTCAGGCGAATAAGGCACGCTACGGCCGTCGAAATTGCCGCCCACGAAGCGCGCCTGCACGAACGTGTACTGTGCTCCCAGATCGAGCTCGAGCGGCAGTGCGAGAGCTTTGCCGAGGCGCACGGCGAGCGTTGCCTCGGCGCCCAGATGGCGCGTGCGGCCGCCGTCCACGAATTCGGAGTCACCCTGGAGCGGGTTGTTCGAGACCAGCTGATTGTCGAATTGGATCAGGAAGCCGTCGGCTTCGGCGCGTAGCCAGTCGCTCCGCCCGCGCACGCCGAGCTCGTAATTCTTGCTGCGCTCGGCGTGTAGGTTCGCGTCGCGGCCTTGGGGGGTGATCGCTTGTCCGACGCGCGGGGCGGAGTAGCCCAAGTAAGCGCTGCCGAACGCGTTGCCGCGGGCGGTGCCGTAGATCAGCCCGATCCCCGGCATCGCGCCGCCGGCGTGGCTGGTCGCCGAGACCGGCTTCGGCTCGCTCGGGTCTTGGTCCGCGACGTGAAAATCCTTGGTGGAGCTGGAGTGCTCGTAGCGGAAGGCGGGCGTCACCAAAAGCTTTCCCGTGACCGCAATCTGGTCCTCGAGCCATGCCGAGAGGCCGAGGATGTGCGTGGTGTCGTCGGTCAAGATCGTGCCGTCGTCCGCGGTCGGGGTGTCACCCGCCAATAGCTTGCGGCGCGCCACGTCCTCGATCGCGCGGGCTCCAATTTTCAAGCGATGCAACGCAGGTCCGGTTTTGAAGCGATGCTCGAGCTCACTTGCAACGCCGCCCACGTAGTAGCGCCGGTCGCGGAGCGTCGTGGTGCGCCCGAGAAACAGGCCGACGGGGTCGAGCACCTCCGGAAAGTTGCCGTTCACGTCGGGCTTGCGTACGAAATCCTGCAAGCGCTGCGACAGCGTCATCTGATAAGCGAAGGCACTCGAGCGGAGCGCCGTGGCGTCGCTGACGTGCAGCTCATGCACTACCGACGCTTCATAGCGACGGACGGCGAAAAAATCGTTCGGAGCGATGGTGTCGCGACGCGGGTCCTCGCGAAAGAGTGCGTCGGTCAGGCCGAGATAGGTGGTGCGCGCGCGATCGTCGTGGAAGCCGAGCTTGAGCGACAGCTGCCCCGCGACTGCGTTCGTGTAGACGGCCTTCCCGAATGCGTCCGTCGCGTGGAAGCCCATATTGCGGTAGCCGTCCCCGCTTTTTCGCACCACTTGCGCGACGTAGCCGACGGGGCCGGTGGTGCCCGAGTAACGGGCTTGAATAGACCCGTAGCCCCGTGAGCCGACCTGATGCGCCACGTACCAGCCGGGACGAACGGTGGGGTCGAAAGTGTGGAGCTGCACGACGGCGCCCACCGTCTGCGGACCGTAGCGCAGCACGTCACTGCCCTTCTGCACGTCCAAGCGCTGCACGCGCTCGACCATGGGGGTGTAGTAGAGCTCGGGCTCACCGTACGGGCTGACTACCACGGGCACGCCGTCTTCCTCCATGAGGATCAGGCGGCTGCGAGTCGGGCTCAGGCCGCGGACGCCGAGGTTCAGGCGCAAGCCCATGGGATCTTCGGTGCGCACTTGCAGGCCAGGCACGCGGCGCAAGAGCTCGGCGTTATTCTCCGGTTGCGTGGTGCGGATTTCACGTTCGCCGATGGTGGTGCCGGAGCCCGAAGCACGCTTCAGCGCGTCGGCCTTGTTACCTCGCACGGTGATCTCGCGCGCGCTCTCCTGCCCGCTATCCGGCGCCGCAGCGCCATCGAGCAATTTCTCCGCGTCGGGCGGGGCCGGCGCGGAGTGCGTCGCCAGAGACGGGGCCGGCGCCTGGCCTTGGCTCAGGCGCGTTTCGAGCATCAGGGCCAGCAAGCACACGCCGCTTAGCAGCGGTGCATGCGCTGGACAGCGGAGCACATGGCGAACCAATCGGCGAACGAGGGAGCTTGCGACCTCAGTCGCCATCGAAGTCGGCTTGGACGGTCGCGCCGAGGGCGCTCGACACGTCTGTGTTCCAGGTCGATTTCAAGGCCTTACCCGCGGTATATGCCGCCTTCACCTGGTCGGTGTCATGAAGCACCGCGTCGTCAAAGGGGGCCGGGACGCCGTTCAGCGCGCTTTGAAGTTTGGCGATCTGATCGTTCACAGTTTGGTCGAGCTGAGGATTGAGCCCATGGATCACCGCAGAAATACCGTGGCCCTGGTACAACGCGGTGACCCCGCTCAACGTGCCTTGCATGTCCGCCACAGCACTGTCGCTGCGCCGCGTCGGATCCGATTCGGGCTCGGGGGTGCCACCCGACTTGTAGCCGAGTGGGAGGGCCAAGCGCACCCCGACGATCAATTCCAGCGCTGGGCCGACGCCGCCGCTCACCACGTCATCGACCGCCGCACGTTGTGTCGCGTACCGCATACTGCCCGACCCAGCTTGCTCGAGTTGCTCCGCGTAGTTGCTGTCTTGCGCGTCGCCCGGTTCATGAGCGGAGCACCCAACCTCATTGGAATTTCGCGTGGCTGGCTCCCACGCGTCGTCCAGCTCATGAGCGGAGCATCGAATTTCATCAGCGATGCTCAAGGCCAAGGTTCGGCGCCGAACCGCGCCATCGTCGTCAGCGAGGGCCGGTGCCAGCGCTTTGTCGGTGCTTGGGTCGGCGAACAACAGGTATTCCAAGCCGAGGAAGCCCTTTTTTTGCCCTCCCGCGTCCCCCACGGCTTGGTCGTCGAGCGCGTCGGTCCCGGCGACCAGGGCCTCGATGCCCTTGGTGTTGACCGGCGCGACGTCGATGCGCTCGCTGATGTGCAGCGTGTAGCCCGGACCGAAATGAAGCGAATCGAGCACGCGATACGCTCGGCGTGTAGCGCGCCACGCTTCTTGCGCCGACTTCAGCGACTTATCACTGGGCCGGTCCTCGAGCGCCTGGACGGCCACCACGAGCGCGTCGGCATGGGAGGCGAAATCGCGATGTTCCGGCAGAATCACGTCCTCGCTCACGTTCTTCAACAGCGTGCCGTAATCTTGAGCGGGGGCGCCGGTGCTGCCGCAGCCGAAGAGCAAGCACGATGCGCCGAGACCGGCGCAGGACCACCGCTTGCTTATTTTGCTCACAAGGACTCCAGAAATTTGAGGAGCGCGCTGCGTTCGCTCGCGTCCGCTAGGCGAAAGTTCTCGCGCGCGGTAGCGGCTTCGCCACCGTGCCACAAGATGGCCTCGGCGACGCCGCGGGCGCGCCCGTCGTGCAACAGGAAGGCGTGATGATTCACGGTCTGCAGCAGACCGATCCCCCACAGCGGGGTCGTTCGCCACTGGCTCCCGGTGGCTTCGAAATCCGGGCGCCCGTCGGCCAAGTCCGGACCCATGTCGTGGAGCAATAAGTCCGTATAAGGGTGGATGGTTTGATTCTTCAAGACGTCCGCAACCGCGTCGGCTCCGGTGTGCAGGGTTGGCAGGTGGCAAGACGTGCAGCCGAAGCGCTGAAACAGCGCCTCGCCCTGTAACGCTCGAGGATCATCGATATCGCGGCGCCCTGGCACTGCCAGCGATTTCATGTAGAAGCCGACGGCTTTCCAACGATCATCAGTCAGCTCGAAGTCGGGGTCGCCGCCGGAGGCCGCATGCAAGCAAGCGGTCATCGTCGAGGTGCAGGTGCCGGTCGGGAAGAGGGAGCCGGTGATTCCAATATCGCCGACGAACGCCGCCGCTGTTTGTTGCAGCGTAGTCGGCTGATTCGCCTTCCATCCGATGCGGCCGAGCACTGTCTTTTGGAGCGCCGCGTCCCACACATGGTTTGGGACCCCGCTCACGCCATCCGCATCCGGTGGGTGCACATGGGCCAAGATCTCTTCTTCAGGGACGGCTTCCAGCAGCCCGAGGCCGATCACGGACGGGCCGGTGCGAGGTGAGATCATCAGGCCCGCACTGGGCTTGCCGTAGTTCCAGCCGTCGATGTTGTAGGTCGGCGTTTGGAGTGAAAAGTCCGTGCCGTCACCATACTTGCCGGGCGTTTCAGCATAAGCCACGTGCGGCGTGCCGTCGGCGGGCACCTTCAGGATAGCGAACTGGCGCAGCTGATCCCCGTACACCGGATCGGGGTTTGGGCCGCCATTGTCAGCGCGGCCCGGAATGCTCAAGCGAAACAGCAGACCGAGCAGTCCGCCGCTCGAGCTGAAGGGCGGGCTCCGGCCGTCCTGCGAATGGCAGGTGGAGCAGGCGCGCGCGTTGTACAGAGGACCCAGCCCATCCGTCCCACTAGTGGTCGCCGGCGCGGTGACCCAGTTTTGGCTGAATATCGAGTGGCCAAAGCTGAAATCGCCCGCTTGCTCGTCGCTGAGCCCAGCGATGCTGTTCGAGTACGAGTTCGCCGTGACGTCCAAAACGGTGGCGGCTCCGCCCGACTTCGGGTCGGGCGGAGCCGCCACTGCAGCGTCAGACGTTGCAGCACCGCCGCTACAGCCGTTCGCTGCAAGAAGCAGAATTGCGAGTACGGCGCAGCGGGTCATTCTTCTGGAGGATCGTCGACCCGGATCGTCAAGCCGAGGGCCGCCGCGGCCTTGCCAAACAGGTCACCTTGGGCCGTGAGCGCATCGAGCGCGGCTTTGATTTTCACGCGACCTTTCGAGTCGTCGTCGCCGGCGATGGCATCTTCGAATGGCTTCGGGATGGCGACGATGGCGTCAATCGACGTTTGAATTTGGGCCTTGAGCTTGGTGTCCAACGCGGGGTCGGCGGCATGGACGAGCTCATCCATGCCCGGGCCGTCGTTGTCGCCGTAGTTCCCCAGATAGATGTCTTGGATCCCGCGCGCGTCGCGCTCGTAGTCGACGAGCGTTTCACTGCTGAAGCAGTCGTGTTGATCGTGCCGCTCTTTCGACTTGTAAGCCGCCGCAAGGCGCTCCGACCCGAGCTCGCCCTTGCTGAACTTGGCCAGGCCCGTGAACATGTTGGTCAGCGCGGCGGCCGTGTCCGCCTCGAAGTCGACCCGATACTTGGCCTTCGGTGTCCACGCATCGCGCACGGCGGTTAGATGACTGATGAGGCCGTCGACGGCGACCCCGAGGTACGTGCCACGCCGGTCGGGGTTTTTGCGTGGGCCGCCGATGACGTAATCCGTGGCCGGCCGCTCGCCGGGTCCAACCTTCTTCAGCGCTTGCCCCCAGAGCAAGAACTCGACAGCGTGGTAGCCGGACGAGATGTTTTCGTCGCCGCCTTGGGCGTTCAGGTCGTCCAAGCCCTTGAACGTGATGTCCTTCAAGATGTCGGGGTTGTTCACCACGCCCGACGTTTCGTCGACGACGCCCTGCGCATCGGTGGTGTAGTCGATGTAGGCCTCGTCGAGCGGCCAGGAATTGATCACGGCCTCGTGGTTCGGTGGATCATCGTCGATGGGGCCGTTGTAAAAGCGCGCGCCTTCCGTGAGCATGTAATGAGCGCGCGACTCGAGCCAGGAATCGCGGGCAGCCGTCAGAGTCGCTTCGGTTGGAGCGGCCAGGAACGCGTCGATCACTGTCTTGAATGCCTTCTCGTCGGCGACCGAATCGGCATAGCCTTGCGCCAGGTTCGAGGCGTAATTTTTCACGACTGCGCTGCGCGCGCTCAGGTCGGCAGAGCTTTCGCCGCCAGCGCCCGCGTCGCCGCTGCCCATCGCGCCCGCCTCGCCGCCCGGCGCGGCCCCATCTTTAGAGTCCGAACAACCCGCGGCCGCGGCCAAGCCCGCGACGGCCAGCCACCTAAGGTTTTTGGTAGTAATTTTAGTCATTTGTGGTCCCTTCGGGCCGCTCGAGCGAAATGCGCACACACGGTTCGAGTTCATGACTTTCTTGATAACGAAAGTCAATATCATTCTCGAAATCCCCGGCGTTTGGGTCCTTCATCGGGGGCGAACGTGTCCCGTGGCGTTGCCCGCGGAGGAGCCGCAGGTAGTGCCCCGGTTGACACGTGGTGGCGCACGCAAAGAGCACCGACCGCTGCTCGAGCGTAGAAATGAATCAGGTTGCAATTGCTGGCGGAACGACTAGGTTCCGCGAGCCCTTCGGTCGGAGACCTGATGCGAAGAGCGGTCCGGGGCGTAGCGCAGCCTGGTTAGCGCACTTGACTGGGGGTCAAGGGGTCGGCGGTTCGAATCCGCCCGCCCCGACCACTTTTGTTCGGGTCGCTTCGCCGGCGCGTCGCGATCTGAAGGTATGTCACCGCCGCCCGGCGTCCGCCTATATAAGCCTCGTCGAGAGCATGACGATGACGGACGGTGCGAAAGACCCCAGGCTCGTTCTCGCGGCGCTGGCCAGCACGCGGCCCAAGCTGGAGCTCGGCAGCCTAGATCTGATTTTCCTTTCGGCGCTGCATTTGAGCGCGAATGGCGCGGCGCTGGCTGCGTTCGACGAAGCCCAGTTACTGAACGTGTTCGAACAAGTCAGCGCGCTGCTGGAGCCTCACGCGGAGAGCCCGCGTAGGCGTGCGACGCACGCCATCGCGCGCCTGCGGGAGCAGAAGCTGCTCGCTCGCGTCGATGGCGCGGGCTTGATGCGCGCTGGCGAGTATGCGCTCACGCGTTTGGCGGCTGCCATCGTCGAGTCGCTCGTGGAGGACGAGACGCTGACGCGGGAAAACCTCAGCGTGCTCACCCGAAGCCTACGCCTCAGCTTGGCCGAGATCCTGACCCGCTCCGCCGAGGCGCATACGCCCGAGGCTTGGCACACGGCCGTAGAAGCTCCGCTCCGCGTCTCGGTCAGCGACCTGGTCAGCGGGATCGAGCGCCGGCAACGCTCCCTTGACTTGGAGCAACAGGCATTCCAGGTGCAGATCGCGGAGTTGCTGCAGTCCGACTGGTTTGGTGCCGTCGATCGCTGCCTGGCCCTGCTCGAGAGCACGAGCGCAACGCTCGCCGAATTAAACGAGATCCTGCTGCGGGACGCGTCCGAGCTGTCCTCGGTATTGCAGGACATTCAGGATGTCGCGATCGAGGCGGGCGCGACGGGGGCGGAGTCCGCGGTGCAGCGGGTGAGCGAACAGGTCGAGCGGATCAGCGCGTGGGGGGCGGCGCGGCAACGCGCGTGGTCGGAGTACTATCAATACGTGCACCGTTACCTGTGCGACGTCGTGCGGCTAGATCCATCGCGGGCACTCATCGCACGTTTGCGAGAGCAACTGTCTCGGCACGTCACCCGGCCCTTTGCCCTCGCGGTGGCCGCCGCGCCGTCACCTCGTCTGTTACGAGAGGTGGAGCCTTTCAGAGACCACAAGCCAAAGGTGAGTCGGCCGCGCGCGGAGCGCGAGCGGCCGCCCGCCGCCAACGATGGACCCGACCCGAACGCCGTACTAGAGGGACTCGTGCTGCGCGCGTTGGCGGGCGGCTCGACGGGCCTGTGCGACGTGACACGGCAGGTCAGCGCTGACGTTGCGGACGAGCTGCAATTCGTGACGGCGGGGCGCGTGGCACAGGTCGTCGCTCGCTTGGCGCATACCACGCACGATCGAGATCGGCCGTGGCTGAGCGTTAACGCGGACCTTGCTATCGAAGAGTGGCGACTGGTCGAGGCGCAACGCCGTGGCTGATACTCGCTTCATCACGCTCGGCGATGTGGTCGCCGACGAGCAATTCCCCGATGTTGACTTGGCGTTGCGGCGCGGCCGCCACGTGGACCGCGAGGATCTGGCTTGGTACGGGTTTCTGAGCGATGCCCAGCCGCTTCTAGAGGGGTTCTACCGCCGTTTTGGTTGCGAGCTGATCCATCTGGTCGATGGTTACTTCTACTTGCTACCAACGACCGATCGCCTAGGCCGCCGGCATCTATCGGTGCCCGAGATGCTGGTTGGGCAGGCCCTCACCCTACTCTATCTCGACCCAGCCACCCTGCAGCATGGAGGCGTCGTCAAACGCAGCGCTGCGCTCGGGCATTTGGCAGCGGTAATGGGCAGTGACTCGTTGACGCACGTCTTCAACCCGAAGCGCAAGCGCGTGGACGAGCGCGTGGCCGAAGAAACCGTGCGCGCCAAGTTCAGTGAGGCGTTGCGGCGCTTGGCCGCCCTAGGCTTCGTCTCCTTGCTGGACGACGACACTTTGCGCTTGAGAGCCGGCCTGCTCCGGTTCGCCGAGCCGGTGCGTGGGCGCGGCTCACCGGCAGAGGCACTAGAGCGAATGGTGGCACGCGGCGAGCTCGTGCTCGGCGACGGCAGCGACGACGCGGAGAACGAAGAGCCCGAGCTCGAACCGAGCTCGCTCGAACCCGAGCCAATCGATCAAGAGCCCGTTTTGCAGCGGCTTGAACCCCTACTGGACGGCGGCGGAGCGGAGTCCGCCGACCTCGATGAATTCGCGGACTTCGGTGAGACGTTGACCGGCCACGAGGAACGCGAATCGTGATGCGCGCGCGAGCGACAGCGCTCGCCCTCGTGAATTGGAAGGGCGTATTTTATGAGCGCTACTTGCTCGACCCCAATGTCACTGCCCTAGAAGGCGCCAATGGGGCGGGCAAGACGACGGTGATGATCGCGGCCTATGTCGTGCTCATGCCGGACATGTCTCGGCTGCGCTTCACGAACTTGGGCGAGAGTGGCGCCAGCGGCGGCGACAAAGGCGTCTGGGGGCGGCTCGGTGAGCTTGGCCGACCCTCCTATGCTGCGCTGGAGGTTGGCCTGCCCGAGGCGGGGCGCTTGATCTTGGGCGTCGAGTTGACGCGCAAAGCGGAGCCCAGCGTCGATCTCGCGCCTTTCCTGATCACCGGATTGGGCCCCCACGTGCGCTTGCAGGATCTGCTGCTTCAGCGCCGTGACGGCGCCGACGAAGTGCCCACACGAGCGGAGCTGGTCGAGAACGCCAAAGCCTTGGGCGGGACGTGGCACGGTTTTGGGACGGCCAGGGACTACTTCGCCGCGTTGTTCGAGCACGGCGTGAGCCCGTTACGCCTGAGCCTCGACGAGGATCGGAACAAGTTCAACGAGATGCTGCGCACCAGTATGACTGGCGGCATCTCGCGGGCGCTGACCTCCGAGCTGCGTTCGTTTTTGCTGCGCGAGGAGAGCGGCCTCGGCGATACGCTATCGCGCATGCGCGGCAACCTCGACGCGTGCCGCAGAACGCGTGTCGAGGTCAGCGAGTCCCAGCGCCTAGAACGTGAAATCGCCAGCGTCTACGAGGCCGCGCACGGCATGTTTTCGGCCGCGGTGCTCGCCACCCGGGAGGCCGCCCATGAGCTAGGAAGCGCGCTCGAAACGGCGCGCATGGCCGAGGCCGACGCGGCCCGCGAGCTAGCAGCCTTGGACGAGCATGCCCTTGCGCTCGAGGCGCAGCACGCCGAGTCGGCCTCGCGGCTCTCGACCCAGCGCGCCGAGCTCCAACGTGCGCTCGAGGGTCAAGCTCGGCTAGACCATGCCGCCTCGCTGATCGGCGAACGCATCGCGTTGAACGGGGAGCGGCTCGAGCGAGAAGCATCGGTCGTGTCGGCTGCGGCTATGCGCGCTCAGGCAGTCAGTGCGCGAGCGGAAACGCTCGCCGGACAGGCGCGCGCCCGCGAGGGGTACGAGCGCAGCGCCCAGGGCCTAGCCGATGTGCAGCAGGGCCTGGACGAGCTCCACCGCAACGCGCACCGCGAACGGCGCGCGACGCAATTGTTGACTGACGCCCGGTCCCTGCTCGGCGAGCCGACGTTCGACGTTGCTCAGCTGGACATGACCGCGGCCCGCGCGCGCCGGGAGCTCGAGCATGTGGACCGCGAGCGCTTGCGTTCGGCGCGCGACGAGCAATTGAGCGAGCTCAGGCGGGTCGAATATCAGACTGCCCTCGGCGCGCTTTCGGTAGTCGCTGGCGATGGCAGCGCGGTCAGCTACGAACGCGCGCAATGGGAGCTCAGCCGCCTGAGCCGCTTGGACGAGATCACCGCCCGCGCCCCGGCCCTGAGCGCGGCGCTTCGAGAGGCAAAGGCGCTCGCGGCGCGTCAGGCCAGGGCCCAAGGCCGCGCACGAGACCTGGGCTTGGCCGAGCCCGAGATCAGCGCCGATGCGCTCAGCCAATGGCTGAGCGAAACCGAGCGCTCGCTCGCCGAGGCGCGGCTGGCGGAACAAGCAACCCGCACGGCGCTCCAGCGAAGTGCGGAGGAGCTGACGGCAAACGACGTGGAGCTACGTGCGCTCGAAGCGCGGAGCGCTCGGCGTAAGTCGGCGAGCGCGCAGCTGTCGCGCATTCAACCGCGTTCCGAGCCGTGGACGTTCGCTGCCGCGAGCGAGCTCGGGCTGCGCCTCGCCGGCGAATCCGAGGCCTTGCATCGAGCTACACGCGAGCTGACCGCGGAGCGGACGGCCCTGCTCACTGCTGCGTCTGCGCTCGAAGGGCAGGAAGGCGCCTTCGCACCCGAGTTGCTCCGCTTGCGGGACGAGCTCGACGCGGACCTCCTCGTGCAGCGCTTCGAGGATATCGAGCCCGAACGGGCGGCACGTGTGCAAGCGCAGCTCGGCCCCCTCGTCCAGGCGCTTCTAGTAAGGGACCCAGCGGCAGCCGCGCGAGTCTTCGCCGGGCGCCCGCGCGAGATGGATAGTGTCTGGCTCGTCGACAGCAGCGCCTGCATCGAGGCCGACGGCGGCAGTGAGGTCGAAAGCGACAGCGCCGAGCCCGGAGGGGCCGACGTGGTAGTCGAGCATGACCGCGGGGTTCGCGTTACGCGCTTACCGGTCAACCCAATCGTCGGGCGGCGAGCGCGCAGTCAACGCGCCGCGACCTTGCGGCTCGAAGCGGAGTCCATCGCAACCGGCCTAGACGCGAATGAGCTACGCGTGCGACGGCTGGACACGATGCTGCTCGAGCTCGGTCCTATCCTTGCCGACCCGAGCTTGCTGAGTGAGGCGACCAGCCCATTCCGGGAGGCGTCTCAGCTGCGTGCGCGCGGCTTACGAGACGCGCAGCGCGAGCACGAGCTCGAGCTGGCACGCGCGAGCGCGGCCTGCGCCGAGCTCGAGCAACGGGTGCTAGCGCTCCGCCTTCTGCTCCCCGATGCGTTTTTGCTAAACGGCACCGACCACTCCGCGGCGGCCCGCGCCGTCGCCGAACGTCTGCTCGAAGCGGAAGCCGCAACGCAGGAGCTGTTGCGCGTTGCCGGCGCACGCCGAAGCCTGGAGGATATGCTGCAGGCACTGCGCTTCGCGCCAGCCCCTCCGACTTTGCCAGAGCTCGAAGTGCCGGCGCTCGAGCGCGAACGTGATCGCTTGTTTTGCCTGCTCGAGGCGCTCGACGAGCTCGCCGAGCTGGGCGACGTCATCGACTCGCACGCCGAAGAGCGCGCTCGCCAGAGCCTCGCGCTCGTGCCCGCCCTGCAAGAGCAACACGAAAATGCGCGGCGAGCGTTGCGATCGGCCGAACATGCGCTGGAAGAGTCGGAGCTCGCGCGTGAACGGGCAACGCTCGTTTGGCAGACCGAACGAGGCGCGCAGGCGGCGCTGCTCGCACAATGCGCGCGTTTGGACGCCGAGCTCACGCGGCTCGGTGTCGGCGAATCCTCCACGGTCCATGCTCACGCCACGGCGCGCCCAAGCGCCGAGCTGAGCCGAGAAGTGGAGTTGCTCGCGCTCGAGGAGCGCGCACTAAGTATCAGCCTGGCGAAGCTTACAGAGCGACGCCGGGAGCTATCACGTGCGCGCGAAGCCAGCCGAGCTCTCTTCGCCAATGCCGAAGCGCGTGCACGACCGGGCGAGCTCGCCTGGCGGTCGTTGCGCGACTCTATCGCCGAACGGAAAATTGCCGGCGCGGAGCTGCTGGATGCAGCTTCAGCCATGCCTAGCGCGGAGCTGTGGGCGGATGCGCGCAGCCGCTATGAGCTTTTGATTGATCGGCTATCCTCCGCCCAGGGTGGCCTCGAGCTCAGCTTGGTCTTGCAGGAGCGTGTCGGGCCGGATGTACGGAGCGCGAGCGGGGACGCCTATGCCGCGGCGTGGGAGTCGGCGCGCGCTTGGCTTGCCAGTCGTGTGCCGACGCAGGTCGCGGACGTCTTGGATCCAGTGCAGTCGTTGGAGCGCCTGCGCGACCAACTTTTCGGCCTAGAGCGCCGCCTGGCGCGCCAGGAAGGCGACCTGCGCGGAGCCAGCGAAGACCTAGCACGCAGTATGGAAGTGCAGTTACGACGGGCCGGTAGCCAGGTGCGTCGCCTAAACCAAAGCCTGTCGGCACTGCAGTTCGGCTCGATTCGCGGCATCCGCGTGCGCGCCGAGCGCGTGGAGCGGATGGCCCAGGTGTTGCGCGCGCTTCGCGCAGGCGAGGCGCAAGAGCTGCTGTTTCAACCCACGCTGCCCATCGAGGATGCTCTAAACGAGGTTTTTCGCCGCTACGCCGGCGGGCGATCCGGCGGCCATCGCATTTTGGATTATCGAGAGTACGTCGAGCTGTCGGTAGAAATATTACGTCGGAGCAGCGACACCTGGGAGCTCGCCAATCCCACGCGCTTGTCCACCGGCGAGGCGATCGGCGTGGGTGCGTCACTAATGATGGTGGTGCTCAGTGAGTGGGAACGCGACGCGAATCTGCTCAGCGGCAAGCGCGAACATGGCTCACTCCGCTTTCTCTTCTTAGACGAGGCCAACCGGCTTTCCCCGGACAACTTGGCTGTGCTCTTCGATCTTTGCCAAACGCTCGATTTGCAATTGCTGATCGCCGCTCCCGAGGTAGCTCGCGCCGAGGGCAACACCACTTACCGGCTGGTGCGGACAGTCACGGATGATGGTCGCGAGGAAGTGCTGGTGAGCGGCAGGCGCGCGTCGCTACCGACTGTTTCAGTCGACGCGGTCGAAAGCCAAGCCGTGGACGCGCAGCAAGCCGCATTTCGCTTCGAGTGAACGCGGGCGCGTAACGAAAGGCCAACACACATTCGCGACCGGCATCGCGCTCGACGTGCTCGGCTGGCTAAAACCCGCCACGTTTGGCGTGGCCGGAAGCTCCGTGCATACTAGGTCGCAGCATGCAGCGCGTTGCGGTGATCGGTGCTGGAATCGCCGGGCTCACCGTGGCGCTGAGGCGTTGCGCGGCTGGCGATCGTGTCGTGTTGTTCGAGGCCGGGTCCAACGTCGGCGGGCAGCTGCAGAGCGAGACCCGAGATGGATTTTTGATCGAACACGGTGCTGAGGGCTTCGTGGCCCGCAGTAACGCAGTTCCTGCGCTGGCAGAGAACGCGGGCATCGCCGGGCAAGTGATCGAGCAGCTCGAACAGCGCTCGTTCCGCTTCGACGGAGCGGCGCTGGTCGAGCTTGCGCCGGGCGAAGCGGGCCGTTTGCTCGGCTTCCAGGTGCCAACGGACGAGCTCGGGCGCGGCATTCGCTCTTTCGTGCGCGGCATGGCGGAGCTGCCTGAGCGCATCGCCAGCTTGCTGCACGGTCAGGCAGAATTTCGCATGAACGTCGAGGTGCAGCGCGTGAGCCCCGCAGGCAGCGGTGTGTTGGTAACCGACGCCGCGGGTGACACGAGCGTATTCTCCGCGGTGGTTATTGCCGCGCCCGCGCGCAGCGCTCAGGCTTTGCTTTCTTCCTCCTTCGGCGCAGTTGCCCTGGCCTTGCGTGACTCTGCATTGCTGTCGAGCTTGACCGTGTCGCTCGCGTTCCGCCGTGAGTCCGTTTTGCACCCATTGAATGGCACGGGCTTCATCGTGCCATTGCCGGACCGTCTGCGCGGGCTGCGCGCCGTGACCTTCAGCTCCAGTAAGCTGCCCCACCGCGCGCCCGCCGAGCACGCGCTCTTGCGTTTGTTTTTTCGGCCCAGCGAGCTCGAGCTCGAAATGCTTTCGGACGGCGCGTGGTTGGAACGCGCTGAGCTGGCGTTGGGCGCGGTATTGCCCCTATCGGGCCCGGCCGAGCGCGGCTGGGTTTCGCGTTGGCCGGCGGCGCTGCCGGTCTTCGATGACGCGCATCGGGCTCGGGTGGGCGCGCTCAGTGCCGCACTGGTTGGGCAACGCGTGTGGCTGGCGGGCGCAGCCTTTCATGGCTCCGGTATCGACGCGGCGGTTCGCTCGGCCGAGAGCGCAGCACGAGCCATGTCGCAGTGACCCGTAGGGCAGGATCTTCTTCTGCTGATTCGTGAGCTCACGCTGCAAAAGCCGATCGACTAGCTCAGTCGTTGCTCGAGGCGCTTTCTCAGCTCGGGCTGGCAATGCTATGGCCGTCGACATGTTGCATCCCCGCTCCCTTTCCATTCTTGGTTTGATAGCTGTAACCGTGGGCTGTGGAGGGTCCACGCCTCCTCCAGGGCCGGCCCCCATGGCGCCCGCGTCGTCCCTCGAGCCTGCCCCGGTCGAGGTAACGAAGTCACCTGCCGACGTGAAACCGCCCGACGCGCCCAAGGTCGAGAAAGCGTCGGCCGCAACCCCCGTATTTCGCATCACGGAAGGCATCAACACGCCCGAGAGCGTGCTTTATGACGAAGCCAACGATCGCTACCTGGTGTCGAACATCGACGGCAAGCCGGACCAGGCCGACAACAACGGCTACATCAGTGAGATTTCTCCCGACGGCAAGGTCGTCAAGGCCAAGCTCATTGCGGGCGGCGCAGCCAAGGTGAAGCTCGACGCGCCCAAGGGGACCGGTATCTTGGACGGCGTTCTGTACGTGGCAGACATCACCGCGGTGCGTAAGTTCGACCTCAAGACGGGTGCTCCCAAAGGCGACATCGTCATACCGGGCGCGACGTTTCTAAACGACATCGCAGTCGCAAAAGACGGCCGAATTTTCGTCTCCGACTCGGGTATGAAGTCCGGAGCAGCTGGCTTCGAGCCGACGGGAACCGACGCCGTGTACGTAATCGACAGGGGCAAGGCGAAGCCGTTCGCGAAGAGCAAAGAGCTGAGCGGCCCCAACGGACTGCTGGCCGTCGACAAAGGCGTGCTCGTGGTTGCGTTCGGCAGTAACGAATTATATCGGCTCGACGAAAAGGGCGTGAAGCAAGACGTCACTAAGCTGCCAGGCGGCATATTGGATGGCATCGTGCAAGTTGCTGATTCGCTGTTCATTTCCAGTTGGCAGACTTCGACTGTGTATCGCGGGGCGCTCGGGGGCGCTTTCGCGCCGGCCTTCGTCGAGCTAAAAGGGCCGGCGGACCTCGGCTTCGACAGCAAACGCAAACGCTTGCTCGTGCCGCGTTTCCTGGAGAACGCGGTGGAAGTGTATGATCTGAAGTGAAGAGTGGCGGAATCCGCCCGCCGTGCCAGCTCGGCTTCGCGGCACGGCGGGCGCACGGTCGAGCACCCGTGCTAGGCTCCCTCAAGGTGGATGGGGCCGCGCTTCGGAATGCGCATATGGCCGGGAGAGAGGGCGACCATATGACATCGAGAATCTTAGTTGTGGAAGACGATGACGAGACGCGCGAGGCGGTGGCGGGTGCGCTCCGAGATTTGGGCTACGATACGGCCGTGTGCCCGGATGCGCGCACGGCGCGCGCGCATTCGGACGTAGACGTGGTGGTGACTGACATTCGCATGCCGGGCGAAAGTGGGCTCGAACTGTGCGCGGATATTGCCGGCAATCGCCCGGATTTGCCGGTGATTTTGATGACCGCCTTTGGCGATAGCCGCGCGGTGTCCCTCGGCTTGCGCGCCGGCGCCGCTGATTTTCTGGCCAAACCGTTCTCTTTGTCGGATCTGGGTGCCGCGGTGCGTCGAGCTCTCGAGCGCCGCAACGGCAGGACACGTGTTCGTCGCCTTGCCGAGCCCGAAAGTGGGCCCCCGAATCAGCCGAGCCCGCACTCCGCGCCCGTACTGCCAACAGCCGCCGCCGATGACACGCGCAGCGCCACTGGCGCAGATTTAGAGGCGTTGGAACGCAACCACATCGAGCGCGTACTTCGGGATACGGGCGGCAATCGCTCGGAAGCGGCACGGAAGCTCGGCATCGACCGAGTGACGCTGTACCGCAAGATGAAGCGGTACGAGGACTCGCACTGATCGGCCGTCGCGGTCACGGAGGCTGCCCGACCCAGGCACGCGCGCCTCGGACCGCTACTTCGAAATCACCGGCTGCGCACGGGCCGGAACCTTGATGCCGAGGCGATCGAGCTTTCGGTGCAACGTGCGGCGGTCGATGCCCAAGAGCCTGGCCGCGCGAGCCCGGTTGCCCGCGACCGAACGCAGCACGGCTTCAATATGCTGCCGCTCGACCACGGACCAACGCGCGTCGCCCGGCTCTAGCTCGGCAGTATGTCGACGATTTTGGAGCGTTTCGGGTAGGTCACTGTCACTCAGGTGATCGACGGCGGTGACCGTCACCGCGTATTCGATGACGTGCTCGAGCTCACGGACGTTGCCGGGCCAACCGTGCGACAGCAAAGCCTTAGCCGCCGCGGTGGACAAAGATCGAACGCTTTTGCCCAAGCGCAGCGAGACATCGCGTAACAAAGCCTCAGCTAGCGTGAGGACGTCGTGATCCCGATCGCGCAGCGGCGGGACGACGATCTCGGCTCCCGCCAACGCGTCGTGCAACTCCCGAGTGAGCTTGCCGCATCGGAGCAAGTCCCCGAGCGGCACGCATGAAGTCGTCAGAAGACGGAAGGCGGCCGGATGCTCTGGCGCTCCGTTTGACTGAACGCCGCGAGACGACAAGCTGCGCAGCAACTCGGCTTGCGCGTCGAGCGGTAGCGACGTCACCTCGCGGAGGCAGAGGCTCGCGTGGTGCTCGGCGCCCTGTGCCCGGGGCCGCAGCGTCGACACTTCAACTTCGTTCAGCACTCTAGCGAAGAGCGCGCGGTGATCGACAGACCCAAACATCGCCTCGCAATCGATGCGAAGGAAGGGGGCCTGGTTGTGCTGACCGTGTAGCAGACGAGCGACCAACGTCTTTCCCGACCCAGGCTCACCGGTGATCGACACCGGCACGTTCGAGGCGGCGAGGCCCGCGAGTCTTTCGCGCAGGGCGCAAAGCGGTGGACTGTCGCCCAAGAGCACGAGACCCTGGCCCGGTGCTCGCGCGGCGCCGGAAAGACTATTGGCGATGGCCCGTTCGAGCGCGACGCGACGCGCAGCGTCGGCAACTTCGAGGGCAGAGGCGGTGGTCTCGAGATAATCCGCGGCGCCGGCGCGCAGCGCGGCGATAGCCGACTCGAGTCCCGCATCGCCCATGACCACCACCGGCACGCCCGGGTGGCTATGCTCGAGGCTTTGCCGGAGCTCGGCCACGGAAGCGCTCAGCAGCTTAGGCTGGATCAGAACCAAATCGACGTCGTGATCCCATTCGTCGTCGGAAGCGGTGAAGACGGTGAGCCCTAGCTGCTCGAGTTCTTGTCGCAGAGGCGCGCGTGGCTCCGGCATAATCAGGATTGATAGCGTCGACAATTGCGTGTCTCCCTCCGCGTACTACAGCAATCGACACCATAGAGACGTACACGCAGCCCGCAAGCATTTCCGCGCCGACGTCGTTCTAGTTTCCAATTCGCTACTCGCGCTGATGGCAGTCCCGGTGGGGCGAACTGCAACACGTGATTCGCTGGCATGATGACCCAAATGGCGCGAGCAGTTGCCGTCGCGCGGTGAAGGGGTCAAGCATGCCGCGGATGACGGAAGGGTCGTCTGTAGTTGCCAAGTGCGACCGGATGCGGGAGCTCACGTTGCTGTCTGTAACGGCCTCATGCATTGGAATGCCAACATGACGCTTTTGGCCCTGACCCGCGTTTCGGCGTGGGAGTTCCACGTTACGGCCATCTTGGACTTCATGGTGGGAGGCTGCTGCGCGGCGGTGGCGGTGGCGCTCGGCTACTTAGCCCGCCGCTTCGATGACCTGCCCTTTCGAGTGGGGTACGTCCCGTTCGGCGGCTTCTTGTTGTTCACGAGCGTGGCTCACGTTTCTTTTGCATTCGGACTCTTCGAGAGAGAGTCTTTGGTGCATCGCGGCGTGCTAGGGCTGACCGCGGTGTGTGCTGCAGGCACCGTTGTGCTGCTCCATGATCTGATCAAGCGACTGAGCGCGCTTGCGAACCGCGAGCGAGACGCGGGCAAAAGGCAGGGTGAGCTCAGCTTGTTAGTCAACGAGCTGACGATTGCCAAGGCGCGTGCGCAGGAGCTTTCGGACCTCAAGACCCAAGTGTTCACCAATCTGAGCCACGAGCTGCGGACACCGCTGACTCTCATTCTCGGCCCGCTCCAGCGTCTGCGCGAGACCGCCGGCCTCGGCGCCGAGCAGCTCGAGGCACTAAGCATCGTGGAGCACAACGCGCACCTATTGCTCGGGCATGTCACCGACTTACTCGAATTGTCGCGCGCGGACGCCGTCGGCGTAATGCTCGACCGCCGGCCGACGGACGTGTTGTCGGTGCTGCGCGCCCTCGCCAAGACGTTTCGGTCCCTAGCGCAGGACCTAGGCGTTCATTACGAGGTCAATCTGCCCCGGATGCGCCGACATCTGCTCGTCGACCCCGAAAAACTGCAGCGGGTGGCCATGAATTTACTTGCGAATGCCTTCAAATTCACTCCCCGTGGAGGCCGGGTGACGTTCGAGGTGGCGCTGGTGGGGGGCGACGAGGGGGGCCGCTCCGAGATCGTGTTTAGCGTCGACGATAGCGGCCCCGGCATCGGAAAAATGGACCGCGAGGCAGTCTTCGAGCGTTTTCGGCAGCTCGATGGCAAAGCGAGCCGAGCTTTCGGCGGCACGGGTCTCGGACTCGCC
Organism: Myxococcales bacterium; assembly: GCA_903642325.1. Taxonomy (GTDB): domain Bacteria; phylum Myxococcota_A; class Polyangia; order Polyangiales; family Polyangiaceae; genus PMG-095. Next base: position 65,019 of record CAHJWM010000006.1, on the reverse strand, counting down.
ATCGTTCGTGAATTCGTGCTGGCGTCGTCCGGATCCGTCGTAATCGAAGACTCCGCACTCGGTGGTGCACGCTTCGTGGTCTCGCTGCCCGCTGAGCGTGCGGATGCGCCGGGCGACCCGGAGTTGGATGAGCTCGCAGACGCGACCGGCAGCGCCGAAATGCTCGCGCTGCGCGCCCGTCCTACAGCGTCACGGGCCGCGCAAGGTTTGCCCGATCTGCCGCTCGTACTGGTGGTCGAGGACAATGCCGACATGAATCGCTTCGTGAGCGCCAGTCTGGCCAGTGAATTTCGCGTGCTTGCAGCCTTCGATGGGCGGCAGGCGCTGGCGGAGCTCGAACGCATCGTGCCGGATTTGATCGTGACGGACTTCATGATGCCCCACATGAGCGGTGAAGAATTCGTGCGCGCACTTCGCCAAAATGCGCAGCTCGAGGACGTGCCCGTCCTAGTCTTGACGGCGCGCGACGACACCGAGCTTCGGGTCCGGGTACTGTCGGACGGAGTGCAAGACTGGCTGAGCAAACCGTTCACTGTCACGGAGCTGATCGCGCGGGCCCGGAACCTGACCAGCGCACGCAGAGCGCGCGCGATTTTGCGGGCCGAGCTCACGAGCCGCGAGTTCGACGTAGGTGAGCTCGCGAGCCAGCTGAGCGTGCGCAAGCGCCAGCTTGAATCGCTGCTCGAGTCGCTGAGTCAAGCGCTGGAGCAGGCCGAGCTAGCGAGCCGCTTCAAGACCAGCCTGCTGCGATTGATTTCGCACGAGCTTCGTACACCACTAGGCCCACTGCAACTGCAGCTCGAGCGACTCGCGAGCGGCCAACACGGGATGCTGAATGACGCGCAAGAGCAAATGGTCGTACGCATGCGACGCTCGCTCTCTCGCCTTACCGACACCATTCAATCCCTGCTCGAATACGCGCGCATCGAGAGCGGTCGATTGCTTTTGAATGTGAACGAATTCGACGTTCGAGAGTTGGCGCGCGGAGTCCTCGACGACTTTGCAGGCCAGGCTGAGAGCAAGGGTGTGGGTCTCCGCTTGCTCGGCGCCGAAGATGCAGCCCCGTTCCAAACCGATTGCCGCCTGCTACGGCTGGTGCTCGTGAACCTGGTTTCGAACGCGCTCAAGTTCACCGAGCGCGGTGAGGTCACGGTCGCGGTTACGACCACAGCGGAGCGCTGTGCGGTACGGGTTCGCGACACCGGGCCCGGTATCGAAGCGAGCCTGCGCACAACGGTATTCGAGCCATTCTTTCAAGGTGAGCCTGCGCAGTCCTCACAAGGCGCTGGTCTCGGCCTGTCACTGGTGAGAGAGATGTCATTGGCGCTCGGAGGCAGCGTCGAGCTGGAGTCTGAAATTGGAGTGGGGAGCCAGTTCGTCGTTTTCGTGCCTAGTGCCGCTTCCAGCCAGCGGCCGCTGAGCCCGACAATGCTCGAAACATCGCTCGGCGCTGGGAATGCGGACGCCGCCCGTGCATGACGAAGGCAATGCTATGGAGTGCCTTGGTTTGCCGATAGGATTGCAAACTACCGAAACGAGCGACTCAACCCGCTGGCAGGGCACTTTATCCGCCGCAGTATCCGGACACTGCGGTACCCTGACTCGACGTCCGGCGGCTTCGCGCGGCGTTCAAGCAATGCCAAAAGCTCCAGCCATGCACCGCGCCTCGAAGTCTTTGCCTGCCGACCTCGGTGGCCACGCATGAGCGCGCCCTACGTCTTACTCGTCGCTGGCGGAGACGACGTGGTTCGGGGGCTCGGACGGGAGCTCGAGCATTTGGGTTGGCAGGTGCGTACGGCTGGCAACGCGGAAAGCGCGGTGCGCGCGCTTCAGCAACAGCCCTTCGACGCCCTCGTGCTCGACCTTCAGCTGTCCGGAGCGGGCGGCGAGCAGGTGCTTCACGAGCTCGACCGGCTGCTGTGCCGGCCCATTGCCGTGCTGATGTCCGGCTACCTGAACGTGGCCACGACGGTCCGCGCTATCCGCGACGGCGCCAACGACGTCTTGGAGAAACCGGTGACGGGTCATGAGCTCGACGCGCGCTTGCGCGCCCTGCTAAACGACCGCACCGCGCCGCAACATCCGGATTCCCCCGCCCGTTCAGCACGGAGCGAGCTAAGCAAAATTCGGGGCGAGACCGCAGGCATGTGCGCGGTGCGCGAACAAATGCAGACCGCCGCTCGCTACCCGGAGCTTTTTCTGAGCATCGTGGGGGAGAGTGGCACGGGCAAGGAGCGGGTTGCAGAAGCCATTCATGCATTGTCGGCGCCGCGCGGGAGATACGTGCCGGTAAGCCTTGCGGCGATCCCCGAACAACTCATCGAGGTGGAGTTGTTTGGCAGCGCAGGCGCGGACGGGGCGAAAGGGCGCACCGGCCTATTCGAGTTGGCCGGCGCGGGTACGCTGTTTTTTAGCGAGATTGCCGACTTGCCCAAGTCACTGCACGCGAAGATGCTGCGCGTGCTGGAGACGCGAACCTTTCGGCGCGTGGCCGGTGATATCGATTTGCAGCTCGATGCTCGCCTGATCGCAGCGACGCGCCGCCGGCCGTCGAGCAGCGATGCGCATGCCGAGCTGTACGACCGCCTGTCGCGCTTCACGATCTTGCTGCCCCCGCTGCACGAGCGCTCCGCCGACATCGAGCTCATCGCCGGGCAAGTGCTGGCCGAGCTCGCGGCGAGCAGCAAACGCCCGCCACTCAAGCTGAGCGAGCCCGCGCTAGCGGTGCTGTTGGAGCATCACTGGCCGGGGAACGTGCGAGAGCTTGAAATCGTACTCACGGAGGCGGCGGGCACAGCGCAGGGCCCAAGCCTGAGCAGGGACGAAGTCCGAGCTGCCATCGCCGAGTTTGGCGTGCCGGGGGACGTTGAATTCAACGCCGACACCACGAGCGGCACCTTCCCTACTGCGCCGCCCGCTTCGGAGCCATTGCGCATGCTCGAGCGGCGAATGATCACCGATGCTTGGCAGACCTCGGGCCAAAACATGAGCGCGGCCGCGCGGAGCCTCGGTTTGCCCCGGACGACTCTGCGCGATCGCCTGAAGAAATACGGCCTCCGCTAGCTCGCGGCTCAAGCTCCGTCCAAGCCTTACGCGCGGTCGGATCGAACGAGCTGCCGGCAAAGTTTCGTACTTTCGTGCTACATGGCGACGAGTGCGAATTCTGGCTATCGAGAGCTCGAGTCGGCGCGGCTCGGTCGCGCTCCTCGAAGGGGACCGCGTGGTCGGCAGCTTGGAGCATGAGCATCTCAACTCCCACGCCGAGCGCTTATTGCCATTCATCGAGCGTTTGCTCGCGGAAGCCGGCTGGTCTAAATCGAGCCTCGATCGCCTAGGCGTGGGCATCGGACCCGGCTCGTTCACCGGCTTACGCGTCGGCATCGCGCTCGCGGATGGCTTGAGTATCGGCCTGGACCGGCCACTCACCGGCGTCGGCTCACTACGCTCGATGGCCTTCGGCGCGCTTAGCGAACGTCCCGGACCTTGTTGCGCGCTGCTCGACGCTCGCAGGGGCGAGCTGTTCGCCGCGATTTATGACGCGGACCATCTCGAGCTAACCGCCCCCGCGGCCATTCCGGTCACCGATTTGCCCGCGCTGCTGGAGACCTACGGTGTCGCGACGGTGGTCGGCGAGGTCGCCCAGCACTTGCCACACGGCCGCATTCAGCTGACCGGCGGTACCCTGGATTTACCGCATGCACGCTGGGTTGCCGCCCTCACGGCCGTGCTCGATGAAGCCGAATTTCCCGCTTTGCCCGAATATGTGCGCGGCATCGGGGCGGAATTGCCGATCCTACCCCGCTCAGGGCTCGAGGCTCGATAGTCGCCCTGAGCCTGCCCAAAACTAGTCGAGTAGTACTAAGGTCGAGGCGGATGCCGGATTCGAACGACGCAGGCCTCGAAGCTGAGCAGCGTCTGCTTTCGCGCCGTGGTCGGAGGTTCTTCGCGGGCCGTGGGCTGTTCCTTGACGACAAGCCGGCTAGCGAGGCGTTCCTGCTTCAGAAAGGGCCCGTGCCACCCATCAAGCGCGCCGACGTCTGCGAGCGCCTGGGCGTCGTCCGACCCGCTGATCTTCTAGAGGGCGCGTTGGTCGACGGCGCGCAATGGCAGCAGCGGGGACCGGGCCCGCGATGGAGCCAAGGGTTGATGCGCGTTGCTTGGTTGACGCTGCTGGCGTTCGCCCTCACAGCTTGCTCGTCTTCAACGCCCACCGGCCCCGGGGCCCACAACCCGGCGAGCATGAGCGAGAGCGAATACGATATCGCGCGAGACTTATGGTTGCGCCGGAACCAAGCGCGCGAAGCGCTGGCGCACGCGCTGAAAGCAGTCGAGCTCGACGACGGCAACGCCGAGGCAGCGCATCTCGTCGCCCTGCTTTACCTCGATTTTTGTGCGAGGGGCCCGGCTGAGTGTCATCTGCGCGACGCCGAGAAACACGCTCGCCTAGCGATCGCCGACCGGTCCGACTTCCGCGAGGCGAAAAATACGCTCGCGGTCGTGTTGATCCACGAGCAGCGTTACGCCGATGCGATCGCCTTGTTGAAGCCGCTCACGGAAGACATCTTGTATCAAACCCCCGAAAACGCCTGGGGCAACTTGGGCTGGGCATATCTGGAACAAGGCGCGTTCGATCTGGCGATCGACGCGCTGAAACGTAGCGTGGCGGCGCAGCCCGTATTTTGCGTCGGCAGCTATCGACTCGGCCTAGCGTTCGAGCACAAGCGAGAGCTGACGAGCGCCGTCGATGCCTTTACGCGTGCACTGGAAACAGAAGCGCCAGGGTGTAACTCGATGCAAGAGGCGTTCGCCGGGCGCGCGCGTGTCCAGCTGAGACTAGGCAACTCGGATTCAGCTCGAGCGGACCTAGACCAGTGCGCGGCCCTCTCCACAAAGACCGAAGCGGGAAAAGAATGCAGCGCCATGCTGCAAAAGTTCAAGTAATCTCCAGGGCCCCAATGCCCACGGTCGGAACTTTTCTACGCCAACTTCGCGAATCGAAGTCGTTGAGCGTGGAGGAGGTGTCGAGGGCGACGCGCGTGCCCGCAACCAGCGTCGAGCGCATCGAAGCCGACCGCTTCGACGAGCTACCGGGTGAGGTGTTCGTGCGTGGCTTTTTGAAGGCTTACGCGCGTGCGCTGGGAGTGCCTGCGGAAGAAGTGTTGGCTCGTTACACGGCCAGTCGGCGCGTGGCGTGGGTCACCCCGCTGCCCATATCGAGCGCAGCAAAGCCCGCGCGTACCCGCCGCTTTGGGGTGGCTATCGCGTTCGTGTTGCTGCTGATCTTGTTCACCCTCGCGCTCAGCATCGTACTGAAACCGCGCGGCGATGACATGCCGCAAGAACTGTCGGCGCGCGATCACTCGGACCTCGCTTCGGGGCGCGTCAGCTAGCCATCTTGTTCCCGCGCCGTTCGGCGAGTCCCGCTCGGGTAGCGCTCGCGTTGCTCCTGCGACGCGTCGAGTACGGGGAGAGCGATCTCGTGGTGACATTGTTGACCGACAGTATCGGTCGCGTGTCGGCGTTGGCGCGTGCCGCACGCAAGAGTGTCAAGCGCTTCGGCGGAGTGATCGAGCCGATGCACACGCTGCGCATCAGCTACGATGACCGCAGCGGCGCCGAGCTCGTCACGTTGCGCGAGGCCAAGCTCGAGCGCGCGCGACCCTTTCTGACAACGAGCCTGGAACGCATGCAGGCGGCCGGGCAAGCCTTGAGTTGGGTGCGAAAAGCTGCACCACCTCGCACACCCGAGCCCGAGGTATGGGCGGCGCTCGAAGCGTTGCTTGATCAGCTGGAAGACCCCGACGATACCGTTTCACCGCGCGCGCGCTTGGCCGCGAGCGGGCTACGCTTGTTGTCGGCGTTCGGTTGGGGGGTAGATTTCGAGCGCTGTGTAGCCTGCGGTAAAGAGGCGACCGCTGGGCAATCGGCCCGCATAGACGCTACGCGCGGCGGGCTCGTTTGTCGTGCCTGCGGAGGGGCGCGGAGGCAGCTATCCGGTAGCGAGCGATCGCTCTTCCGCGACGCAGCCGCGGGCGGCGCGCTGAACGACCAAATCGCGCCCCTGGCGCTAGAGCTGGTCGAGCAGGCGCTCAAGGCCCACGGCGGCATCGAGTGACCTCGCTCGGAGGCGGAGTCGAAGAGGTCGGCCCAGAAACTCGTCAAATCGGCGCAAGCGGAGTAGAGGACGCGTCCGTGCGTTTAGTGAGCGAGCAGAGGAAGATCACTGGCCGCGCCGGGATCGTCGCGCTCGGCACGCTGCTCAGCCGAAGCTTAGGCCTAGGACGAGACCAAGCCATTGCCGCGCTCTTTCCGCGCGCCGTCACGGACGCGTTCTTCGTCGCGTTCCTGATCCCGAATGTCCTGCGGCAATTGCTGGCCGAAGGCGCGGTGCAAAACGCGGTGCTGCCAGTTTTGGCGAAGATCAGGGAGACGGAGGGGGACGACGCGGCGCGGCGCTTTTTTCGTGCCGCGCGCGGTTTATCGCTGTCGGTGTTGTTCTTGGTCAGCGTGCTGGGCGTGGCCTTCGCCCCATTTTTGGTGTCCTTGTTCGCCGAGGGCTACAAAGGCTATCCCGGTCAATTCGAGCGCACCGTTCGGCTCACGCGTTGGCTATTTCCATACATTTTCTGCATGGGCACGGCCGCGCTGGGCGTGGCGGCGCTCAATACGTACCAACGGTTCGTCGCGACCTCATTCGCGCCGGCGTTGCTCAACGTTTCGTTCATCGCGCTCGGCTTGGGGCTGCCCGGATACCTTGGTGCACACGGCTACGATCCAGCACTGGCGTTGGCAATCGCGGTCTTGGGCGGGGGCGTGCTGCAAATGGTCGCGCAGTGGCCCAGTCTAAAAGCCATCGGTTTCTTCAGTATGCCGACGTTGGAGCTCGGGCACCCCGGCGTACGCGAGGCGCTGCGTCGGATGGGCCCGGTACTGATCGGCATGGGCGTCTACTACGTCGACGTGGTACTCGCGCGGCGTTTCCTGGCGCAGCTTGCGCCAGGCTCGCAGAGCTATTTCGGTTGGGCCCTCCGCTTGTGTGACTTTCCGCAAGGCATTTTCATCATGGCCTTACAAAGCGCGGCATTGCCCAGTCTGTCTCGCCTGGCTGCGCGTGGGGATCGCGACGAGCTCGGGCGAACCTTTGCCTTTGGCATGCGGCTGACGTTGTTCGTGGCCGTCACGGCGACCGCGCTGCTCGTCGGCTTGGCCGAGCCCATCGTCGTTCTGCTCTTTCAACGCGGCGAGTTCGATGCTGAGTCGGTGCGCGGCACTTCTCATGCATTGATGGCCCAGGGCCTCGGCATCTGGCTGGTTGCAGCAGTACGACAATTGGTCAGCGTGTACTACGCCCTGGGCGATACGCGGACGCCGGTCGTCGTCGCGGCAATGGACCTGTGCGTGTTCGTGGTGCTCGCGCTCGTATTGCGCGGGCACCTTGGGCACGTCGGAGTAGGGTTAGCGGTCACTGGCTCCTCCGCCGTTCAAATGTTGCTGCTCTGGCGGCTTCTTCGCTTCAAGCTGCCGCGGCTACACACCCGCGAGATCGCAAACTCAGCGCTCCGCACCTTGCTGGCCGCGCTGAGCGGTGCGGTCAGTGGGGCGTTCGTCGCGCACGCATTCACCCCGCAGCCGACGTCGCACCCGGGGGCCCTGGCGCGGGCCGTGCCCGGTCTGGCCGGATGTGCGGTGTTTCTTGGGGTATTTGCGATCGTGGCCTACATTGCGCGGAGCCCAGAGCTGATCTCGCTCGTGAACGCGCTGCGCCGCCGCCGTGCGCGCGACTGAATTATCGGCTAGTGCTTGCCCGCGAGAGCGCCATGGCTCAAGAAAAAGTTGCAGCACACGTCCGTCCGGACGCCTCCCGCGTGGTGAGCGCAGAGTTCCTCGCCGCCGCGCGGGCACAGGTCGAGCTGCCGCCGCCCACGCAGATTGAAATCGCTTTTGCGGGGCGGTCCAACGTAGGCAAAAGCAGCGTGCTAAATCGCCTGATGAACCGGCGCAATCTCGCGCGCACGAGCTCGACACCCGGCTGCACCCGCCAGATTAATTTCTTCAGCGTACGCACTGCAGCGGGTATGAACCTAAGTTTGGTGGACCTTCCTGGCTATGGCTATGCCAAGCGGTCCAAGGACGAGCGCAAGCTTTGGGCAGAGTTGATCGACGGTTATTTGCTGGAGCGTCCAACGCTGCGCGCAGTGGCGCTGTTGGTGGACGTGCGGCGCGGCCTAGAGGCAGACGACCTTGGGCTGATCGAGATGTTGCAGAGCGGTGGCTCGCGCACACGCCCTTCGGTCAAGACCGTGATCGTGGCAACCAAGCTCGACAAGCTGCGCGCCGGTGAGCGGGCCGCGGCGATCGCGAAAATCAAAGCCCCCGGTTCCACGGTCTATGGGTTCTCCACCGAGCTGACGGAGACCGCGGCCGCGCTCTGGTCGGCGCTGGAGCACCGCGCCGGGTTTCGAGCGCCGGCCTAGCCTCACCTTCACTGGCCGACGCTGAGGGCATCGTTGCCTTCGAGCACCCGCTTGCAATCGCCATACAACGTGAAATGACCGCGCGGGTTCGGCGCCTCGAAACGCCACGCGGGGCCGGCATTGGCTCGATAATACTCGATGCGAGCCGCACGATCTCCAGGCACGCCGCGCGCGATCGCAACCGTCCAAATGTCGGCCAAGCTGCAGTGCGGTTCGGGCAATGGTTCGGGCGGGCGCGAGGCGCATGCGACTTCTGCCGCATCCGTCTCGGCGACGATGCCCTCTTTCCGAATGACCACACTTTGCCGACCACACCAGGGCCGGCGGGCAAGCGTGCCTGGGGCGCGCTCCGGCTGTGGTCCTTCACCCTGCGCGCTCTGAAAGGCGTACCGAACGTGGGAGTGAGCGGTGATGTCGACGGACCCGTCACTCTTCACGTTGTCCGCAACGATATTCCGCAATAAATTCCTCGGCGTCATCTGGCGTGCGCGGGCCAGCGTCCTAACGATGTCGATCGCCTTTGGAAATCCGACGACGCCGACCGTGGATGCGGGAGCCAGAGGACCGCTAATCACGGGCGTCGATTTACGCCGGGCCCAAACCGAGACCAATAAGCAAAGCACGAAGGTCAGCCCCACGATCACGAGCCCACGCAGCCGGTCGGTCCGGCGGATCCGTATCGGGCTGCCATCGTCGGGGGCTACGGGGTGTTGAAGGGCGCTCACGGCAGGGTCTGCTTCGGAAAGGCGTGTCCTATATCACCGTTTGGGCGGTTTCCCCGGCTTTCTGCCGGCGCGCTCGGGCCGTGCTGTCGCCCCTTTCCGAGGGCTGGGCCCGGGGGGATTGCAGGGCGCAAGGGAGCGCGCTAAGAAGACGCCGAATTTCGGGCGCATAACTCAGCGGTAGAGTGCGTCCTTCACACGGACGAAGTCGTAGGTTCAATCCCTACTGCGCCCACCCCGAAATCGACGCTGCTCCGAACACTCCAGTTCAGTGAAAGCGCGGTCGCCATTGCGGCCGTGCATGCCGGTGAACACTCGGGACGGCGGCAAATTGCCGGAAGTGACCGCTAAGCAAGAGCGAGCCAGTGTCATTCGGGCTTGATGAACACCGTTCGCAAGCCGCGGCGGAAAGCCTTGAATTTTGCGATCATCGGTTCGGCCTGCGCCGGGTCGTCGAGCAAATCATTGTTCTCGTCGGGGTCCGTGCCGAGGTCATAAAGACCAAGCGGCCTGCCGCCGCTGGCGACTAGCTTTTTGTCGTCTTGGATCAGCGCTTGCCGGTCGGCGTTGTTCGGGCCCGCGGCCATATCGATGAATACGGCTCGCGCGGTGGGCTCCTCGCCCACGGGCGTGAGTAAATCCGGCACCAGAGAGCGGCCCGATAAAAAGTCCGAGCGGTTTACGGGTGGTCCTGAAACCCCGCACAAATCCAGAATAGTCGGCGCCAGATCGATCGCACTCCGCCGCGTTTCGATACGGCGTGCCGGCACGCCCGGGACGCGCACGATGAGCGGAACTCGAACTAGCTCTTCCCACAGCTCGAAGCCGTGACGGATCATGCCGTGCTCGGCGAAAGCTTCGCCATGGTCGCTCGTGATGATCACCGCCGTATGATCGTAAAAGAGCGACGCTTCGAGCGCGTCGAGGACGCGCCCCACGTGGTGATCGACGAACGCCACCTCGCCATCGTAACGTTGGCGGCTGCTCGGACCAAAGTCGAAGCCCTCGTGCGCTACGTACTCGGCGTGGGGGTCGACGTAGTGAATCCACATGAAGAATGGCTGCTGCAAGAGCTCGGGCTTTGCGAGCTCCTGCAGGGCCGCATCGCTCACTTTGTCGCCGTTCGTGTTGCTGTCTCCGTCGACGGTCACGAGCCCGGGGGCAGCGCTCTTGTTGATCACGTCGAAGCCGCGCTCGAGCCCGGTGTTCTGGAAGAAATACCAGTAGCCTTGCACGCTCACGGTGTGAACGCCGGCCTGCTGCAGACGTTCCGCGACGAATACGTCTTGTTTCGTGAAGCGGTTGAAGTGACTCCAATCGCGGTGCGTTTCTGAGCTGTATTTACCGAGCAAGAATGGACCGACGCTCTTCGCCGTGTAGGACGCCAATGAGTAGGCTCGGTCGAAGACCACGCTGTCCTGACTCAGCCGGTCGAGGTTCGGCGTGACGGGCCGGGCGCCGCCCGAAGAAGCCAAGTCGTGACGCAGCGTATCGATGCTGATCAGAACCACATTCAGGCGCTCCGGCAGCGCCTTGCCCGCTCCGCGCGCCGGATCGAGCGGCGACGTCCCGGGAGGGGTCGTGGACGGCGGCTCGTCGCTGCCGGAGCAATCTTCGTCGATGCCATTGCCGGGCACGTCGACCGCGCCGGGATTGCGACTCGGATCGCGGTCATCGCAATCGCCGCCCCCAAAGGCGCGCGCAAAGCCGTCACGATCACGATCACTTCGTTTGCGCAACGCTGCCAGCACGATCTTGCCGAGCGGATGCGCGCGCTCGATGCTCAACGCCACGCTCCGTCGCTCGAGCGCGCGACTGGCGTCCCAGAGGGTGAAGGCAAGCGGCAGAACCACCAACCCCAAAGCCGCGAACGCGGCCCCGCGCCGCCGCGGATACGGCGCCAGGTAGGCGGCGAGCGCCAGTATGAGCAGCATGAACGGAGCGCGCAGATCGAGCTCAGGGCGCTTGAAGACGCCGAAAATCGAAAGCGCTCCTCCGGACCCGCTCGGCGTTCCGGATGCGATCGCATATGCCAAAACTAGCGCGGCCAAGCCGACCCCTAAAGCCAGCGAGTGCGCCATATTCAGGCGCGCCATCCCGTGCACCTCCCCGAGCTCGTCGCACACGCTGGCCAAGAGCTGAGTGCCCACCCAAAACAGGGCCAGCGCGCTCAACGCGATGGCGGCCCCCGCAACACGCGCCGGGCTCTCCGAGCTCAGCAGCCGCGCCGACAAATTTGCGACGGTGATCAACCAGAGCACGAAGCCGAGTGGGGAAAGCAAAAACAACGCGCTGAGCCGGGCGCGATCGGCTCGTGTTTTGTGCCGCTGCTCGTCAAAAAAGCTACCTAGCGAGGGCCGGTGGCCGCGATGGAAGAACAGCCGCACCCCCGTGAACAGTGCGCTCACCCCAAGCGCTAGAGGCGCGAGCAGGCCCAGGTCTGCTAGCCAGCGCGCCTGGAGCTCTTGGCTGCTTCCGGCGTACGCGCAGTCGATGGTGACGACCAGCAACAGGCCCAGCGCGGAGCCCAAGGCAGCGCCCGAGCTGGCTTCGAGGATGAAATCGAAAACGCTGCGGTTTTTAGCGGGAATGCCCATTTCGACGCTTGGCTGCAGTTCCCGAGGCTTGCGCCATGGGGTGAGCCCGGTCGTATACCGCGAGCAGCTGGTCGAGCGACACGTGGGTGTAGCGCTGCGTGGTGGAAAGGCTGGAATGGCCAAGCATTTCCTGAATCGCACGCAGGTCGGCGCCGCCCTCTAGCATGTGAGTGGCACACGAGTGCCGCAGAGCATGGGGGTGCAAGTCCGAGCGCCCGGCGCCGAGCGCGCCATAGCGCTTGACGAGCGCTTGCAGCCACCGCACGGATAGCCGTCGGCCGAGCTGCCCGAGTAGCAGCGCGTGAGCGTCGAAAAATCCGCTCGCGGGATGGCGAAGCTCGGCTCGGCGCGGCAGGTACGCCTCGAGCGCCGACAGGGCTTTCGAGCCGACCGGCACCATGCGTTCTTTGCGGCCTTTGCCCAACACGCGAAGCTCGGCCTGGGACAACGAGATCTGTCCGAGGTCGAGTGAAGCCAGTTCACTCACGCGCAATCCAGAGCCGTACAAGAGCTCGAGCGCAAGCGCATCGCGCAGTTGGGCGACATCCCTGCCCGCCTGCGTCAGGGGTGCACCCATCACGTCACCCGCGGCCTCCGGCGGCAAGAATCGAGGCAGCTTGCGGCGCAGCTTGGGGCTGGCCAACGTCGCCGTCGGATTCTGACGCAGCTCGCCATCGCGCAGCAGGTAATCGCACAACGACCGCACGCTGGAGATTTTTCGCGAAATCGTGGGCGGCGCCACGTGTTTTGCCAAATCGCCCAGCCAGGCGCGAAGGAGGAACTTATCGAGCGCGGCCAAGCGCGCGTCGCCGGCCTGGCGTGTGCGCATGAAGTGCGCGAGCGATTGCAGATCCCTCCGGTAAGCCGAAACGGTGTGCGGCGATGCTCGTCGCTCACTGGCTAGGTGCTCGCTGAAGCGCGTGATCGCGCGCCCGAGCTCGTCCACACCATCTGCCTGGGAGGCTCCAGCAGGAAAATCGGCCGGGTCGACGGCACTCTGCGCCATTACTTCGGCTCAGCTTACGCCTTGTACGCCGCCAGCGTCCAACAAGCAGCGCCGATTGCAAACAGCACGAGCCCCATCCGGGCGCCCAGCAGAGACCGCTGTCCGTTTGGCCGCACGCCGCGAAATGCCGCCAAAGCCAAGCCGGTCAAAGCCATCAGAAAGCCGACGCCCATCACTGCAATCCAGCCCGGCGCAGGCGCCTCGTCGGCGTCGAGCCGGCTCAGCGCTCGCGCTTGCGTTTGGCCGCGCTCACCGTCCTTTGCTTCCCGCGCCAATGCCTCCAGGCGCGCCAAATTTCGATTGGCGCGCTCCAGCTCACTTCTGCGCGGCACGAACACGTGACGGGACTCGAGTGCGGCGCTGCGCTCGGCTTGCCACGCCAAAAATGCAAGCTTGGGCTGGCCTGCTGACTCCGCCCCGAGCGCGATCGCGGTCAGGCGTTGATATGCGCTAGACACGTGCGGAGCGCCCGGAGCATACAGCGTCGCGCTCCGCCGCGCGTGCTCGAGTGAAGATAGAAGCTGCCCTTGGTCGAAGGCGGCGTCGCTCTCCGCGAGCTCCGCCTGACCCTCGAGGACAACGCGCCCGGTCAACGCCGCGGCGATCAGGACGGCTGAAAACCCCGCGAGAGACAGTCGCTGGAGGTGGCTCCGTGGCACTTCCTCGGCCGTCGCCCGCGCCGGGGTCATAGAAAATCGCGACGCCGAAATAGCACGCTCGCCGCCGTGAGCAGCAGCACGGACCAAGCGCAGGAATGTAAGGCAGCCATCGCCAGGTAGTTCCCGAGCGACACGCCCGCCGCCTCGCCGGTGAGCAGTGGGCGCGGGGGTACGTAGAGCATGAGGTTCGGCACTATCTTCGACAAGTACCGCCCTCCTTCGGCAACCGCGGGACCAAATAGCCGCCGCGGCAAGCGCCCGAGCGTATCCGCGCTGCGGCCGACGGCGAACACCCCGAAGCTGAAAATCGCCGTCAAAAAGGGCGAAGAGAAAGCCGCGAAGACGGTTGCCGTCGCCGTTACGAGCGCGACCTCGGAGAACGTCAAGAGAGCAGAGCCCAGCACCACACGTCGGTCGTCCGGCGCGGCGCTGGCGAACAGCGCGCCCGCGAGCAAGATGCCAAGCGCCCAAGGAATGGGGATGAATGTCCGCCAGCGCGCTGAGCGCCAAGCCACCCCGGCTGCAAGCAGCGTGATCGAGCCTGCCGCCGCCACCGAGCCTGACACCGGTCGACCCGCATCGACCCCGAGCGCCAGCAGGAGTAAGCCGGAATTGGCGGCGATGAAGACGGCCAAAGTAAGCAGTGTGCCCAAGTACTTTCCGACCAAGTACTCCGAGCGCCGAATGGGACGAGCTAAAATTGGAAAGATTGTCTTGAGCTCCAGCTCTCGATACAGCGACGTGGCCCCCAACACGACGGCCACGATGATGCCGTAAACGGAGATCGAGGCGGAGCCCAAGTCGCTCACGACGCGCAAGCTGGAGTGCAGTGCGAACGCGCCGACGACGAGCGCGTAGCCCGCCGTGGCGATGGCCAGCGCAAACAAGCCGTGGAGCACGCGTGCGCGCACTGCCTCGCGGTAGGTATTGAGTGCGACCACGCTGACTCGGGCGAACATAGGTTGCGGGACATATTGGGCCGAAACGAGCGCTCGTTGCCAGCCCTAGTGTTAGAAAAACCCGGCCGAGCCAGGGGCTTCGAGCAGCGCCACGGCACGCGGCTCGACGTACTCACGGATTTGCCGCGGGGTGCCGAGTACGGCGCGCTCTACGGCATTGCCGAATAACAAGCTCGTCAAACCGGAGCCCAAATCTACGGCAGCGGCCACCGTGACGAGGCTCCGGCCTTCACCAAAGGGCTCGACGCGGAAGTAGCCGAATACGTCGTCGATGTCGTGGGGCCGGCGCGGGTCGAGCCAAAAACGCAGCTCCGGGCGCCCGCGCATGCGTTCGATGCGCACCGTATAGCTTGCGCCACCGTTGTGCACGAGCTCGACCGCGGCGAGCCCCTGCCGCACGTCGATCAAGCGAGCGCTCACCGTACGTGGCAAGGCCTGCGGCAAGGTGTCGATGCTGCTCAAAGCAGCAAGCACCGCCGCCGCCGGGGCGTGCACCAAGGAGTAGGACACCCCGCCCCGGTAGCTGCCCGAGCCGGTCTCTATGCGGAGCGGGCGTGACACGACCTCTCCCGCTAGCAGCGCTCCGCACTCGCCTCTGCTGAGGGTCGGCGGGGCCGCGAAGGCAAAACTGGTCGCGCTGACGAGCGCCACGCAACAAGCCCCGTGTGGCAAATTGAAAATTCGCACGGCTCTCTCCCATCGAACTGAGCAGCGGCAGGCCCATCTCCAAGCGCCGCCAGCTGACTGAAAAGCAAGAGTCGGGCTAAACGGGAGAGGCTGCTCTTCGAATCGACCGAGTGTGCAATTTTGTTGGTGATTGTCCCAAGAAATGGCGGCCGGAGAGCCCCACCTCGGCCGTCACGTAGCGTCCGGTGTGACGTATATGTCTAGCGACCACGCCCCATCATCGCCGGCGTAACCATCCACCTGCACGTAATAGTCGCCCGGGGCCAAGTCGAGATCCAAAAAGCTTCTGTCTGACCGGTAGCCGGCCGCGCAGGCTAAGGGCAGCTCGGTTCCAGGGCAGGAAGCGCCCGCACGCACGCTGAGCAAGGTCGCATACTTACTGCCGCCCATATCCAGAACGACGCGGCTTTTCACTTTGAGCGCGAGATGCAAAATCTGGTCAGGCGCGCCGCCTTGGATTTGGTTGCCGACGTCGCAGCCGGCCGAGAAATCGGCGTGCGCATTGGCAGTGTTACCCTGGAAACGCCCACCCGAAGTCGGGATCTCGAAAGGCTCCGAGCAATCATCAGCCAGCGCGAC
This sequence comes from Myxococcales bacterium, assembly GCA_903642325.1. GTDB lineage: Bacteria > Myxococcota_A > Polyangia > Polyangiales > Polyangiaceae > PMG-095. The sequence goes on along the minus strand of CAHJWM010000006.1, from coordinate 49,336 downwards.
CAAGCTTGCGGGCGCGGCCCGGCGCGTAAACGCGGTGAGCGACACGGGCGTACCCAAGCTGCTCTCAGCGATCACTCGGTAGTTGCCGGCTGGGACTGCAAAAGCGCGAGCGCGAACCGGGCTCGTGGCGGCTGTTCCGCACGCGAGCCGCGCTTCCTGAGTGCAAGCGGGAGTGGCCAGGCTCACGGCGCCCGTGTCGTGACTCGAGATTCGCTCGACCAGCAGAATGTCGGAAGACTCCGTAACGCTCAAGCTGTGGCTCGAATCGGCGGCACCGCTCAAGCAACCAGTATTTACGGCGTCCGCGTGGTCCGCTAGCGAAAGATCAACGGACTGGCCGGGGGCCAGCGCCTCCGCGTTCGCGCAGCCTTGGTCGACCGGTGCGCTGGTCACGGGCGCAAGCTCCAAGCGCACGTCGACATCGCTCGGCCCGGAGGCGCTCACCGAAACGAAGTACGTGCCGGCAGGCAGCGCGCGCGCAAACAATGCGGCGGGCGCGCCCACGCGACAGGTGAGCTCATCCGTGGCTTTGTTACAGCCGGCCGAACGGAGCGAGATCGTCGGTACGCCATAACTGTCGAGCGGGTTCGCGAAAATTCGCACATCCTGCGCTTGATCGAGCGTGAACGTGTAAACGAGGTCGCCCGATTGCGGCTGGCAAGCGCTACTCAAATCCGGCGCGGTGCCCACGAGTGACGCGGTCCGAGACAGCCCGGGCGTCAACACTGCCGCGGTGCCGCAAGTCTCGTTACTGGGCGGCGAGGAAGCCTCTGAGAAGCGCACCGACAGTGACACATCAGCCTCGCCGCTGCCCGACACGTAAAGCGGATAGTTGCCGGGTACCAGGCCGTAAAAATGCAGGCGCGAGACGGTCGTGCTGTTGTCTGTCACGCTCCCTGCACAACGCGTGCTTGCTCCGTCGCCGCAGGCAGCGGCCGTCCCGAGCGAGAGCAATGGCGCATCGCTCATCGCCACTACATCCACGTCCTGTGGCAGCCCCGGCGGAACCGCAATGGCCACGACCGCATCCCGCAAATCCTGACCGGTGGCCGCGCAGGCGGTCGGATAGTCGAGATGCGTCGCGGCCAACGACAACGATGTAAATCCGCTTACGCCGATCACGAGTGGGTCGACGCAGGTGTCATAGGCCGGCGCCGTGCAATCGGCTTCGTCGATGACGCCGTCGCAGTCGTCATCCTTGTGGTTATTGCAGACCTCCTTCGACTTGCTCGATACGTTGGGATCGGTGTCGTCGCAATCGCCACCCCCCGGGCAGTTCCAAACGGGGTCGCCGTCACCGTCCGCGTCACGTGGTACGCGGCTACAAGAATGAGTTGCCTCGACGCAGGTGTCGATGGTGCATGGATCCGAATCCGCGCAGGACACGGGCGGCCCCGCCAAACAGCCGAGCTTGGGGTCGCACACCTCGGCGCCATTGCAATACACCGCGTCATCGCACTTCGCGTCGCTCGGCGAGTGCCGACACTGGCCGAGCTTCAGGTCGCAGCGGTCCGAAGTGCAGTCGAAGTCGTCCCCGCATTGACCGTCGTCGGCGCACGGGCCGCCCAGAGTCGGATCCGTCGAGTCGTCACCGACGTTCAAGCCGCCCTCCATGTTCGTTGCACCCGCCGCGCCCGCTTCACCACTACCGTCCACTGCGAACGGACTGTTTACGGTGTTGCTCCCACACCCAGCCACACTCGATAGCCAGGCGAGCGCACCCGAGCAAAAGAACGAAATCAGCCGCACTCGGCTTGGGATGGCGGCGCGAGCACCGCCCGGTGAGACCTCGAGCAGATTCTGTCGCAATTGCCGCACACTGAACCATACACCGCCTCGGAGTCAGCGGTAGCGGCGCCCTCCCGCTTCGTTCTATGATCTATTACGGTGTCGAAAGATCGACTGACGCGACATGAGCTGAGCTGGCTGTTGGCCCAAGAGGCGCGCGGCGCCGCGCAATCCCTGCGCGAGGGGGTAACCCAGCTGAAGCAACCAGTCCTGCCCCAGCTCGGTCCGGATGTGCTGATCATCAGTGAAAGTTCGGCATCGCTGCCGCCGGTCGAGACCAATCTGGACGCGCTGGAGGACGCCATCAACATGCTGAGCGCGCTGAACTCCGGCCCGCGTGGCAAAACGCGTCGCGGGCGTATCGACCTCGCCGCGTTGCTCTACGAGGTGGCGCCCAACGCACGCATCGCCATCGAGCCGGGCGCCGGAACAGAGGTGTTCGGCGAGGAGTCGGACATGCGCCGCATGTTTCACATGCTGGTCAATCAAGACGGCAACGCCCAGGGCGGCCCGTCCGAAGTCGAGATTCGGCGCCAGGGCGAATGGGTGAAAATCGCCGTCCAGCTCGGCCCAGACACCGTCGCCGCGGCGGACGTCGAGCGCCGCTGGATGAGTCGCATGGCGACTCGTTACGGGGGCTGGGTCGAGCTCGAAGGCGGTACCCAATCGATCTTTCTGCCCGCCGATGGCGCGAGCGATCAACGGGAAGTGGTCGAGCTTCGTAAAGAGCTCGAGCAGGCCCAGCAACTGGGGGAAGCGTACGCGCGCGAGCTAGCCGCGGTGGTCACGGCCGGTGATCTTCGAAGTGAAATACCTCCGACTGCGCCGCCGGAATCGGGCGTCGATCGCTTGGAGCTTCTACAAAATACCGCGTCCGCATTGCAGCGCGTGCTGCGTCATTGGTTGGACGGGTTGCGCGCCGACACGGCCGATTTGGTGCAGCAGCTGGGGGAGCAGGCGGCCCTGGCGCAGAGTTTCTCGCGGCGCATGAGCGTGGGCGCGGAGCTGCTGGGCGATCTGGGTCTGCTCACGGAGTGCGATCTGTCGGAGCCCGTTCGCAGAGTGGACGTAAGTACGCTGTCACGGGATGCGCTGCAGTCGGTCGCGTCGCGTGCCGCGCGCCACGGGGTGACGCTTTCGGCGCGCGTCCCCGAGGGCGCGCCATTCGAGACTCGAAGCTCGGAGCTGCGCGTATTGCTGCGCGCGCTACTGCATCATGCGATCGCGGCGACTCCGCGTGGCGGCGCCGTGTCGCTGGCCATCGTACCGACGGAAATGGGCATGTTGATCAGCGTCGAAGACGGAGGGCCAGTCGTGCCCGAAGCGTCGCGAACGGCCGTCATCCAGCACCGCATGGACCCCGCGAGCTTTGGCCGCCCTGCCGGTGTTTCGCTGCTCGTCGCCGATGTAATCGGCGGGGTGCTCGGGAGCGGGGCCGGCATGCGCGAAGGCAGCGCCGGGCGAGCCGAGATCTGGGTCGTGCTGCGAAATCGTCCCGATTGAGTCAGGCTTGGGCTAGGGTGGAAAGAATGCGAATTCTAGTCGTGGAGGACCAAGACTCGATCCGTCGCATGATCGAAGCGCTGGTGCAGGCGCGCGGCCATCAAGTGACCGCGGTCTCGTCGGGCACCAAAGCCATCGACGTCGCCATGACCGACCCGCCGAATCTGGTGCTTCTCGACCTGAACTTGCCAGGCCAATATGATGGCTTCGAGGTCTGTCGGCGCCTACGGAGTGACCCCGGGACTAGTAACGTGCCGGTCGTCATCATCAGCGCACTGGATGACCAAGAGTCGCGCAACCGCGCGACCGAAGCGGGCGCAACCGCGTACTACACGAAGCCGTTCAGTCCGATCGCCCTGCTGAAAGAGATCGAGCGACTCCGGGTCTTGACCCAGGCCACCTGATGACACGCAGGCCCATCTCGCACTCGTCGAGCACGCGGCGCGGGTCAAAGCAGCTGAAGTAAGGACTTGGCCCGCTGCTCCGCGGCGGCAACCAGCCCCTTCGACTCGACCCCGGGAATGCGCAAGACCGCGCACAAGTCGTCGATTAGCTTGCGTTCTTCCTCTTGTTGCTCACCGTCGACGAAGCTTAGCAGGACGGCGTGCTGCAAAAGTAAACGCCTCCCATCGGCGCTGAGGTCATGCAGCGGAACGTCGCTAAGCTTCTTCGGCTCACGCGCGAATAGCCGAATTTCGTGAGCCTCACTGGGGGTGGCTTCGAAGGCTTGCAGCAGAGCTTCGAGCACTTCTGTTTCCTCTTCTGCGAGGCGACCGTCGGCCCAGGCCACGCTCACCAGCCCTTTCAGAATAGCCAAGTTCTGAATGTGCATCGGCTCGAGAGTGTCAGATCTGGACCGCCCTTTCAACGAATCAGCGCGGCAAAGGGGGCGGGCGTCAGATCCAAGCCGGCCATCTCCTTGATTGCCCGGCACAAGCCTTTGTTCGAGTCGTCGGCGGCGACCTCAAAGGTGCCCAAAAGCTCGCTCAGCTCGCTCTTTTTGAATGGAATGATCGCAGCGCCGGCCAGCAGCGGCGCCACTTCGGGCATGGGCTCGGTGCACTCGGGGCTGTCCTCGTTCGGCGCGGAGCAGCGAGCACACGGCGCCTCGTAATGCTCAGGTGACGCCTTCTGGGCTGGCGGCGGTGAGCTCGTCTCGACCAATGAGCTCGCCTCGACCAATGAGCTCGCCTCGACCAATGAGCTCGCCTCGACCAATGAGCTCGCCTCGACGGGCACCACTTCGGCGGCGCTCAGCTCGGCGATCAGCTCCGGAGCGAGCACTGGCAGCTCGTCGGCCAGACTGCCGAGCGTGGGGGTCCGCGGCAGGGCCTCGCTCACCGCCGGCATCATTTCACTAATGGGCGGAGCAAGCAGCGTCAACTCCGCTTGCAACGCTCTCCGCAGCATCACCGGCTCAGGCCGGGTGTACGCTTCGTCCGGCACGTCCTCGACCGTGGGCTCACGAACGTCCGTAGGCTTGACGATCAGATCAGGGATCGTGGCGACCCGATAATGTAGCTCTTCGGCCGGAGCGGCCGGTTCGAGCATTTCTATCTCGATCTCCATGTCCACATCGAACTCGAGGGGCGGGTCGTCTTCACCCGCCAACTTCGGAGCGATGGCCACTGTAACAGCGTCGCTCTCCTCCGGAACATCCGGCGCGAGCTCCGCGTCGAGAAGGGACGCTGCGGCCACCAAAGGTACCGACGAGGCGGGCGGAACCCATGCGCTGATCGGCGCTTCCATGACGGGCCACACGGCGACCGGCGGCGAGGCCGCTTGCACATCTTCCTCTGGCAAAGTACCGCTTGCGAGCGCACGCGACGTTTCGCGATTCAGCCGCGCCAGGGCACGTCGCGCCGCCGCGCGATTCACCGGAATCAGTGCAGCCTCGAGCTCACGGACCAAGCCCAACAGCCCGACGGGGGACGAGCGACGGCTCGCGCGAGTGAGCGCCGCGCTACCGGAGCTGGCCACGAGTAGCAGTGATTCGAGCGCTTGGCGAAGTGCCAATTCCGCCTCTGACTCGGAGCTCGCACTGCCCGAAAGCACGCGTAGCCCGCCATCTTCCATGACTAAAATGTCCATGCATTCCACAACGCGAGGCGCGCTCACCACTTGATCGGCAATAGCCAAGATCAAATATCCTGCGCTTTCTCCTGCCAGGGGCGCCCGGTGGGCTCGAGCCGCCCGTTTTACCTCCGAAAGTGTGACGCTCATCTTCAGCCTCCTCGAACGGGAACTCCGCGCTCGGCGAGGTAGCGCTTGGCCTGCCCAACCGAAAACAAACCATCGTGAAAAATCGAAGCCGCGAGCGCTGCGTCCGCCCCGCCTTCGGCAAGCCCTTCCCGCATATGCTCGAGATTGCCGACCCCTCCCGAGGCAATCACCGGAATTTCTACGGCGTCAACGATGGCGCGCAATAGCTCCAGGTCATAGCCGGCCTTCGTGCCGTCGCGATCCATACTGGTGAGCAAAATCTCCCCCGCACCGAGCTCGGCGCCACGACGCGCCCAGGCGACTGGGTCGAGACCGGTGGCCCGCCGGCCCCCGTGGGTGAACACCTCGAACCCGCCCTCCGGGCGCCGCTTGGCGTCGATCGCGAGCACCAAGACTTGCCGGCCCCAGGCGCGGGAGATAGCCGAAATCAGGCTCGGGTCGGCGACCGCGGCGGAGTTAACGCTGACTTTGTCGGCGCCGGCGTTCAGAAGCGACCTCACGTCGGCGGGAGCGCGGACCCCGCCGCCTACCGTGACCGGTGCGAAGACCACGTCGGCCGTGCGCTCGACTACGTGTAAGAGTGCGCTGCGAGCCTCAATCGAGGCCGTAATATCGAGAAACGTGATCTCGTCGGCCCCCTCGGCATCGTAGCGCCGGGCGCATTCGACAGGGTCTCCGGCATCCCGAAGACCAACGAAATTGACGCCCTTGACGACGCGGCCGTCTCGCACGTCGAGGCAGGGAATGATGCGTTTGGCCAACATGAGATTCGAATTCTTCTCTCCATACGGGATCGTCTTCGAATCGGACAAAGACCTTGCAGTCGTCGACCGACTGAGGGCTTGGTAGCTGGGGTGGCTCCGGGGGTATAATGCGCACAATGAGGCGGTGCCCGCATTGCGGAACACAAAATGATCCGGTCTCCATCCGGTGCGCGCGCTGTGCAAGGCCGCTACCTGGCTTGGGGCAGACCGTCGTCGGGTCCCCTCCCCCCGTAGGCGAGCCCCGTCAGCAGCGCACCATCATGGGCCTGGCCCCACCCCCTCAAGCTGCGCGTCCGCCCGAACCGCGGTCGCCAACCCCCGCCGCCGACCTCCGCAAAACCATCCTTGGGTTCGGGCCGCTCGTGCCAAACGGACAAGCGCCGCCTGGCACGGGCGTTCCACTCCCCGTTCCGTCGACAGCCGCGCCCGGCTATCCACTACCAGGGGCCCCACCCAGCCCAGATCCGCGAGCGCCGACTGGTCCGGGCGGAGCTCAGCATGTAATTCCTTCCGAGCTGAAATTCGAGTCGGGGGTGGCTCGTCCCGGTCTCGCGCCGGCGGACCCCGATCAAAGGCCGCCCTCGACATCCGCTCCGGCACGCGCCCGGCGCTCGGCCGTCGAGCCCCGGGCGGCGCAAGGCATCGCGCGCGGTGCACCGGCGCTGAGGCGGGGCATCCCACCGCTGGCGGCGGTAGCCATGATCGGTGCGGCCTCTCTGTTTGCCGCAGCCGGCGTAGTCTGGTTGTTTTATCGCGGCCATGGCGCGATTGAGGCGCACGCCAGTGCAGGAGCCGATGGCAGCGATCAGCTCGAGCTGACCTGCGCTGCTTGCGCGGATGGATCAGTTCTGCGACTCGACGCTGCCAATGCCACGTTCTTGGCTCATCACGCGACGATGCCGCTGTCCCGCCCGCTCAACGTGGGCGAAAACCCGCTCACTCTCACGCTCGTCTCGGCGAAGGGCAAGCAAAGCTTCGTGGAGGTCTCGGTACCCATCGCTTTCCGCGTTCGAGGTGATACGAGCGGCCTCGATGCACCAAAGCCGGAGCTCCGCGTCCTGATCAACGCCCTGCCTGGCTCGAGCGCAAGCGTCAATGGCAGCCTGGTGGCTCTCGATGCGGAAGGTGCAGGCAGCTACGCGCTGGATGTGAGCGCGGAGCTTACGGGCCTAGAGGCAGCAGTGAAAACACTCGAGCGTCGCATACCGTACGTGGTGACTCCGCCGAACGGAGCCGCCCAAACAGGGAGTGTGAACGTGCAAGCCGGCATCACCCCACTCGTGATCGACGCGCCGGGCTCGGCGGTGGTACTCGAAGCACCCAACTTCGTCCTTGCGGGCCGCACGGCGAAGGCCGGTGTGCTCACAGTGGGCGATCGGCCGGTCACCGTCGACGCCGCGGGCCACTTCGCCCAAATGATGACCGTTTCGGCGCCTGGCGAAACCACAATGGTGATTCGGGCGACCAGTAAAGACACGGCCCCGCGCTTATTCGCGCTGCGGGTGACGCGCGTCGACAGCTTTTCGCGCGAGGCCGAACGTGTGCGGCAACGCGCCACGAGCAGTTACGCGGTCATCGCCGATCAGCCGCAAAGCAAACGGGGTTGGGCCGTCGCGCTCGACGGTAACGTCGTGGACTCCCGATCCGAAACCTACACCACCGTCGCGCTGATGGACGTGCGGGGCGGCTGCGCGCGGGCGCCTTGCCTAGCGCGACTCGTGTACGGCGCTCCATTCCTGCTTGCGCCCGGCGACAAGCTCAGTGCCTTTGGAGAGATCGCCGGGGTGGTAGACGGACCGCGGACGGGCTCGCGAATCCCCGAAATTCAGGTGGATTTTTTGATCAAGGCCAGCAAGTGAATCTTGCCGTGCCTTTACTTCGCAGCGCTCCCAGCTGGGCGCTCGCGTTGGGCTGCGCGCTCATTGGGACGATCAGTCGCGGCCTCCTGGCCCACGACACCAAGCACGTCGTCTCACTGACGGTCGGCACGAGCGCCGGCCTCGCGGTCTGCGAGAGGCTCGAAGCGAGCAATGCCGGCCGCGCACGCGTGGTCTTCCCACGACCTGCCCGAGTCCGCTTTCAAACGCGCCTTGCCGGCGGCATTGGGCAAGCACCCGCCAGTGATCAAGACGGAAATTTGTTCGTAGCGCATGGCGAGCCGAGGTTGTCGAAGCTCGACGCACGCGGCCAGAGCGTGTGGTCCGAGCGCTTATCGAGCGAGGCGAGCTCGAGCCCGGTACTGCTCGCGAACGGCTCCATCTTAATCGTGACGCGCGATGCTAACGCTTTGATCTTCCGACCCGGCGGGAAGCGAGTCTTCGAACGCACCCTACCACTGACCGACACCCACCACCGCGTCCTGGTCATCCCGACCGCCAGCGGCGGCGCGGTCGTGGCGAGCGGTAACGACCTACTGCAGCTCGATGCTCAAGCAGAAATCGTGCGCCGCCTGCGCGCGCGCGGAAGTATTACGACGATCGCCGAGGCGGGGGCGGTGCTGGTCGTCATCACCGAGAATGGAAGTGTCGAACAGGCGCGCGCTAGCGGCGAGCTCGAGCTCATCGGCAGCTTCGGCGGCACTGCCGCGGAGGGCGGCGCAGTGCAGGACGGCAAGGTGTGGGCCATTGTCGACGGTCATCGGCTCATGGCTCTCGATCTCGCTTCAGGTCAAGCTATGACGGTTGCGACCGACTCTGCCTCGACTCTCACGGGGCCACTCGCGTTACTCGAAAATCAGGGGGCAGTACTCGTTGCCGATGACGGGTTCGTATCGGTCCGCGCGCGCGACGGGACAGAAAGCACCCGCGTCTCCGTCGCCGGCGCGGCGCAAGCGTTCGACCCCGCCGCGCGCGGGTTGCGCGCGGCTTCGTTGATTGCGGACCACGCCGGTACGATCTGCGCCGTGCGCGGCGCGAGCGATGCCCTGCTGATTGGGAGTGATGGCGCTCTAGACCGGCTGGATGGAACCGTCTGCCTCGACCCTTTTCGCCCCACGCCGCTGCCCGCGGGCATCGCCCTGTCCTGCCGCTCGGGTCAGCTGTTCTTCATCGGCGCCGTCGGCCTGCACGACCATTAGCGCGGGCGCCGCGAGCCCAGGCTCGCAGAAACGGCAAAAACCGGCTGCGCGGCAGACTTGCGCTGGCTAGACCGGGCCCGCGTGCCTATAATACTTCCGCGTCGTTCGATGACGAAGCGCCCCAACGGCGCTTCGCGTCGGCGTCGGCGCGGAGGCAACCGAAGGCAAATGATTTCAATCACAACGCTGGCCGCGGACAAGGTCAAAGAAATTTCGAAGTCGGAGGGCTTGGACGGCCAGGGCCTGCGCTTGCGGGTCGTGGGCGGTGGGTGCGCCGGCTTCCAGTACGACCTGTACTTCGAGGACAAGCCGACGGATCTCGACGAACAATTCGAATCACATGGCGTGAAGCTGTTCGTCGACCCACTGAGCTACCAGTACCTGGACGGCACGGAAATCGATTACGTAGAAGGCGCGCACGGCTCCGGCTTCAAATTCGGCAATCCCAACGTGTCCGGGACCTGCGGCTGCGGCTCTTCCTTCCAAGCTTGATCGTCGCACCGCGGCACTAAGCGGCGGCCGTGCCGAGCGAAGCGCGCTTCGCCCGTGGTTCACGGCCAGCCGTCGGCGTGGCCCCACGCCTTGAGTCGAGGGCGCGCTCGCCGCCACTGCACCGCCTGATCGAGTCGTTGCGTTTTTGTAGTGCCATTCGCGGACACAGTGTCTGGCGCCTTGGACAATCGCGCCAAAAGCCTAACGCGATCAGCGCGCACGTCCAGCCGGGCTTGCCCAGCGTACGAACTATTGGCTCGCAGAATCTTCGCGCAACCGCGACGGAATCTGCAGCGTAGGTCAAAGTGCGAGCCAAGCCTTCGATCTGTTCGTGTGATCGCGGCCGGGCGCGCTGAGTTTTTTTGCAGGACTGGAATTCGGCGAATGGAAACTGAGAAGTAAATGGCCCGTCAAACCGACCCCTCTCTGACGTTCTACATCACAGCGGTCCACTCTTACCCCCAACTGACGCGCGAAGCGGAGCTCGTGCTCACGACACGCTGGCTCGAGAACAAGGACGAAGTAGCTCGCGAAGAGCTCGTGCGCGCGCACTTGCGCTACGTCGTGGCCATCGCTCTCAAATACCGTCGCTACGGTCTGCCGCTAGGCGAGCTCGTGGCGGAGGGCAATTTCGGCGTCGTGCATGCTTTGCAGAAGTTCGACACCAGCCGCGGAACGCGCTTCGTCACCTACGCCGCGTATTGGATCCGCGCCTATATCCTCAATCACATCATCCGTTCTTGGAGCCTGGTCGGCGTCGGCTCGGGCGCGCTGCGCTCTAAGATGTTTTTCAAGCTACGCCGCGAACGCGTCCGCATCACCAACTTGGTCGGTGAAGGTGACCATGCTGATGAGCTATTGGCCCAGGCGTTGGACGTGCCGAAGGCCAAGGTCACGGCAATGGTGCGACGCTTAGAGGCGCGCGACGTTTCGCTCGATGCAAAAGTGTACGACGACTCCGGGACCACCCTGGGTGATACACTGACGGCCAGCGGTCTCAATCAAGAAGAGGGATTGGTAGGCTCTGAAGTGGGGGGCTACGTTCGGGAAGCGGTTCAAAGCGCGCTGATCGGTTTGGACAAGCGCGAACGGTACATCGTCGAAAATCGCCTAATGGCCGACAACGAGGACGAGATGTCCCTGGCGGAAATCGGGCGTCGCCTGGGCGTTTCGCGCGAGCGCGCCCGCCAGCTCGAAGCTCGCGCCAAAAAGAAGCTGAAGACCAAGATCACCGAGCTGTCGCGTGGCAACGGATGGTTGGACATCCACGACGCGGCATGACGCGCGCAGCTCGGCCTGAGCAGTCGCCCCGGGCCGGGCCACATGAGAACCGCATCCTTGGCGGCAAGCGTCAAAAACACACCCGACCGGCGAACCAGTCGGGTGTGGTCGTAGCTTCTCGTAAGCCGGGTTCTGTTGCACGCATCGGTTGCCCGATGCGTGCTGGCGGTCATTCCTCTAGGGCGATCGTTACCGAGCGCCTCATGCGGCCTACCCAGGAGCTCGGGCGGGCAGCCCTCGAACGCTCCTCTACATGGCCTTGCTCCGGATGGGGTTTGCCATGCCACGACCGTTACCGGCCGCGCGGTGGGCTTTTACCCCACCTTTTCACCCTTACCCGGGGCGCCAAAGCGGCCTGGGCGGTTTAAATTTCTGTGGCACTTTCCTCGAGGTCTCCCTCACCGGGCGTTACCCGGCATCCTGCCTTACGGAGCCCGGACTTTCCTCGCGCCCTGCAGCGCAGAAACGCGCGATCGCCTGAGATGCTGCGGCCAGCGCAGGGTAGCCTCGTGTCACCCAGCTTGGCTAGCGAAAGCGTGTCGTTGCGCGCGCCTGCTATTGAGCCGCAAAGACGAACGGCACGTTGACCGTCGTGCTGTCCCCAGAAGGAGGAAATTGCCAGCCGCGCACGCGGCTCGAAATGCATTGCGCGAGGCCGCGGTACCCTTTTGGATCCGCACCCACCGCCGCGCTTTGCACGCTGCCGCTCGGCAGCACGGTGATGGCAACGTTCACGCGAGCCGTCGTGGGCGCGTCTCTGTCCCGCGTATCGAGCGCAGGTTGCCAGCAGGCGCGCTTCACGCTGCCCGTGTAGCGCGCAACGGTGCCTTGCAGCTGCCCGTTGTCGAGCTGCCCCGTACCCTGCACGGCGCTCGACGGGCCGGACACGTCCGGCCCCTTCGGTCCCGAGGCGAGGCCCGACAGGCCCTTCAAGCCGCTCAGACCTTTATCTGGCTCACTGCTCGCCGCGGGAGCTCCCGCGCTCTTCGCAGTCGTGCCTGAAACGTGTTTGATTACATCCTTGTCGGTGACAGTCGTTTCGCCCAGTGCGGTGATCTTGGCGTTGGTCTCGGCAATCGCGTTACTGGCGGCACCTGGCACCGGCCGGTCCACATACTTGACGACCTCAATCGTTTTACTGGGCTGGTTTTTGAAGAGGACGAAGCCAATCGTGAGTCCGAACAAAAGGGCCATCACCACCGCGATCCACGCGGCGGACGAGGACGTGGCTGCCTTCTGGTAGCCCGCATCGGCTGCTTCATCGGTGATGACGGCTGCGCCGGTGCCGCCCGACGCGCCCGTCCCCGCGAACGGATCGGCCGTGACCGGAACCACCGCGGGCAGTGGAACCGTGGCGCCTTCGACCGCGCCCGCGGGCCCAAACGTCCCGCCCGCTGGCGGTGTGAACGGCGTGAACGACGCACGCATGCTGGACAAGCTCTCGTCGACGATCGCCAAGAGCTCGGGAAATGTTCGTAGCGGCCGCCAATCCTCGAAGCCGTCACGCCAGACCAGCGACTCTGGGCTGATCGAGCCCAAGCCCGCTTTCGACCGCAGCTCACTCAGACGAATTGGCCCAACCGGAACGCCATTGATGCCGACGAACCACTCGTCGCCCGGCATGCTGGCCGGATCGCCGGGCGGCGCGTCGGATGGCGAGCCCACGGCCAGGGAAAAGGCCCCCGCCAACGCACCCACATCCCCGATGCGGGTGGGCCCATCTACATCGCTCACGTCGGCAAGCGCACGAGCGGGGGCCGGCTGCGCTTGGTTGCTGGGCGCAACGTTCGGCTTCGGTGCAACCTGCGGGAGCGGCGCCGTCTGACCGCTTTGCGTCGCTTTCGCGTCCACGGCGAGCAACGGTGCGGGCGGCGCGACCTGCACCGAAAACGCCTTGACCTGCGGAACTTTCGACGGCGGAGCCGGCGGCTTCGCCGGCAGCCCCGCTTTGAGCGCGACGCCGGGTGCCTTGGCCGCAAGCGATGTGCTCGGCCTAACGACGGAAGGCGGCGGACGAACGGGCGCGACCGGCTTCTTGATCTCGCCAGGGTTGGCAACGCCGCTCAGTGATGCGCGTGGGACGGTCGGTCTCGGCGGGGGCGCTGGGATCGCGGGCGGCTCCGGCAACTCGGCGGCGGGCGGGATCTCCCCGACGGCCGAATCGGCGCTCAGCGACGACGCGGGCACCGCAACCGGCGACGACGCGGGCACCGCAACCGGCGACGACGCGGGCACAAGCGGCGCCGGGGCTCCCTCGTTCGCCGCGTCGAACGCCGAGGGCGGCGGGGGCTCACTTCCAGCCAGCGCATCCCCCATGCCAGCGACGCTGGAGACCTGGATCACATAGCCGCACTTGCGGCATTTCATGCGAACAGAACGACCCGCGACCTTCTCGTCGGCGATCTGGTACTTCGCTTTACAGCTGGGACAGAGGAACTTCATTCAGCTGAGCGCCGCGTCAAAACGAACGGTCTGGAGTTTGCGGAGAGTAACCCGAGCAATGCCCGAGCGCGAAAGCTCTTTCACAGGAGATTCAACAAGTGCTCTTTAATCGACAGCCGAGTTGGGTCATCGGTAGCTAGAGTTAGGGCCCGCTCCCACGTTTCTACGGCCTTATTTCGAAATCCGGCCTTTTGGTACAAAATTGCCAGATTTTTTACGGCCACGAACTGCTGCGAGTTGATTTTAACAGCCGTTTCCAGCTCGCTGATCGCGTCGTACACCTGACCCTTCTTTCCGTACAGTAGTCCGAGATGAAAGTGTAGGCGGTAGGCCAGCGGGTCGATATTCACCCCGCGCCTCAAGTGCTGGATTGCTTCGTCCAGCCGACCGGCTTTGTACGCGGCCACGCCCTCATTTAGGGCCCCCTCGGCTTCCCCAGAAACGTCCGGGCGCTCCACCTTTTCCGTCCCTGGGCTCAGGCACTCTTCGACGATCTGCACTACGTCGGCGATGCGAAACGGCTTCTCGATGAAGTGGTCTACGCCGCACGATTGTTTGAGGTCTTCTGCGTAGCGCCAGCCGCGATACACCGCGCTGACCATGATGATGGGTATGTGACCGTAGCGCCGGCTGCCCTTGATGCGGCGCGCGATCTCGAAACCGTGAACCTCTGGCAACATGGCATCGAGCACGATCAGATCTGGGGCATGCTCTTTCACCATACGAAGGGCTTGGTGACCGCGCTCGGCTTCCAGCACGCGATGGCCGTTTCGCGTCAAGAGGAGGTTGAGCATCCTACGAATCTCTGCCTCGTCGTCGACGATCAAGATCGTCTTCGCATTCCCATCTTCGCGCGGCGTGGGCGCAGTCGCGGCGCCGTCGCCGTGAAGCTCCGTGACCACGCTGAGCTCGCGGGACGTGTCTCCGAAGTCGCTTTCCTCGATGTCTTCGGCGCGCGAGATTTCGGATGCGGCGTCGTCGACCACCAGGCCCGGCGCGTCCTGCGGGCGGTTCGCTTGCTCTAGGCCGCCAAAGTCTAGTGGTCCGGACGGCTCACCAACCTGGAGCGGTGAGCCGTCCGAATCCAGATTTAGCTTGGCCAATACCTCCGGCGGGCAATGCGGGCCGACGTAGTAGCTATCACCGCGAGCCTTGCGCCCGTAGGCCTCCTCGATCACGTGCGCAAGCGCAGCGTCGAGCGCTATGTACGGATAGACCTTTTTGCCGGTGACGAATTCGAGCTCGTCGATCACTTTCGTTTCACGCGGGTTGGCCATCGCAATGAACAGCCGATCGTCGCGCACCAGCACGGGCAAGATCAGGTGCTTTTCCGCGATGTCGCGGGGCAGGAGCTCCAGATCATCGAGCTTCAGGCAAATTTGACTCAAGTCGATGCCGGGAATGCCATGCTGCTCACTCAAAGCTTTGAGCGCGGCCACGTCGCTGATCGTGCCTTCGGCGGCGAGTCGCGACGCCAGCCGACCGCCGCGCTGCTCTGCGAGCGCGCGGTCGAGTTGCTCCGGGCTCAGCGCGCGCTGCCGGAGCAGGATTTTGCCGATCTGCTTTTTGTCGCCCATCCGAAACTTTGATTATCCACGAGATCGCGTCGATCTTCACGAAAAACGCCACTCGCGCCGGCGCCGCAGCCACGTATCGGACGTCGCCTCGCGGCCGCCGGGTTCGAGCGGCGGGGCTCAGCCCGGGGAATCGGCCCACAACGCCAGTTTTGCATGCGCCCAGGGCGAGAAATCTCCCCGCGCCACGCTGTCGCGCGCAGCCGCCATCAGTCGGCCGTAGAAGTGTAGGTTGTGCTCGCTCAGCAGGCGCAAGACCAAGATTTCGCCCTGAAGGTAGAGATGCCTGAGGTACGCCCGCGAGTAACCGCCCCGGCACGCCGCGCACTCGCAGCCCTCTTCCAGCGGCCGCGGGTCAGCGCGATAACGCGCGTTCTTGATCACGATCTTGCCGCCCCAGGTGAAGAGCTGACCGTTCCGGGCGTTGCGCGTTGGAATCACACAGTCGAACAGGTCGATGCCGTGGCCGACCGCGATCAGAATGTCGGCCGGCATGCCGACGCCCATCAAGTAGCGCGGCCGCCCGGAAGGAAGCGCGGGCCCTACGACGGAGAGAGCTCGATACATGTCTGGGATTGGTTCGCCCACGCTGAACCCGCCCAAGGCCAGCCCGTCGAAGGGCAGCCTGGCCAGCTCGTCCACGTGCGACAGTCGCAGCTCGACATCGGTTCCACCTTGCACGATCCCGAATACGCCTTGTTTGGGGGCGCGGGCGGCGAGGCAGCGCTCCGCCCAGCGCGTGGTGCGTTCGACGGCTTTCACGAGCTCCGCGCGCGGTGAGCCGCCCGGGGGGCAGACATCGAGCTGCATGGCGATATCCGACCCGAGTAGCCCCTGCACGCGCATCGCCTCCTCCGGCGACAGCATCATCTTCCTGCCGTCCAGGTGGGACGCGAACTCGAACCCCTGTTCGCTCGCACGCATGTTCTTGGCCAGCGAGAAAGCCTGAAATCCGCCGGAATCGGTGACGATGGCATGCGGCCAACGGGCAAAGGCATGTAGCCCCCCGAGCTCCGCAATAAGCTCGGGGCCCGGCCGGAGCCACAGGTGATACGTGTTCATGATCTGCATTCGGGCGCCCGTCTGCCCGACCTCTTCAGACGATACCCCCTTGACGACGGCCTGCGTCCCAACCGGCATGAAGGCCGGAGTGCGCACTTCCCCGTGCAAAGTAGTGAGCAGCCCGAGGCGGGCGTTGTCGCACGTGGCCTCGACTCGAAAAGAAATCATGTGCTCCGCCTCGGGATCCACATGGCATCGCCATACGAAAGGAAGCGGTAGCCAGCCTGCACCGCATGGCGGTAAGCGGACATGGTGTTCTCGTAGCCGGCAAAGGCCGCAACCAAAGCAATCAAGGTGCTCTTCGGCACGTGGAAGTTGGTCAGCAAAGCGTCTACGACTCGAAACCGGTAACCCGGTTGAATCAAGAGCCTGGTTTCGCCGCGCATCGCTCGTACGTTGCCAGGGCGCTCCCCATCGGCAGCGCTCTCGAGGGCCCTGACCACCGTGGTGCCGATGGCGACGACCGGGGCTTCACGAGCCCGTGCCGCGCTTACCGCGGCCACCAGCTCCGGGCTGAGGTCGATGGTTTCGGCATGCATCGGGTGCTGCTCCAATGCTTGGGCCGAGACCGGTCGGAACGTGCCCAAGCCGATCTCCAACTGCAGCCGCGCAACGTGCACACCACGGGCCCTTAGGCGCTCGAACAGCGCCGCGGTCAAATGTAGACCGGCAGTCGGCGCTGCGGCGGACGCCGTCCGGCGCGCGTACACCGTTTGGTAACGCTCCAGATCGTCTGCCTCATCCGCGCGCCGCATATAAGGCGGCAACGGCAGCCGTCCACGCGAAGCCAAGATCTCCTCGAAGTCTGGCCCGCCCGTGCTGACCGACACGACCAGCGTGCCATCCTCGGTTCGCTCGGTGATCTCGAAGCGAATCTCGTCCCAGGCGATCAGCGAGCCGACGCGCAGTGGTTTGCTCGAGCGCCCGATGGCTTCCCAGCGTTCGCTTCCCGGCCCGTCGGTCTCGATTTGACGCATGAAGAGTAACTCGACGCGCCCGCCGCTTCCCTGCTTCGACCCGAATACGCGTGCGCGCCGGACGCGCGTGTCATTCAGCACCAGTAGAGCTCCCTCTGGAACCAGCTCGGCCAAGCGGTCCACGCTCGAATCTTCGCGGCGCTGGCCGTCCACGATCAACAATCGCGCGCCGTCGCGGCGCTCCGCTGGATGGCTTGCGATCAGCGCCTCGGGCAGCTCGTAGTCGAAGGCAGCGGTCTTCACGGGCGCGCACGGTCCCAGGTTTGTGTTCGCTATGCCAGGTGGGACGGTGGCTCAGCGATTCTCGAACGTGATCCCGAGCCGGGTCATCTTCCGCCAAAGCGTGGTTGGGCTGATGTCCAGCGCCTCGGCGGCGCGCTCGCGGCTGCCGTCCGAGGCACGGAGAGCCGCTTCCAAGGCCTGTCGTTCGGACTCGTCCACGATGTCCGCGAGCGTCTTACCCGCGGTAGGACCGGCTTTGCGGGGCACCTCGGGAAGCACGTCCCCGACCGTGATCACGCCGCCCGTACACAGCGCAACCGACTGTTCGATCAAATTTTCGAGCTCGCGCACGTTGCCAGGAAAGTCGTAGGCGATGAGCTTATCCATCACCCCTTCCGCGGGTCGGGCGCGGGCATTCATCTTGCGGTTGTATTTGTCCAAGAAGAACTCGGCCAAGAGCGGGATGTCCTCGCGGCGTTCTCGAAGCGGCGGCAAGTGAAAGCGGGCAACGTTCAGTCGGTAATACAGGTCTTGGCGAAAGCGGCGCTCTTCGACCGCCAAGCTCAAGTCCACGTTGGTGGCCGCGACTACGCGGATGTCGATGGTGATGGGCTTGTTTTCGCCTACACGCCGCACCTCGCCTTCTTGAATGGCGCGCAACAACTTCGCCTGGAAGCTCGGCGTGGTTTCCGCGATCTCGTCGAAGAAAAATGTGCCGCCGTCGGCCTCCTCGAAAAGGCCCTTGCGCGCCGAGACGGCGCCGGTGAACGCGCCACGGGCGTGACCGAAGAGCTCGCTCTCGAGCAGCGTTTCGCTGATGGCCGCACAGTTGACGGTTACGAAGGGGCGCTGCGCGCGCTTGCTGTTGGCGTGCACCGCCCGCGCTACGAGCTCCTTACCCGTACCGCTCTCGCCCGTGATGAGTACGATGGCGTCGGTCGGCGCGATCTTCACGACGCGGGTCAGCACGTCGCGTATGGATTGCGAACGCCCGATGATCTTCTCCAGGTGATAGCGCTCTTTGAACTCTTGGGCGAAGAGCTGCACTTGCCCGTGTAGCCGCCTGCTCTCGAAGGCTTTCGAAACTTTGACGATCAGCTCTTGCTCGCTGAACGGCTTTTGGATGTAGTCGAACGCGCCCACCCGCATGGCCTCGACCGCGCTCTCGATCGTGCCGTAGGCGGTCATCACGATCACCTCGGTCATGGGCTGCGCTTCTTTCGTGGCGCGCAACACGTCGATGCCGTCGAACTCTCCCATGCGAAGATCGGTGATCACCACGTCGTACGCGCCAGTCGCGCCGAGCTCGCGGCCCTGCGCGCCGTCAGCGGCCTCGTCCACCTCGTGGCCGCTGCCACGGAGCATCATCGCCAGCGTCGTGCGCATGTTGCGTTGATCGTCGACGACGAGGAGCTTGCCCATGATGACCCGAGACGGAAAGCACCCTAGCGCACGCCTTCCGGCAAAGCACACTCCTTCTCGGCCCGTTCAGCGCATGAATAACAATACGAACAACGCGATTGCGAGGCCCGTTAATCCGATTGCGTAGCCGAGCACGCTGGCCGTGCTCAAACGCGGCCGCGGCGCGCTCGGGCGGATGCCGCCCTCGCCGTC
The DNA here is from genome assembly GCA_903642325.1 of Myxococcales bacterium. Classification (GTDB taxonomy): domain Bacteria; phylum Myxococcota_A; class Polyangia; order Polyangiales; family Polyangiaceae; genus PMG-095. The sequence goes on along the minus strand of CAHJWM010000006.1, from coordinate 30,318 downwards.
CACGAGCGGGGAGCCAAGGATTGCGCTTGGCGACGTGCCGCTCGTGCCGAGGCCACTTATGCCGCTTAGCCCCGTGCCGGTTACGGTGCTGATGCCGCTAACCGTGATCCGGTCCTTTCCCGTGGGCGTAAACGCCGGATCGTTGGGCAGGAGTTGCGCGCTCGGAAGCGCGCCACTAGTCAGGGCTTTGAGCGAGGCGCGAACGGCCTTGCGGCGTTGCTCGATGCGTTCACCGAGCACGCGCTTGAGGATGGCCGCCACTCCGCTCTGCGGCACAATCAAGCGCTCCGATTTGAGGTAGGCTCGGAGGTCGTGCTCGAGCTCGGCCGCCGTCTGGTAGCGAGCCGAGACGGTGCGTTGCAGCGCTTTTTGCACGATGCGCTCGAGCTCGAGCGGATATTTCGCGTCGATCGCGGTGGGCTTCGGGATGGCGCCCGAAATGACCAGCCGTAGTGTCTCGACGTCATGTTCGCCGCGGAACAGACGCCGGCTGGTGGTGAGCTCGAAGAGCACGATACCGAGCGAGAAGATATCGCTCCTACGGTCGACGCCGCGACCAAGCGCTTGCTCGGGGGACATGTAGCCGAACTTGCCCTTGAGCTGACCGGCGCGCGTCGCTTCACTGATCCGACCGACGGCCTTCGCGACTCCGAAGTCGACCAACTTCACGATGCCGTTGCTGCCAATCAAGATATTGTGCGGTGAAATATCGCGATGTACGACGCCGCGCAGCCTGCCGTCCGCATCCCGTAGCTCGTGTGCAGCGTGCAGGCCCGCGGCCGCATCAGCGATGATCCGCACCGCGAGCTCCGGCGGAATTGCCCGCCGCTTGCCGGCCTCCGCGATCACGCTGTGGAGCGATTCGCCCTCGACCCATTCCATGGCCATCCACATCATGCCGTCGTGCTCGCCCACGTCGTAAACATCGACCACGTTCGGGTGGCTGATGCTGCGGACGAGCCGAACCTCATCCATGAACATCTTGATGAACTCGCTCTCGTCGGCGAGCTCGGTGAGCATCACCTTCACCGCCACCAGCCGGTCGTCCGTGCTCGTGGCGGTTCGTTCCCGCGCCACCCAGACCGAAGCCATGCCGCCTCGCCCGATCCTCAGTAAGAGCTCGTAATTTCCGAGCCTGGATCCTTGCTTGAGCTCTTCGGTCATCCTGAAAACGCGAGCGATCTACGCGGTTGTCCGGTTTTTGGCCGGCACGGCAAGCCCTTCGGCCGCCCATTAGGCCCAACCGGGCGGGGATCCGTCAAGTCGTCGGGACGATTCCAGGGCTGTGCGGAGCGCGCTCCGCGCTATATAACTACGGCCCCGATTCGACCGTCGGGGTGCACCTTAGAAAGTCAGGGAAACATGCCGAGCTTGCGGGAACAGATGGGAACTGGAGACAAGCGAGAGGCCGTAATCGTCGATGCGTGCCACGTGCTCGACCAAGAAGTGGCCGACAAGAGCGGCCTGAGCGGTATTGCCATCAAAGCCGCGTACAAGATCGTCCAGGGCGTTCGGCCCGGCTTCGTGCGGGACACGGTCAACCACCTACTGGACGACTTCTTGGAAGCGGTCGATCCCATCTATCAAGAGGCGGCACAAAAGCACACACCGGCCGGGGCTTACCTTCGGGACAATACGGCTCGGGTGGCCCAGGCGCTGCTAGCCGTAACGGACAAGCGCGCTGCACGCGCCGAAGGTCAAGCAATCAAAAAAACCTACGAGAAACTACGGCCAATGGCTCAAAAGCAGGTGGAAGGCGCCGCTCCGCGGCTCGCGACCCTGCTAGAAAAGCACGCCACTCCGACCGCCTAAGCCCGTCTCCCGTAAAGTCGTGCTCGGTTTGAGCGGGACAGGTCGGAAAACCTCTGCTAGACAGCGCCACCATCATGGGAAGCCCGCAAGACCCCCGCACCGCCCGCCGCAAGCGCGAACGCCGCGCCAAAAAGAACGCCGAATGGGAGCTCAAGCGTGCTCAGGAAAACGCTGCCGACGCCAAGCCCAAGACGCCGGCCAAGACGGCGACCTGATCGACCGCAGCGCTTTCTGTTGCGGCAGCGCCGTGATGGGACGCGATGGACACGCGTTGGGCGCGAATGGCGTTCCGCTGCGGGGAGAGCGGTAGGCGCGATCGGCGGTCGAGAGGTCTGGTGAGCTGAACCGGCGCGCGGTCACCGATTTCTCGCGAAGCCGATTCCCGCGAACGCGAAGTAGAGGCGCCCTTTGGGCCGAAATTTTTGGTGCCCCTCGACATTTGCGGCGAGCGTGCTCAGATTCTCCGTGATGATTCATGCCGCCTAACGAGCGAGTGAACCCGGAGCGCGATGACGGTCTCGCCATCGCCGAGCGGCCGAAGACCAAGAAGCCGCGCAAGTACGTGGTTGTGTTCCACAATGACGACTACACCACGATGGAATTCGTCGTGCATGTCCTAATGAAGTTCTTTCATTTGGATGAGACCGGCGCGACCAGCGTGATGCTGAATATCCATCGCAAGGGTTACGGCGTAGCGGGTGTGTATACCCGCGACATCGCCGAAACCAAGGCGTCACTGGTGATGGACTACGCCAAAGAGCACGGTCATCCGCTCAAATGCACTGCAGAGCCTGAAGGCTTCGGAGGGTCGGACGAGTGAAAGTCAGCGCTGAAGTCGAAACCGCGTGCGCATTCGCGCAAAGCGAAGCAATCCGCCGTCGTCACGACGTCATGACCGTGGAGCACTTGCTCTTCGGCTTGCTTCAAGATGCCGCCACCGCTCGTGTCGCAAAAATGGCCGGCGGAGACGTCGATAAGCTGAAGCGGGCTCTGGATCGCTTTTTAGACGAAGAAGTGAGCCGCGTGCCCGAGCCGGAGGAGCTCGATCTGAGCGCCTCGCGCGGGTTTCAGCGCGTGCTCAGTCGGGCCGCCATCAATGTGCAAAACAGCGGTAAGGAGGAGCTCAAAGGTCACAACGTCCTCATCGCAATCTTTAGCGAGCTCGATTCGCCCGCCGTTGCCGCCCTGACGGAAGCGGGGCTCACCCGCTATGATCTGGTGAACTTCGTTTCGCACGGCGTGGCCAAAGACGGGGACGACGAAGACGCGCTCACGTCCGGCGAACGCACCGGCAGCGACGGTGACGAGGACGGTGATGCAAGCCCACCCGCGGACGCGCTCGCGAAGTTTGCGATCAATCTGAACGAGCAGGCCAAAGCAGGCAACATCGAGCCGCTCGTCGGCCGTGAAAAGGAGCTGCGTCGTGCCATTCAGGTGTTGTGCCGCCGGCGCAAGAACAACCCGATGTTCGTGGGTGACGCTGGCGTCGGCAAGACTGCCATAGTCGAGGGTCTGGCCGCCAAGATCGTAGCCAAGGACATCCCCGCGCCGCTCGCGAAAGTCGTTATTTATGCGCTGGACATGGGGGCGCTCGTGGCCGGTACGCGCTTTCGCGGTGACTTCGAAAACCGCGTCAAGGCGGTGCTGAAGCAGATCGAAAGCCAGCCCCACGCGGTACTATTCGTGGACGAGATACACACCATGGTCGGCGCGGGCGCCGCGAGCGGCGGCACGCTGGACGCCGCAAACTTGCTGAAACCCGCCCTCGCCAACGGTAAGCTGCGCTGCATCGGCGCGACCACGTTCGAGGAATACCGCTCTCACTTCGAGAAAGACCGCGCGCTCGCGCGCCGCTTTCAAAAAATCGACGTGCTCGAGCCGAGCCTGAGCGAAACGATCCTAATCTTGCAAGGCCTCAAGCCGCGCTACGAAGAGTTTCACGGCGTTGCCTACACGGACGCGGCGATCGAGGCGGCGGCCACGCTCGCCGACCGCCACCTGCGCGACAAGAAGATGCCCGACAAGGCCATCGACCTGATGGATGAAGGCGGCGCCGACGCCAAGCTAGAGGCTCCGCCAGACGCCGATACCACGATCGTGGACGTCGAGCGTATCGAGTCCGTACTCGCGCGCATGGCGCAAATCCCCCCCCGCCAGGTCACAGCAGACGCCAAATCAGCGTTGAAGAGCCTGGAGTCGGACCTACAGAAGGCCGTCTTCGGGCAAGACCGCGCGCTGTCCGAGCTAGCCTCGGCGATCAAGCTATCGCGCGCCGGCCTGCGGCCGAAGGAAAAGCCGATCGGCTCCTATCTGTTCACCGGTCCGACCGGGGTGGGTAAAACGGAAGCCGCCCGTCAGCTCGCGAAGACGCTCGGCATCGAGCTCATCCGTTTCGACATGAGCGAGTACATGGAGCGGCACACCGTCTCGCGTTTGATCGGCGCGCCACCCGGCTACGTCGGCTATGACCGCGGCGGCCTCTTGACGGAAGCCGTTGCCAAGACACCGCACGCGGTGCTGCTTTTGGACGAAATCGAAAAAGCTCACCCGGACGTGTTCAACGTCCTGCTGCAGGTGATGGATCACGGCACTCTTACGGACAACAACGGCAAGCAGGGCGACTTCCGGCATGTCGTTCTAATCATGACCAGCAACGTGGGTGCCCAGGATCTCTCGCGAGGCATGGTCGGGTTTGGCAACCGCGACGCGCAAGGCAATGACTCGCTCGCCCTCCGCAACACCTTCAGTCCCGAGTTCCGCAACCGGTTGGATGCGCGGATCGCTTTCGATCCACTCTCGCCTCTGGTCATGAATCGGGTGGTCGACAAGTTCATCCGCGAGCTCGGAGATCAATTGGCCGACCGCGACGTAACCATCGAGCTGGCCGAGTCCGCGCGCAGCTACTTGGCCGAAAAGGGCTACGACAAGTCCAATGGCGCCCGGCCTCTGGCGCGGTTGATCCAGGACGAGGTCAAAAAACCGCTCGGGGACGAGCTGCTATTCGGCCAGCTGGAGCATGGCGGGCACGTGATCGTGCGCGCCGAAAACGGAGCAATCACCTTCGATCTGCGCGGAGTCGACGCCGAAGGGGTGCCCCATCCCAGGCTTTTGAACTAAGCCCCCACCGAAGCTGAGTCGAGCCGCTTCGGGCTCGCACCAATGAACTATGACGCCGAAGGCTAAGCCCCGGCGCGCCTGCCGCGTGACCATCCAAAAAGCTCGCGGACGCGCCCGCGGAAGTACCGGCTACGGTGCCTGAGCGGAAGCGTTTTTCGACAACGCATCGCGCGCTGCGAGCGCTAACGCGCAGCTGTTGGTTTGCCGCTGCTCGGCCGCCAAGGTCGCGGGGGTTGCGACGGCCCGGTCCCCCACGGGCACGAAGTGCCCATCCGCGGCCGCTTTGAGCCGAAGCAGTGGGCTCCGGGTCTTCAAGTCCCATATCCCGATGCGCGCCGCGTGTGGCTCGCGCTGCACGCGCTCGTCGCTGGTCTCGCCCGCGTCCGGGGCGTCCGGCGGTACCCCTCCGGCCGGATCCTCATCGAGCACCAGCGTGAAGTAGCGCGAGCGCGAGAGCAGCTCGATCGCCACCGGCACGTCGCGCTTGGCCACGCTGTCGAGATCTCGATCGTAGGCATTTAGGCCAAGCTCGGTGTCGGCTTCGTGCACTTCATCGGTCCAATCACTCGACAGCACACGCAACGCTCGATAGGCGAGACGCATGTTGTACGGCCGCGGCGGCTCGGAGCACACGTTCCACTCGTTACAAAGCAGGCCCGACCGGCAGTCCGCAGTCACGCGGCACACGGGTCCCCGTGTCGGGTCGGGTGCCCCCACATGCACGAACAAACACGAGGTGAAGCCGTCGTGAAGCGACGCCTGAGCGGCACTGCGAATCGCCTTCAACGAAGTGGTGCTCGACATGCGGAGCCGGAAGTAGACCCCCGCGCTCGTGCTGATTTTATCCGCTGCGGCGGCGGGATCGACGAAGTCCCCCGGGTAGTCTGCGGCAAGCTCGCGTACCCAGCCCTCGACCTGCTCGCGGAAGGGCACGATCTTGGGTCCCAGTGTAATGGCGATCGCGCGCTGCTTGGCCATCACTTGGCTGCGCCGCGCTTCGATTTGCCCCTGCGAGATGCGCCAGTAAACGACGCTGAACGCGCCGAGCGCGACCGCCGTCCACAGCCAAAACTGCGGGGGAATCGCGGCCATGCGCACCCGCCCGAGCGTGATCGCGCGACGACGCTCGGCCCGCGCTTGATTCAGCGACGGGAGGCCGGAGTCGGTGACTGCTTTGCGTTTCGAGAGGGCCAAGAATGCTGCGGGCGTCTGCAGGCGAGAAAGGGAGCTTCTCCAGCTTGGAGCGGCTCCCTTTCCAATCGATCGACTGAGCGCCGACCGCTCGCGTTCACTTACCCATGCGGCCGACCATGAAGCTCACATTCGGATAGCCCGCGAAGGCTGCGGTTTGGAACACGCTCTTCACGACCAAAGCCTGGACTTTGCGGTCGACCTGCAGCACGACCACGCCGGGAAATTCCTTGCTCGGGTTGATTTGCTTCCAGAGCTCACGCTTGTTCTTCAGCACGTTGAACAGCTCGTCCACGCGCTGGAGACGATTGGCTTCTTCAATCGCGCGCGTGTTACCAGCCGGCGCCCCGTCCACCAGGATTTGCGTTCCGGTGATGGCAACCATGGGCGCCTCCGTCATGTCCATCACGTTTTCTGCGTTGGGCAACTTGACGTTCTTGTCCACGGGCAGCTCGCCCGAAGCAGAGAAGCTTGCCAGTAGAAAGCAGACGATGCACAGCAAGAAGTCGATGAACGGGATCAGCGGCACATCGTGGTTGGTGGATCGCTGGCCGCCGCCGGCGACCTTCCTGCGCACGAACGAGAGTGGAATGGAGTGCATCAGTCGCCGGCCAGGGACCGAAATCGGCTGATGAAAGCGGCTGAGCGGTTTCTCGGAGGACATTCAGTTCACCGCGAAGGTCACGTTGAAGGACGGAACTTTTTCGCTCTTACCGGCGAAGTCGAAGTCGCGCTTCGGCGAGTAGATGGCGTCGATGACCGCGATGACGTCGGAGAACGGCGTGGTGTTGTCGGTGTGCAAAATAGCGAGGTCGAACTTCTTGTCCGAGCCGGCGCGGTGCGCACCGTTTGCCGTCCATTCGTCTTCGATCTTCTTGGCCAGATCGGGGAAACGGATATCGCCGTTCGTGCCCGTGGGCACTGGCTTGCGGTCGACATCGATGGTGTTGACGACGGTGTTGCCCTCCTTCCAAACGAGTTGGAACTTGGTGTCGCCCTTCATCTCCACGTTGAGTTGCTTCTCCTTCTTCTGCTCCTCCGGCGGCTCGTCCTTCGGGGGACCCGGGACGCGGGCGTCGGCATTGATGCGCGCCATCTGCGACCAGACCGCGGTCACCAGAAGAAACGCGACCAAACACAGCAAGAAGTCGATGAACGGAATCAGCGGGATCTCGTGGTTGGTTGCGCGTTTACCGCCGTGACCACCGCCAGTGTCAATGCCAGCCATAGCTGCTGCTCCCTTACTGCAAAACCAGTTCTGAATACGACGAGCGGGCCTCGCCATTCCTTGGGTCAGCCCGCTGCCACATCAGTTCACCGCATGCGCGGCAGAGACCCGGGTACGTCCCCGCGCCCGCGAGCGCGGAGACAACGCGGCCGACTAGACGCCTTCGACGCCCTGAAGATTCACCTTTTGCCGGTTCGCAACCACCAGGTTGAGAACCTGCACAGAGGCTTCGTTGATGTCGTCTTCCAGAGCTTGCGTCTTGCCGTTCAATACAGAGAAGCCGATCAGCGCGACGATGGCCGAGAGCAAACCGAAGGCCGTGCAGTTCATGGCTTCCGAGATGCCTTCTGCAAGGATGCGTGCCTTTTGGCTCGGGTCGACCGACTCGCCGCCGACCGCACCGAATGCCTTGATCAGACCCACGATGGTCCCAAACAAGCCAGAGAGCATGGCCAGGTTGGAGAACATGGCGAGGAACCCAGTGCGCTTACTGATCTTCGGCATCTCGCGCAGCGCCGCTTCGTCCATCGCGGCCTGCACTTCTTCGTCCGGGCGGTTCACCTTGACGAGGCCGGCCTGCACGATGCGCGCTAGCGGCGCGTTGGCGGCCGAGCACATCTTGACGGCTTTAGCCACGTCCCCCGCAAGGATGCACTTCTGCATGGTCGCCAGGAAGACATCCTTGTTGATTGAGGAACCGAACAAATACACGGAGCGCTCGGCGATCGTCGCGATCGCGCAGATCAACCAGAACAGGATGATCCACATCGCCCAACCACCCGCCGTAAAGTGGTGCCACATACCAGACATTCTGATTACCTTCCTGCTGTTGCTTCTTAACGTTTGCCGCGCCAATGCGCGCGCCGCAGAGCCTACCGCGCCCAATCATGCCCGGGCCGTGCCCGCCGACTCAAAACCACCGCCGTGGAATCCGAGCTTCTTGGAACGGCGACATCTTGCTGAAGTGGACCCCTTACAGTCAAGAGAGATTGGGTCTGATTTTGCTGTTCGGGCTCAACCCGAAAGTTAAGCCCGGTCTGGATCCGACCCTTGTTTGCGTAGCTGGTTCGGCCGGTTTCGCCGTGTGGGCAAATGACGAAGCGCTCTGACCAAAACGCAGCGCGACTTTACGACAGATCAGTAACCGCGCCTTACGTGAGCCGTCCTCAGTGGTCGAACCAAGAGCGGCGCCTCCCGTACTTGGAAGCACGGGTGACGCGCTCGCTCATGAGCGAGCTGCCGAAGCAACCGTCGTGCTGTCACTCTGACGGCCCAGCGTTCACCGGCTTCGTCACCGGCTCCGGCGACGTGCCGCGCTTATCGAGGGAGATAAGGAAGTCGAAGTCGAGCAAACCTTGGAGCTAAAAAAATCTCAAGCCGACGAGCGCGAGAGGAAGCGACATAGCAAAGCCGCGCTTCTCTCTAGATGCGGATCGCAAGCCCCGCCGCGCGTAGGCCCGGCCGCGCGATTGCGCAATTGCACGATGAAGGTGCGCGACTTACACCGCGTCTCGGCCGGAAGGCCGCAAAATCAGCTTTAGAAGCGCAGGCTTGCGCTGCGTCTTGCGGGGTGGCTATAGTCGCAATTCGACTGAGATTGGGCGTCCTGCCGTACGGCGTGGAAAGCCAACAACACACCGCAGAGTATTGAGAAGGGAATAGGGGAATGCAGCTCCTGCTTCTTGCAGCCGAAGGTTCCAGCGGATCCAGCCAACTAGCTGAAGCGTTCAAACAGAACCCGACTTTCATGGTTCTGAACTTGTTCGCATCGGCCATCGTGCTGACGATCGTGATCGAACGCCTCGCGTTCCAGCTCACGAAATACCGCGTGAACTCGAAAGAATTCTTCGCTCAGATTAAAAAATTGGTGGCGGCCGGCAATATCGACCGCGCCATCAAGCTGTGCGAAGCCAGCGATTACCCCATCCTGCAGCTCGTCAAAGCGGGTTTGACGCATGCCAACAAGGGCGGCGACGAGATCGACGCGGCCTTGAGCGAGAAGCTCTCGGAGCTCAAGCCTCAGGCCGAGAAGCGCATCGGTGCTCTTTGGTCGATGGCCAATATCTCCACGTTGATCGGCCTGCTGGGAACCGTCAGCGGTCTGATCCTCACCTTCGGGTCGATTGCCGCGCCAGGCCTCAGTCAGTCCGATAAGCAACGCATGCTGTCGAACGGCATCGCCGAAGCCATGTACAACACGGCACTCGGTTTGGGCATCGCGGTGTTCTGCATGATTACACACATCATTTTGCACACGCGAGCCAAGGCTATCCAGCACGACCTCGAGTCCACGGTGGAGCGCACGTTCAACATGCTCACCATCGCGCAGCGCCCCGGTCAGTACTGACGAGCTCCGCGCCTCATGTCAGAGCTAACGACGGCGCAGCGCAGTAAGATTCGCCGGTTGAGTCAGCCGAGGGAGCTGGCTCCGGACGAGGAGGGTGGCGAGCTCAACATCGTTCCATTCCTCGACATCATCATGAACATCCTGATCTTCGTTCTGGCGACGGTGGCAGTGACGTTCACGGCGACGATCGACACCACTCCTCCCGCCAGCAAGAGCTCGGGCGTCCGCTCGGAAGTTCCCTCGGAGGCGCTGAACCTGACGGTGCTCATCGTCAATGACGGGTTTGGGCTGAAAGCGGCGGGTGGCAACATCGCCCCTGGCTGCCAGAATCCGGGCCCCGGCATCGCCATCCCGATGAAAAACGGCAAATACGATTTGGATGCGCTGACCGCCTGCGCGGCCCATTTGAAGAGCTTGTCGCCGGAATTCGCAGAGGAAAATCAGGTCTACATCTCGGGCAATCCGGGCACGGATTACCAGACCATCATCGACGTGATCGATGCGCTTCGGCAGACTCCGCAGGGTGATGTGCTGTTCGACAACGTGAACTTCAAGGTGCCCAAATGACCGCAGCCGCGCCGCCGGGCGGACCCGCAGCGCCGTCCCCCAAGAAGGGCGCGTCGATCGTCACCTATAAGGCGGCCCTCCGGCGCGCGACCCGCCGCAATGCGAGCGAGCCCGAGATCAATTTCCTGAATATCACTGCGATGCTCGACATCATGACGATCATCTTGGTCTTCTTGTTGAAGACATTGGGTGAGTCGAGCGCCGCCGTTCCTCAGAGCGATGACTTGAAACTGCCGGTCTCCATCGTCAAGACTCCGCCCGGTCAGGAAGGTGTGCTCGTCACCATCTCCAAGAGTCAAATCATCGTCGGGGACGCCAAGGTCCTCACCTTGCCGGGCCGCGAGTCGACGGCGCAAACCGGCGTCGGCGCGCGCTTCAAGCGCGGCGGGCCGAATGACATGTACATCGTGCCCTTGGGCAGCGCTCTGCAGTCCGCGCGCCGCACCGATAAAGCGATTCGCGTCGCCAAGGGTCTCGATCCTGCGTCTTCAGAAGCTATCATCATCGCTGATCAGACCACGCCTTATCGCCTGCTAATCGAGGTTCTATTCACCTTGGGCCAGAGCGAGTTCGGCAAGTATCACCTGATGGTGATGCAGGGAAAAAAGAAGTAACCCCCGCCGGCGGAGACAGCACGAGCTTCCGAGCCTAAGGTCGAGAGAGTCCCTAGCGAGACCTGAGAGGGCCCGGCGCTTCGGGTGTGAGCTTAGCCAGGTGGGATTTTGGCTTGCCGGCGGCGGAAGAGAAGAACATGGGGCGCGGTATCGCTTCCTAAAAGCCGGGCCTTGCGCGGCGCGTGAGTCACATGCTACGACATCTCATCTCTGGCGCACGGGTGCTGCCACGGGTTTATGACGCGGGCCCCGGGTTTCTACGCCCTCCAAGCTCTGCCTCATGACCCGGACCTGCTTTTTTTAATCGCTGGTCCAATCAGCGGCCGTTTCTGCGTTGCCCGCATCGAAGCGAGTTCGTGTCCCGTGCACGCCGGAGCGTAGGGCGCCCGCGCGCGCCGCGGAAACCGATCTTGACAGAACTCGGGCTGATCGTCGGAATCGACGTTGTAGGGCTGATGCTCGCGCTACTCATGTGGCGCGGCGTCTCGGCGCGCGACCCAGGGCCCGCGACGATTAGGCGTCTAAGCGGGGCGCTCGAGCGCGCCGCGCGAGCATTCCTCAACCAAGGCCTGCGATCGCTCGCCGCTTCGAGCGCTCTTTTGTTGGCGATCGCGGTGGCTCTCAGCACCTCGCCCCGCGCCGCTTCGACCGCCGTCACGCGGCCTGAAGCAGCTTTCTGGACCGGAGCGGGGCTGTGTTTAGGCGCATTGGGCGGGGCGATTTGTAACTACGTGAGCAGCCTGGTGGCCGCGCGCGGCAGCGCGCGCACGGCGGTGGCTTCCGGCAGCAGCGTGGACGCTGCGCTGAGCGTGGGCATGCGCGCGGCGGGCTCCGCCGCACTTCTGGGCGAAGCCCTGAGCAGCCTCTCTGTGGTCGGGTTATTCGCCTTCATTTACGCCATCAAGGGCGGCTTTTCGCGCCCGAGCGAGCAGGCCTTGCCCTTGGCGGCCGAAGTCGTGAGCTTGCTGCCGAGCTTTGCGCTCGGCGCGGCGTTCAGCGCGCTGCTCCTGCAACGCGCGGGGGGCACGTTTCACGCCGCGAGTAGCGTGGGCTCTGATCAAGCGGGCGAACGGGACGCTGGCTTAGAGCACGACGACCCGCGCAATCCGGCGGTGATTTCAGAGCTCGTTGGGGACCACGTGGGCGCCTCGGCAACGCGCAACCTGGACGCCTTCGCCTCTGCCGGCGTGGCCAATGTCGCGGCCTTGACCGTCGGCGCCGCGTTGGCCGCCTCGGCCCCGAGCAGCGATCCCCTCGCCTTACTCGTGTTGCCGCTCGTCGTGCGTGCGTTTGGAGCAATCGCATCGGCGTTCGGCGTGCTGGTAGTGCGTGGTGACGAGGTAAGCAGCCTGTCCGGCGCATTCCTTCGTGGCTACGCAGCGACGGCACTGATCGCCCTCGCGGGCATCGCCGGCATTAGCTACTGGCTGCTCGCCGAACACTTCGTCGCGGCGTGTGCCGCCGGAGCGCTCGGCCTGCTTTCGGCGTTGATCGCGCCGCACACGCTTGCGCTGCGTCTCGGGCGCCGGGCTCAGACGGTGCGCGATACGAGCGATAGCCTGCGGCTGGGCGCGGGCGCCCTGCTCGCAGCCGGGCTGAGCGCGGGCTTCGAAACCATTCTCTTGCCGGTCTCGATCTTGGCCGGCGCGGCGGCCGCCTGCGTCAGCATCGGGGCGCATAGCGGCATGACGAGCGGCGTCGAGGTTTGTTTTTTGGTCTTCAGCGGCGCGGCCCTCTCCGTTGCGCCTTTCGTGCTGTCCATTGCGACCCTGAGCTCCATCGCGGACGGCGCGCGCGGCATCGCAGCGATGAGCAACGCCGACGGCGATCTCAAGCGCCGCTCCGCCCGCCTAGATGATGCCGGGTTCATCGGCGGAGCGGTCGCGCGCCGATATGCGGTCTGCTCGGGCGCGCTATCGTCGCTACTCATGGCGTGGGCCATCACGGCGCATGACCACAGCGCATCCCAATTAGGCGCTCGCGCGGTCCCGGCTCTGGCTTGGTGCGGGGCCATCGGTGGCGCAGTCGTGCTGGGCTACGCGGGCTCGGTCGCGCGTGCGGCCCTGCGCGGCGCGCGCGAGGTGTCGGCGGAGGTGGAACGCCAACTCCGCGGCTTTCCGCGCGCGCACGGCACGGCGCAAATACCGGTCGACTACACCCCCAGCTACAAGAGCTGCGTAGAGCTAAGCTCGGTGGTGGCCAGGCGACGGGCCCTGCCCGATGCCCTCGGGTATCTTTCCACCCCTGTGCTCTTGGCGATTTTGCTGCGGCTGCTCTTTCGCGCGAGCGCAAGCGAGCTTTTGCGGGGGGGTTTGACCTGGTTCGTGGTCGTCGCGTCTTTAACCGGCCTCACCACGGTTCTTGCCGCAGACGCCGCGCGCGCGACCCTGGGTCACGTTCGGCGTGTCAATCGCGGTCGCGAGCTCAGCGGTGCTTGGAGCGCCTCCATAACGGCAGACGCATGGTCGGACGTCTTCGGCAATGCGGCCGCGCCGGCCCTGCAGCTGCTCGTGAAAGCCACGGCGGCGGCCGCGTTGATCATCGCGCCATTTTCAATCTGATGGCTCGCCGCGCGAGCTCCACATCAACCCACCTGTCATGAACGAAATAACATCCATCGATTCGAAACGAGGCAGCCTTGTCGTCGCTGTCTGATGCCCTCTCGACCCTCTCCGACCGCGGCCTCAGACGCTTGCTTGGCGCGCGCACCTTCCTCCGCGGTCTGGATTACGAGAAGCGGAAAGTCGTCGAAGAGGTCAGCGTAAACGAGTCGAGCGCCCAAGGCCGCGTCAAAGGCTCCGACCCAGACCCATACGAGGTCGCGATTCGTTTGGGGGGCGAGGGCATCACCTCGAGCTGCACTTGTCCGGCGTTTCAGAAGACCAACCAACACTGTAAGCACGTGGCCGCGCTGCTGATCACCGTACGCAACAAGGCCCGGGCGCAGCTGCCGCGCCGGGAAGCGCCGGTACAGCCGCTGCAGGCGCCGCCGCACAGTCCCTCCGCCCAACCGCAAAATAATTCCAATAACCCCAACAACGACGGCAAGGGTGGGCGCCGTCGAGACCGGCGGCGGCGTCAGCAGCAAGCGCCCCCGCTGCCGGCCCCGATCAGTCACTACACCCCTCACGCCAGCCCGTCGCCTTCCGACCTGAGCGCACGCCCAACCGGCATCGGCGCCTGGCTTTCGCCCGATGGCACCCAGCGCACGCTCCACCTGGAGTTCCGCGTTCACGTGCGTCAGGGCGGCCTAACCGTCACGGTGCTCGATACCGACAACCGGACCCCGCTTCTGCCCAGCGTGGCCCTCAATTGGCAAGGCATCACACCCACCCAGGATCGAAACGCCCTACGCGTGTTAGCGCGGTTCGAGAGTGGCAACCCACGACATCCAGCGGTCGACATTCGCGGCGAAGATGCGTCCGAGCTCTTGCCGCTCTTGCGCGACCGCCGGGTATTGCTCGAGCCCGCGCTGATGCAACTGCGCTTCGCCGAAGAATCGCTCCGCCCTCGCTTCGATCTGGAGATGGTTGGGGCGGACACGATCGTGTCCAAGGTCACCTTCGAACGCCACAATGACGGGCGGCGCTTTCAGCTGACGACCGGCGGCTGGTTCGAAGGCGCGCCCGGCTATCACATCGACACGAGCGAAGGCATCGCGCGACCGCTCGATCACCGCGTGTCCCCCGCGGCCCTACGCCGTTTGCTGCGCAGTCCCACGATCGCGGAGCCGGCCTCCGAGCTCATCGGCATGATCACGTATGGCCTTCCGAAGGTCGCCCTCGAAATCGGTGCGGAGCTGCCGGAGCTCTCACAAGTCGCCGATGTGATCGACTTGGAGCCGACTTTTAGGATGAGCGCGACGGGGTCGTTGACCGAGGCCGAGGTCTCGTTGCGCGCCGCCTATGCGGATTTGGAGGTCGAGGTTCGCGCCGACGGTATTTCCCCACCGGTCATGATTCTTCCGCCGCAAGAGGGCCAAAAGCGGGCGAAGTGTATCCGTTGTGACATCGCCGCGCAGCAGCGCGCCGTGCAGCTCCTGCTTGATCTCGGGCTCACACCGGACGAGAGCGGTGAGCGCTTCGTCGCGCGGGCCGAAAGGGCCATTCAATTTTGGTCCGAGGGCGTCGGTTCTCTGCCCGAAGATTGGGATCTGTACGTCCCCGAGCACCTCGTGGGCACGCACGTACGAAGTAAGCCGATTCTCATGCACGCGCGCGTGTCGAGCGGCGTGGATTGGCTGAACGTCAAGATCAACTACGAGAGCGAGGGCGTGGGCGTCGAGCGCGAAGAGCTCGAGCGCTGCCTCCGCGAAGGCCGAAAATTCGTGCGCTTGTCCGACAACTCGTTCGCGCCTTTCGATGGCGAAAAGGTGCAAGCCATGATCGACCGGGAGATCGAGCTCATCACGGCCGCGGGTAAGACGGGTAAAATACCGCTTTCGCAAGCGGGCCGGGTGCAGGAGCTATTGAATCAGGTCACAAGCTCGACGGTTGCGGCCGCGACCAAGTCACTGTTTGCGAAGCTGTCGTCGATCGACGAAATCAAAGCCGCGAAGAAACCAAAGGGCCTCAAAGCGACGCTCCGCCCGTACCAGGAGCAGGGCCTGTCTTGGTTAGAATTCCTGCACGAAATCGGCTCTGGCGGCGTTTTGGCCGACGACATGGGCCTGGGCAAGACGGTGCAGACGATCGCGCTGCTCTTGCACCTCAAGGCGGAGAAGAAGGCCAAGGCATTGAAGGTGCTGATAGTCGCGCCTACCAGCGTGGTCAGCAATTGGATTCGTGAGATCGAACGCTTTGGACCGACGCTCACCACCGCCTTGTGGCATGGCGCGGGCCGACGCGAGCAGATCGCCGATCTGGAAAGCGCCAACGTCATCATCACGAGCTACGCGCTGCTGCGCCGTGACATCGATCTTCTGAAAAAGCTGCCGCTCGATTACGCGATCTTGGATGAAGCGCAAAACATCAAGAACCCCCTCAGCGCCACCGCCGCTGCGGCCAAGGACCTGGACGCCGAACACCGGCTCGCGCTCACGGGAACTCCGATCGAGAATCGCCTGAGCGAGATCTGGTCGATCTTCGAGTTCGTGAGCCCGGGGCTGCTTGGCCCATTGCAAAAGTTCGAGGAAAAATTCGCTCGCCCGATCGACAACGGCGACTCCAAACAAGCGGCGCGCTTGCGCGCGGTAATTCATCCGTTCATTTTGCGCCGGACTAAAAACGAGGTCGCCAAAGATCTGCCGCCCAAGATCGAGGTCGACAAGATCATCGACATGGCGCCCGATCAGAAAGCCATCTACACGCAGGTCCTGCGTGAGGTGCGAGCGCAAGTCATGGGTGAAGTCGAGCGTCAGGGGGTGGCGAAGAGCCAGCTTCACATTTTGGCCGGGCTGACCAAGCTCCGCCAAGCCGCCTGCGACCCGCGCCTGCTTGGTCTGCCCCGCGAGTTCAGTCATGACGACAGTGGCAAGCTCTCGGCTTTGCGCGAGCTCGTCGATGAGGCCGAGTCCGGCGGCCATAAAGTGCTGGTTTTCAGCCAGTTCGTCTCGATGCTCAAGCTCGTGCGCGAAGCGTTGGACGAGGACAAAATCCGCTACGAATACTTGGACGGAAGCACGATGGATCGGCCGGAGCGCATCGATCGCTTCCAGAGTGACCCGACGATTCCCGTGTTTCTGATCAGCCTGAAAGCGGGCGGCTCCGGGCTAAACCTGACCGCGGCCGACACGGTGATTCACTTCGACCCCTGGTGGAACCCGGCGGTCGAAGATCAGGCCTCTGATCGCGCGCATCGCATCGGCCAGAAGAAGGTGGTTACGGTGTATCGCTTGGTCGCCGCCGGCACGATCGAGGAAAAGATCCTGCAGCTGAAGCAAAAGAAGAAGGACTTGGTGGCATCCGTTTTGAGCGAGGATGCGGGCGGAGCCAAGACCCTCACCCGCGACGACTTGGACGACCTGTTCAAGATGGAGTGATCTTTCCCTCGCTAACGTCGCATCGAGACGTTCATGAGCAAGCCTAGTCCCATCAGCATCGTCAGCACGCTGGAGCCGCCGTACGAGAACAGAGGCAAGGTGATGCCGACGACGGGCAGGACACCGGTGGCCATGCCGATATTGAACACGGCGTGCCAAAAGAGCATGGCCCCGACACCAACGGCGAGCGCCGCCCCGAACCGGTCTTTAGCCTGCGAGGCGACGTGGATCGCCCAGACGCATACGAATGCATACAGGCCAATCAGCAAGACCGCCCCGAGGAAGCCCCAATCCTCCGAAAAAACCGCGAACGGGAAGTCTGAATATTGCTCCGGCAGGAAGCCGAACTGGTTCTGCGTGCCTTGCATGAACCCTTCCCCGCTGAACTGGCCGTTGCCGATCGCCGTCTGAGATTGCAGCGCGTGCCAGCCAGTGCCCGTCTTGTCGGCTTCCGGATTCAGGAAGCTCGTGATGCGATGCTTTTGATAGTCGCGCATCACGAACGTCCAGGCGAGCGGCAGGGACACGGCGCCCGTGCCGATCAGCGAGAGCACGCTGAAGACACGAATCCGCATCATGGCTACCATCGATAAAGCGGTCAGTAGGTAGATCAGAGACGTACCGAGATCCGGTTGGGCCATCACGGCCGTGACCGGTGCTAAAATCATGAGCGCGACAGGAGCAAGATCTACGAGCGATCTCGGCTCGGTGCGCGCGTCGTTGTGGACGAATTTCGCGACCATCAAGATCAAGAAGATCTTCATGAATTCGCTGGGTTGAAAGGCGAAGCTACCGAGCTGGATCCAACGCGAGGAGCCTCGGATATCGCGGCCCAAGATGAAGACGAGGCCGAGCGACACCATTCCGCCCGCATACAGCACCGGAGCGACGCGTTCGTAATGTCGATAGTCGACCGCCGCCACCAGGATGGCCAGCATGGCGCCGACCACGATCCAATAAATCTGAGTGACGTAAATGTCAGCTAGACGCGCGCGACTCTCGTCGTCGATGTAAACGCTAGTCGCGCTGTACAAATTGACGAGACCCAAAGTCAGGATCGCCACCACCGCCAAAAGCAGCGGCATATCGACCATGGGGCCGCGCCGGAAAGAGAGCCCGCTGGCCACTAAAGGCTGCCCCGCTTACTTGGTTGATGCGACGGTAGCTGGCTCGACCCACGCTTTTCCTTCAGCTTCTCCCAGTCGCGCACGACCCGCATCGCCACGGGCGCCGCGTTCTTACCGCCGCCGCCGCCGTGCTCGATGATCACCACGATGGCAATTTCCGGCGATTTCGAGGGCGAATAGCCCGCAAACCATGCGTGGTCGCGATTGAAGTACCAGACCTTGTCGGGGTCCACGCCGCGCGGCGTGACGTGGCTGACCTGCGCGGTGCCGGTCTTGCCCGCCATGTCGAGCCCCGGGATGCGCTCCTTGTACGCCGTGCCGGTCTTCTCGGCGACGACGCCGGTGAGCGCGTTCTTGACCAATGCCAGGTGATCTTGATCGACCTCGACCATGCGCCGGACGCGCGGCGGAAAATCTTGCACGACCGTGCCGTCGCTGGTCTCGATACTGCGCACCACTTGCGGCTGATACAACGTGCCGCCATTGGCGAGCGCGGCATAGGACAACGCCAACTGCAGGACGCTGACCGTGGTCGCGCCTTGGCCGATGGCCGACAGTAGAGTGAAGCCTCCGCGAAATGCCTCCTTGTAGCGACGCGTATACCAGCTGCGCGTCGGCATGCGGCCGCGCGCCTCCGGATTGACGCCGATACCCGTTTTTACGCCGAAGCCGAAATCCAGGCCGATCGCCGCGAGGCGGTCGATACTCAGGCGCGAGCCGAGCTCATAGAAGTAAGTGTTGCACGACTGCACGATGGCGGAGTGCAGGTTTACTTTGCGGTGCACGCCCGTACACCGGAAGAAGCGTTTGCCGTATTCGAAACCGCCGTGACAATCGACCTCGCGATCGGGATCGGTGACGCGATCCGCCAACGCGGCCAGCGCCGTGAAAGGCTTGTACGTGGAGCCCGGCGGGTAGGCGGCCGAAATGGTTTTGTCCATCGTCGGCTTGAGCGGGTCGGAGTTCAGCCGGCGGAAAGCGTCGCGCACCGCTTTGGTGCCGTTGCCCCCCGAGACCACGTTGGGATCGAAGCTCGGCTTGGACAGCGCCGCCAAAAGCCGGCCCGTGCGCACATCGACCACAACCACTGCGCCAGCGAGCTGGCCGCGCATGCCCTTTTCGATCGACGCCACCAGATCGATATCCATGGTGAGTGAGATGTCGCGGCCCGGTATGGGCTCGAGGCGTCGCGGTTCTTCGAGGTATTTCGCGTCGATTTCCGCGCTGCTTTCGCGCCGTGCGATGCCGCGGACGAGCTTGCGCCAGCCGCGCTGACCACGCAGATAGCTCTCCCAACGCCGTTCGATGCCAATGGCGCCAATGTGATCGCCCGCGCGGTAGCCACGCTCGTCCAAACGCTCTAGCGCTTCGGCGTCGACCTCCTGGACGTAGCCCACGGCGTGGGCGCCGAGCTCGCCGTACGGATAATATCGAACGGGGGAGGGCGTGACTTCCACACCGGGGAGGTCCTTCTCGTGGGTTTCGAGAAACGCGACCACGTCCCGATCGACGTCTACCTTGAGTAGGATCTGCTGACCACGTCGCTTGTCGTCCTTGGGTAACGCCTTGATTTCCGCAATCCTTTTCTCGATCGCGATGCGTTCCAGCTCGTCCAACGCGACGACCTTCAGAACGCGCGGCCAAGTCGCTTCGAGATCGATTGCGGCGGGCGTGATGTGCACGCTGTAGGAAGGGCGGTTCGCCGCAAGTACGCGGCCGTTCGCGTCCCGGATCACGCCGCGCGTGGTGGCAAGTGAACGTTCACGGACGATGTTGCGCCGCGCCTGCGCGCGGTGCACATCCCCCTCGACCAATTGCAGTTGCGCGAGCCGGCCGATCAGTGTGCCAAAGGCGGCGATTGCCACCAAGACCAGCCAGCGATAGCGCTGCCGAAATTCGCCGACGTCGGAGCGTTGGACTAGCACGGGCACCTCATGTCAGCGCCTCGGGCTGAGCGCGCGCCGGTGTCCCCCCTTGTCGCAGCCGCTGCGCAATCCGAAAGAGCAGAGGCGCGCACAGCGCGGTCGAAATCGCGTGTGGCAGCACGATGCTCGTGAGCTCCAAGGGCCGCTTGTTGTCGCTGCCGAACACCGCGAGCAAGACCAGAATCACGGCGCTTTGCACGAGCGCGAAGACAAACGCCAGCGACATGCGAGTCAGCACGGTTTGCGCCGTGAGTCTGACCCCCGCAACGCGCGCAAGCCACCAAATCATCACGTAGACGAAGGTGAATAAGCCGATCGGCGCTCCGCCCAGCAAATCTTGCGCGTAGCCGATGGCAAAGGACAGGGCGGCACCACGCGGCATGGACGGCTCGTGCACGCCCAAGAAGATCACGAGCGGCAGGGCCAAGCTCGGCGTCACACCATGCAGCGAATATCCGAGCAGGCTCGACAGCGGACCAATCAACCGGAACAGGTTCGACTGAACCAAGATCAGAAGTGCTGCCACCGCGAAGAAGCCGAGATTTCTCATGCTTTACGAAGTCAGCGCTGAGAACGCGCTTTTTTAGCGGCCGAGGTGGCGGCGCCCGACTCGCACTCTTTGGAATCCGTCAGAATGATCAGGACTTCTTCCAAGCGTGAGAAGTCGACCGTGGGCTCGGCTTCCACGGCTTGATAGATGCCGAAGTTCCTGCGCTCGACCTTTTTCACGCGGGCTACCGGAATCCCGCGCGGGAAACGGCAGCCGACCCCGCTGGTCACGAACACGTCGCCGACATCGACGTTATCCGTGCGCTGCACGTACTCGACGCGCGCCGAATATTTTTGACGGTCGCCGATGCCGCGCACGAAACCGCGAGCGCCCGTGCGCTCCACCATCACGTCGACGCCGAATCCGCTGTCCACGGTCAACTGCACGTCGACCTTTTCGCCGGCCACGCGCAGCACGGTGCCAACCGTCCCGTCGACGGAAATCACCGGCATGTCCGGGCGGATCACGGCGTTTTTCGTGTCGACGGTGAGGTGCGCTACGCGAAAGTACTCGGTCGTGTCTTTGCCCACGACCACCGCGCTGACTAACTCCTGCGAGATGGTGTTGCGCAGGCCGAGCAACCGCTGCAAGCGACGATTATCGGACTCCGTTCGTTGCAAGTCGCCAATCTTGCCGCGCAGGCTCGCGTTCTCGTAAGCCAAGCGATTGTTGTCGGCTTTCACGTCGACCAAGTACACGTAGTCCCCTACCAAGCCGGAGACGCCGCGGGCCAGGAGAGCCGCGAAATATTGGAATGGAGCCGCCACGTGCAGTAACGCGCGATCGACACCGTTCGTATCCTCTGGCCGGCGAATGCTGGAACGCAGGAAGAAGAAGGGCAGCGCTAAAAGCAGCACTACTATGACGATATCGCGATAGTGCTTGAACGAGCCCACGCCGCCTCGGCCATCACCCGATGGTGACTTCCCTGAGCAGCTCGATGTGGTCGAGCGCCTTGCCGCTCCCGAGCACCACGCAGCTGATGGGGTCGTCGCTGACCATCACCGGAAGCCCGGTTTCCTCGCGCAGCAGCACGTCGATGTTCTTCAGCAGCGCGCCGCCGCCGGTAAGCACGATGCCCTTGTCGACGATGTCGGCCGCGAGCTCGGGGGGGGTGCGCTCGAGCGCGAGCAACACCGCTTCGACGATGGCGTTGATCGGCTCGGCCAGCGCTTCGCGGATCTCGTCCGAGTTGACGATCACGGTCTTGGGGATGCCGGCGACCATGTCACGGCCTTTGACCTCCATCGTGAGCTGGGGTTCGAGCGGATAAGCGTTGCCGATCGTTATTTTGATGCGCTCCGCCGTCTGCTCGCCGATCGCCAAATTGTATTTGCGCTTCATATAGGCGACAATCGCGTCGTCCATCTTGTCGCCACCGACACGCACGCTCTGGGAGTAAACGATGCCCGCGAGTGAAATCACGGCGACCTCGGTCGTGCCGCCGCCGATGTCTACGACCATGTTCCCGCTCGGCTCCGTGATGGGCAGACCAGCGCCGATCGCGGCCGCCATCGGTTCCTCGATCAAGTACACCTCACGCGCCCCCGCGCTCTCCGCGCTCTCTTTGACCGCGCGCTTTTCGACCTCCGTGATGCCGAAAGGCACGCAGATGATGATCCGAGGCTTTACGAGAGTACGGCGGTTGTGCGCGCGGGCAATGAAGTAGCGCAGCATGGCCTCGGTGATCTCGAAGTCCGCGATCACGCCGTCCCTCAGTGGGCGGATCGCGACGATGTTGCCTGGAGTGCGGCCCAACATCTCTTTGGCCTCGCGGCCGACGTTCAGCACGCGCTTCACCCCGTTGGCGTCGCGCGCGACCGCGACCACGGAAGGCTCGCAGCTCACGATCCCCTTGCCTTTGACGTAGATCAGCGTCGTGGCCGTGCCCAAATCGATGGCAAGGTCATTCGAAAACAGGCCGTAGAGCCAGTCGAAAATCATCGCTGTTTATTGCTCGTCTTGGTCAGCGAGCCGTGACCGGCCCGCGAGGTCGTTGCATTTCCGGCCGAAACCGGGCCAATCGGAGCCACGTCCTAGCACGAGCCGTCGAACAGGCGCAATCCGATGCCAGCCGAAACCGCGATCTTCATGCCCCGAGCCGACACGAGCATAAAACCTGGCTGATGTCGGGCGCTTATAAACCGTTTTTCGAGCGCTCGAAGAGCTGAAGCGTTCGAACTAGCGCTCGGCTACCCCGCTCAATCGTCGTCGTCCCAATCCTTGCCTAGGTTCTTCCACGCGGCGCCGCCCCCACCGCGCTCGCCCTTCTTCGGCTCCTCGGTTCCGCCGCGGGCCTTCTTCTTTTTCTTCTTGTCGTCCCAATCCGCGCCCGCGCCCGCGCCGGGCGCTGGACGCGCCCGACGGCCCTCAGAGGGACGAGTGGCATCCATGCCTGGGGGCGGCATGGGAGGGAACCCGCCGCCACCACCGGCATAGCCTCCGGCGCCTGCGTAGCCGCCACCCCCTGCGTAACCGCCGCCACCACCACCACCACCACCAGCGTAGCCGGGTGCCGGGCGCGGACGATCGTTTGCGCCGCCGGGAGCGCCCGGTGCGCCACGCGGATGCGCGATGTTCACCATGAGGCGCCGCCCGCGCAAATCGAAATTGCGTAGCGCAGTGATTGCTTCGTTTGCAGCCTCTGCTGTGCCCATGGTGATGAAGCCAAAGCCACGCAGCCGACCGTCGGGACCGACGGGCAAGTGAATGCGCGCGACGGGTCCGACGTTGTTATCGGTAAAGATCTGGGTCATCTCCTGTTGGCTCGTGTCATACGGCAGATTGCCAACGTAGAGCGTCCGATCCTCGGTCAAGTGCGGGCTGCCACCACTGCTGCTCCCAGCGCCGCCGCTGCTGCTCATGCTCGCGCCACTCGGCCCTGGCGCGCCATCACCGCGGCGCGGAGGCTCGGACGAAAACGGCCGCACCGAGATCGCGCGGCCCGCTTGCAACGAGCCGTCGAGCTTGTCGCGCGCAGTGATTGCTTCCTCCGACGTTGCGAACGTCACGAAGCCGAAGCCGCGAGGCCGACCCGTCGCGCGATCGCGCGGCAGACTTACGTCCACCACTTTGCCTCCCGTTGCTTCGAACAATTGCCTCAGCACGTCTTCGCTGATGGACTCGGGCAAGCCCGCCACGAAGAGTTTTCGTGCATCCTCGGTCGCCATTTTCTCGTCGTTCCTAAATAGTTCGCTGCCCCCCGGCGATGGCCGGGCCGCAGAGCCAGGTTTTACGATATCTGCGTGTGATTCTCGGTTCAAGCTAGCAGTTTCTGAACGGCTACCGGCCTTCTGGCCGACGCCCCCCGCCGCGGCCCTCGATGAGGCGCTCGTGTAAGCTTCGCGACCCATGAAGCTACGCGTGATCCTGAATCCGAGCGCCGGGAGCGGGCGCGCGCTGCGACGGCTCCCGACGCTACGGCGACTGCTCGAGGCTCGTGGAATTCAAGCAGAGATCGCCGAAACACGGGGACCGGGGGACGCGACTCGTTTGGTCCACGAAGCACGCGCCGATGGGGTCGAGTGCCTGCTCGTCATGGGCGGTGATGGCACGCTAAACGAGGTCAGCCAGGGGTACATCGACGCCGAGGGAAATCCTCTTCCGGGGCCCGACATCGCGCTTGCCCCCGCCGGCACCGGCGGTGATTTTCGCAAGTCCTTTGCGCTGGGGGCCACGCTCGAAGAAGCAGTGGAGCGGTTGGTGACGGCCACGCCACGGCCACTCGATCTGGGCGTGCTCGAGCTAACAGCGCACTCAGGTGCCACGATCAAACGCGCCTTCTTGAACATAACGAGCTTCGGGCTCGGTGGCCTCACGGATCGATTGGTGAACTCGGGGCCCAAGTGGATTGGCGGACGCGCGGCGTTCTTTCTCGGTACGGTACGGGCACTGGTCAGCTACAGGAACGCGGCCGTGCGCATCAAGGTCGACGGTCGAGTTTGCTTGGAGGCCCCGATCGTCAACGTGGCCATCGCCAACGGACGATATTTCGGCGGCGGAATGCAGATTGCCCCGGCCGCCGATGCGAGCGACGGAGCCCTCGATTTGGTCATGCTGCACGATCTCACACGCGTTCAGGTCACGGCCTTGTCGCGTCGCGTGTATCAAGGCTCGCACGTGGGTCAGCCCGGTGTGAGCGTAGCCCGAGGAGCCGTGATCGAAGCCCAAAGCCTGGTCCCGGGCGGAGAGGTACTGATCGACATGGACGGCGAGACGCCCGGTCGCTTGCCACTCGTCGCGCGCGTCGCGCACGGTGCCCTCAAGATTCGGGCGTAGCCGCTCGCGGGGCGGAGCGTGCCATGAGCCCCGCAGGCGGGGTCGGGGCCGCATAAGCAGCAGGGCTACCCGCCATACGCAAGGCGCGAATAAACAGGGACCCACCGATGGCCAAGAGCCCAAAGCACGCCCACTGCGCGGGCGTAAGACCCGCGTAGCGCGGGTCTACGGCGGCGGTCAGACCATTCGCTTCGGCTATAGGCTGGTCGACGCGGAGGAAGTCGAGCGCAAAACGAACCGGCGCATAAGCGATCGCCATCGCACCGAGGTAAAAACCCCACGGTCGCGGCTTCCGGCGCAGGTACAGGAATGCGATGGCAAGCGGGACCGTGAGTATCATCTCGTAAAGACCGAGGTCGAATCGACCGCCGCCCGGGTACTGGACGGCGAACCAAGCGTTACTCGCCATCCCGGGGTGATCGTGGGCGACGCTGCAGCCGCTGCGGCCGAACACCCACGCCGCCGGGAACGCGCTCGCGATCACGTCTCCATAGGGCAACATGGTCACCTTGTAGCGCCACTTCCAGAGCAGGGCGCCCATCACCCCGCCCGTGAAGCCGCCGAAGCTGGAGAGACCCTCCCAAATTCGGAAAAGCGAAAAAGGATCGCGCAACACTTGCCCCGGATAATAGAAAATAACATCCAGCATGTGGCCGCCAAGGAAGCCGATACCAACCACCCAGGCGATGAGGCTGGTCAACACCCGTTCGTCCAGACCGAGGCGTTTGCTCTGGCGCATCGCCAACGTCGAGCCCACGTACACGCCGATCGCGACCAGGGTGCCAAAGGGCTTGATCGAAAAAGGGCTCGACGGAAATCCGCCCAGGAAGCCCTTGGGTAAGATCACGAGCTCTGGGATATGAACGTACGGTATGGCAGGCGTGCTGAGCACGGCACGGCTCTACCACACAAGCCACTCGGATCGGCGGCTTCAGTGCCGATCGGCGACGACCGAAATGCGATCGGCCACGCCGGCCTCGGTGCCTGCCACGACGTCCAGGCGCACCTGGCCGCAGCGCCGGGAGAGCACGACGGGGCTGACGGCTTCGGCGGCGCAGCGTGCTTTGGGCAAGGATGCGTCGAGCGCGTCGGCGACCACGTCAAGCGCATGGCCCAAGGCTTCGGCGTGCGCTTGCGGATTGTCTGTGCGCACGGCGCGAACTTCGACGGCTTCCGCAACTCGGGTGAGTAGCTCGGGGCCGGACAACGAAAGCTCACGCATGCGACCATTCTTGAACGTGACTTGCAGCCGCGCTTCCGCCACGCGCTCGGTCAATATTTTATCATTCGGAACTGCATAGGGGAACTTGAACGCGGCACTGCATTGCTCGTCTGCGCAGGCGGGCGCGGGCCCCTGTACGATTTGAAGAAGCGCGGGCTCGAGCTCGGTGTCGCGTTTGCCGAAGCTACGCGTGGCCGCGAGCAGGCCGACGAGCCTCGCAAACTCACGCAGCAGCTCGCGCCGCTGGCCGGCGGCGAGGGCGAAGCGTGCCTCCAGCACCCGCGCGGCTTCGAGCGAGCGCTGAAGGCGTCGCTCCGCGAACACGCGCCGCGATTCGAGCTGCGTGATGCGATCGGAAACGGCCGCTGCGTGCGGCCCACGTGGCATGGCATCCAAGTAAGCGCGAAGCCGAGGCAGGTTGTCCCACGCAAGCTTGAAGTAGCGCGCTTCGGCGGGCGAAAACCAGGCTCGCACTTGTTCACGATAGTCGCCGCGCGGAAAATCTTGCAGGTAGCGTTCGCTGGCTGACAACCGGCCTTCCAGCGTGGGAGCGAGGCGCGCCTCGCGGTAGCTGCGGTAGTCAGCGAAGCCGCCGGTGATCCGAGCCGTGCTCGCGCACGCCGAGAGCAGCAGAGCCATCAGGCAACAGCACCGGGCGCTGATCACGGTGCTGGCTCCGGGCAAAAATTGCATTCAGTGGGAACTTTGGGCGAGGCATCGCTCATGTAGGAGGCGTAGTCGTCGCAGCTTGCGTATTGGAGCTTGCGTAAACAGACCTCTCCGTCGTGCACGAGCGGCACACAGCGATCGGGGAACATCGTCGGGTAGCTGTCGGGGTTTTGGCAGGCGTTTTTGCAAGCCTTGCCAGCGGTGCCGCACTCACCACAGCGACGACAATCGATCGCCTCTTTGCTGGCGAAAAATACGCCCGGGTCGAGCGACGCCGCCTGTTGGCCGCAGCCGCCGACGTCACCCGGGGTTGGCGCGGTGCAGAACAAGAGCGCGAAGAATGCGAGCAGAAGCGGGGCTCGCTGCTGACTGAGCAGCGCTCGAACAGACTGGGAGGGCTTCACGGCAGTACCTCGTAGTCGACGAATAAGCCGAGCTGCGCCGAAAGCACCGGAATAGTCGTGACCGAGCGATCTTGAGTGCCCGCTCCGTAGTAGAGGCTCCCCGCGATCTCGGTCTGCAGGCCGAGGCCGGCGGTCAGCATGAAGGCGCCCCCGAACGCGGCTTCCACCCCGCCTCCGAGGTCTGGTTGCAGGATGACCGGGATGCCAGCTCGGCCATAGAGCAGGGTGCGGCCGCTGCCAATCCGGTCGAGCGCAATGTACGACAGGCTCAGCACCTCTTGCGGGATGCCCTGGGCGGCGATCGATAAGTGAAGCACCGCACCATGCGCCAGACCGTCGAGTGGGCCGCGCACCAAACCGAGCCCGATGTCGTAGTAGGCTGCGGTGCGCGACAGTGACTCCGAGGTGTTGCCGAGCGGGGTCGACAAGCGATACGGGTTGTTGAAGCGGATGCCATCGCCCAGGGAAAGCGAGCCGAAAGCGTGAAAGTAGGCGGAGCTGCCCGCGATGGGGGTTCGGTAGCGCTCCTGGCCGAGCGGTTCCGCCATAGGCTCACCGCGCGCGAACCTAGGCGAGAGCAGACACACGCACGCGCTGGCGAGCAGGACCACGAACCGAGCTTGGGGCTGCCTGAAAGAGCGCACGTTTCGCCGCGCCTCGTCCGCTAAGCGGCGCGCGAGCAAACCCGCTCGACCTCGTCGACCCGCTTCGGAATCGCTTCGCTGAGCACGATCGCCGCAGCGTTCGTCACCAGCACGTCGTCCTCGATGCGCACGCCGATGCCGCGAAACTTCTCGTCGACCTGCGCAGAATGCGCGATGTAAATCCCAGGCTCGACCGTGATCACCATGCCCGCTTCGAGTGGCCTCGGTTTGCCGGCCACGAAATAAGCGCCGACGTCATGCACGTCCATACCCAAGTAGTGACTAGTCTTGTGCATGAAGTACGGCTTATAGCGAAGATCCGCGACCGCCGTATCGACCGGGCCCTCGATGATGCCGAGCTCGACGAGGCCACGCGTGATGACCTCTACGCTTGCCGCGTGGACCTCATCGAAGGTGCGACCGGCGCGGGTGACTTCGATGCTGGCCAGCTGCGCGTCGAGAACCAACTGATAAATCAACCGTTGCTCCGGCGTAAATGTGCCGCTGACGGGGAAGGTGCGCGTAACGTCCGCGGCGTAATAATCGAACTCACACCCTGCATCGATCAGCAGTAGATCCCCGGCTTGCATCCGGCGATCATTACGGTGGTAGTGAAGCACGGTGGCATTTGGTCCGGAGCCGACGATTGGGGAGTATGCGGGCCGCTCAGAGCCAAAGCGCCGAAAGATACCGCGCAGAATCGCCTCGACCTCGTACTCGAACATGCCCGGGCTGGCTTCGGCCATTGCCGCCACGTGCGCGTCCCGGGTGATGTCGATGGCGCGCTGCATGGCGCGTAGCTCGAGCTCGGATTTCTTCAAGCGGGACTCGTGTACGACCGTTGCGGAATCGACGATCGACGTGGGGCAGGTGACGCCCATGCGTGCACGACTGCGCACACGATCCAAAGCGGCAAGCAGAGCGTCATCGAACGCCCGATTTTTCCCGAGCCGGTAAAAAAGGCGCTCGCTGTTCTGAATCACGTCCGGAAGCTTGAGCGAAAGATCGGCAATTGGAAACGCGGCGTCGGCACCAAAGTCGGTCAACGCGCCTTCGACGCCGGCGCGGGCGCCGTCCCACACCTCACGCTCGGGATCGCGAGCGCGAACGAAGAGCGTAAAGGGCTGATCGCTGCTGCTGTTCAAAACGAGCACACTCTCCGGCTCGTCGAAGCCGGTAAGATAAAAGAAATCCGAGTCTTGGCGATACTCGTGCTCGACGTCATTGTTGCGTATCGCAAGCGGAGCAGAGCTCACCACCAGCACCCCAGGCCGGATGGCGGCGAGCACGCGCTCCCGCCGCTCCTTGAACTCGTTGTGCATAGGCTCGACTTTATCACTCCCCCGCCCGCGTGCACCGATGGGGAGCCGCGGCTAATCCACCTTTGCTCGCCTGATGCCATATAACTTGCGCGAGCACGCCCGGCCGGCCGCCATGGTCTGCCGGGCAGAACTACGTCAAAGACAACGAATCTACGAGACCCGATACGCCTCTCGAGCCGCGATCACGCTGGGTGTTTGACGGCCGGTTAGTGGCACGGTACCCCTTCATGGTGAGTAGTGAACGCCCGGACGGTTCGGAGCGCGACGAACGCGAGCGCGTGCGCCGGCTGGAAGGCATCTTGCCCGAGCTGGTCAAGCGCGTCTTCGAAGCCGGCTACGAGCGCCTCAGCGAGGGGCCCGAAAACGTCCGCCAGTTCATGAGCGAGCTCCGGTTGCCCAAGGACGTGCTGTCGCAGCTCGACGAAACGAAAAACGGCCTCTACCGAGCCGTCGCCAAAGAGGTCAGAGATTTTCTCGACCACACGAGCTTCGCCGATGAGCTAGCGAACGTTTTGACCAAGCTTTCGTTCGAGGTCAAAACCGAAGTCCGCTTCATTCCGAACGACGCCGCGAAGGGGGGTCGGCCGACCCCGGACGTCAAAGCAAGAGTCAGCGTCAAGCGGGACCGCACGCCTCCCCCGCCGGAAACGCCGTCAGATTTAAACGACAAGGCTTCCCCTGCGCCCGATCCTCTGGCAAATGGCAAGCCGAACGAGGAGTCCTCATCTTGAAGTCGCTAACCGCGGGCGCCGAAATCGACGCCTGGTGCACCAAATGCCGAATGGATCTGATGCACCGCATCGTCGCGATGGTGCAGAGCGCGCCCAAGCGTGTGATCTGTCTGACGTGTAACTCGGAGCATAATTATCGTGCGCCGCGCACGGAAACGACCGCGAGCGGTGTACACGTCCGCGCGCGCAACACGGGGCCCAAGCCGTCCCCGGCCGCCGCCCGTGTCACGCAAAAGGCGCGCGCAGAAAAAGAGCGCGCCGACAGCTGGTCATCGAAGACGCTTGGCCAAGCCGTGGACGCCTTCACGCGCTACGCGATGGATAAGTCCTTCCGCGAAGGTGAGCTCGTGTTGCACTCCAAGTTTGGCGAAGGATACGTAGACAAAGTCTTGGAAGGCGCGAAAATTAGCATCATGTTCCGCGACGGCGCGAGGACACTCGCCCACCGCGCGAACTAGCCGCCTGCGCGCCGGGAGCGGCATTCTGCGCCGGGCGCGGTCCCGGAGCAGCGCGCCGGTCATTGGTTCCCGGCCGCTCAGCGCCCGGCCCGGTTCGAGCCTCGCGCTCGGGCGGCGTGTTGCCGCGCTCGG
>CAHJWM010000005.1 GCA_903642325.1 Myxococcales bacterium | reverse complement strand
GCATGCACGGTTTGAAAGGGGGTCTTGCCCCTTTGTCCGTGATCTTCACTGGATGAAAGGGCAAGATCTACCAATGGTGCGACCGCTTATTCTACTCAGCAACGATGATGGGTACCGCGCAAACGGCATCAACGCGATGCGGCGGGCGCTGGGCGAATTCGCGGAGGTAGTGGTGTGCGCACCCGAGCTCGAGCAAAGCGCGACCAGTCATGCGCTGAGCGTGCACCGCGCACTGCGCTTATTGGAGCCCAGCCCCGGTGTATACGCCATCGACGGAACACCGGCTGACTGCGTTTACGTCGCACTGCATGGAAAAACGCGAATTTTGCCGCGTTGGCCGGACATGGTCGTGTCCGGCGTGAACCACGGGGTGAACCTCGGCGACGACGTGTTCTATAGCGGGACCGTCGCGGCCGCACGCGAGGCCGCGCTCAAGGGCGTCCCTGCGCTGGCTGTGTCGACGCCCTTCGACGCCGATATGGACGCCGCCGCCGCCATTGCGAGTCGCGTCGTACGAGCCGTGCTTTCGCACCCTGTGACGACCCCCTTGTTGCTCAACTTGAATGTCCCGAGAGGCTATACGGAGCTGCGTGTCGCGCGGCTTGGTCGCCGCATCTATCACGATGAAGTCGACTTTCGTCGGGACCCACGCGGCCGCGAGTACCTGTGGCTCGGCGGCCCAAGCGCCGACAGCGTGCCGCTCCCTGGCTCGGACACCGAGGCGTTCGACGCAGGCATCGCCAGCATCACTGCGCTGTCGCTCGACCTGTGGGCGCGTGAGACGGACGAATTCGTCACGCGCGTCCTGGTCGACTTAGCGCCGATCCTCTAACCGTCTATAACCTGTCCAGTCGCTGTCGTCAGATGCCCTTTGCCTTCGACAGCTCGCTCGCTCCAGGGGTTGTCAGGCTGCGCAGGGCGCGCCGTTGTGACTTTGCGCGACGGCGACTAGCATGGGTCACCATGGCTGTCAGAAAAGGCACGTTCGCGAAACCGAACAAGCCGGTCCCCGCTCGCTCCCAGCCAACGCCACGCGGCGTGGAGCCAAAAAAGGCGGCGGAGTTAGCGCCCGGCAAGCCGCCGCGGGTCGACGCAGCGCGCATGTTCGATGCGCAGTCGTATCTGCGAAGCCTGATCCGTGAGGTTCCAGACTTTCCTCAGCGCGGCGTCCTGTTCCGAGACATCACTCCACTGCTGGCCGACCCGCGCGGCTTTCACATCGTGCTCGACACGATTGCTCATCGCTTCGTCGGGGAACAAGTCGACGCCGTCGTGGGCGTGGAGTCGCGCGGCTTTATTTTTGGGGGCGCGCTCGCGGCTCGACTCAATACTAGCTTCGTCCCCGTGCGCCGCCCGGGCAAGCTGCCTCGTGGAACCGACAAGGTCAGCTATTCGCTCGAATACGGCGAGAGCGAGCTCGAGATGCACCGCGATGCGTTGCGCGAGGGCGCGCAAGTGTTGGTCGTCGATGATCTATTGGCAACCGGCAGCACGGCGGCGGCCGCGGGCGAGCTGGTAGACCGCCAGGGAGCGTTCGTGATCGCCTACGTTTTCGTAATCGAATTGGGCTCGCTCGGCGGCCGAGAACGGCTCGCTCCGGCCCCGTGTCTGTCCATCGTTCGCTACGATTGACGCGATCGCTAAAGCACGCCCGCGGGAAAGGCCAGCACGTCGGACAGTTGGCGTGCACCGGTGGCGAGCATCAGTAAACGGTCGAAGCCGAGCGCATTGCCACCGGCTCGCGGCATGCCGCTGACCAACGCCGAAAGGAAGCGCTCGTCGGTCGGGTAGGTCGCGCGGCCCTCGTGTTGGCGGCGGAGAGTGTCCTGCTCGAAGCGCTCCCGCTGCTCGACGGCGCAGGTCAGCTCGTCGAACCCATTGCACAGCTCCACGCCACCGACGTACAGCTCGAAACGCTCGGCGACCGTGGGATCTTCGGCGGAAAGCCGAGCCAGGGCGGCTTGCTTGGCTGGGTACTGCCAGAGAAAGACGGGGCGCGTCTCGCGCGCTAAGCCCGGCTCGACGTGCGATACCATGAGCTCGAAGTAGCGCGCCTCATCGCTGTGGGCGAGGTCGACTGCATCATCGAATCCGGCGTACTCCTTGAACGCTTCACGGACAGTGACGCGTACGAAGGGCGATGCTAAATCGTAGGTTTGCCCGTTTCCGCCGAACAGGCACGCGCGTCCGCTCACGCTTTCGGCTACGGCGCGCACCACCCGCTCGGTGTCTGCCAGCACCTCTTCCAAACCGGCAAAGGCGCGATACCACTCGAGCATGCTGAACTCGGGCTCGTGCAGCGCCCCGAGCTCATGCCGGCGGCTGGCTCGCGCCAGCTGGAAAATCCGAGGGAAACCGGCGCTGAGCAGGCGTTTCATGTGCAGCTCGGGTGAGCAGATGAGGTAGCTGCCCGACGCGGGGATGGCATCCAAATGCAGATCGACGCCGGGCGCGGGAACGCGCAGTGGTGTCTCGACCTCCAAGAAACGCTCGCCGGCGAAGTAGCCGCGAACGGCCGCAAGCGCGCGGCCACGCGCGCGTAAATTCACCGCCACGCCCTGCCAGACGAAGCGGGCCCAGTCGCCGTCGCCCCGCGGCTCGGGATAGGGCGTGTTCTCGAGCAGCGCCGCTTCCCGTAGCCGCTGGCCGTCGTAGCGGCCGACGACGACCACGAGCTCGCCCACGGCAAGGCCGGACACGCAAAGCTGCTCGACTCGCACCGTGACGAGCGCGTCCGACACATCGCACTCGTTGCCGGCGACACGACTGATTCGGCCGGCAACGTGCAGCCGTTCGCCCGCATGCTCCGGGCCCAAATCACTCGGCGAGAGCGGGAGCACGGCCGTCACCCGCCACGGAACGCACGCAGCGCGAAGGCCGCGATTTCCGAGCCCATCCAGGGCGCCATCAGGGCAAGTACGACGGCTACCACCAGAAGACGTGGCAAATGGGCGAGCGTCGCGTCCTGCACCTGCGTCGCGGCCTGCAGCACGGCGACGAGCAGGCCGACTAGGGCGGCCGTCGCTACCACCGGCAGCGACACCGCGACGGCCAGCAGCAGGGCGTCTTGCCCCAAGGCCACTAGAGCCGAGCCGGACGGCATATCAGACGCCGCCGGCGCCCGCCGGCTCATTCACGGCCCCGCTGACGCTGGCACCGGCCTCGCCCGCACTCCCTACGATGGAGGACGCGCCAGCGCTCGAGCCCGTCGCGGAAGTGGTGCCCGTTCCCGTGCAGCGGGTGTCGGTGACACGCCCCACGTAACAACAGCGGTTCGTGGCGTCGATCGCGCCGCTCAACAGCTGACTCGACGGCGTGCACACTAGGTTGTCGCCGCAGTCGTCGTTGTTGCTGGCACCGACCTCGTCCCCGCAGCGCTCACCTTCGCCTTGATTCGAGCAACCAGGGACGACGCCGAGTACCAAGAACGCGGGAAACAAGGCGGCCAGGGCCAGACGGCGGGCGGTAAAGGGACGCATCTGCGGGGTTCCTACCAGGGCTTGCTTCGCCTGTCACGCCGCCGACGCGGGGTCCGCGGTCACTGCCGGCGGCGATCCTTGGCTTCGACCGCTTCCGCGAACAGGCGCAAGTACGACAGCGCGCTCAAGATCGAAAAAACCAGCGAAATGTAGACCAGCGCGCGGCCCGCATACACCAGATCCACCATGCCCATATCGAGCGGTCCGAGGCGCAAGTGGTAGGGATAACCCAAGATCAAGGCCAAGATACCGACCATTTGCAGCGCCGTCTTACTCTTGCCGTCGTCACCGGCCGCGATAACGACGCCTTCACTGCTGGCGATGCTGCGCAGGCTGGTGACCGAAATCTCGCGTGCTAACAGCAGCACCACGGCCCACTCTGGCATGCGGCCCATGGGCACCATGTAGACCAGCACCGCCATTACCAGCAGCTTGTCCGCGAGTGGGTCCAAAAATTTACCAAGCACGCTGACGACGTTCATGCGCCGCGCCAAGTAGCCGTCCAGCAAATCAGTGATGGCCGCCGCGGAGTAAACCAATGCTGCCCAGACGCAGTCTCTCGGTGAGCCACGGCCGAGCAACACGAGGACGATCGGGATGACCGCGACGCGGGCCATCGTCAGGAGGTTGGGGACGTTGAACGCGTCATCGCGCAGTGAACGGCGACGGCGTTTGCGTTCGCTGAGTGGCAAACGATTGGGACGTCGAGAGAGGATGCCTGCGCGTGCCATGATCAGCCGAGATCGACTAGCACCGAACCGCGGCCTGAAAAGGCAACGAAGCCCGGCGTCTTGAGCGGAGCCAATTCGAGGTCGAGGGGATGGCCGAGGAGCCGCCCCGTCCAGCCGACGACGTCGTCCGCGCGTACCGCGAGCGTTTGTTGCTCGATGATCGAAAGGACGCGCGGAGGCCAGCGACTTTCGATCAAAACCGTACCGCGGCCGCTAATCTGCACCATGGCAATCGGCTCGGCGCTGGCGCTCGCTAAGCGACCGTTCTCGTGTCGCGCTCCGCCGGCAAAAGCCACCAGGCAGCTTTCACGCACATAGACGGAGTTGTCGTCGAGCTCCAGCGCCGACAGCTCACGCTCCGGCGAGGCACCCACTAAAACTTGACCGGTGCCGGTCAATTGTATCCAGGGCGAGCCGGGACCGCCGAGTGGCTCGTCCAATTCTCGGCCACGCGCGCGCCTGGTGAGCGGCGTACTGCTGAACGCTGGGCCGTGTGCCAAAAGACCGCGCACCGCGTCGCTGCGCACAGCCCAGGACTCGTCGACGTCGATCAGTGCCGAGCGGCGTTGCGAACCATCGAGCTGGCTACCAGAAGTCGAAGCCATGTTGAGACGCGACGGCGCCGAGTCGGCGCGCGCACCCGGAACCGTCGAACGATCGAGCTCGGGCGGCCCCAGGATCGGCGGGACCGACGGCCCCAAGCGGCCCAAGGTCGGCGCAAAGCTCGGGCGACGCGGAGGCTCGGTCGGCGCAAAGCTCGGGCGATGCGGAGGCACGGTGGGCGCGTCGCTCGGCCGGCGCGTGGCCTCTGCCCGCTCGAGGCCTTCCGAGTCGTCACCGAAATCAACCATGTGAGATCGATAGCCTAGCCCGCGCCTAGGCTACCGAGAAAGCTCGCGAGCAGCCGGATGCCAGCCGCCTGGCTCTTTTCTGGGTGGAACTGGGTGGCGAACACGTTGTCACGCGCGACCGAGGCGGTGACGGCGTTCGGTCCGTAAGCGACCGTCGCGCGCGTCACGCCGAGCTCCGTGGGCACGGCGTGATACGAGTGCACGAAATAGACATGCTGCCCGTTGCCTCCCGCCGCGTCCAAAAGGGAGTGGCCCCCGGCACGCAGCTCGAGTGAGTTCCAGCCCATGTGCGGGATCTTGATGCCAGGAGCGCCCAGGAGTTTCTTTACTGGGCCTTTGAACCAGCCCAAGCCTTTGACGCCCGGCGCTTCCTCGCTGGACTCGAACAAAATCTGTAGACCCAGGCAAATGCCGAGGTACGGCGTGCCCGCGCGCAAGCGTTCGAGCAGTACCTCGAACAGCTCGGGGCCGAGTGCGTTCACGAAGCCATCGAAATTGCTTTGCCCGGGCACCACGATGGCATCCGCGCGCCGCACTCGATCCGGATCGGCCGTGCGCAGAGGGGTGACGCCGCGCTCGCGCCCGGCCAGCTCGAGCGCTTTTTCGACCGAGCGCAGGTTGCCGAGCCCGACATCGACGACGACGAGCTGAGTCACACGAGCATTCCTTTGGTCGACGGAACGCCGAGCGCGCGCGGGTCAAGTTCCGTTGCTTTGCGCAGGGCCCGGGCGAACGCTTTGAAGGAAATCTCCACGATGTGGTGCAAGTTCTGGCCTTCGTGCAAAACGACATGCAGGTTGGCCTGCGCCGTGCGCGCAAAAGCCTCGAAAAACACCTCGGCCAGCTCCACGTCCCAGGTGCCGATCTTCGCCTTCGGCAGGGGGACCTTCCAAACGAAGAACGGGCGCCCGCTCAGATCGATCGCCGCGGTGACCAAAGCCTCGTCCATCGGCAGCGTCGCCGAGCCATAACGGAAAATGCCTTTTCTGTCGCCGAGCGCATCGAGCACGGCCTTGCCGAGCACGATCCCAATGTCCTCGGTGGTGTGGTGGCCGTCGATCTCTACGTCACCCTCGGCATGGATGGCCAAGTCAATCGAGCCGTGCCGCGCGATCTGTTCGAGCATGTGCGATAGAAAGGGCAGGGGCGTAACGATTTTCGACACACCGGTCCCGTCTAGATTGACCTCGACGCTGATCTTCGTCTCGCGAGTCTCGCGTTCGACCTTGGCGGTGCGCGCGTTCATTTCAGCTCCTCGACCTTCCAAGCACCGTGCTCCCGCACGAGCTCAATCGTTCCGCCAGCTCCATAAGCGAGCGTGGCCCGCTCGCCCACGACTTCGAAGTGAGCCGCCGGTAGGGCCGCCTTCAGCGCCTC
The DNA here is from genome assembly GCA_903642325.1 of Myxococcales bacterium. Lineage (GTDB taxonomy): Bacteria > Myxococcota_A > Polyangia > Polyangiales > Polyangiaceae > PMG-095. The sequence continues at coordinate 146,490 of CAHJWM010000005.1, read as the reverse complement.
GCTGAGCCGGGCCATGTCCGGTTTTTGCTCGCCTTCCCAAGCGTTGCGCAGCGCAGCTTCGTTGAGGCCGTCCCGCTGGCTGTCCGGGACGAAGCGCAAGAGCACATCGTAGCGCTTATTTTCGACCGCGCGCAGGAAGCCAAGCGCCGCAGATTCGGGCGTCCCCTGGTTATATAGGTCGATGGCCGAGCCATCCACACGCCACGCGCCGGACTCGTACACGAGCAGCAGTGGTTCGCCATCGGCACCGGTGACGTTCGCGGTCACCCGCGGAGGGCCCGATTGCGGGCGGTCGAGGGCCTGGACGAGCTCGCGCGCCTGCTCTGGGTTTTCTTGAATTACGCGCTTGAACTCCTCGAAAGTAATGCTTTTTTTAGCATCTTCGCTGAGCAGAGCGTAGGCCTCTGACAATTTTCCGCGCTCGACCGCGTGAGCGTACGACGCCAGCACGCCCTCGGGGTTGCCAGCGCTCGAACCAGAGGCACACCCTTGCGTGAGGGACGCCACCAACGCCGTTGCCGCAATACGGCTAAGCACGGGACGAGCCGAACCGGACATCGGGCGTGGGATACCACAGTCAGACGGCTCGAGCGACTTAGTCACGAGTGCTCGTGGTTGGCACAAAAGAGTCGCCGCTGGACCTCCTGGCTATCCGTATTACTGTGGAAACATGCGCACTGCACCAAAATCGCGCCGACCCGAGCAGCTGGCGATACTGCCGCTCCGCAACTCGGTGTTGTTCCCGATGTCGGTCGTGCCCATCAACGTCGGTCGCCCGCGCAGCGTGCGGCTCGTCGAAGAGTTGCTCGGCCAAGAGAACGCCACGGTCGGAGTTTTGACGCAGAAGAGCTCCGAGACGGTGGAACCGACGTTCGAGGATCTTTATGCGATCGGCACCCTGGCGCGCGTCGTGAAGGTGATCCGCCTGGGCCCGTCCAACTACAGCGTGGTGCTCAACGGCCTTGGCCGCTTTCGCTTGCAACAGACGCACGGCCTCGAGCCGTACATGACGGCTGAGGTCGAGCGCATCGGGGAGCCAGGCGAGCCCCCTCCTGATCTGCATCAACTGGGTCAGAAATTGCGCGAGAGCACTCGGGAAGTGTTGGCATTGATGCCGAACCTCCCCAAAGAGACGGCGAGCATTTTGGACAACGTGCGAGAGCCGGGTGCTCTCGCCGATTTGATCGCCTCCAACTTTCCGGAAGAGCAGGCGAGCATTCACGTGCGTCAACGCGTGCTGGAGGCCTTCGACACCAAGCAACGGGTGGAGCTCGTGCTCGGCATGGTGACTCGCCAGCTCGAGGTGCTGAAGGTGAAAGACGAGATCTCGACCCTCGTCCACACCGAGATGAGCCGCTCGCAGCGGGACTACGTGCTCCGCCAACAGATGCGCAATATTCGCGAGGAGCTCGGCGAGACCGCCGACGACGACGAGGTCGAGCAGCTCCGCGAACGCATCTCGCGCGCCGAGCTACCGCTAGAAGCCGAAAAAGCGGCACGCAAGCAGCTCGGTCGGCTGGGCGGAATGCAGCCACAGTCGGCCGAGTATCAGGTAACGCGCACCTACGTGGAGTGGCTTGCGGATCTCCCCTGGTCGCGCACCACACCCGATCGCGTGGACGTACGCGAGGTCCGCCGCTGTCTGGACGAAGACCACTATGGTCTCGAACAGGTCAAAAAACGGATCGTCGAGTATTCGGCGATCCGGCAGCTACGCCGCGACAAGAAAGGCCCCATTTTGCTCTTCGTCGGTCCGCCGGGGGTGGGCAAGACGTCGCTCGGTCGATCCATCGCGCGCGCGATGGGCCGACGCTACGGCCGCATCTCCCTCGGTGGCGTGCGGGACGAAGCCGAAATACGCGGTCACCGCCGCACCTATGTGGGGGCTCTTCCCGGGCGCATCATCCAAGCCTTGAAAAAGACGGGCTGTCGGAACCCTGTATTGGTGCTTGATGAAGTGGACAAGATGGGCGTCGACATGCGCGGAGACCCGGCGGCCGCGTTGCTCGAGGTGCTTGATCCGGCGCAGAACGACAGCTTCGTCGACCACTACATCGACCTCGCTTTCGATCTATCGGACGTGATGTTCATTGCCACGGCGAACTACCGAGGCAACATCCCCGAGCCGCTCAAGGATCGCATGGAGATCATCGAGGTTCCGGGCTATACGCTCCGCGAAAAGCGTAGCATTGCCGAGCAATTTCTGGTCCCAAAGCAGGTCAAAGAACACGGCCTCTCGGTCGACTTGATTCGCTTCGAGCGCGAAGGCATAGAGCTCATCATCAACTCCTATACTCGTGAGGCCGGGGTGAGGGGCCTGGAGCGCGAGATCGCCGCCGTTTGCCGCGATGTGACGGTCAGGCTCGCCGAGGGCAAGCCTTTCGAGCAAATTCAGGTCACGCCAGAGCACGTGCGTGAGTTGCTCGGGCCGGACCGCAACCTGAACGAGATCACCGAGCGGCGTCTGACGCCGGGCATCGCCTTTGGGTTATCGGTCTCGGGTAGCGGCGGCGACATCTTGATCGTCGAAGCCACCCGCATGCCCGGCAAGGGCGAAATTCGCGTCACGGGCGGCTTGCGCGACGTGATGAAAGAGTCGGCCGCCACCGCCGTATCCTACGTGCGCTCCAAGGCGGACCGCCTCAAGCTAGACCCGCAATGGCTGAAGACGATTGACCTACATCTGCACATTCCGCGGGGCGGATCCACTCGGGATGGCGCCAACGCGGGCGTGGCCATGTTCGTCGCGGTTTGCTCGCTCTTGCTCGACGTGGCGGTCCGGTCGGACGTCGCAGTGACGGGCGAGATCACACTCCGGGGCAACATATTGCCCGTGACTGGGGTAAAGGATCAAATTCTGGCCGCACATCGAGCCGGAATTCGTGAGATCTTGCTCCCTACCCGAAACGAGCGGGATCTGGAGGAAGTCCCCGACGAAGTAAAACACGATCTTCGCGTCCATTTCGTGTCGCGCGTAGATGAGGTGCTGGCGCTCGTGCTCCGCGCGCCTGAACCGGCGGATACCGACCGAGAAGTCCCACAGTCGAGCGGCCAAGCGCACGCCTGACGCTTTGCCAGAGGTCGCGGATGTCCGAGTTCGATCTCGAGCCGGCAGTACGCTCCCGCGCCCTGGGCGCGTCGGCGCTCATCACGGGCCTTGCGTTCATCGCTTACGGCTTTCTTCCGCAGTTTGGCGGCCCGGGCTACGAATCCGCGCTGGCGGCTGGCTTGGTGCTGCCCTCGGTCACGGCGCTCGGCGTCGCATTTTCGGTCGCTGGGCGGCGCACGAGCCCGCTCGCAGGGTTTGGGCGCGGCCTGGGTGCCGGCGTTGCGTTCAGTTTGCTCGGGCTAGTGATCGTGCTCGCACACGGATTGCGAGTAGGATTTTGCGACGCCGTGGGGGGCCTCGAGCTGTATTTGCTCGGCCCCCTGCCAGGTGCACTCTTAGCCGGCGTTTGGGGCGCGGCGATCGGCCTGTTTGCGGGGCGCATCGAACGAAGCGGGCGGCGGCGCGCGTTTTTGATCTCGGGCTCGCTGGCGGCCCCAGTGTTGGGCATCTCGATCAGCGTTGGTCGCTTTTACACGAGCCCGATGGTCTTCGCGTTCGATCCGTTTTTCGGTTATTTTGCCGGCCCGCTCTACGATACGGTGATCGACGCGTTTTGGACGTTGGCCACGTATCGTGCGGGCTCATTGTTCACGGCCTTGGCCGCTGGCTGCCTTGCCGCTCACTTCGATGAGCATCTGCGGTTCACCGGCTTTCAGCGGCCCTGGCTTGCGGGGGTAGGGCTGTTCTCGGCGTTCGCGAGCGCACTGCTCATTTGTAACGGTGCCGCCCTCGGTCACTTCAGCACGGGCGGGTCGATCGCGGCTGCGCTCGGACACGAGCTATCGAGCGCGCGCTGCGACGTGAAATATTCGAGCGGCATTCTACGGCGTGATGCGCTGCTGTTCGCGCGTGACTGCGATGCCGAGCTGCGCGCCGATGAGGCCTACTTCGAGACCCGGGGGCCCGAGCGCGTCACGGCTTTTCTGTTCGCCAACGAGGCCGAAAAGGGCCGGCTAATGGGGGCATCGAGCACCTACATTGCCAAGCCCTGGCGGCGCGAGATCTACGTTCAGTATGCGCCGTACCCACACCCTGTCGTGGGCCATGAGCTCGCTCACGTGGTCGCCGGCAGCTTCGGCGCGGGACCATTCCGCGTCTCGGGCCCGCTTGGCGGTTGGATCCCTGATCCTGGGCGCATCGAGGGCGTGGCGGTCGCTGCCTCGCCAAACGACAACGACGATTTCACGCTCGACGAATGGGCCAAAACCCTGCTCGACCTGGCGCTTCTGCCGCCTCTCGAATCGGTGTTCCGTCTCGGTTTTTTGGGCCAGAATTCCTCGACGGCGTACACGGTGGCGGGCGCCTTCGTTTCTTGGTTTCATGCTCATTATGGGGCGGGCGCGTTGCGGCGCTGGTACGGCGGGGAAGCCATCGAGCACGTCTCGGGCAAGAGCTTCAGCGCGCTCGAGCGCGCTTGGCGCGCCGATCTGAGCCGCGTCAGCGTCGATCCGGCATTGCTGAACGAGGCCCGCGTGCGCTTCGATCGTCCGGCCCTGTTCGGGCGCCACTGTCCGCGGATCGTCGACCGCCTGCGCGGGGTGGCGGCCCAAGCCCTCGCCAGCGACGACCCGGCGGGAGCGCGCGCCGTGCTCGCCACGCTCCTGCGGCTCGATCCGCATCAAACCTCGGCTAAGTTCGAGCTCGCCGCGTGCTTCGTCAAAGAAGGGGATGAAGGCGCGGCGCTCGCGGCTTACGCAGCGCTTGCTCGCGCCCCCGAGCTCGCGAAAGTCGAGCAAGCCGGCGCTCGCGAAGCTCAGGCCGACATCGAGCTCCGCGCAGGCCAATTACTCGCGGCTCGAGCAGATTACGACGCTGCGGCCGAGCTGATCGCCGACGAAGATCATTTGCGCACCCTGGACGTGAAGCGCTCACCGGCAAACGAGTTACAACGCCGCGCCGTGGTCGATCTCCTGATCGGCGATCCCACCCTGGGCGCAGTCTTCGAAGAGGCCGCCCCACACCTGGCTGAATGGGCGATTCTGGAGCCCGCAAATGGGCTGCCGCGCTATCTTTTGGGCAAGAATTTTTTTGGACATGGGCGTTTCACCGAAGCTGCCGAATACCTAGACGGGGCCCTGGTCCGGGAGCTCGACTTACCGCGCGTGAAGCGCGAAGCCTGGCGCACCCGGTTGACGCTCGCCTGCGCCGTTGCGGACGGCGCCGCCAAGGCGCGAGCGTTAGCCGTTCTGCGCGCGGACAGTGGCCTGAGCGTCGCGCGGCGCGCCACCGTGGAACGGCTCGCGCAACGCTGCATCGCCCCGTAATCTTCGAGGCACGCCCGCTCGCGCGGGGGACCGCTCTCTTCGGCGCTCGCCCGAGCCGTTCGGCTGCGACTTCGGTGGGACTTGGGCGGAACAAACCTGGTAAGGCGTCGTACCGGATGCAGAAATGGCGGCGTGGGCTCGAGCTCGACCTACTATTGGTGATCAGCGGAGCGTTCACCGGGTGTGCCGCCGCCCCGCCCATGGCGAATGCACCGAAGGAACGCGCTGTGCCAAATCAGGAGTCGCCGGCCAGCCCCGCCCGCGCCGCGCCAGAGACCCCAACCCTGGCAAGTGAGCCTGGGGCCAGCCCCGCGCCTGGGGCCAGCCCCGCACCTGCAGCCAGCCCCGCGCCTGCGGCGGCGCTCGGCGCACGCCTCAGCAGCGCCCCGTCCGAGCAGACGCAGCCCCTGCCCAAAGGCACGCTCGTGCTCCAGATCGGCGATTCGTTCGCCGCCGCATTAGGCGTGGAGCTCGGCAAGCTCCTGAAAGCCCAAGGCGTGCGCAGCGCGCTCGAGTACAAGACCGCGAGCTACATTCCCAACTGGAGCTACGGCCCTGACATCCCAAAGTATGTACGCAGCTACCAACCGGATCTGGTGCTGATCACGCTCGGCGCGAACGAGATCGAGATCCCGAAGCCCGAGCAACGCGCGGCCGCCATCCAGCACTTGGTCGGCGAGCTCCACGGCCGGCCGTGTGTCTGGGTCGCGCCGCCGCTCTGGAAGCCGGACACCGGGCTGCTTCAGGTGATCCGCCTCAGCGTGGCGCCCTGCCGCTACCTGGATAGCAACGCGTTGATTCATGATCTGCCGCGCGCGCACGACAAGATCCACCCAAGCGCCGAAGGCCGTGTGTTATGGGCCAAAATCGTGTGTGATTGGTTGGCTCAGGAACGCGTCGGGTCGGCCGCGCAGGCCTGGGCATTGAGGCCCGAGCCCAGCCCCAATTAGTGCGGACTTACGCGCGCGCACGGCGCACGGCGACTTCACCCAAGAGCAGCCCGCCGCCGCCGCCCGCAAACAGCGCTACGAGGAAGGCGGCGAATACGCTGCCGAACAAGTTCCTATCCGAAACATGCCCGGGCAAGTACAGACCAAATGCGACCGAAAGACCGATCCATGCGGTGAGGCGAACGCGCAGGCTCCGTTGCGCTGCCGCGACTTCACAAAGCAAGGCGCCGATCACGCAAGCTAGGAGCAGCAAGCGCTGGGTCAGGGGCAGGGGCGCGTTCGCGGTGCCGAACGACGCGCCATAGGCCCCCAGCTCGGTGAACAACAAGACCACGGCCCCCACGCCGAAGGCTGCATTCCGCAGCGGCTGAATGGTGTGCACGAATGGTCCCGCGCCCGATAGGACCGCGACTACCGGCAACCCAAGGGCAACGACCTGACCCTCGACCGGTCGCAACGAATCGAGCTTCGAGCCGCCCACGAGCAGGGCGAACGACAAGAGGAGAAGCGGCAGACGAACGCGAGTGGGACCGTCGGACATGCTGGATTCGCGGCTGTTCCCAGACATAGCATGGCCGTTCGTGACCCGCGATGCTCCGCGCCCTTGGCGTCTTGCCGATCAGGCGTGGGGTCGGGTTCTTTTTTTGGGGGTGCTCCTGTGCGGCTGTGAACCGCATGTCCGCGGCGGGGAGCGCACGCGCGCTGCACCCGGAATGAGTGGGCCGGCACGCAGCGGCTCACACATTCCGAGCGTAACGGGTCGCGAAAGCCTGAGCTACACGGTGCAGTTGGACCGACAGCTGACGAGTCTGGAGGTCGACATGTGCCCGAGCGGCTTTGCCATCGAACGCCTGAACGCGCCCAGCGAGGGCGCGCAAGCGCTGCTGCGGAACGGCACCATTATGACATCCGCAGGTAGCCTTGCGTGTCCCGGAGAAGGCGTCGATGTGCCGCACCCGAAGACTGACGACTGCGTGCACTACGGCGTCGTGCTGCCGCAAACGTGGCGCGATCCAAGCGCGCTTCGCCGCGCTGGCAAAGATCTTTTGGCCTCGCCCGACCTGTGGCTCTGGGTGCCGACGGCCCGACCCGAGGGTCTGCACGTGCACGCGCGTCTCGAGCTCCCGGACGGCATCGTCGCAGCTCTGCCCTGGCCAAGATCGGGGTCGAACTTCGAGATCCCCGAGACCGCGTTCGAGTGGAAGGCCGGGGGCGGCTTCACGCACTCGCCGCCCGCGTTGCTGACCTTCGCGGGGGCGAGGGTCGAGCTCGATGTGCTAGGCGAAGGGAACGCCAAGCGGGATCGAGAGATAGAGGATTGGCTCATCGAAAGCGCCCGCGCCAGCAGCTCACTCTTTGGTCACTTTCCCGTACCGCGAACGCTCGTGTTAGCCGTGATGGGCGAGCGCAAGGGTGCAGCATTTGGCATGGCGCTGCGCGGTGGCGGACCGACCGTCGTGATCTTCCTCGACGCGCAGGTGAGCGCCGCCACGCTGAAAGAAGACTGGACGTGTACCCACGAGTTCTTGCACCTCGGCGTGCCGCGTCTGCCGCCGGAAGACGCGTGGCTGTTCGAGGGTCTATCGACCTACTACACGGAGGTCACCCGCGCGCGTGCCGGAATCATCGCGCCGGAGGTCGCCTACCAGCGCTTGCTGGACGGTTTCGCGCGTGGCCGGAGTGACGCGGGCTCGCTCACGCTGCGTGAAGAGAGCGCTCGAATGCGCGCGCGTCGCTCGTTCATAAAGGTGTATTGGGCGGGCGCGGCGATCGCGTTCTTGACGGACGTCGCGGCGCGCCGTGCGGGCGGGGCAACGCTCGATGACGCGCTCCGTTCTTTCGCGGACTGCTGCGCGACTTCGGAAGGCGCGTGGACTGCGGGGACCGTCCTGGCGCGCCTCGATGAAACGCTCGGTGCGCATCGCTTCACCGGGCAGGCCAACCAATGGCTAGACAATGCACATTTCCCCGATACGGATGCCGCCGTCCAGGCCCTCGGTTTGCGCTCAGGGCAACACGGCGCAGCGATCTTCGAACAGAGCCCGGAGGCTCAGCTGCGCGACGCGATCATGGCGTGGCGATCCCCCACACCGCGCTCGACCATGCCGAACGGTCGGAGACCCGATGGCCAGTAAAGAGCAGTTCCACTGAGGTCCAATTGCACCGGGCACGGGCCAAGGCGCGCGCCAGGTGAGCCGATAACCGAGCGTCGTCGGCGGGGCGATGCCGGCGCTCCGGCCTCATAGGCCTGCGCGGATCGCGATCCACATGAGGCCAAGCAGCAGCACGAAGACAGCGAGCACGATCAAGGGGGTTCCACCAAAGTACGGGTAGATCATGGTGATCAACCCGAACGCGATCTGCGGCGGGCGGCTCTGCTTCTTTCCGTACATGAAAAAGCCAAAACCTACCGTGGACACGGCAAAGCCCGCTAAAATCAGGTTGCCGTCCATCGTTGTTCGAACATACCAGCAAATCCGCCCGCGCTTCGAAAGCCATGGCTTGTTGACGGAAGCGCGCTAGCGTCGCGCGTGCTTCGCCACCTTCAATCCGCGTCGCTCGCCATCACGCTTGCCTTGCTATTCGGCCTGGCACTGGAGAGCGCGAGCTGCGGCCAAACTTGTCCGGGCCTCCAGGCGTGCGGTAACTCGAGCTCCGGCGACGCCAATGGCGACGCGGGCGGCGGCAGCACCTCATGCGCACAATTGACTGCGCTCCGAGCGTGCCTCGATGACTTCTGCCAGCCGGCAGACAAAAACCCGTTCTGCACCTGCTACAAGCGTGGCTTCGATCTCGGTGTCGACTGCACCTGTACCAAGTTCGAGGCCGCCGACTACTGCCAGCAGGCGGCCAACAACGGCATCGACGCCTCCGCTTTCGACTGCTCGGCCTCCACGAGCGCCGTCGCCTCACTGTGCGTCGGCGTTAAGTAGCTAAGAGGCGTACCCCGCTGTTTTTACTGGTGACCCCGACGAGAATCGAACTCGTGTTATCGGCGTGAGAGGCCGACGTCCTAACCGCTAGACGACGGGGCCAGTGCGGCTCGGGGGGAGGCTCCCGAAACCGCTGTGAACGTTGCTGGGGGACTAGGATTCGAACCTAGATAGCAAGAGTCAGAGTCTTGCGTCCTGCCGTTAGACGATCCCCCAATGGGGACTGGATGGTTTCCCTTGACGGGGCAGCGGTAACTATCCCCAATTGCCGGCCCTTGCAAGAGATTCTGGCAAATTCGCTGCGGGCGGCCGAGCGGCCGTCGCGCGTCCTCTATCCTTACTTAGCCTTACTTAGCTCGCGGCTCGGCCAGAAGCGGCTTTCGCGCGCTCTCCCGGCACGAGGAGGCACGCTAAGCTTTCCCCCGTTCACGTGCATGCTGTCGAGTAGCGCGAATGGGGCTTCTCCGCGCAAGTTCCGCGCGAGCGGCCGTTTTGAATTCTCATGAAACTTTGGGTCGTAGGCTGCCACGGGGGAGAGACGCCGCGGCACCGTACCAGCGCGTTCGTGCTCGATGAAAACGCCTAGCAATCGACGCGGGGTCGCTCACGAGCGGGCTCGATTTGAAGGCGCAGTTCCGACTCGAAGCCTGCATCATCAGCCACGCGCACCTCGACCATATTCGCGATTTGGCCATGATCGCCGACAACCGTTTTCAGGCCAGGTGCGAGCCGCTGGTCCTGGCGGCATCCAAGCCGACCTTAGCCGTCCTGAGAAAGCACTTCTTCGACAACCTGACTTGGCCAGACTTTTTCAACGTTCCCAATCGGGGCAAGCCCACGATCGAATACCTGGAGTTGAAGCCCGAGCAGCGCACTTTGGTGGCAGGCTACGGGGTGCGCAGCGCCGCCTTCTCAGCGATCGATTTCTTTTTCGCAGAGCTGGATTTCTAGTCGGTGGCTCGACCGAATCAAACTGACCCATTACCCGGTTAGTGGCACTGCTTCAGGTTCACCTAAGAACCCGGCTGCTGTCGCCCTGGGGCGTATGGGCGGCCTGAAGGGCGGCAAGGCCAGAGCCGAGGCGATGACGCCAAAGCAGAGAAAGGCGTCCGCGAGGAAGGCGGCGAAGGCTCGCTCGGAATAGCTGGACGCCGTTCGGCTACCAGATCTCCCAATAGATTGAGCGGGGATAGCGGCGCGGTAGGTCGTCCCAGCGCTCGTGGGCCAAGGCCTCGCGTTCTTGAACGCGGCGCTTGTGGGATTGCTCGCGGCGGTGGGGCTTCAGGCGCTTGAGGCGCATCCAGTAGCCCAGCCCGTTGTGATGCTTCGCTCGGACTAGGTTTTTTCGGCGGTGATTGACGTGCATCTATGCACGCCGACCGCCTTGGGCTGAACCTGGAACCGAGCCATCGGGGTGACTATAGCGCAGAAGCCGAGCGGGTCACGAGCCGGACCTCTGGCCGGCGCCCAGCGCATTACGGCCCACCGGGCCGCGTGAAGCCTGACGGCTTCGGCCAGCGCTTCCGCTCAGGAAGCCTTGAAGCCCCAGCGCGCCTTCGCCGCCTTCGTAGCCGCCAGTCAGCGCCGCCGTTATCCGGCCTCAGGCGTCAGCCAAAACCGCCGGGCAGTCCTGGGTAGCTCGACGGAGAGGAGGCCCGTCCGAGCTTCCGAACGTGCTCGTCCTTGTGCGGCTTGCACAGGAGGCAGCCGGCGCGCTGGTGGGCCGCTAGGCCGAATCAAACTGATGCACCTGGTTAGTGGTAGTGTCCTAATTAGCCCGCGCGCTGGAATCGGGCTCTCGCGGGGCCCGATCGTCGCCAGCATGAAAGAATCGCCGAAGCGAACCGTTTGGAAGCGCGCACCGGATCCGAATTCACGCCGCGAGATGAGTCGGCTCACAGCGGAGGAGGAGGCTTCTGTGCGCCTCGCGCTAGAAGTGCTCCGGGCGCAGCAGTCGACACACAGATACTCCAAGATGACGGCCTGATTAGGCGCGTGGGCAACTCCGGCAAATGGAGGGCCACATAAAACTAAGGCCACCTCACGGTGGCCCTGGTCTGGCACGTGGCAGAAGATCAGCCAAACGCCTCTTTATCCAACTTGCAACGGACGGACAGGAGAAATTTAGCTGATTTCGCTGCCATGGGCCAGGCCGATTCCCAAATGCGGGAAATTGCACTAGGTTACATGATATGAACATGCGGACCGGGTCGCGGACCGCGCAGGCCGGTGCTAACAACGCCGTCCGCCATTCCTAAAGGAGGCGTGGCCAATGCAAGATGAGCGAAAAATGAACGGCCGCGTTTCTAAAGATCGGGGAAAAAAAGCCGCCTCCACCTCGGACGCGGGGCTGATGCGCAAGGTGGATCGCCACCAGGCGCGCGGCAACATCCTTGCGCAAATGGGTTGGGTCTTGAAGAAGGAAGACCAGGATCGTGCGCGGGAAGAAGTTCTGGCGCACAAGTTCTGATCCATCTGCGCAATGGGGCATCTGACAGAGGGGGAAATTGCTGCGTTCTGCAAAGCGTGGTGCGAAGCTGGGGGCGTTTTTTGTCGTAGCCTTCACCTCGTCACCAGCCTCGAAGTCCGCCGTCCGAAAGGATCGGCGGGATTTTTATTTGTTGTCGTGGGCTGCGCTTAGTACTCGAAGCGAATCGGCGCGGCGCCCGATGGCGAGCCCTTGAGCGCCGCCTGCAACTGCTCTATTTCCGGCCATTGGTCGATTTTCCAGCACTCAAATTCCTTGGAAAAGACATCAGAGGCAACCCCGGCCAGCTCCACGTTGTTCTTGCGGATATGCGCCGTGCAACGCTCGACTCCACGCTGTAGCCGTCGTTCGTAGTAATCTGCGACTCGCTTTGGTTTTTCGCTCTCAATGATTCTCATGTGCGTGAGGTTAGCTCAGCGGAAGCCAGACGCAATTCATTCGGCAGCCAAATTAGGCTGGAACGTGGTCACTTGTAACACAAGACTTGCGTTTAATGCTGTAGATAAAGCTGCAAAGAAAGCTAGGAAAATAAAGCAACTTCACTCGCCGCATCAGCCAAACTGGCGATATCAGATGTCCTCGCGGTTCTCCATCACCCAATTCCTGCCCGCGGCCGAAAGCCTCGAAGCAGATGTTCCGTGATGCTCCATTAAGCCCAGCGCGCGCAGCTCGGCGTGGATTTGCTTTTGGTTTCCGATGTCGAACGACCAAGCGTTGTGGTTTGGAAAGCCCCGCTCTGCGTACTTCTTCGCTATTGCGATCATGGCGTTCTCTGCTTCTGCTGACATCTTCATCGGATCTCCAAGGCGGAAACCCCGCCCTTTAGGGCGGGGTTGATTACGCTCAGCCTGGCTCCCGTGCGAGTCGCGCCTGCACGACACGGTTCAGCGAGACACCTTCTTCGGCCGCCGCAAGGACCAACGAGCGATGAACACTCGGCGGCACCCGAACCTTGAATTCACCCGAGTAGGCGCGGTCGGCCAACGGCTGAGGCGGGGTTTCGCCTTTTTCGATCATGTCCGCGACCACCCCGGCAACGAGCCGCACAATGCCGTTAAGAGCCGCGCCTTGCGATTCGTCGCCATGGCTGAGTAGCGGCATCTCGACACACAAGCCGACGAACTCCTTTTCTTCCTCTGACCACGTAACCCGATAGGTGTAGTGCTCCATTTCCATTCTCCTTCACTTGGCGAGCGAGTCGATGACGACTAACAGCTGTTCGACCTGATAGCCTTTGGCCTTTCCCGCGTTCCCGGGTTGCAGGTTGAGGCGCTGGCCACCGGGGACCGTGAATACATGGTGCGAGCCGTCAATCCGGGGACTGCCGAAGTACGAAGTTGCTACTTTGAGGGCATCCGAAAACCGCACGTCACGCGGGTTGTTGCGGATGCTTTCCAGCAGTTTGTCCGACCTTGACACCCCTTATGGTGGCACTATTGGGACCACCGCGCAACCCTTGGAAGCGACAATTTCGCTTGCGTCCACGACTTTTACTGTTGCCGCAATCATCCGCGCACGATCACGCCGGATTCGGCCACCAGGCCCATCGTTTCCGGCGAATCCAGCTCGCTGGTCAGCCCTCCCGGATGACACCGCCGAATCGGCGTACACTCCAGATCGGAGTAAGTGATGACCGCCGCAGCCGACTGCTTGTACCCGCTAGATGCGGCATGGCAGTCTCCGCGCCGCATGACCGACCCGTCGGCTAAAGGCGATCCCCCTGCCGTTGAGGTGCCGCGCGATCCTGTGGTGCCCGCCTCGCCTCAACCGCTCTCGGCCTGGGCTGTATTTTGAATCCGGGCCGTTGCTGCTCACGCCTTCGTAGATCTTGATCAGCTGCGCATAGTCCACCGAGCCCGGCGGAAACGCGAGCGTAGCGGCCCAGCGGTACGCCTTGAGGCTGTCCGTGGTCAGCTGGATGCGGCCGTCAACGCGAGCCGCCAAGTCGAGCATGAAGGCGTTGGCGCAATAGGCGTCGCGACCGCCGATGTACCAGGTGATCATGAGCTTAGTGTCAGCGTCGATCGCGGTCCAGGTCCAGACCGAGCCGACGCCAGGCGTGTCTTTGAGCCGAGCCGGGACGTTCTTCTCTTTGGCGTAGCAGAACGACCAGATTTCATCGGCCTGTACGCGCTTCGTGGAGAGCCCGCGCAGCGTCCGGTCCTGGAACGCATCGCAGGCCGCCCCAAGCTCGGTCAGAAGCTTCAGAACCGTGTTCATGGCCACGCCCGTCATGCGACAGGTGGAACGCAGCGAACAGCCCTCGACCAAGCACGAGATCACGCGAGCGCGGGTTGCTGTGTCGAGCCGATTCATGCTCAACACTATGCGTGAGCGGTCGCGCATCAGCAACCGCTCGAGGGACAGGGAATGTCCTACTTGGAGCCGCGGGCTTTGGTCTGCTTTTTCGGGGCTTCGCTCGGAGATGTCTTAGCCAGCGCGGCGCGCGACTTTGCAAACTGAAAGGACAGCGTCTCGCCTTTACGCGGACCAGGGCGCGCCGACTCTGGGGTTACGTTTTGTCCAGGCATGTGCGGGTGTTTTTTCCCGACGAGTATCTCTTCCGCGGTCAGTAGCTGGATTTTCCGATATTCCTGCCCGTTAGAGTCGGTGATGAAACCGCCTTCGCGAGCAATGTCTCGCATGGCCTTGGTGGCCTCGAACATTGAAACGTAAATGCCCATTTGCGAACGTGCGCAGCACCGAACGAGCTGGCTTAGTCACGAGCCGGCTCCGTGGCCGCCTGGAACTGATGCAGTACCCGGTTAGTGGTAGTCCGTCAGTTTCAAACGGCCCAGCGGCCCGAGGCCCGCATGAAGCCTAACGGCTTCGGTCTGCGCTTCCGCTCAGGAAGCCTTGTCGCCCCAGCGCGCCTTCGCCGCCTTCTTAGCCGACGCTGTCCGCTGCTTCGTGGTCATGGCCTCAGCTCTGGCTTTGCCACCCTTGAGACCGCCCATTCGCCCCAAGGCGACCGCTGCGGGATTCTTGGCGGGCTCGCCCTCGGTTCGCGCGATGACCGCGTCCAGGACGCTTCTAGCGGCTCGGTTCGGGTCGGCCAGCGGCCGCTTGGTTTTGCTCGCCTTCTTTGTGGTGCCTGAGCGTTCACGCATATGGCGAATCTGGCACCCCGAGCCCGTTTGGGCAAGTCAGCGCAAAAACGACGCACACAACCAGCGGCGAGCGGCCGCCGAACCACAAAGGTGGGACTTGCCGGGAAATTGACAGGACTGCGGCAAAGGTGCTCGCTCGGAACGAAACGTAAGACCGCAAAAAAACGGATCGGGGAAGTTGTCAGTGCCTCGCTGGGTCGAGTGACAATTTCGTCCGCGATGCCCGGCGATCTTTACTACGGGGACAATCTGGACGTGCTTCGGCACAAGGTGGCGACCGAGTCAGTGGACTTGATCTACCTAGATCCGCCCTTCAATTCTGCTCGCACGTACAACGTGAACCACAAGGATTCGCGGGCTCAACAGCAGGCTTTCGTCGACACATGGCATTGGGAGGATTCGGCTGAACGCGCTTTCGCAGAACTTACCGGGCAGGCGCCGGCGGGTGTTCGCGTGCCGCAAGCACTCAGCGACATGATGCGCGCGCTAAAGCCATTTCTCTGGGAGAACCAGCGGGACACGCTCGCATATTTGTCAATGATGGGAATCCGCCTCATCGAGATGCGTCGCGCGCTACGACCAAGCGGGTCGCTCTACTTGCATTGCGATCCGACTGCCAGCCATTACCTGAAGATAATCCTCGATTCGGTTTTTGGAGCGCAGAATTTCTGCAACGAGATCATCTGGCAGCGCACCCTGTCCAAGGGACTGAGCACCAAGCATCTCCCGAACAATCACGACGTGATCCTGTCTTACCGCAAAGGGGCGGAGCGGACGTGGAACACCGACGGCATGTTTATGCCGTATGATCTCGACGATCTCGACGAGAAGACGCTGGCGAAGTACTCCACCGTCGACCAGAGCGGACGCCGCTATCAGCTTACGAGCCTGATCAACCCGAGCCCCGATCGTCCGAACCTGACCTATGAGTTTCTTGGCGTTACTCGCGTCTGGCGATGGACGAAGCCGAGAATGCAAGAGGCTTACGAGGCTGGGCTCGTCGTTCAGCCGAAACCGGGCGGTGTCCCTCGATATAAGCGGTATCTGGACGAGCAGCGAGGCAAGCCGCTTGGCGACGTGTGGATCGATATACCGCCGAACAATTCGCAGGCTCGAGACGACACTGGCTACGACACTCAAAAGCCACGGCCGTTGCTCGCCCGAATTCTATCCCTGTCCACCAACACAGGCGACTTGGTTCTCGACCCATTCTGCGGTTGCGGGACGACCATCGAAGCTTGCGAGGACATGGGGCGGAAATGGATAGGGATCGACATTGCGATCCGCGCGATCGACGTGATCAAAGACCGGCTCGACGAGAAATTTCAGCCACGAGTTTGGACCGAGTACGGCGAACCATCGGACGTTGAAGGAGCGGCGCATCTAGCCGAAACGAATCCATATGACTTTCAGTGGTGGGCGGTGCGAAAGCTGGGCGGCCAACCGCCAAAGGGCGAGAAGAAAAAGGGCGGAGACGGCGGGATTGATGGCGAACTGATGCTCCGAGATTTCACCGGCAGCGTTCAGCGCCGTGTGATCATCTCCGTCAAGGGCGGCCGAACGCTGACTCCGGAGATGGTGAAGAGCCTGGAGAGCACTGTACGACTCGAAAAGGCCGACTACGGGATCCTAGTCACCATGCACACGCCGACCACCGGCATGCGTACGCTTGCTCGGGAACTCGGCACGGGGCCGGCCGCAACTCGTCGTGATGGCAAGCTGGAGCATCGAATCAGGATCATCACGATCCCTGAGATTTTGGCAGGCACTGTTCAGCTGCCGGGACTGAACGTCACGCCGCGTTCACAGTCTTCACCACCCCCTGCGGAGCCGCGACATGGCGAGAACTTGCAGCTCCCGTTTCCTGCTGCCTCAATGAAGAGAACGCAGCCGAGACCGCCGATCAAAGGCAAGCCCGGACCCATTGGCACGCCAGTAAAGGGCACACCTCGAAAAGTTATGGAATCCCCGACAAAACAGCCGAAATCAGGTCGCTCCAAGTAGGCCCTGAATCGGTCATTGATACGCGGCCCAGTCGGCCTAGATACCGTCGAACCATCGTTCGTCAATGTCGACCTTTTCGATCATCGCCGTCTGAACCCCAAGGCTCAATTCTTTGAGCAAGTCAGCAAGTCGATAGCTGTCGATCAGATCAATCGGCGGGGCGCCATCGCGCGTTGCCTCTTCCTGTGCGGCCCGGGAAAACGAGCCCGTGGTCAAGAATAGGCCCTTGTCTGAGCGACCGACCATCGCGCCGCGGAAGTCGCGAATTTCTTTCGGGCTAACTGATCCTTGGTAGCGCTTGCATTGGAATAGCACCTGGAAACTCACTACGCGCTGCAAGCGGAGGATGCCGATTCCGTCGATCCCACCGTCACCTGACCGCCCTGTAACCTTGACCTCAATAAATCCACTCTCGCGCAAGATCCGCTGACAGAGCCGCTCAAAAGCATCCGGGGGCATGGCTAATAGCCGCCGCGTCAAACGCTGGTGCCAGCCCTCTGGCGCGTCCGGTTCGTCTATATCAGGAACAATCTCGTTCACCGCCGTTACAGACGCCAACACCCCCTGCGCGTCGGGAGACGATTTGCGGGCGGCGTACCCCGCGCGGACCTGCTCAATCACCAGGTCCGGATCAACGTCTTCTTCACGCCCCTTCGGGGTTAGTGTCCAGACGCCGCGAGCACTGTTCGTTAGAAAGCCAGCTTTTTTGAGCCACGTACGCGCCCACGCCATCCTGTAAGCGGCCTCGGTCTGGCTACCTTTATCCGGGTCGTGAAGGAGTGACAGCTGCGTTTCGGACAGCTTCATCTCGTCAACGATCGCGTCGTACAGCTCTTGAATGGTGGCCGATCCTCCGAGCCGTCGGAGTGCGGCGATCATGGGCCGCATGTAGTCGTCGAACGTGTGTATGTCGGCCATCTGGACAGCCGAACTTACTGGCCTTTGCGTCGTCAGACTACGGGCAAGCGCTGTGTCCGCGTATCGCACCAATCCGCCGAGAATTGACGCTATTCTCCCGTGTCGAGCCAGGACATTAACTGTCCTAGCACCGGTTGCTCATGCGCGACCGCTCACGCATAGTGTTGAGTATGAACCGGCTCGACACAGCAACCCGCGCCCGCGTGATCTCGTGCTTGGTCGAGGGCTGTTCTCTGCGGTCGACGTGCCGCATGACGGGCGTGGCCATGAACACGGTTCTAAAGCTGCTGACAGAGCTTGGCGCGGCCTGCGACGCCTACCAGGACAAGTCGCTCCGTGGGCTGTCTACGAAGCGCGTACAGGCCGACGAAATCTGGTCGTTCTGCTATGCGAAAGAGAAGAACGTCCCGGAGCACATGAGGGGCGTGCCGGGCTTCGGCTCCGTCTGGACGTGGACCGCGATCGACGCCGATACCAAGCTGATGATCACCTGGTACATCGGCGCCCGCGATGCCTACTGCGCTAACCATTTTATGCTCGATTTGGCGGCGCGCGTTGACGGCCGGATCCAGCTGACGACGGATAGCCTGAAGTCCTCCCGCTGGGCCACGACGCTCGCGTTTCCGCCCGGCTCGGTCGACTACGCGCAGCTGATCAAAATATACGAGGGCGTGAGCACCAACGGGCCGGACTCGAAGTATAGCCAGCCCAAGTGCTGCGGCGTAAAGGTGGACGTGCGGCACGGGTTCCCGGATCCCGAGCACATCTCAACGAGCTACGTCGAGCGCCAGAACCTCAAGATCCGCATGTCTAACCGCCGGTTCACGCGGCTCACGAACGCTCACTCCAAGAAGATCCAGAACCACGAGGCGGCCACCGCGCTCATGTTCATGTTTTACAACTTCTGCCGGCCCCACATGACGCTGACCGAGCAGGGCGTGAAGCGAACGCCAGCCATGGCCGCTGGCGTTGCCGACCACGTGTGGGGCCTGGACGAGGTGATCGCGCTGCTACCGGAGCAGCCGAAGGGGCGCGTCAGGAAGATCGGCGCGCCGCCGGAATCAGGGCCGCGTGCGATTCAAACCGCCTAGGGCGCTTTTTCGGCACAAACAAGCATGTATTCGCCGACGCCGGCCTTCACGATTCAAACCGCCTAGGGCGCTTTTTCGGCACAAACAAGCATGTATTCGCCGACGCCGGCCTTCAGGCGAATCTCCCGGTAGCGCTCGGGCGTGAAACCGCTCAGACCACGGCAGCCGTCTTTAGCCGCAAGCTCGCAGGGCATTTTGTTGAACGTCTTCGAGCTAACGCACTCCGGGGCTGAGACCGGCGCCACGTTGCTCGGGAAGCCGCGCAGTCCCTGCGACACGGGATCGGGTGAATTCGCGGACGGGCTTGGAATGACGCCGCCGCCGGGAAACTTGGTTGGGTCCCTCAGCCAAGTCCCGATGACGTTCAGCTTTTCATCCAGCCGCTTATCGTTCGAAGCAATGATCTCGGTCAGGTGCTTGTCGTTAGCGGAGAGCGTCTCGGTCAGTCGCTTGTCGTTACCGGCAACCGTCTGCGTTAGTGCACCGATAGCGGTCTCAAGAGCGCTCACGCGGCCGTTGAAGACAAGGTATGGGGCCGTGACCGCGGCGGTCGTCATCAGCAGGAGGCCGACCAGTTTGATAATCTGTTCTGCCCGGTCGCTCAAAAGCTTCGCGCCTGCGGCTCTCACGCTGGGAGGATCGCTGGCATCAACAGCCTCTGAACCCACCGGATCGGTCATTGGCCGCGGAGACTGCCACGCCGCCTCAAGCGGGTACAAGCAGTCGGCCAGCGGGGTCATCACATGCTCCGGGCCAGAGCGTACGCCCGTTTGGCGGACGCTTCCTGGAACGCCCGGGCTGCCCGCGGAAAGTCCTCAGCTTTGGCCGAGTCCCGACAGACTTCGGCCAGTCGGCGCCCCCATTATCGACAACTCAGGCGTCAATCAATGCCGCCGGACAGTCCTGGATAGCTCGACGGACAGAGACGGGGCCGAACTTCCGTGCGCGCTCATCCTTGTGCGGCTTGCACAGCAGGCAGCCGGCGCGCTGGTGCGTCGGGCGCCTGCGCTTGTGGTGGGCCATGGCGTCGTCTAGCAGGCTTGGGAGCAATTCAGGCGTAGCGCAGTGTCTGGCGCCGCAGCGTCATTATGGCCGTCACGCGCGGCCTTGGTATCGGCGACCCGACGCAATCGGCTAGCAGCGCGCTTGGCGGCGGCGCGCCGCATCCAGCGGGAAGTATCGCCATGCATTTCTGTTTTAATACGCGCGTAGGCCATTGGGCTGCCAGCAAGAATGGCTGACGGAAAGAACGCGCGCAACTAGCGGACCGCCGACCGGATCAAACTGATGCACTACCCGGTTAGTTGACATAATGTATCTTATGCGAACTAGTGTCAGGGGGCGCGTTCGACGGTTGCGAGCTGCTGGGCGGCGCCAATGAGCGCCCAAACCCTCGCCAATGGGCGCCGTGCGGCGCTGCCGAGCGCCCAAATCTCTCCCAATAAGCGCCGTGAGCAGCGCGGCGCGGTTGGCGCGGGCGTCAGATCGGCGGCGTGACGGTCAGGCTCAGGAAGGTTCCGCCGTTGGTCATCACGAAGGCGCGCGAGCCGAACGCGGCCGGCGTCATGCTGGTGCCGTCCGAAACGTGGATACCGTCGATGAGCTCGCCGCCTAGTGGCGAGACCAGGAATACTCCCAGGCGCGACGCGGACATGAGCAGCGCGCCGCTGATCGGGACCGGCGCGGACACGCCGCCGGTCGGCACAGCCCGCCGCCAGAGCTCACGCCCGGTTTCCGGATCGAGCCCCCAGAGGCCGCTCGTACCGCTCGACGCAATCAAGATCGTTCGCTCCGGCTCGGGCGGGCCGCCGTCACGGCGAACGTGAGCGGGCTCGCGCCAGAGCGTGAGCTCGTTCACTCCGGACACCGCGGTGTTGGGCCAAACCTGCACACCGGTTTCAGCGTCGAGGGCGAATACGCCGCCTGCGTAGCTCGCGACGTATACGACTGGGCCGCCCGGCAGAACATTCGCGACCGGAGTCGTATCGACGTCCAATTGTTGCGGCAGCTCGCCCAGAGTTTGCTCCGCCTCAGCAGCCAAATCGACCGGTTGCCAGCGTTCAGCGCCGGTCTCCGCGTCATACGCCATCACATTGCCGTCACTGAAGCCCGTGTAGACTTTGCCACGAAATACCGCCGGGCCGGCATAACCCGCGACCTCCATGCCGGCCGCCGGTGAGCGATGCTCCGACCACTTTAGCTTGCCCGTAGCCGGTTCGATCGCCATCAGCGTGTCGTTGGCATTCACTGCGAATAGCAGCCCTTGGTGCAGGACCGGTCGCCGCGAGACCTCCGCGTTGGTCATGAACCGCCAAAGCAACGTGCCGTCCCTTGCCGACACCTTATATAAGGCGCCGTCGTTGGAACCGAAGTACACGACGTCTTCGCTCGCATCGTAGAGTGGCGCGCACTGCACGAAGCCGAGCGTCTCGAAGCGCCAGATTTGAGCGCCGTTGTCGGCGCGGAGCGCGTATAGACCGTGATCGCTCGAGCCCACGAACACGCGCCGCCCGACCGGGTCGATCTCCGGTTGACCGCGCTCGTACGGCTCACCCGCGCGACGTGACGGGGCGACCAAGACGCGCGAATAGTTCAGCTGCATCGAGAAGTTTGGCCGCCGCAGCCAGAGCGGCATTTCGGGATTCGCGCCGCCTCGCACGGCGTCACAACCCGCGGCGGCCACGCCGAATAGCCCCGCGCCGCCAAGCGCGCAGGCCAGCACGTATTTCACGGTGCGCCCGCCGGCGGCGCGCCCGGCGATTTGGCGCCGTTCGACATCCGCTTCAAAAGCTCATTGAGCTTCTCCTTCGATAGCCCCTTGTTGCCCGAGCCGTCGCTCGAGCCCATTTGCTCTTGGAGCTCCTGCAACTGGTCGGCGGTTAGAGCGTTGGAAGGAGCCGCGACCGCGTTTGGGTCGATCCGCCGCTGTAGCTCACGCACCGACATCTCTAAATAACCCGGGCTGGCCAGAGTCAGCTTCTCGTTTTTGTCGCGGGCCGATGCGAGCTTTTTTTGCGCATCTTTCAGCAAATCTTTGGCTTTGTCGGCATCGCCGGCGGCGAACGCCAAGCGCGCTTCGTGATACGCGCCGAGCGCGCCGAAACCAAAATCGTCCAGGTGAGCGAGCTCGGCAAAGAACTTCTGGGCGCTGGCTTTGTCGCCCAAGCCCTCGGCGCTGATGCCGAGACCTTCCAAGGCCCTACCCTTGAGGTTCGTATCCTTGGCGGCCAGGGCGTTGTCTCTAACCGCTTGATAGGCCGCCTTCGCGCCGGCAAATTTGCCTTGGTCATAGAGCACGGAGGCCAAGCCAAGCTTCGCGAACACCGCTGCGGGAGACCGCGACGACTCTTGCGCGATGGCGCGGTATTGATTCTCGGCGGCCTGCAAGCGGTCCACCTGCGTGAGATACGCGGGACGTGTATCGACGATGCCCGTTTGCGGATCGGGTCTGCTCTCATCACCGCCCACACGCGCGTTCTCGGCGCGAATCGCCGCGTTCAGCTTGGTTGAAGCGCGTTCCGCCGCACGCCCGGCGCGGTAGCTGTAGATGGCGTAGCCGACCCAGCCCACGATGCAGGCGACCAGCAGCCACTGCACGATATTGAAGTTTTTCTTCAGCCACTCCCCAGCCGCCTGCGTGCTGCGTGAGAATGCGTCGTCGACGATTTCCCCCGCTTCCAGCCCGCGCACGGGAGCCCGGCGCGGCTCGAAGCTCGAGCCGCGTTTGCCTAGCGCTTCGGCGCGCAGGCGGCGGTTGCGGTCGCGAATCGGCTCGGGCGCGGCGTCGAGCGGCCGCTTCTTTTTCTTCTTCTTTATCGGACCCGTAATGATCGCGTCGGGCTGATGCACGATTTCCGCCGAGCTTTCAGGCTCGATCTCGCCGGGCCCTCCTGCTTCTGCCTGAGTCTCGGGGTTTTCCAGACTCGAGGAAGGTTTTGACTCATCGCGCTCCTCTGCCACGGGCGCTTCTATACACCAATTCGTCGTTTCGTCTCTCCGCGCCGGGCCCCCGAAGCGGTTTTTTGCGAGCGGCCGGCTCAGCCCCGATGTTACGGGCGAATCTCACTCTGCATTCTCTTTCGGGGGACCCTCCTCGGGCCGCCAGGGTTTCGGAGGCGGTGGGGGCAGCTCGTCCGAAAGTGGCACCAAGCACAACGCGTCGAGCTGCACCGTGCTGTCGGCGAACACCACGAAGCGCTCGCGCAAACCGGGCCGCGCCGGGACACTCTTGGGTAGCTCGGCAAACAACACGAGTGGCTCGGTACTGGGCGGGATGCGCAGCCGCAAGGCGTGCTCCGCGTCCACGCTGGGTAACGCGGGGCCGTGCTTGTGGCCAATGTCCTCGATTGACGCCGCCGCGATCAGCAGCTCACCGGGCGCAGGGCCCAGGGCGCGGGCACGCACGAAGGCCCGTACCCCTCGCCCATTGCCGCCGGGCGGGATGGTGAGCGTGACAATCACGCCGAGCGAGCTCTGTGCGCGCAGTCGAGCCAGATCCCGCGCATCGGGCCCGCCAACGTGCTCCAAAATCTTGGCGCGCTCTGCCGCCTCCAGGCCCCCAGTCAGCGGATCCGGGACGCCCATGAACCTCACCAATGGCGGCGCGAGAGACTCTTCCGTCTTGAGCGTGACGAGCGCGTTCAGCAACGCGACGCGAGTCGACTGCGAGCGCTCGTCGGCGAACGCCTCCAGCAGCGAGCCTTGGCTCAGCTCGCCCCCGATGTGCGCTAGCGCCTCCGCTAAGTAAGGCCGCAAGCGCACGTCGCCCAGGCTTTGGACGAGCGGCCACACCGACTCTTTGGAGCGGATCACCCCAAGCGCTGCGGCGATCTGTCGCGAGCGGTCGTAATTGCGCGCTGGCGCGTCCTGCCACCAGGCGATCAGCGTCTTTTCGCCGCGATTGTCGCCGCCTTCGGCGAGGACGAGCGCAGCCAAGCGACGCACGGTCAGGTCCGATGATTTTGCGAGCTCGAAGGTGAGCGGCGCGCCTTCGCCCAAGCGTGTCAGGGCCAGCGCTGAGTAGCGCCTCACGACCTCATCCTCGTCGCGTCCGAGCGCCAAGCGCAGCGCGGCTTTTGCTTCGGGCCGTCTGAGCTCGAAGAGCAGCTCGGCTGCTTTGCGACGAATCGAAAGATCTGCGTCGTCGAGCAGGCCCGCGATTTCGTCCACGGCGTCGCCATCGCCGCTGATGCCGCGTAAAATGGCGGCTGGCCAGCCTTTCCCCTCCGCGCGCAAGCCGTTTTGTTCGTAGCGACCATGGGACGCTCCTAATTCCTTCAGTTTGGCGCGTAACTCTTCGAATCGTTTTGGGAAATCGGCGGAGACATCGCGTTCTTCGCCAGGGTCACGGTTTAAATCGAATAGTTTGCACGCGCCCAACTTACGAGCGCACAGGAGGCGTAACGCGCCGTCGGCCAGGAGCGTCTGTTCGTCCGTTTCGGCCAGCGCTAGACCTCCACCTTCGGCGCGCTTGCCAGCGAGGAGCGAGCCGAGATCGCGGCCACGCATCCGTGGTGGCTTCGGAATATCGAGCGCCGTGAGCAAGGTCGGCAAAAGATCGATCGTTTGCACTGGCTCTTGAATACGACGGGCGTTCAGCGTGCCCGGTGCGGACAGCAACAGCGGCACGTGGACCTGCTCCTCGTACACACTCGTGCCGTGATAATGGCCGCCGTGCTCGCCGAATTCCTCGCCGTGATCGGCCGTGATGATCACGACCGAGCTCGGCCGTTGCGCGCGGAAGGCCGCCACGATGGCGCCCACCGTTTCGTCTGCGAATCGGACCTCGGAGTCGTAGCGGTCTATGTCGCGCTCGCCGAACGGGTATTCGGGGTGGTTTTCGTACGGCTCGTGGGGCGCAAACAGGTGAACCCAGGTGAAGAGCGGCTTATCCCCCGGGGCCTGGCTGAGGTAGCGGGTCACTTGGTCGACCCGCCGCTGGCCCTCCGCAAATTCCACCCAGCGATACTCGAAGCCCAAAAATCCATCACGAAAGCTTTGAAAGCGATCTGGATCGATGAAGAACACCGCGGGCGGATAGAAAGCCGCGGTGCGGTAACCGTAGGTTCGGAAAAGCGCCGCCCAAGTGTCGGAGTCCTGCGCGATGCCCTGCAGCAAAAGCGGTCGCATGTACTTGCCCGTCATCAAAGACGTCACCGAGTACGACGTGTGCGGAGTCGCGGCATATGCATGCTCGAACACGACGGCGTCCCGTGCCAGCGCGTCGATATGCGGCGTCGTCGGTCGCGCGTAGCCATAGCTGCCCAGGTGATCCGCGCGCAACGCGTCGACACTGATCAACAGGAAATCGCGGTTTCTGAGGTCCAACGTGCGACCATTTTCGGAGTCCGCTCGTTGACTGCAGGCCGCGTGCTCCGCCCGGTCGCGAGCCGAGAGCGCGTCGCAGTCGACGCTGTCGTCGGCGGGCGCGGGTGCAATCAGCGCGGCCAGCTGCACACCGCGGCCCGAAAGCGGCGCATGCTCGGCGACGATGAATCGGAAATTGTCGAAGCGAGCCAAGCGCCGCGCGCTCGGAACCATCAGGACCAGAGCCAAGAGCCAAACGCCGAGCACCCCCGCCGGCCACGAACGCCACGGCGCGCGAGCTGCCGCGCTCGCCCTCCTGAGCGCCTCGCCGGCGAGCGGGGCGCTCAATAAGGTGACGGCCGCGAGCCCCAGATGAAATGCGGGATACAGGCGAACCAAGAGCAAGCGATTGAGCAACTCCGACAAGCCCAGAGCGGCGGCGACCAAGCCGAAACATGCGGCGGGCCGCCCCTGCAGCAAGCGGGCGACCGCGCGCGCGGCGTGCCACAGCGCCGCGCCGCACGAAACGCCCACGAGCAGCGCGAACGAAGCGCGCACGCCCAATGTCGCCAAGTGCCGCCCTCCCCCCACCCCGAACCCCACGAGCACGCCGGCCATTCCGCCGAGGCCAGCGAGCAAAGCGCGAGCCGAGCGCTGCTCGGACCGTTCTACGAGCCAGGTAAAGACGGCGCCCAGGGTCGCCACGAGCCCCGAGACTCCCAGCAGGGTCGGGGCGAGCCAGGTCAACCCATACTGCAGCTCCCAAGCGCCCGCGAGCTCTCGTCGAGCAAAGGCTAAAGTTAGCGCGAGCTCGAGCGCCATGACCGCCCAGCAAGATGCGATGGCGCGCGCAAAGCGCGCGAGCGCAGAAGCGCCCGCGGAGCTAGACGACCGCCGCACGTCAGCGGAACTCGATACTGCCGATTTCGTAGCGCCGCGTGCCACCGGGTAGGGTCACCACGACCTCATCGCCCGTGGACTTGCCAATCAGGGCGCGGGCTAGGGGGGCGGACACGGAAATGGTGCCGTTTTTGAGATCGGCTTCGTCCGCGCCCACTATTTGGTAGGTGCTCTCCTCCTCGCTATCGAGGTTCGTGAGCAGCACGACGGCCCCGAATCGCACTTTGTCTCCGGACAAGCGGGCCGGGTCGATCACCTCGGCGCGAGACAGCTTGTCCTCGATGTCCTTGATCCGCGCTTCTACGAGCCCCTGCTGCTCTTTGGCCGCGTGATACTCGGCATTTTCTTTGAGATCGCCGTGCTCACGCGCGGTGCCAATGGCGCGCGAGATCTTGGGGCGCTCCTCTTTCAGGCGCACCAGCTCGTCTCGCAGCTTCTGCGCGCCGGCGGGGGTCATGGGAACGGGCTGATTCATGTCGTCTGCCTAGAGGGCATCTTTACCCGATGCGTCGAGCCGCGCTAGTCCCGTGTTTTCCGGCGCGTGGTGTGGCCCGCGATGGCACTGCGCTCGGGTTCGGTCCTTCTTGCGCCCGCTGCGGAACGCCGCTAGCAGAGGCCTCGAACATGCCTAAGGCGAACCCGAGCCAACCCAGGTCGTGCCTATTTCGCCGCATGTACCCGCTCCTTCGGGGCGTGCCACTGGCGCTCGGCGTCGGCCTCGGCGTGCCGTGGCTCGAAGCGTGCGACAAGGACCGCCACGTCAACGCCCCGCTCGATTACTCCGATAACGCCAAGCGCGAGTATGACGCGGCGATGGAGGCCTTCGATTCGAAGAATTGGGAAAGCTTCAATCAGATGATGGGCGAAGTGAAGCGCAAGTACGGCTACAGCCGTTACGCGCGGCTAGCCGAGCTGCGCATGGCCGACGCCGACTTTCAGCAAGAGAAATTTGCAGAAGCGACGGCTGGCTATAAATCCTTCGTGCACGACTACCCAAATGATCCGCAGATCCCCTACGCGCGCTATCAGGTGACGCGCACCCAGTACGACGCGGTCAGCCCATCATTTTTGCTGCCGTCGTTGGAAGAACGCGATCTGGCATCCGTTAACGACGCTCACACTAGTATTCGCGCTTTCTTGAATGATTATCCCAACACCGAGCACTCAGCCGAGCTTGCTTACATGCAATCGGTGGTCACCGGGCTGCTCGGGCGTCACGAGCTGTACGTAGCCCGCTTCTATCTCGATCTTGGCAAGTTCGACGCGGCCGTAGCTCGCATCAACTACGCCTTGCACGCGCTGAACGACTCGGGGCTGGAGCCCGAAGCCATGGTGCTCTTGGCCGAGGTTTACATGAAGCAGAAGGAGCGCAAAAAAGCGCGCGCGGTGCTCGAGGTCATGCTTCGCCGCTACCCGGCGAGCCCGTTTAGCGTGCCAGCACACAAATTCTTGAATGAGCTCGCGCTGCTCGATAAAAGCGGTTCGCAGCGCACGTTTTAGGCCAATCCAGCGCAGCAAGCCATGGCCGACCCCTCGCCGCTCAGCACGGTTCCCCCGACGGTGCTCGTTTGCGACGACGAGAAGAACATCCGACGCACACTGGAGATGGTGCTGAGTGGCGAAGGTTACCGCGTTTTGGAAGCGGACTCCGCGGAAAGGGCCCTCGAGGTGCTGAGCAATCCGTTCGAGCCGGTGGACGTCGCGATTTTCGACCTGAAGCTGCCCGGGATGAGCGGTCTGGAGGCCTTGCAGCGCTTGCGCGCGGACGACGCGACGCGCGACGTGCCCGTGATCGTAGTCAGCGGGCATGCCACGGTGCACGACGCCGTCGCCGCGATCAAGCTCGGCGCCACCGACTTCTTCGAGAAGCCCCTCAATCGGGAGCGGGTGCTGGTCAGCGTACGCAACTCCATTCGCACGGCTCGGCTCAGCCGAACGGTCGAGCAGATGCGCGGCGAGCTCGAGGCGCGCTACGAAATGATCGGGACCAGCGCGCCGATTCAGAAGCTCTTTCAGGACATCGACAAGGTCGCGCCCACCAAGGCGAGCGTGCTCATTACGGGCGAGAGTGGCACGGGCAAAGAGCTCGTCAGCCGCGCCATTCATCGCCTGAGCCCGCGCAAGGACGCCTCATTCGTGAAAGTGAACTGCGCAGCAATCCCGCGTGAGCTGATCGAAAGCGAGCTGTTCGGGCACGAAAAGGGGTCTTTTACCGGCGCTTCGGCGCGAAAACGCGGCTTCTTCGAGCAAGCCCACGGCGGCACGTTGTTCCTCGACGAAATCGGCGACATGGATCTGAGCGCGCAAGCCAAGGTGCTGCGCGCGCTGCAAAATGGGGAGGTCGTGCGCGTGGGCTCCGAGCATGTGATCAACGTCGACGTGCGCGTGCTGGCGGCGACCAACAAGGATCTGGGCAAGGCCGTACAGCTCGGAACGTTCCGCGAAGATCTGTTTTTTCGGCTCGACGTCTTTCCGATCCGCGTGCCCGCGTTGCGTGAGCGCAAGATCGACATCACCACCCTCGCCGAGGCCTTCG
Source organism: Myxococcales bacterium (assembly GCA_903642325.1). Classification (GTDB taxonomy): domain Bacteria; phylum Myxococcota_A; class Polyangia; order Polyangiales; family Polyangiaceae; genus PMG-095. The sequence goes on along the minus strand of CAHJWM010000005.1, from coordinate 117,881 downwards.
TCTCCGGGTTCTGTAAGGAAAATGGGCTCCGATCCAAGAAAATCGACCCTAGCGTCTTCGACACCCTGGCCCGCCGCACCTGGCCCGGTAACGTCCGCGAGCTGAAAAATGTGGTGGAGCGAGCGGCGATCTTGTCCAGCGACGTGATCACCGTCGCCGACTTGCCCGAAGACCCACACGCGAGCCCCTTCGACGACGAAATGGACGAATCGGGCGCGAGCTCCACCGACAGCTTGCCGGACGGCGAGAGCACGCCCTTGCCGCTGACGTCTTCGGACAGGCTGACCCTGCGCGAATATCGGGAGTCCAGTGAGCGCGCGTACATCATCGACACGCTCAAAGCGCTCGATTGGAATATCTCCAAAGCCGCCATTACGCTCGGCGTCGAACGCACGAACTTGCACAAAAAAGTGCGCTCTTACGGGATCAAGCGTGGCGAAGGATGACCGCTAAAAGGCTCATCCTCGGCTCGCTCAACGGCGAGCTGCCCCAGCCAATCCGTATCACGGGCAAGGCTCCCGGGGTGCTCGCCTTCCACGGGTTCGGCGGGACGACGCGGGAGATCGAGCTGTGCACGGAGATGGCCGAGGAGGTCGGCTTGGCGGCATCGGCGCGCTTGCTGCCCGGGCATGGCTGTCATGCGCGGGACCTCGCGAAGACACGGTTTTCTGATTGGGTGGTTGGCGCTGAGTCTGCCTACGAAGAATTAGCGGCGGCGGGGCCGGTGATTGCCGTCGGCCTTTCCATGGGTGCCTTGCTGGCCGCGCATTTGGCCATCACGCACCCGGAGCGGGTGGCTGGCTTGGTGCTGCTGGCGAACGCCGCGTGGCTCAGGCCGCCATTGGCTTGGGCCCTGCGCGCGGGCGGCGTGCTGCGCATCCCCGACTTCTTGGTTCGGAAGACTGGCTCGGACATCACGGATCCCGAGGCGCGGCGCACCCAAATCTCTTACACGGCCGACCCGGTGCACGCCGCGATCGATCTCGAGCGCTCGGGCCGCTTGCTGCGTGAGCGTCTGAGCCGCGTTCGTTGTCCAACGCTGATCATCCACGGGGCGCTCGACCGCGTCTGCCCCGTGGCGAACGCCTGGCGAGTCGCAGGCCGCCTCGGCACCTCGGACGTGCGCGTCGTGATCCTCCCCCGCTCGGGTCACATCGTCACGCGCGACGTGGAAAAATCTCACGTCGCTCGCGAGCTACGCGACTTCTATACGCGGGTCTCGGCTCACATCCCGGTCGACCCATAACCACCCGCCCCGCGAGCCGTTTCATCGAGCTCGGTGACCAGCGTGAGCTCGGCCTGCCGCACCGGGCAAATCACGAGCTGGGCGACTCGCGTCAACGGTTGCACCAAGAAACGCTCCTGGCCCAGGTTGATGAGCAAAACCTGCACCATACCGCGGTAGTCTGCATCGACCGTCCCCGGCGTGTTCAGCACGCTGATGCCATGCTTCAAGGCCAGCCCGGAACGCGGCCGCACCTGCCCTTCGTAGCCGTCTGGAATAGCCAACGCTAAGCCCGTCGGGATCAAGACGCGCGCGCCGGGCTCGATGGCCCGCGCTTCGGCGATCGCCGCACACAGGTCGAGCCCCGCCGCGGACGGGCTTTGGTATTGCGGCAAGGGAACGTCCACCGGACCGACCTTTTGCACGCGCAGGGGTAAACGAAATGAGCTCATGGTCCGGTTACTCCCGTTATGCGACGCTCGCCCGTGAGCGGATGCGATGCCGTTCGAAGATCTCGTCCGCCATCTCGCTCAGCTTCTGCGCTTCGCGCTGGATGTCGGCGTTGTGCCGGTAGTGGAGGGACGAAAAGACGTACGTCGAGAAGGCTTGGTAGCTGCGCGCCACTTCGAGCTCATTGCCGATTTCTTTGCAGATGGCGATCGAGCGCATGAAATAGTCGACGGCCTTGACCTCATGACCTTCGCCCCACGCACCGGCGCCAGTCACCTCGCCGAGAGTGCGCAGGGCTACGGCCAGATGCGGTTTGCTTCGTACTTGACCAAACAAATCGACCGCGCGCTTGATCAAATCACGCGCTTTTTTGAGCTCGCGCTGTTCGAGGTAGGTTTTCGCGAGGGCGCGCTTGGCTTCGGCCAAGTGCAACTTGTCGCCGAGCTCATCGCACAGCTCTTCCGCCTGCGTCAGGTACACCACGGCTTCGTCGCTATGCCCCAGGCGCTGGTGCGTCTCACCGATGCTGGTCAGCACGGCCGCGATCCGATTATGCTCGCCGACGTCTTTGGCTAGGGTGTGTGCCTCCATGAACAGCCGGAGCGCTTTTTCATGCTCGCTTTGATCGAGCGCGAGCTGCCCGAGGTCGTTCAAGCTCTCCACGGTCCCGAGTGGGTCGTCCAATTCACGCCGGATTTTCAGGGCGGCTTCCAACGCCTCCCGCGCCTGCGCCTGCTGGCCGTGGTCGCGCCAGACCAGACCAATGTTATTCAGGCTGAGCGCGATGGAACGGCCGTCGCCGTGCTCTTTGCGCATATCGAGCGCCTTTTTGAGCTCTTCCAGCGCGGGCTCGTACTCACCTCGCATCCACAATAATTTGCCGATGTCATCATGGCATGCGGCGACGCCGCGCGCGTCACCGACATTTTGAAACAGGGCAAGCGCGGTCTCCAAGTGGTCCCGCGCCAGATCCAACGAGCCCGTGTCGCGGTACACGCGCCCGATGCGGTTGTGGGCCGCGCCACCCTTGGCACGCAACCCGAGCCGAAACGCGATCGCGTGCATCTCCCGAAAGGCCGCCAACGCGTCGTCTGTTCGACCCAGGAGCAAGAGCACGTCCCCATGATTGTGCAGCGAATCGATGCGCCGCCGCGCGTCGTCGTCACCCAAGAGCTCGAGGCCCTTCTCATAATAGTCATGCGCCTTTTTGGCCGCATACTGTTGGCGGGCAATGTTGCCGGCATCGAGATACGTGAATGCTGCCCGCGTGAGTGAACCGCCGTGCTCCAAATGGCGCGCGAGCATGGCGACGTACTCTTCTTGACTGCGTAACGTCTCCTTTTGAGCTAGCCAATCGGCAATCGAACGATGGTAGCGGCGTCGGGCGGCGAGCGGCGTTAGCTGCGCAATCCGTTCGCGTTCGAGGTTATGCTTGAAGACGTACTCCTTCTCGCCGCTGAAGGCTGAATCCGGCAAATCGAGCACGTAGTCGCGCTGCACGAGATCCGAGAGCAACCGCTCGACCTCGTCCAAATCGGTCAGCGCGCTGACCTCCCAGTATTCGGGCGCCTGCTGATCCAATCGCCCTAGCGCGACCAGCCCTCCCAGCCAAAAGACGCTGCCCATAGCCGCGGCCTGCTCCAGCAGTCGCCGATCTCGAGCCGAAAGAGCGGCAATGCGCGCGGCCACCGCGTCCGCGACGGTGAGGGGTAATCGGGCGTTCGCCAAGCGATCGAGGTCCACCGCCCACGCGCGGCCTTCGTCGCGGAGCACGCCGGAATCGAAAAAAATCCGTACCATGTGCTCGAGCAGGCCCGGGGTGCCGCCGGCCATCCCCACGCCCGCGTCGATCAAGCGCGGTGAGGGGCCGCCCTCGCACTTGCTCAGCAACGCCGCCATGATTTCCGTCGACTCTTGCCGGCTCACGGCGGAAAGCTCCATCACCTCGTGGCGCGGTCCCCCAACGTCGCGCCAGCCCTCATGGCGTGCCAAAAATTCCGGCCGGGCCAAGCACGCAATCACGATCGGTCCCTTCAAGTTCTCGATCAGGTACCGCAGGAGCTCGATCGAATCCTCGTCGGCGGCGTGCAAGTCCTCGCACACCAAACATAGTGGCCCGCGTTCCGCATCGCTTTCCACGAAGCTGCGCAAGATCGCGCGGCGCATCAGACGCGCCTGTGAGGGATCGTCAGCAACCGCGCGGGTCAGGGGGCTTTCGGCGAATGGCAGGTTCATCAGCTCACCGAGGAAGTAGCTCACGTCGCCGACGCGCCGGTCTTCCAAGACCAGGGCCAGCTCCTCGCGGACTTTGGCGCTGGCGGCGTGCTTATCCATACCGTCGGTCACGGCAAAGCGCGCACGAAGCAGACGTTCGAACAGGCCGTAGGCCAAGCGCTCCGAACGTGGAACGCCCCAAATTGCTCGCAGCGGGGGGTCCATTACGGGGCGAGTCTTCAGGTAATCGCTAACCAGCCTCGTCTTACCCATGCCCGCTGGCCCAACCACGGTCACCGCGCGAGCCTCCCCCTCTGCTTCTGCACGTTGAAAGAGCGCGGCCAGACGACGTAAATCGGGCTCACGCCCCGTCAGCGGGGCCGTCGAATCGAGTACCGCCGCGGGCAGCCCTTGGGTCATCGAGGGCAATTTCGCCCGATTCTCCTGACGGGCTCAAGTGCGGCCATGACGCCGCGCCCCGCAGCGCCGAAATTGCCCGGCATTGTAAGTTGCGCGCCGCGGCCGCATGTTGGAGGCTCCTGCCGGCGCCCTCTGCTAGCTTTCGAAATTACCGTGGCACTGCCCGAACGCACCCCCGCCCAATCGACCAGCACTGAGAAACGCTCGGTCGGTCAAGGTCTCTTCCGAAAATGCACCGGCTGCGGTGTCGTGAACACGGTCGAGGATCTGTCGTCCCGCTTTTACGTCTGCCCCACGTGCGGCCATCATCATCCGATGGCCAGCTCCGACTGGCGCAAGCTCGTGCTCGACGATGGGGCGCTCGAGCGCTGGGACGAGCACATCTTACCCAGCGATCCGCTCGAGTTCGAGGACGGCAAGCGCTACGTCGACCGCATCAGCCGCGCGCAAGCCATGACCGGCGCGACGGAGGCCGTCGAGATCGGTCGCGCGCGCCTGAGCGGCATTCCGATCGCGTACGGCGCGTACAACTTTGCCTTCATGGGCGGCAGCATGGGGTCGGTCGTCGGCGAGCGCATCACACGGCTGTTCGAGCGCGCTACCTCCGATCGTTTACCCGTAGTGCTACTGCACGCTTCCGGCGGCGCGCGCATGCAAGAGGGCATCTTGAGCCTGATGCAGATGGCCAAAACCATGAGTGCGCTCGGCCGTTTCCGTAGCGTGAGGAAACCCTATATCAGCGTGCTGTTGCACCCCACCACCGGCGGCGTCGCCGCCAGCACGGCGTTTCTAGGCGACGTCAACGTGGTGGAACCGAACGCGACGATCGGCTTTGCTGGTCCGCGCGTGATCGAAAGCACCATCAATGCCAAGCTGCCGGCAGGCTTTCAACGCTCTGAGTTTCTGCTCGACCACGGCATGGTAGATACCATCGCGCCGCGCAGCGAGATGAAGCAGCGGCTCTATCAGCTGCTTTCGCTCCTCAGCGGTGAGGCCACGTGACGGACCTGAAATCAACGCTCGAACGACTTTATCGCCTGGTCCCGCTCGGCAAGAAGCTCGGCCTCGAGCGCATGCAAGCCGCATGTGCGGCCTTCGGCAATCCCGAGCGCGCCTTCCCTGCAGTGCACATTGCTGGCACCAACGGCAAAGGGACGGTGACCGCGTTTACGGCGTCGATTGCCCGCGCTAGCGGTATGAAGGTGGGCGTTTACACCTCGCCGCATTTGATGCGTTTCGCCGAGCGCATCAATCTCGACAATCAGCCGATCAATGACGAGCTACTCGTCGATCTGCTGAACCGCGTCATGGATGGCGCGCCGGATCTGACTTTTTTCGAGGTCGCCACTTTAGCGGCCTTTTTGGCCTTCAAAGAGGCCAAAGTAGATCTCGCCGTACTGGAGGTCGGACTGGGCGGGCGCTTGGACGCAACCAACGTCATCCCCGCCCCGCGCGTAGCTGCGATCACACGCATCGCCTACGATCACATGTCTGATCTCGGCGACTCGCTTGGCCTGATTGCCGCCGAGAAGGCCGGCATCATCAAAGCATCGTCGAGAGTCGTGCTGGGCAAGATCCACCCCGAAGCGCGGGCGGTGATCGAAGCCAAAGCGGCCGCCGTTGGCGCGCCGATCGTCCCGCTCGCCAGCCCCGAGCCAGTCGCGGGCGCGCCCCTCGCTTATCCGCGCGTGGCGCTCGTGGGCTCGAACCTCGCCGTGGCAGTTACGATCGCCCGCGAGCTCGGGATCGCACCGGAGGTGATGGCGCAGGGCATCGAACAGACGACTTGGCCTGGTCGTAACGAGCTACTTCATCGAAGTGGCCAAGAGCTAACCTTGCTGGACTGCGCGCACAACCCCGATGGCGCGGTGGCGCTCTCTCACGCCCTCGACCCGAGTGTGCTCGGGGATATCGAGTCGCGAAAAGAGATCGTGCTCGTGTTCGGCGCGCTCAACACCAAAAATTGGAAAGCCATGTTGCGCCGTTTGGAGACGGTCGCCGGCCACCGCGTGTACGTCGCTCCACCCATGAGCAAGGCGGTGGATCCGAGCGAGATAGCCGCGTTCGTGCCGGGGGAGGTTGCCGGCTCCGTGGGCGAGGCCCTGACCCGCGCGCGCGAGCTTATCGGCCCGCGCGGCGTGGTGGTCGTGACCGGCTCGACCTTCTTGGTGGGCGCGGCCCGCGCATTGTTGCTGAATCTGCCGACGGATCCTGCCGTCGCTCTGTAAACTACGCTCCCCAGATATGAGCGAGCGCAGGCTTTTCGGCACGGACGGCATTCGCGGGCGTGCCAACGCATCACCGATGACGCCAGAGCTCGCGCTACGGCTCGGGCGCGCCATCGCTCTCGTGTCTCGGCGCGGCATGTCGCGCCCGCCGCGGATCGTGATCGGTAAAGACACCCGGCTGAGTGGCTACATGTTGGAGACCGCGCTCGCGGCGGGCATCTGCGCCATGGGGGGCAGAGTCATGCTCTCGGGGCCCATCCCCACTCCGGCGGTCGCCAATTTGACGCAGAGCATGCGCGCCGATGCCGGCGTCGTGATCAGCGCCAGTCACAATCCATTCGCGGACAACGGGATCAAGATCTTCGGCCCGGACGGCTTCAAGCTACCCGACAAAGAAGAAGCGCAAATAGAGGCATTGCTCGAGAATTCGAAGCTCGACACACAGGGTAAGACCGGCGCCGGTATCGGCCGCGCGGAGCGCTTCGATCACGCGATCGGTCGCTACATCGTGTACGCGAAGAGCACCTTTCCGAAGGAGCTCGCGCTGGACGGCTTGAAGATCGTCGTCGATGCCGCCCACGGCGCGGCCTACCGCGTTGCCCCCGCGGTCTTTGCCGAGCTTGGCGCGGACGTGATTCAGCTCGGCTGCCGACCGAATGGGGTCAACATCAACAGGAATTGCGGCGCGCTGCACCCCGAGCACGTGGCGGCGGAAGTCAAACGCCAGGGGGCGGCTCTCGGCGTAGCGCTCGACGGCGACGCAGACCGCGTGATCTTCGTCGATGAAAAAGGCCAAATCGTGGATGGCGACGCGATCATGGCCCTCTGTGCCACGCGCATGCTGAAGCACAAGCGCCTCAGCAAGAAGACGCTGGTCACGACCGTGATGAGCAATATGGGCTTAGACCGGGCGTTGCAAGACGCGGGCGGCAAAATTGTTCGCACCGCCGTCGGCGATCGGTACGTGGTCGAAGAAATGCGCGGCGGTGGTTACACGTTCGGCGGCGAACAATCCGGACACCTGATCTTTTTGGACCACGCGACCACGGGCGACGGCACCGTGGCCGCGCTGCAGGTGATCGCGATCATGCTCCAGGAATCACGGCCGCTGAGCGAGCTTTCGCAGGTGATGATGCGCGTGCCGCAGGTGCTGGAAAGCGTCAAAATGCCGGCGCGCCGACCGTTGGCTGAAATGCTGGAGCTGGGTAAACGGATTTTGCTGGCGGAGAAGAAGCTCGGCAAGGAGGGTCGCGTGCTCGTGCGCTGGAGTGGCACGGAGGCCAAGCTGCGAATGATGGTGGAAGGACCCGACCCAGCCGTGTTGAGGGTCCTCGTGGCGGAGATGACCGAGGCGGCGAAGAAGGACTTGGCGAAGGTCGGCTGACCACTGTCCACGCGGGGTTTCATCGAGCACCCGTCCAAGCCGCCGAAGGCTTTGCCGACCCTGACCGCCCGTGTGCCCATCAAAACAACCTGCGGTAGAGAGGTTTGATAATGGTGACGCGGAGCGGCGGAGCGCACTCAGCCTTCGGCGGCGTGGCCCGCCTCTAGCGGTTTGCCGCGATCAAAGGGAGTGCTCGCGGACTACGCTCATCCAGTACCCATCGCCTTTGAACTCGCTCATTTTCCCCAGCTTTTTGCCGGATTTGAAGAGTAGAAAATGTGGGATACCCATGACGCCGTAGCGGGTGGCGATCTGTGGGTGGGCGTACACGTCGACTTCCAACAGTTGCGCGTCGATGTCTGACAATCGATCGAGGAGCTTTGGAAGACTGCGCTTGAAGATCAAGCAGTTGGGACAGTCCGCACCCCACAGGTAGACGATTGAAAGTTGCGCGCTTGCGCTGGAAAGGTGCAGGTCGAGCTCAGCGGGTGACACGCCTTCGAGATGAGTGATCACGCAGCGGAGTGTACCGCACGGGCCGCGCTCCAGCCGCTACCCCCGAGCGACGAACAAAAAACGAACGGCCCTGAGTCAAACACCCAGAGCCGCCAATTCACGTTGCGAAGAGGTAACCGGAGCTCAGCCAGCGCCGACCGAGCCACTCGCCGAAGCGCTCGCCTTGACCGACACATTGATCTGGACGGACGCGTCAGCCTCGGCCTTGAGTGACTCGGCGAAGCAACTGCCGACCTTGAGCGCGGCGCTGCCGCTCGATGTCACGACGGCCTTGGCGCCCTCTAGCGAGGCTTTCACGCTAGCGGTGATGCCCTCGAGCTTGCCCTTCATGCCCAAGGTGATTTTCAGGATTGCAGGTAGATCGCGCTCCAAGGCGGTCTTGAGCTTGGCCGCCGAGCCCACATCTGCCGAGCCAGTGATGGAGGCGGTGACAAGGGCCGGCTTGCAGTCGATTTTGCCGTTCACCTGCGCATTGCAATGGGCTTTGCACTCCGCGCTCATCTCGGGCGGCTTGACCTCGCCCGTGCACTTCGGCTCCTTGAATTCAGCGCTGCAGCCGCCGGTGCACGTGCCCTTGCACTCGCCCTTGGCTTGCACGGTGCAGGCGGCATCGCACTCACCCTTGCACTCACCCTTGCACTGGGCGTCGATTTTGCCGCCCTTGCACGTGCCTTCGCAGGTACCGGCGCACTTACCGGTGCTGTTCTTGCCGTCGCACTTGCCGTTGCAGGTGCCATCGCACTTGCCGCTGATCTCTGCGGAGCAATCGCCCTTGCAGTTGCCGCCGCACGTGCCTTCACATTTCGCGCCGGCTTCCACGTCGCAGGTGCCTTCACACTTGGCGTCACACTTCCCGCTGAGCTTGCCACCCTCGCAGGTGACCTTTGCGCTGCCGGGCTTGATGGTCGCGTCGCATTTGCCCGCGCAATCCGCCATGGCATTCACCGAGGCCGTACACACCGGGGGCCGCACGGTGACCGTAACCTTGGCGGCGGCCTTGGCCTTCATCTCGCCGATGGCTTTGACGGCGGCGTTGCAAGCGGCCTCCGCCTTCTTGCCCGGGCCATCTTCCTTAGGTTTGAGGTCGGCGTCGCTCGCGCCTAAGTCTTTGGCCAGAGTTCCGCACGCAGCTGCGACATCGGCCTCCACGTCGACGCCGATCTTCTGCAGATCCGCGCCCGCGGCCAGCGATGCCTTCACTTTGCTTTCCAGCCCTCCTTCGAGGCCGAAGTTGGCGGCCATCACCGCGTCCGCGTCCGCCACGTTCGCGGGACAGCTACCAGGGGCACCGGGAACATCGGGCAGCTTCGAGGCGCCGGGGACGCCCTTCATCGAACCGCAGTCAACGATCAGTGGAACAGCCAGGATCAAGCCGGCACCAAGCCAAGCTCTCGACGTCTTGCGAGCAAACATAGTTTCTATCCTCCTCGGGCTCCGAACGCGGGCCGCGATATCGGCGAGGAAGCTATCCCGAATACACGGCGCTTGAAAACCCCTTGTACGCGTCCGGTCGTGTTCCGCGGCCCTCACCGCCCGTGCCTGCTCGATGTCTGTTAAGCCGTGAGAGCGACGGCTTGGGCACATGTCTCCCGAGTCGGCGGCCGCCAATGGCCGTGTCACCGTTTACGCGCTGGAGGCACGGCCGGTCGTTCGGGCGCCACCGGGTCGCCCGGTGACGGGATTTGGAAGGGCAGCTCGATTTGGTCGGGATTTAGCGACTTCCTGGGTGGTTTCTGGCCGGCGCGGGCCAAGAAATCCTCCTCGCGGGCCATGTCGGCGCTGACCACTTCCTCATTGTCGAAGGCGAAAGCCAGCGCGTCGAAGACTTTCGCCGGCCCGAGCTGTGGGTAGCGCTTCAAGATGCGCTCGATGCTGGCTCCGCTGCGATAAAACGCCCAAAGACGGCGCACCGGTACGCGCGAGCCGACCACGTGCGGACTGCCACCGAGCACGTTGGGGTCAGTCCGCACATGGGGGTGCGGAACTAAGACGATGGGTAATGCCAGCTGATATCTCCTGAAGAACGACGCTTTCAGCGGAACGAGACTCGCACTGCTGCAGGAAGATCCTTAGGCCCGCCGCTGCCGGGCGCAAAGCCTCAATGCGCAGTTCCCAACGCTTCGCGGTGTTCGGTAAACGTGCGGCTGAACGTGTGGCGCCCGGCGCCCCGGGCCACGAAGTACAAATAGTCGGTGTGCGCCGGCGCGAGCACCGCCAAGATCGATGCTTCGCCCGGATTGGCAATTGGCCCCGGCGGCAAGCCGGCGTGCTTGTACGTATTGTACGTATTGTATGAGTCGCGGAGCAGTGCCGGCGTCACGACCCCGCGAAACCCGGCGCAACTCGGGATCCCCGCCGGGTTCACCAGGCAGCCGTAGCTCGCGGTGGGGTCCGATTGCAGCATGCGTGCGGGCCGAAATGTCGGATCCTGCAGACGGTTCAAGAATACGCTGGCGATCAGTGGGCGCTCCTCGTCGGCTTGCGCTTCTTTTTCGATGATCGAGGCCAACGTCAGCACGTCTCGCTCGCTGAACGCTTCCTCACGAGCGAGCTGATCGAAACGGCCCGGATGATCTCGAAACAGCTTCTGAAGCCGAGCCTTGGCCTCCGAAACCAACACGCGTACGACTGCGCGTGCGTCACTGTCGCGCAGCAACGTATAGCTCGCGGGAAAGAGGTAGCCCTCGGCGCTCGCGCCCGCGATACCAAGCTCACGCAGCAGGGCCGGGTCCCCGACCGCGCTTTGAAATGCCTGCCGCGTGCAGACTTCAGCGTGTTCCAAACGCTGTCCAATCTGCAGAAATTGAAAGCCTTCCGGTACCGTCACGCGCTCGGAGGAGCGTGCCGGGTCGCGGGCCACACGCAGGGCAAGCTCTCGCGGCGACGCCGCATCGTTCAACAGGTGCCCGCCGGGGCGAAGCTCGAGCCCCGGCTGCAGCAAGCGCCAATACGCCCGGAACAAGCGCGGGCTGCGAAGCGCGCCCCGCGCTTCCAGCAAGGCGCTGAGCTCGCGGGGGGTGCTCGCTGGGGGCAGGTCAATCACGAACCGGCGCCCGTTCCCCGGCCCGGAGCACCACGACCAGTACAGCAGCGAGCTCGAACCGAGTACGAGCAACCCAAGCAGACCGATAGCCAAGCCCCCGATCGCTCGCGCCGCCGAGCCGCGTCGGGCGCGAGCCGGGGCGGCGTCAGCGGAAGCCGCCGCCGCCGTCGCTAGCCGTCGATGTTTGCGCTGGCGGTGCTTCTTGCCTTTGGTCGCGCTACTCGCAGTGGCGCTCGAGGGCGTCGAAGGGCGTTGCGCCGGACGGCGGCCGGGCTTGCTCACCGCTCCTCATCGGCGGCGCGTTGACCGTCGAGCCAGCTTTGCAAAAGTACCGCGGCGGCCGCGCTGTCCACTCGCTCGCGCGCCTCTCGGCTCGTGTTGCCGCCCTCGCGTAGCCGAGCATGGGCCTCCTTCGTCGACAGCCATTCGTCGATCAGCTCGACGCCGGCGCGGGTGCGCGAAGCGAGGGTCTCGGCAAACTTTCGAGCGCGCTTCGCCGGCAGCCCCTCCTTGCCGTTCAGATGTCGCGGCAAGCCGACGAGGAAAAGCGTGATGCCTTCACTCTCGGCCAGGCGTGTGAGCTCACCCACCACGCGGCGCGGGTCGCGCCCATCCAGATATGCCCGCGGATGGGCCATCAGGCCGAGCTCATCGGCAACGGCCAGCCCAACACGGACTTTTCCAAGGTCCACGGCTGCGGCCCGCATGCCCGGGCGTGTTTAGCACTGTAAGGCGCGGATAACCGCCCGTTTTCGCGATGCACGCCCCGAAACCCAGTGCTGAAACCCGGCTCGGGCAGAAAACGGTCCGTGAGCTTGACCCGACCCGCCCATCCGAGCATAAGCGCGGTCGACCAGGGCGCCCCGCCGGGTCGTTCAGGATCGAACGTCATGCAATTTCGCGCCGTCAAGGGGACGAACGACATCCTCCCCGACGAGGTCAGACGCTGGCAGCGCGTCGAGCAAACGTTCCGAAGCGCGATGGCCTTGGCCGGGTTCTCCGAGGTGCGCACGCCGATCCTCGAGCACAAGAACTTGTTCGTGCGCTCGACCGGCGAAACCTCGGAAATCGTCGAAAAGCAGATGTTCGAGCTCACGCGCGGTGACGACGTGCTCGTGCTTCGTCCCGAGGGCACGCCCGGCGCCGCTCGCGCCTACCTGACGAACAGCGTACAGGCGCAAGAGCCCGTTTCCCGCTGGTACTACATTGGCGCCATGTTCCGCGCCGAGCAGCCCCAGCGCGGTCGTTACCGGCAATTTCATCAGGCTGGCTGCGAGCTCTATGGGGATCCAAGCCCAACCTGCGACGCGGAGTTTCTGGACCTACTGCACGGTTTTTTGAAGAGCCTAGGGATCATCGACGTGACCGTGGCGGTCAATTCCATCGGTGGCTTGGAGAGCCGAGCCGCGTACCGGCAGGCCCTCACCGATCACTTGCGGCCCCGCGCCGAAACACTCAGCGATCATGCAAAAAGGCGGCTCGAGGACAACCCGCTTCGGATCCTGGACTCTAAAGATCCGCGTGACCGGGCGGCCGTCGCCGACGCGCCCTCGATCCTGGACTCGTTGAACGACGAGGACCGAGCGCATTGGGCAGCGGTGTTGCGTGGCCTCGACGCCCTCGGTACACCGTACACGGTCAGCCCCGGCCTCGTTCGCGGCCTCGACTATTACACGCGGACCGTGTTCGAGATCCAGTCGAGCATGGGCGGGCTCGGATCGCAGAACACGTTGATCGCGGGCGGCCGTTACGACAATCTGCTGAAGAGCTTGGGCGGCCCCCCAATTCCCGCCGTGGGCTGCGGCATGGGCCTCGAGCGCATCCTACTCGCGCTCGGCGAAACGCCAGTCGCGCGGCCGGCCGTGTGTTTCATTGCGCCCCTGGGCGAGCGGGCCACGCTGAGCGGCCTGCTATTGGCGCGCGAGCTGCGGGAACGAGGTGTCGTGTCAGTGCTCGACGCTCGCGGTAATTCGATGAAAAGCATGCTGCGCCGTGCCGACGGCCTGGACGCGCGCGTGTGCATCGTGATCGGCGAGACCGAGGTCGATCAATGCCAGGTGCAGATCAAGGATCTTGCGGCGCACACCCAAGAGCAGGCCGCGCGCGTCGACGCGGCGGCGCGCGTGCTCGAGATCTTTGCCACCCCGCCGGCGCTCGGGAGCAACCATTGAGCGGTAGCCGGTTCGCCGCGTGGCTGGCCGCCTTGGCCTGTTTTTGGTGTGCGCTTGGCTTCGCAAGCACGGCGAAGGCGCAGGGCTTCGGCGGACCTGGGGGCGGCGGCATACCCGGAGGAGGATTCGGCGGCGCCTCTCCCCCACAGCAGCAAAAGAAAAAGAAGAAAGAGGCGCCCCCGCCCGGCACGCCAGAGATGCACGCGGCATCCGGGGCCGACGACTCACTGAATGCGCCAGGCAGCGAGCCGACCCTGCCGGAAGAGCCACTCAAGCTCAAGCAGCCCACGTTCGACACCATCGGCTCGGACGCGGAGGCGGAGCAGACGGAGCGCGGGCGTAACGCGAATACCAAGACATTGACGTTCTATGGGCCCTACGTGACCGAGACGAGCGGTCAGTACCGGTTCCGATTGGCGTTTCCGGTTTGGGCCGAGCGCACCATGCCCTCGCGGACGAAGCCTCAGGAGACCGATCGCGCTTCGTTGTTCGGCGGCCTCTATTACAACCGGCGCAGTGCGGAACGCGCAGACGACATCCTGTTTCCGCTGTTTTGGAACTTGCGCGACAAGCTCGCCCAGACTCGAACGACGATCGTCGGTCCGTTCGTCAACCGCAGCGCACCGAACGAGACCGATCATTGGCTAGCGCCGCTCTACTTCTCGGGCACCCGCAAACACGGCGGCTACACGCTGATCCCGCCGTTACTCACCTATACCCATCACGACGATCAGGGAGGCTTCAATCTGGTCGGGCCGCTGTTCTGCGCGTGGAAGGGCGGATCGAGCTGCGATGCGCGCACCGCGCAAGACATCGACTTTGGCATCGCGCCACTTTACTTCTATGGGCAGAGCATCAAGACCAAGTACGAGATCATCCCGCCGCTCCTCCACTACTATCGCTACAACGAACGCGATCTGTCGTGGACGAACATGTGGGGGCCGTACTTCCGCCGGCACACCCAGACGACTGATAGCTTCCACTTATTTCCGCTCTATTACAGCTTTTGGGGCAAGGACGAGCGCCACACCACGGTGCTGCCGTTCTTCCATTACGGTTACAAGGGCAATTCTTGGCTGCTCGCCACTCCCCTGTTCGTGGCGGCGCGCGGTGAGCACGGCGAGAGTACGTTCGCATCACCGTTGTACAGCCGCTACCGCGGTCGCACGGAGCTGGATATGGTCACGCCGCTCTATTGGGCCTACCGCGACCCTGATATCGGTCTCGACGAGAAACTGCTGTTTCCGTTTCTGTTTTCGCGCACCAGCCCGCGCGAGTCAGACCAAGCCTTTTTCCCATTTTGGGGTCACTTTCAGCGTTACGGCGTGAGTGAAAGCACGTGGATCACCCCGTTCTTTCAACACACCACCGACCTGCGCGGTTGGCAGACCAACATTCACCCGCTCTTGTACGTAGGCAGGAATGCCCTCGATACACACTTCGTCCTCGCGCCAATTTTCTGGGACTTCGCCACGCCAAAGACACGTTCCACCGTGGTTTTCCCGGTGTTCTGGCGGTTCAGCGATGAAAAGGAGACGACGGAGCTGGTCGGCAACGTCTACTATCACGAGAAAAAACTGAAGGCCGGACTCGATTGGGAAGTCCACATCTTCCCGGCATTTTCCTATGGTGAAACGCCGAACGGTCACTGGTGGAACGTGCTGTACGGGTTAGCGGGCTACACCCGGCAAGGCAGCGCGGTGACGATTCGAACTTTGTGGATACCTACGAAGTTGAGTCAGTAGTCACGGCTTGCGTGCCTTCGCCTGGGCAATCGCCGAGGTGATGTGTGTGGGTCTCTCGGGCAGGGCTTCGCGGATCGTTTTGGCGGCGGCGGGTGCTAGCGTTGCTGGATGAAAGGCAAAATAGCGGTGCTTGGGGCGTCCGGCTTTGCCGGCGCGGAGTTGTTGCGCCGCTTGCTCGATCACCCTGAGCTCGAGGTAGTGCGCGTGTGCGCCAATGACCACGTGGGCGAGCTCGTGTCGAGCGCCCATCCGCACCTGGAAGGGCTGACCGAGCTCTGCTTCGAGAATCCGCCGCACGCCCAGGCCGCGCGCGGCGTGGACGCGGTGATCATGGGTTTGCCCCACGCGGCAAGCTGTGAAGTGGTCGATGCACTCGCGGGCTCGGACACGCGCATCATCGACATGTCCGGCGCGTTCCGAACTCGAGATCCGGCGAGCTATGTTCGCTACTATGGCTCGCCTCATCCGCGCCCCGAGCTGTTGTCTCAATTCGTCTATGGCCTTCCGGAGCTGAATCGCGAGCGCATCCAGGGCGCGCGCCTCGTGGCGTCCGCCGGCTGCTTCGCGACCACCATCGAGCTCATGCTGTTGCCTTTTGCCAAGGCCGGTCTGCTGCGCGGGCCGGTCCAAGTCGTGGGCATCACCGGCTCGAGCGGCGCGGGCGCCACCCCCAGCCCAACTACCCACCACCCGGTGCGCGCCCACAATCTGCGCACGTACAAGCCGCTCGAGCACGCCCACACGCCGGAAATCCTCGAAGCTCTCGGCGCCGCGGGAGCCAAAAACATTTCACTGCAGTTCGTTCCCGTCTCCGCCCCGCTCACGCGCGGCATCTTCGCGACGGCGTTCTTTCGTGTGCCCACGAGCTCGAGTGAAGAGCAGCTTCGGTCTCTGTTGGAGCGCCATTACAAGAAGGAGCGCTGTGTGATCATCCCCGCATCTCGCTTGCCCGAGGTGGTGGCGGTCCTGGGCTCGAACCGGGCGGAGGTCGGCATGACCCTCGGCGCGGTCGACGGCGACACGCGCGGAGTGACCGTGTTCGGCGCGCTCGACAACTTGGTCAAAGGCGGCGCCGGACAAGCCTTGCAAAATCTCAATCTCATGCTCGGTTTGCCCGAGCTCAGCGGCCTGGCCGCGCCGGGGTTATTCCCATGACGGTTGCCGGCGCCTGAGGCCTGGCAGCCAGCCGGCCGTGGGTGCGCTGCGGGATGGTATTCCACTCTTGCCGGTGCTCGTTCAGCGCGCTCGCACCGAATTCCGGTGTCAGCGCAGGGCGTTCACGCCCGGCTCAATTCGCTTCGCTGCAGCAGCGAAAGCCGGTCTCGGTGCCGTTGTAGTACATGTCGTGGGCCGTCTGGGCGGCACGGCAGAAATTACGACCGGGTTGCCAGTAAGAGCCTTTCATCGCTGGGCGCGCCGGCGTGCTGCGGTCGATGGTCACGAACTCTTCCAGGTTGCCCGCTAAGTCGGCCACGCCAAATGGGCTCATGCACCGCTCGTAAGAGCCGCTCGGGGCCCGCAAATCGCGCAGCGTTCCCGCGGCGCTTACCACGTCGTCGCGGTCGGCATTGCAGGCGGTGGCGTCGCGCGTGAACCCGTACGGATACGGCTGCATGTTCTCGCCTTCGCAGGCGAAGTTGTATTCGCTCTCCAGACACATGCGCTTGCCAAGCTTCTTGCAGCTGCGGTCGCCATCGCGCCAACTGCGGTGGTTGGCGGGCAGCGTCTCACCCTGCTCGGTGAATTCCCGCTTGTCGATGCAGAAGCGAAGCGCGCGCCGCTCCTTGGATAGGCAGGTGGAAGGGCCGTACTCGGCGCAACGAAAGTATTGATAGCGGCCCTCTGGGTCGAGGTATTTTTTACAGTTGAGGCGAACGTCAGGACAGTATTTGCCTTCGACCAGCGCCATTCCTTCGCCGCAGCTCGCGGGCTCCGCCGGCGCTCGAGCCGGCGCGCTCCGCAACGCGACCAGTGCCTCCGTGGCGGCGGGCCGCGCGAGCAGCCCTTCCTCGCTGCCAGAATGAAGTACGGGTGTTGCTTGGTGGTCTCGACAACCGCCAATGACTAGCGCCGTCATGACTAGCCCGCCGCCGATGATCCGGGTGCACTTCATGGGGACAGCGACCCTTCGGCAGGGGACCACCGCCGTCAAGCACTTATCGGTGGGCCGGACGAACGACAAGTCGCCGAGTCCGTCCGCGAAGTCTTTTTGAACCGAATTTCGCTACGTTAGCGCGCGCTCCTTGCGGCCGTGCATGAGCAGTTGGCCGGTCATGTAGCCGCTGAACAGCAGCGCGCTCCGACCTGGATGTCATTATAATAATCGTCATGGGCGGTCGTCGCCGGGCGACAGCGATTTCGCGCCGCCATCCACCAGCCGCCCTTGAGCGCGTTCCGAAATGGGGCCATCTGCTCCGAACCCTCACGCGTCACGGACTCGTCCATGTTGCCAGCCATGTTGTACACGCCAAACGCGCTCACGCACTCGGGGCGCGCATCGCTGCGCTCGCGACGGTCTGCGAGGATCTGCCGGTGAGGGTTCACTTCGTACAAGTCTTCGCGATCTTGATTGCACTTGGCCTCTCGAGCGAAGCCGTAGGGGTAAGGCCGCATGTCTTCCCCCTCGCATGCGAAGTTCCATTCGCTCTCGGTGCATAGCCGTTTACCCAAGCTCGCGCAGAGCGCACCGGCTTTACTGAAGCTTTGATAGTTGAGCGGCAGGTCTTGACCCGGCGGGGTGTACTCATAGCGGTCGATGCAAAAGCGTTCATGCACACGGCTTCCGACGCAGTGAGAGGGCGAGCGGTACTCGGCGCAACGCGCGAATGGCAGTGTCTCGTCGTCGAGCCAGCGCGCGCACACTTGCGAGACTTCGGTGCAGTACTCGCCCTCCACCAAGACCATGTCCTTATCGCAGGCGCTGGTTTCTGCCGGCGTGGGCACCGGCACTGGCGTGGGCGCGGCGGGCGGATCGCTGATTTCAGCCAGCGACGGCACGGCTCTGCTCGAGACTGGCGCCACGCGCGCCACCGCCTCGGCCGTGGCCGACGACGGCTCCTGCGCGCCACCGCCGAACGATCGGAAAGCAAAGCGACGGAGGCCGCCCACGCTCGCGCTGGCCTCGGCAATCTGCTCGAAGGCCGCACCGAAGGTGATCTGCGCGAGCAGTCCAGCGAGAAGAGCTGCCAACGCCGTGCGCACCATGAGCTTCGACTTTCGCTGATCGTGCCGCGCCGAAGGCAAAAACCGCAAGTTATCCGCGCAGTGTGCGGCGCGGTCGGGCGCCGACGAGTCGGCCATCGTGCTTCGTTATTTAAGCATGTCCCCCACCGACTGCCACGTGGCTGATGCGCGCGGAGCGGCTCCTCGAGCGGCAGCCTTCATTCGCGCACCACGACTCCGGTGCCCTCACCCATGTCCGCGCCCACATTGATGCCATGCCAACCCTTGGGTACGGGCGGATCGGTCCACTGAAAGACGTAGCGCGCGTCGATCGGTGCCAAGTTGATGCAGCCATGGCTACGTGCGACGCCGAACACGTCGTGCCAGTACGCCCCGTGTAAGGCGTAGCCGGAGGCAAAATACTGGATCCAGGGGACGTCGCGCAGCTCGAAGTCGGCCGAGCCGCGGCGCATGGTGATGCCATACTCCGGATCGCGGCCTTTGTTGATGTTTGCTAGTCGGCGCTTGTCTTCTTCCTTCATTGCTTTACCGCTGGACGCCGCGCTTTTCAGGCGTTCCGAGGTTTCGGCGGCATTCGCGCTGAGCTTTGCCGCGTGCCCGCGCGAGCCCCCAGACACGGTCGAGTTCTCCTCGGAGTCCATCGCCGCGGCGATGTGCTTACTCTGCAGGCGAAAGGTGCCGCGCAGCGTGGACAGAGTCTCCTTGGGATCGCCGAGCTTGTCACGGCCGGTCGATACCAGCGTCGCGTACACGGCCTTCTTCCCTTCGTACAGCACGAGCACCTGCTGGGTAATCGACACGTCGATCCACTTTTCGCCCTTCTCGGCAAACTCCGGCCAAATGGGGGGCTTGTCGACCACACCCAGATCTTCGGCCCGCAGCCAGACGGTTTTGTCGCGCGCAGTCTGATAAAACCGCTCGCTGTGCTTGATGCGCGCGTTGCCGCTGAGCGGAACGACGGCGCGCCGTGGAATGGCTTCTGCCGCGCGCGCCTCGTCCTTGCCTTTCAAGAGCTGATACGTCGTCACCTCGGTTTTGTTCACCCAGGCGAACGGCAACGGCAATTTGTCGGTGACCTCGAGGCCGTGGAAAGGCGAGGCCGAATCGGGCTTGAGCTTACTAGCGGGGATCAAGCGCATGTCCACGGTCGCCACGAAGCGGCGGTGTACCCCTTCATCCTCGGTGTCGAAGGCGCCGATGAACGAGAGCCCGGTCTTGCGCCGGACGCGATCGGCAAAGTAGGCGTAGCCGGGGACGCCATAGCCGGAAACGTTCGGCACCTTGCGGCCGCCGTCGAGCCAGAATGGCACCGGGTCACCCGCACTTTGCCCCCCGAACAGCTCATTTTCGCTCAGCTCGGGCGATGACTTGAAGCCTGGCTTCGGCGTCAGGCCCGGCGCGGCGACGCCGCGCGCATCCAACGGAATGTCGTTGGCTCCGAGCAACACTCGCTGCACCTCGGAGCGATTTTGCTCGAACCACGCCAAGTGCTCGTCCAGCTTGAACTCACTCTTCAGCTGCTCTTGGTGGCTCGGCACCCGCAAATACTGCGGAGAGGTGGCGCGCACGAAGCCGTAGCGATAGGGCATCGGCTTATCTAAGTCGGGCCTGCGACTGGCCGCGCGCACGATGGGCGTATCGAGATCCGTGCTGGCCTCGTCCGTGCACACGAAGCCCATGGGGAAGACGCGAAACCACTGGCCCTTGCAGCCCTTGCCACGCGTGGGCTCAGGGTCGCGATCGACGACGCCGCCCAGCCGAATGTAGCCCAGCCGACGCGAGCCGGTGTCGGCCAATTTGTAGACGGTGGCGGCAATCACCGTCGCCGCGAGCTTCGGTGCGTCCGTCGGGGCTTGCGTGTCGAGCTCGCCGTGGTCCACGCTCCCCGCACTCGACGCGGCCAGTGCCGCGCTGCTCGAAACCGTGGGCGTCGTAGCGGCGGGGACCGGCTTCGCCTTGCAACCCAGCACGAAAACCGGCCACGCCGCGCCGCGGGCGACTCGAGCCAGAGCTCGCGAAAGCGCTTTCACGTCGGGGTTTTAGGGCAGAATCCTACTTCGCGCAAAGCGCTCGTGGAGCGGTCAAATTCGGGCGCGTCAACGCGGCACGGGCTCGGGATCGGGGCCGGTCTGCACGCCTTCGGCGCCCTCGGGCAGCGGGGGCAGCAGGCCCGGATCGCTGCCCGCCCCGACCCAATACACCTCCGGCACGGGATCGTACGTGCTTTTGTAGGAGCGGAAGCGGCGCTGCCCGTTGGGATAGGTAATGCGCACGGTGCTCAGCACGTCGTAACCCCAGCCGCCCTTCTGATGGCGTTCACTTTGGTTTCGCTCGAAACCGGGCTCGACCACGATTCGACGCACGAACTCGTGCTTCTCTTTCACTTCGAAGAAATGCTCGACTCTTCCTGGTGGCTCACGGCCGAGCAGCTCGATACGCAGCGTGGTGCGCGTGGGCAAAAAAGCGTGCACAATCAAGGCAGAGTCGAAGGGGTTCTTCAACTTGAGGTCGAGTTCCCCGTCGACCACGGTGGCGTCTAGGCCGAGCGGCGTGTAACCGCTCGGGCGGCTGTGACTGCGGCGCTGCACGACTTCGAAACCGCCGAAGACCGCCGCCGCGTGCAACGTGCTCGCGACCTGACAGACGCCGCCGCCGACGCCGGGCTCGAGCTCGTCAGCCACGATCACCGGCGCGAACGTGAAGCCCCGCTCCACCGTGCGCGCGCCAACGGTCTTGTTGAAGCTGAACACCTCACCCGGGCCGATCACCGCACCGTTGAGGTAGCGCGCGGCGGTCGCGATGTTGACCGCACGGGGACCGGCGTGATGCGCGAAGTCCGTCTCGTAGCTGGAGAGCACGCGCTCGACGTTCACGGCGCGCAACATATCGGCCGTGACGCGAGCCGGGACGGCACGTGTCGATACTTCATACACCGCGCCGTCCTCGCGCTCGCCTTCGGCGATACGCAGTAGAGACGCGGCCAGGTCCAGCTCGGCTCCCGGTCGATCGAGGATGCGTTCGTGCGCCGCGAGATCGAGGCGCGCGTCGACGGGCTCGCGGTGGACGCTGCCGGCAAAAGCCGCCAAGCGCGCGCGAGCAGCGTCGGCGTTGAAGTCAAATACGAGCGGAACGTCTAGAATGTCGGGCGATGAGTCGAGCACGCCGCGCATGCGCGCGAGCAGCGTCGGCGCGCGTGCGGCGGCGAGTGCCAGGCGCGCGCTCTTTTCGACGTCCAGTGTCAGGCCGAGCTCCTCGAAGCTGAGCTCGAGCGCGTCCGTGTTGCCGAGTAACGTGACACGCCGCGCGTTCACGGCGCCGCTGCGTTGCGCGAGCCAAGTCAAGAGAGCAATGGGCGACGGTGGCACCTGAGATCCCACCAAAATTCCAAGCTCTTGGCTCAGCCACGCGCGCAGGCACGCGTGGCCTCCAAATGCGGCCGCCGCCAAAGCGGCACCGGCAAGGAACGCGGACAGAGCTCGCACCCTTTGAGATTATCGGGTTCCGACGCGTGCGGCCAAGTCAGGCCGACTTGACGCGCGGCCAGCCTCGACCGAAGTTCCCCCACTTGCTCATGCAAATCACGCTGAACGGCGATTCGCGCGAGGTGCCCGAAGGGCTCACGGTACGCACCCTGGTCGAGCACCTGGGCCTCACCGACGGCCCGGTGGCCGTCGAACGGAACCGTGAGGTCGTGCCCCGCACCGAGCATGCGAGCACCGCCCTCAGCGCGGGTGACGTGCTGGAGATCGTGCACTTCGTCGGTGGCGGCTGAGGCGTTTCGTGATCTGGCTTGGCCCGACCCCAGGAGCAAAGTCCCGACGCGGGCCTTCATGCGAGGGTGCTCGGCGCGCAAGGAACGGTGAGCGGGCGGCACTCCTCGGGCTCCGAGGTGCGTGGCTGGATCTCGAGCGCCCCTCTTATCTCGAGCTGCCGAAGATTCGACTCGAGCTCGGAAAGGTCCACGTGCGCGCGCCGACGCTCACGGCTCCGGAGGCGCGCTCAGACGATGCGCTTTGGCGACCTCGATGTAGCGGGCGGCGAGCAAGCGGCCTTGCTCGGCCTCGCTGCCCCGCAGGCTGCGTACGACTTTGCCGGGCTGGCCGAGGACCAGGGAGCGCGCGGGGACTCGTGTGCCGGCGGTGACGACGGTGCCGGCCCCGATCAGGGACTCTTCGCCGATCTCGCAGTTGTCGAGCAGGATGCTGCCCATGCCGATCAGCGCTCCGTTGCCGATGACGGCGCCGTGAATGATGACCCCGTGGCCCACGGTGACGTCTTCACCGACCACCGTATTCGAGATGCCGAGGGACATATGAAGCATCGACAGATCTTGAATGTTGGAGCGGGCGCCGATGCGGATGGCCCCGACATCGCCGCGCAGCACGCTGCCATACCAGATGCTCGCCGCCTCACCGATCTCGACGTCCCCGATCACGCGCGCCGTGTCGGCGATGAACGCGCTCGACGCGATTTTTGGGAAAACCCCTTGGAACGGCCGAACGATTTCCCCCATTTACGCACCACTGACGACGGGCAGTGCGCGGCGGACGGTCCGGCTCGGCGCCTTGCCGATCATACTTGCGCGAGGCAATCCGGTGAAGCCGGCTTGCACGACGCCACGTAGGGAGTTGTCGTACGCCTCCGTGATGGTCACGGGCAGCATCTGAGCAATGGCGTCGCCCTCGAAGGCGAAGTGGACGATCTCGTTTTGCTCGCTGCGGCCCATGAAGTCGCCATTCTTGCCGCGCCGCTCGCCGAGCACGCGTTCATTTTGGCCGACCAAGGACTGCAGGTGCTCGCGGCGGTGGCGATCCGTAAGCGCGAAGATCTCCTCGAGGCGCGCGCGCTTCTCGAGCTCGGGCACGTCATCGGGGAGCTTGAGGGCCGGGGTGTTGGGGCGCTCCGAATAGGTGAAGCCGAAGAAGCCCGAGAAGCGCACGCGTTCGGCCAAGCCCAAAGTGGCTTCGAAATCTGCCCGCGTTTCACCGGGAAAGCCGACGATCACGTCGGTCGAAAGGGTCAGCCCGGGGACGGCGCTGCGCAGGGCCGTTGCGCGTTCTTCGTACTCGGCGATCGAATACCGGCGCAGCATGCGTTTGAGCACTCGATCGCTGCCGGATTGCACGGGCATGTGCACGTGGCGGGCGAGCGCGGAAAGGTCGCGGTGCGCCAAGATCAAGGACCAGGTCAGGTGCCGTGGATGCGGGCTCGTGTAACGGAGCCGCGCAAGGTCCGGTACACGCTCGCAAATATCGCGTAGCAGCGCGGGAAATTCGCTTTCGTCCTGCAAAGCAGCGGCGCGCCGGGTGTGCTCGAAGTGGGTCTCCCCTGCCCCCGGCGCGAGCGCGAGCGAACCCGCGGGATCGCGGTAGCTATTGACGGTCTGCCCGAGCAGGGTGACTTCTCGCACCCCGGCGACGACCAGACGACGTATTTCGTCGATGATGTCACTTGCCGCGCGATAACGCTCTGGTCCGCGCGTGTTCGGGACCACGCAGTAGGTGCAGCGCTCGTCGCAGCCCTTCATCACGGTCACGAACGCGGTCGCGCCAGTCCGACCCGGCTCGGCGAGCGCGCTCAAAAATGTCGGCGCGTTCAAGTCGAAGACGGTGCGAATGGGGGGCGGGGCGCCGAGCTCCACCTCCGCCAAAATTCGGGGCAGCTCCAAGATATTGTCTGGCCCGAGCATGAAATCGATCTGCGGCATGCGGCGGGCCAAGCGCTCGCCCTCCTGCTGCGCCATGCAGCCCGCCACGCCGATCACCAGCCCGGGTTTGCGCTGCTTCAAGAGGCCGAGCCGCCCCACCTCACTGCGTAGCTTTTGTTCGGCCTTCTCGCGGATACTGCAGGTGTTCAGCACAATGAGATCCGCATGCACGGGCTCGGCCACCTCCTCGTAACCGATGCCCCGCAGCACCTCGCCGATGCGATCGGAGTCGTGCTGGTTCATCTGGCAGCCGAAGGTGACGAGGGTGAAGGCGGGCATGGTTCGTTCGACTCGTATCGCTCGTACTCGAAGGCCGCAGGTTAACACCGGCGGCGAAAGGCGGTAGGCGCCATTGATTCCCCGTCCGCGCTTCACCCGTGCATTTCCCTGCCGTCACCCCGTCTGATAGAGGATCGCCCAGAATGAGCGCGAATTTTTCGACCCTGGTCGAGCTGTGGGAGCGGAGTACGGAGCGGCACGGGCCGCGCGAATTGTTCGGCACGAAGGCCGCCGGGGGCTGGCAGTGGATCACCTACGCCGAGTTTGCGGTCGTGGTGGACGCGCTGCGAGCGGGGCTCGCGGGCCTTGGCGTTGCCGAGGGCGATCGCGTGGCAATGATCGCGCACAACCGCGTCGAGTGGGCAGCGGCCGCGTACGCGGTATTTGGGCTGAGCGCGACCTTCGTGCCCATGTACGAGCAGCAGCCACTGGAAGATTGGGCGTTCATCCTCGCCGATTGTGAGGCCAAAGTCTTGCTTGTTTCGACGGACCAAGTGCTGGGAAAGATGGAGTCGATCCGCGAGCGGCTGCCGAATCTGAAGGCGGTGATCGGGCTCGAGCTCCCGCCGGAGGACGCGCGTTCGTACGAAAAATTGTTGGCGACGGGGCGCGCGGCGCCGCAGCCTGTCGAACACCCGTCGCCCGAGCAGCCCGCTTGCTATATTTATACTTCGGGCACGACCGGGCAGCCCAAAGGGGTGGTGCTGACGCACAAGAACATCGCCAGCAACGTGACCGCCTGTGGTGAGCTGTTCAAGCTCAGACCCACCGATCGCTCGCTGGCTTTTTTGCCGTGGGCGCATGCGTTCGGCCAAACCGCGGAGCTACACATGTTGTTCAGCTCGGGCTCTGCCATGGCGCTGAATGACGAGGTGGCAAACCTGGTGGCGAACTTGGCCGAGGTGAAGCCCACGATTTTGATCGCGGTGCCGCGCATTTTCAACCGCATCTACGACGTGGTGAATCGGCAGATGCTCGAACGACCGAAGCTCATTCAGTCTTTGTTTCGTACTGGTATTCGCGCCGCCGCCCAGAAAAAGCGCGGTGAGGTATTGACGCTCGGTCAAGGTCTGGCCTTGGCGGTCGCGGACAAGCTGATCTTCTCCAAAGTGCGCGGTCGCTTCGGGGGCCGGCTGCGCTTCTCCGTCAGCGGCAGTGCCGCCTTGGCCCGAGAAGTGGCGGAGTTCGTGGATGCACTCGGCATCTCGGTGTACGAGGGATATGGCCTCACGGAAGCAAGCCCGGTCGTGAGCACCAATTGCCCGAATGGAGCGCGTCTCGGGACCGTAGGCAAGGCGCTGCCGGGCGTCCGGATCGAGATTGACCGCGGGGCCACCGGCGACGAGAAAAACGGTGAAGTCGTGGTCTACGGCGACAACGTGATGCACGGCTATCACCACCGCGAGCAAGAACAGCGTGAAATGCTGCAGCCGAACGGCGGCCTGCGCACCGGAGACATGGGCTTCATCGACGAGGACGGCTACCTGCACATCACCGGCCGCATCAAAGAGCAGTACAAGCTCGAGAATGGCAGATACGTCGTGCCCTCGCCCCTCGAGGAGCAGCTCAAGCTCTCGCCGTACATCGCCAATGCGTTCCTGTACGGACTGAACCGCCCATTCAACGTTGCACTCTTGGTGATCGACGAGCCAGCAATCACGCGCTGGGCTCACGAAAAAGGTGTCGTCATCCAAAACATCACTAGCGACCCAGCGGTAAAAGAGCTGTTCGAGGCCGAGCTGAAAATGCGTGCACAGGCCTTTCGCGGATACGAAAAGCCGAAAGCCTTTCGGCTCATTTGCGAGGACTTTACCCTGGAAAATGGGCTCCTCACGCCTTCCCTGAAGGTGCGGAGAAAGCTCGTCCTCGATCGCTACCTGCCGATTCTGGAGGGCCTGTACGCGGGCGCCAAAGGCTGACGTCTTGACGATCGCAAACACCCATGCGAAGGTTAGCCGTCGTTGGGGCAAGCGGAGCCACGCCCGCCGCCGCAACTGACGGAGTAAACCATGAGTAGCCGAATGCACCCGATGCAAAACATGTCTAGCCGTGCCGCGCGCCGGCCGATTGCATTCGCTCGCACGGCGATGCGGAAGTGGAACGAGAGCTAAGCAAACGCGCTCTTCGGTTCGCTAAGCCGCGGCGCCGCAAGGTTCCGCGGCTTTTTTGCGTTTTTGGCCGGTGTTTACCGTCTGTCGTGAGGTTTCTGTGGCTGCTCTGCACACTTTTCATCCATTCTCCAAGGGCTCACTCTTCCGCGAGCTAGTCGCGCTGGCTTGGCCGATCACCGTCTCGACGTTGTCGTTCACGGTGATGACGGTCGTGGACACCGCGTTCGTAGGACGGCTCGGCCCCGCCGCGCTGGCTGGCGTTGGGCTCGGCGGGATCGCGCTGTGGACGGTGATCTGTTTTGGCTTTGGGTTACTGCGCGCGGTGAAGGTACTCGTGTCTCAAGGTATCGGGTCCGGCGAGCGGGCGGGCGTATTGCCTTTCCTGGGCGCGGGCTTGTACGCAGCGCTGCTGCTCAGCGCGCTGTCACTCGCCATTGGTCTGCCAATTGCCCACTTTTTGCCGCGGTTTTCTGCGAGCCCCGAGGCAGGCCGGGTCGCGCATACGTACATGTCGCTGCGCTTGCTGGGCGCGCCGGTCGTCCTCTCGAGCGGCGCCATCCGCGAAGCTCGTTACGGCTTCGGCGATGCTCGCTCACCCATGTACGCCGCCCTGTTCACGAACTTTCTGCACATTCCGCTGAACTACGCGCTGATCTTCAAGGCAGGTCTGGGCATCGCCGGCGCGGCCTATGCCACGCTCTTCGTGCAATTCGTGGAGCTCATCTGGCTGCTGCGCATTCAAGCGCCTCAAGGGCTCGGGCTGCGCGGTACGCGTTTGCATCACGTGCTCGACGTTCTCCGAATCGGTGTGCCGACGGGCAGTGAGTTTTTGCTAGGGGTCGCGGCCTTCTCCGCATTGGTTCTACTGATCGCGCGCATGAGCGAGGTCGATTTGGCCGCACATCAGGTCGCCTTGCAAATCCTGCATTTTGCTTTCATGCCCGCCGTATCCATCGGTGAGGCCGCATCCGTTTTGGCCGGCCAAGCCGTGGGCGCCAACGATGACCGGCGGGTGCCGAGAGTAGCCAAAAACGCGCTGCTGTTGGCAAGCTGCTACGCGGCATTGTGTGCGGCGCTATTCGTCGCCGGCGCCGTGCCCCTGCTGACGTTGTTCACCAGCGACAGGCACGTGCAACGGGTCGGCGTGCACCTCCTGTACGTAGCGGCCAGTTTTCAGCTCTTCGACGCCGCGAACATCGTGGCGCGCTCCGTCCTGCGTGGGACGGGAGACGTTCGCGTGCCGGCCGCACTCGCGATCTGCTCTGGCTGGCTATTCGTGCCGGCGCTGACGTGGTTTCTGGGCATTCGTCATGGCCTGGGCGCGGTTGGCGGCTGGCTCGCACTCACCGTGGACATCACGGTGCAGGCATGTGTCTTCTGGTGGCGACTGCGGCGCGGGCTCTGGTTACCCGCCGCCCGCGCCTCGCGGCGACGGCTCGCGCGCGAGCCAACCCCGGCACTGCTGCCGGCTGCGTAGTTTTTGGGGCGCGCGCGTAGGCGAATCTCTGAGCCCGCCCTGACTGTCAATCCAAGGCTGAAGCTCCGCGTAGTCATCTCGTCGCAGGCGTGGCTTTCACCGGGCGGGGCGGCGGTATCATGCCGAGTTGCGCCGCGGCCGCAGCGCCGTTCGAGAACAGCCAAATGTTCTTGGTCTTGCCCGCGACCAACTTGTCGATTTCGACGTAAGCGAGCGACAGCGACTTGCCGGTCTTCTTTAGGTGCATGGCCGGCAAGTCGCCGGTATTCGTGCCACTCCAGGTACCGGTCAGCACCACGTAGTCGCCAGCGCCCCAGATGGTTTTTAGCTCGAGCTTGACGTCAGGAAAGGCCTTGAACAAATCTTCCAGGCCCTTGATCGCCTCTTTCCGACCCGTGCGATCCGCGGGCGCGGACATCTCGGCGAACACGATGTCGTCCGCGGCAGTGCTCAGGGCGCCGGCGGCGTCGTGCCTGTTGAAGGCGGCGACCTCTTGCGTGACCGCGGCCAGGTTGGCCTTTTCTAGGTCACTGCCGTTGGCGATGACCACGGGCTTCTCGGCCCAACCGGCAACGATCACCTTGCGATGCGGCATCGGCATCAGCCCGAGCTGACCTGCGACCGTGCCGCCATCGTAGGCCAGTATGTCCTTCACGATCTTGGGCTCGTCATTGAAGTGCACGCTGTTTGCCGCCAGAAATCCGACCCTTTTGTTGGTCGCCGGCACGGGACCCATGGGCGTAACGTAGGTGCCGGTCTGCGTGCCGCGCATCAACACGATGCCCATGACGTCGTTGCCGTTGATCAAGGCGAGCTCGACCTCACCACTGATGTCGGGGAACGCCGAGGTAAAGGGCTTGACGCCTTGCTCGATGATCGCGGCGCCAACCAAGGGCGGGCCCATGTCGAGGGTTTCGCTCGTTGCGCCGTCTGCCCACATGGCCTGGAACTGGGTGAAGTCTTTGGCGTTGAAGGCGGCCCACCGATCATGAAATGCCGCCGTCACCTGCGGCCCGGTGGGTGGCAGAGGCTTTGCCTCCGCTTTTACTTGTATCGGCGCTGGCACGGGCGCGACGGTGGCCGCAGGCCGCGAAGCCGGCGGCGCCGCCACTGCCGGCTCCCGTGCCCCGCATCCGAGCAAACCCATCACAGACCACGCGGCAAATCCGAGCTTCTTCATTGAAAATCCTTCTGCGGCGGGCACGCATCGCACGCCGGAGCGCTTCTACACTGTTACAGTTGCAGTACCAATCGCTCCGTCCCCGAGGCGGTTTCGAGCTCGAGGCTAGGTTCCTAACCAGCGGAATCATCGACTTATGCAGGGTAAAACCCAGGTTGTCGTGTTCTTGACAAACCCGATGTGCCAATGCATATCGAGTAGGTGAAGCTGTCGAACAAGGGCCGCTATGCCGTGCGCGCGCTGTTCGATATCGCCTTTTATAACGAAGGCCGGCCGACCCAGGTCAAAGACATCGCCGAGCGCCAACACATCCCGCCGCGCTTCTTGGAACAGATCTTCCAAGACCTCAAGCGGTCCGGCATCGTCGGCTCGAAGCGAGGGCCCCAAGGTGGGTACAGCTTGTCGCGGCGCCCAGTTGAAATCCGCCTAGGGGACGTGGTGCGCGCGCTGGAAGGGCCGATCAGCCTCGGCGATCGCGATTCCAGCCCCAAACGTAGCCCGCCTTCGGAGGACGGTAGGCGCGTAACCGAGATCGTGTTTCGCGACCTATCGACGCGTGTTGAGGCTTGCTTCGACGCAATCACGATCGCAGATATCTGCACGCGAGCCGAAGACCAAGGTTTAAAACGCCCAGGGGCGCAACGCTACGTCTATGTCATCTGAACCATCATCGACCGCCCTACCGCCACTGGCGACGCATCCGCACATCTACGGCAGCGTGCTCGATCTGATCGCCGATACGCCGCTCGTCGAGCTGCGGCGGCTGGGCCGGCCTCCGCCGCGTGCGCGCGTTTTCGGTAAATTGGAGGCGTTGAATCCGGGCGGCTCGGTCAAAGACCGCATCTGCCTGGCGATGATCGAGCGCGCCGAAAAAGACGGCAAGTTGTCACCAGGCGGCGTGGTGGTGGAGCCAACCAGCGGCAATACCGGCATCGGGCTTGCGTTGGTCTGCGCGCGCCGCGGCTATCGCTGCGTGCTCACCATGCCCGCGAGCATGAGCCTCGAGCGCCGTCAGCTCTTGCAATCCTTCGGCGCGGAAGTAGTGCTCACCTCCGAGGAGGCGCAGATGGAGGGAGCTATCGCCAAAGCGCGCCAGATAGCTAGCGAAACGCCGCTTTCGTTCATGCCCCACCAGTTCGAAAACCAAGCCAACCCCGAGGCACACTTCGGTGCTACCTCGCGTGAAATCGTGCACGCCTTGGGTAAGGAACCGGTGCATGCGTTCGTGGCGGCGGTCGGCACCGGCGGAACGATCAGCGGCGTCGGGCGAGCGCTTCGCGACCTGTACCCCGAGTGTTTGGTGATCGCCGTCGAGCCCGAAACTTGCGCCACGATCTCGCGCGGCGAGCGGGGGCCCTCCAAGATTCAGGGCATCGCCGCCGGGTTCGTCCCGAAGAATTACGACGCGAGCGTGGTGCAGCAAGTGCGCACCGTGACGGACGAGCTCGCCTACCAAACCAAGCTCGACCTGGCCCGGCGTGAAGGCCTATTGGCCGGTATTAGTTCTGGCGCGAATGTCGCGGTGGCGCTCGAGGTCGCGCGCGAGCTGGGCGAAGGCAAGAACGTGGTCACGATGCTGTGTGACACGGGTGAACGCTATTTCAGTCTCGATGAGTACTTCAAGCCCTGAGCGCGGCGCGCTCCAAAACAAGTCGGCGCTCCTCGTCGGCGTGGGTGGCCTCGGCTGCCCAGCCGCGCTTGCGTTGGTGGAGGCGGGCGTCGGTCGCCTCGTGCTGTGCGATGACGATCGAGTGGAAGAGAGCAACCTCCACCGCCAGATCTTGTTCAGCGAAGCTGACGTCGGGCATGACAAGCTAGTAGCGGCAGAGCGCGCGCTGTATCGCGCAGGCGCTCGCCCCGGCAGCATCGAGCTCGTCCACTCGCGGTTGCTGCCAGAAAATGCGCGCGCGCTCGTGCGCGGTGTGGACGTCGTGCTCGAAGGTGCTGACAACTTTGCAACCAAGTTTCTGTGCGCGGACGCTTGCTTCCTCGAGCAGCGCTCGGTCGTGCACGGCGCGGCCGTTCGCCTGTGCGCGACCGTGCTGTGCGTGGCCGCCATCGGCGCGCCTTGCTACCGCTGTCTGTTCGAGGATTTGCCCACGGGCGCGTCACCCAACTGCGCAGAGGCGGGCGTGCTCGGCCCCGTCGTCGGGTTCGCGGGCGCGCTGATGGCGGACCGCGCCCTGTCGGTGCTGCTCGGAGACAACTCCGTATACGGCGCGCTGGTGAGCTATGACGCCAAGGCGGATCGTGCGCGTGAGCTTCAGCTCCTGGCGCGAGCGCACTGTGCACTGTGCAGTAGCGAGCGCAGCATCGACCGTATCACCTATGACCGCTACACAGCGCCGAGCTGTGCCGCCTGATTCAAAAACGAAGGAGCATCCCCATGGCAACCGTGCGTATCCCGACTCCCCTCCGCGTGCTGACCGGCGGCGAAGATCAAGTGCAAGCATCTGGCGACACCGTAAAAGACGTGATCGAGGCGCTGGAGAAGAATCACCCTGGCATGCGTGAGCGTCTACTCGACGACAAAGGCGTTCGTCGCTTCGTAAACATCTACGTGGGCGACGAGGACATTCGCTTCCTCGACGGTCTGGCAACCCCGCTCAAGAGCACGGACGAGATCAGCATCGTGCCGGCCATCGCAGGCGGATGATGAACGACGAGCACCCGCTCACCCGGCAGATCCGGCTGGCCGAGGTGGGCGTCGCTGGCCAAGCGCGGCTTTCTGCGGCTTCGCTCGAGGTGCGCGGCGCGGACGGGAGCTGGACGGAGCTCGTGTACCTGTGTCGTGCGGGCGTTCAGCGTATCTCGCTGAAATCAAGCCTATCGCCGAAGCCCTTCGCGCATAACGCGCTCTTTCGCCACTCCACCACGCGGCGTCAGGCCGCCGGCGCGTGGCGAGCCATCGCGCAAATTCGCAGCGTTCTAAGCTTGGATCCCGCATTCCGATGAGCCCGCGCCTAGTCCGCTCTCGACGTCTGTCATCGGTGCTGGACGCGGTCGGCAACACGCCGCTCATCCGCCTGGAAAAAGTGGCGCGATCGGCGCCCGGCGTCGAAGTGTACGTCAAGCTCGAGTTCATGAACCCGGGCGGCTCGGTGAAAGATCGGCCCGCCATGCGCATGATGCTGGACGCTATTGCCGACAAGCGGCTCACGAGCGATCGCATCCTGATCGACTCGACGAGTGGCAACACCGGCGTTGCTTACTCGCTGATGGGCGCGGCGCTCGGATACAAGGTGCAGCTCGTGATGCCGAGCAACGTGACCAAAGCTCGTAAGGACATCACCCAAGCCTTCGGTACGGAAATCATCTACAGCGACCCCTTGGAGGGCTCGGACGGGGCCATCCGTTTGGTGCGCCAAATTGTGGAGCAAAATCCCGACAAATACTTTTACCCGGACCAGTACTCGAATCCCTCGAACCCACTCGCGCACTACGACGGCACGGGCGTCGAGATCTTGGATGCGCTCGGGGATCGCATCACGCATTTCTGCGCCGGCCTCGGCACCACGGGAACCATGATGGGCACGACGCGCCGTTTGCACACCCATGGCCGGCCGATTCACTGCGTCGCTATCGAGCCAGACCAACCCTTGCACGGCCTCGAGGGTCTGAAGCACATCGCGTCCAGCATCGTGCCGCCCATTTATGATTCGGGGGTACCCGACGAGATCATGCCTGTCTCTACCGAGGACGGCTGGGACATGTCCGACCGCGTCGCGCTCGAAGAAGGCTTGCACGTTGGGCACTCCACGGGCGCCAACGTCTTTGGCGCGGTGAAGCTAGCCGAGCGTCTGCATCGCGAGGGCAAGACGGGCTGCGTGGTGACGATCGCCTGCGACCGCGGGGACCGCTATTTCGCGCCCATGAAGTGGGAAAAACGTTACCTGTGGTAGCTCAACCGGGAGCGACGATCGAATGACGGATACAGCTTGGGTTGCCGGCGGCGTGAAGATTGCAGCGGGCGTGCTCGACGAAATCGAGCGGGCAGGGATTGCCGCGTACGCCCGCGATGAAGAGGCCTGTGGCTACCTCACGGGCCCCGCCAGCGATCCGTTGTTGGCGGACCAGGCGGTGGAGCTCCAGAACCTCGCCAACAAGTACCACCAGGTCGATCCCGAGGGGCACCCACGCACCGGCCGCGAATATTTCAAAATCAACTCACTCAAGTTCGAGCGAGCCATCGCCGAGGGCGTGGCGGGGGGGCGCCCCGTGAAGGTGTTTTTTCACTCACACTTGGATTGTGGCGCATATTTCAGCGCCGAGGATGCAGCGAGCATGACCATGGGGAACACCGGAGGGCCAAGCTTCGCGTTGGCCTATTTGGTCACGGCGGTCGACCGCGCCGAGGTGACCGCGCATCGCCTGTTCATCTGGGACAACCGCTCGGGCTCATTCGTCGAAGCGCCATTCTCCAAGCTCGCGTAGACTAGCCCGATCATGCGGCGATTCGCCTGGCTCGGATGGGCACTGAGCACGGCGTGTTGGTCGCTGCCTGCACGGGCCGAGCTCGGTGCGGACGTGCGCGCGCTCCTCCGCGCGCGCGCCGAATTCGGGAGAGTGCTTCGACTCAAGCCGCGCCTGCTGGAGCGCGGCGAGCGCTTGCCTCTGCCCCTGCCGCCGGAGCTGCTCGACCCCAAGAACCCGAGCTGCGTTACGGTAACTGTCCTGGGCGTGCCCGAAGCGCACTTCGTGATCCGCTTTTCTTCGCTCGATCCGAGCGAGCCGAGCAGTGCTTATCCGGAGGCCAGCACCGCGGGCGCCATCGATGTCACGCGTTGCGGCGGCGGAAAGCCTTTTCTGGCCGGGATTCTGCTCGAGATGCGTTCGCCGCGCGGCGTGCTCGAGACCTTGATGAGCGTGGCGCCCGCCGGCGTGCCGAAGCTCGAAGAAACCCTGCCCGGGCGCGACCCTGGGGTCGAGCTGTTGCTCGGTGACCCGGGACCGCGCCCGACCCTGCCCCCACTCCCCCAGCGCGTCGAACGACTGTCGGCGCGCGCGAGACGTGAGGCGGCGCGCAGCTTCGAGCGTGAGGAGTTAGCGGCCAGTGAGGGCGGCTCCGGCACCCACGCCCTATCGTTCGCCGCGGGCTGTCACCAGCTGACTCTGCTCGCAGAGGCCGGGCTGCCGGACTCCGAGCCGAAAGTCGATCTCGATCTCGAGCTCGTCAACCCGGAGAGTGACGAACGCGTTGCGGTCGACCATGGCGATGACGCGGATGGCGCGCTCAGCTGGTGTGCGGGCGCAAATGAGCGACTCGAGCTTCGCTTCGTAGGGGCTAGGCCGGGATCGCAACTCACTCTCACTCGCGCGCGCTGGGATCTGCCCGCCGGGCTGCCCAAGGCCTGGGGCAACGAGCCGCGGGCTGCGCTGGCGCGCCTCGCGTGGACTGCACATGTGAGCTTGTCCCACGAGCCCGTTTATGAGTCGCTCGGGGTGCAGGGTTCAAGCTCGCTACCCGTCGAGATCGAACCCGACGCCTGCTACACGGCTTTGCTCGTGCCACTGCGCGGTGAAGTGCGTGCGTTGTCGCTCTCTGCTTTCGTGCATAGCTCGGGAGAGGACGCGCGCGGCGCATCGGACATCAATGGCACGGTCGTCTCATTTTGCGCGCACGGTGCAAGTCACGCTACCCTCGAGGTCGATGGCGACGGCTCGAGCCTGTCCTGGCTGCTTTCCCTTTGGGAAACCGGCCGCGCGGTGATCGGAAGCGCCACCCCGTGACGGGCGGGCGCTTGGCTCGGCTCGCCGTGTGCGGCGCCGCGCTTCAGGGGGCGTGCGCGGCGCGGCCGCGGGCCCCGGCCGCGCCACCCCCCCCGATAGCTACGTTCGGCGAGGCGACCCGTGCGCCGAGCTCACGGCGCTGGTTCCACCCCGAGCGTGCGAGCGAGGTCGTGGTGGTCGAGGCCGGCGTCGCGGGCGATCGCATTGCGACGTTGGTCGACGTGCCTACTGACTCATGCGCCGTCCTGATCGCCCGCGGCACGGACAGCGTCGAAGATCTCGACCTGCTCGCTTACGGCGAGGACGGCGCGGTGCTCGGTATGGACGAAGGCGTCGACAGAACTCCGGCGCTGCTGATTTGTCCGCCCCATCCCCTTCGCGTGTATGTCGCGGCGCGCATCGCTGCGGGCCACGGCTTGGTTGCCGTCGGGGTGGAGCGCATGCCGCCGAAGGACGCGGAACGCGTGGCGAGCAAATATCACGCGCGGCACAGCCAAGCCGATACCGACGCGCGCCTTTCGGCCTGGCCCGGGCTGGCAGAACGTATCGCCGAGCACCGGCAACGGCTGGGCGGCAAATGGTCCGACGTGCGGCGCGTTGCCGTGCCTCTCGATGCGCGCATTCCCACCCGCTTGAGCGCCACCGTAGAGCAGAACCGCTGCTTGCACGCGCTCGTCTTGGCGAGCGAAGAGCTGTCTCATATCGAGCTGTCCGCGCTCGATGACAACGGTCAGATCCTAGGCCGTGCCGCCGCCCTCGGCCGTGACCGCTCGCTGGTGGTGTGCTCGCCGATCACTAGCTCGGTCAGCCTCGAGCTGCGTCCGCAAGGCGGCCGCGGCGTGGCCGTGCTGGTGCTATCGCAAAGTGAGCCGGGGACGGCGAGCGACATCGATGACGCCTGGCGTGTGGAGCTGTTCGAGTCGGGTACGCTCGACGACGCGCGCGCCAAGACCGCCGCACGCCTGCAGGGCCTCGGCTACGCAAAAGCAAAAATTCTGAAGACGGGCGTGCTACAGCCAGGCCGGCTCGATAGCGCGACCGTCGCGTTGCCGAACGGCTGCGCGCGGCTCGACGTTCTGGCAGGTGCGCCGGTACGCGACATGTCCGCGCGCCTGTGGAGTGCGGATGATTCGTTGATCGCCGAGAGCGCGGGCGCGGCGCCGGTGCTGTTCGCCTGTTCGGGCGGGGGTACGGCCCGGCTCGACACCGAAAGCCTAGCTCGGCCAGGCGCGTACAGTATCGAGCTACGCGTCGAGCCTGAAGCGCCTGCCAGTTTGACCGCCTCACCGTTGGCCGCGAGTCGCCTCCTACACCACATGCTCGAGCACGGCTTGATCCGAAATGGCGCGCAAGCCGGCAAGATCGGACATCACAGCCTGAGCCCTGAGCGCCTCGACAGCGAGGACGTTTTGGTCCCGCTCGGCCGATGCGTGGACTACACCCTGGCCCTTGGCCCCGGAAGCACGGGCGCAGAGGTGCGTTTCATCGACAGCCAGTCCGGTACCGAGCTCGCCTGGTCTCGCGGTACGCACGCGACGAGCGCGCGCGTGTGCGCCGTGGACGCACAATCGGGCGGCACTGTGCACGCACGCGTCGAGCTACGTGTCGCGGCCGGCCACAGCGAGGCGCTGTCGACCACGCACATGTCTACGCCCGCGCATTGATCCCGCACTACGGCTTCAGCAGGAGCACGTCACGCACCGACGCCGAACGCAGCGAACCATCGGCCGCGCTCAGCTTGATCTCCTTGTCGTTGACCGCTCGGATTTGCCAACGGGGCCAGGGCTGTGAGGGCGATTCCGGACGAAGCAGCACGAAGTCCCCACGCCGAAGCTCGCTCACCAAGCTCGATGGTGGCTCCGCGGCAAGAGTCGAGAAGGGCGCGCTCACGCTGCGTCCCGAGCTCAAAATGACTATCGCGGCGTCGTCATCCAGCTCATGCACGCTGCCTGTGAACCATTCGCCACCCAGCTTGACGAGCACTCGCTCGTGCGCTCTGGGGTGCCAGCCGGGCTCTGGGTGCGGGTCGCCTGCACGCTCGGCGCTGCGCGTGAACGAAAGCTCCGCCTCGTTACGTTCGAAGAAGCGCCTCAAATTGAGCTCGGTCAACGCAGACGGAGTGAGCACTCGCTCGCGGGGCAACTCGAATTGCACGCCCGCAGCCGAGCTCGCTCTAACCCGACTTTCCGTCACGTTTTGCACTCGGCAGGGCAGCCAAACGTCGGCTTGTCCACAGATGGCGAGCGATCGCGCTTGCAGCTCGTGCGGCTCCGGCGGCAAGCGGTACACGTCGCTGGCCACGACGTTCGACGACTCGTTGGCCCCCGCCGCCTGGACCCGCAAGTGACCCGCCGTAACCGCGAGCACCCGGCCCTCGAAGAATTGAGCCGCCGTCTGCTCGACGACCACGCGGTCGCCGCGCGCGTAGCCCTCGCGCGGATCAGGATCGGGGGCCGGGTCTCGCCGGCTGCAGGCCGCCAATCCGAGGCTGAAAAATAGGATTAGTTGCGAGCGACAAATACTTTGGAGCGGCACGAGACTTTGTCCTACTGTCGCTCGCTGACGCAAGCGCGTCACCATTCCGAGGGAGCAACGATGACAAGCGCACAGGACCGACGCCACGCACAAGGCGGCGGCTACCCTCCCGGCGGGTATGGGCCTCCCGGAGGGCAAGGGCCCGGCGGCTATGGGCCTCCCGGAGGGCAAGGACCCGGCGGGTATGGGCCTCCCGGAGGGCAAGGGCCCGGCGGCTATGGGCCTCCCGGAGGGCAAGGACCCGGCGGCTATGGTTCGCCACCGGGGGCTCCTGGTGGTTACGGCCCGCCGGGAGCTCCTTACGGCGCGCCGTTGCCCCCGTACACGCCGGGCTCGCCCTACGGCCCGGCAGGCGGGCCCCCGCCAGTGCCAGAGGTGAAGAAGCGCGCCCAAACCTGGCTGATCGTCTCGGCGGCAAGCTTCTTCTTTTGTGCGTGCGGCTTCAGCATCATCGGCGCCGTGTTTTGCTTCCTGGCGATGCAGGCCGCCGATCAGGGCAATCTCGAAGACGCGGAAAATAAGCTCAAATGGGGCAAAATCATCACGATTAGTGGCTTTGCGTTGGGGCTCGTGATGTCGATCATCGGGCTCATCGTGTACGCTGCCCAGATCTTTGCGGCGATCGCTTCACATTGATGGACTGGGCCCTCAGGTGGCCGTGCTTCGAAAAGGCGCCGCGAACGCGACGAGGATCTGATTGAACTCGCCCGGCTTGGTCAGATTCACGACGTGGCCCGCTCCTTCCAGCACGTGCAGCTCGGCGTTCGGGAGCAGCTCGGCCAGCTCCTGGCACGGCTTCAGGCTCTCTGGATCGTCTGAGCCAGCGATCAAACAGGTTGGAATCGTCAACTCTCTCAGGCGCGCCGTCATGGAGCGCGGCGACAGCGATCTGGACAAGAGGACGCGCTGAATCTGAGCTAGCGCGTAGGGTGAGTGCTCCATCAAGCCCTGCCGAATCAGGGCTGCGCCTTTTGGGTCGAAGCGAGAGCGCTCACCCCAGACGAATTCGGCCCCGGCTTCGTCCAGCCCGCGGGACTCGATCGCGTCGGCGAAACCGAGGGCCCAGGCTTTGCGTTTCGGCTCTTCCCCGGAGCTCGGATAGGAAGC
Source organism: Myxococcales bacterium (assembly GCA_903642325.1). GTDB lineage: Bacteria > Myxococcota_A > Polyangia > Polyangiales > Polyangiaceae > PMG-095. Next base: position 79,176 of record CAHJWM010000005.1, on the reverse strand, counting down.
GAGCAGCAGCGCTTGCACGCGGGCCGGTTGCAGGAGCGCGTAATCGAGCGACAGTTTCGCACCCAAGCTGAGCCCGCCTAAAATTACGGGCCGCGAGTCGACCGACACGAGCTCATCCAGATCGGCCAGCAGGGCTTCCAGCACATAACCTTCCGGTGCGTCCGGAGCCGCGCTGCGCGAATGACCTCGAAGATCGAACAACGTTACTTGGAAGTCGTCGCGCAGAACCCGCGCCTGCATGCGCCAGTTGCGAGCGCTGCCGCCAAAGCCGTGGCAAAGCACGACCCGCGGCGCGCCGGCTTTGCCCGAAGTTTCGCAGTGCAGCTTCACATCCCTTCCAAGGCCTGGTTTTTCACTGTAGTCAAGCTTGATCCGGCAGCCAAAGCGCTCTTATGTGAAGGGGCGTGACTCGTCCTGATCTGAACCCAGCGCAGCACAGCGCGGTGATGACCCTTCAGGGCCCCCTCTTGGTGCTGGCTGGCGCCGGCACGGGCAAGACCCGGGTCATCACTTACCGTATCGCCGAGCTGATTCGCCGCGGCACGGTACAGGAGCGGATTTTAGCCGTAACTTTCACCAACAAGGCCGCGCGGGAGATGCGCGAGCGCGCGCTCCACTTGCTCGGCAAGCGTCCAAAAGGGGTCAAACCGCCAGAAATATCCACATTTCACGCGCTCTGTGTGCGAGTTCTGCGCCGCCACGCCGAGCGTCTAGGCTACCCCAAAGAGTTTGCGATTTATGATCGGAGTGATCAAGAAACGCTCGCTCGCGGCGCCCTGCGCGATATTCGAGTCAGCGCCGACACATTGCGTCCCGGGGACCTGCTGCACATCATCAGCGGTTGGAAGAGCCAAGGCATTCGACCGAGCGAGGCGGAACGCGTCGCCAACGGCGACCGCGAAGGGCTGGCGGCGGCCGCCTACGCCCGTTATCAAACCCAGCTCCGCGCTTGCGGCTCGATGGACTTCGACGACTTGCTGTTGTCGACCGAGGAGCTCTTCGACAAGCACCCCGAAGCGCGCTTCGCCGAGGCCACGCGGTTCGATCATTTGCTGATCGACGAGTACCAGGACACGAATGGCCCGCAGTATCGAATCGTAAAAGCGCTCGCACACCGCCATCGGAACCTGTGCGTGGTGGGCGATGACGATCAGTCGATCTACGGCTGGCGCGGGGCGGACGTGTCGCACATTTTGAATTTTCAAAAAGACTGGCCCGACGCCAAAATCGTGCGTTTGGAGGACAATTATCGCTCCAAATCGCCGATTTTGGAGGCGGCCAACACGCTCATCGCCCACAACGGCTCGCGACACCAAAAGATATTGCGGCCTTTCCGCGAGGGCGGCCTGCCGCCACGCATGCTGCGAATGGAGAACGAAACTCTAGAAGCCGAAGCGGTGATCGCCGAAATCCGGCAGCGCATGGAGGGCGTGGACGAATCGGTGCGATGGCGGCCGAGCGACGTCGCGATCTTATTTCGAACCAATGAACAGCCGCGGGCCTTCGAGCTAGAGCTGCGGCGTGCTCGCGTTCCGTACGTGCTGGTCGGCGGCATGTCTTTCTACGACCGCAAGGAAGTGCGCGATGTTCTGGCTTACCTGCGAGTCATCGCCAACCCCTCCGACGAGGTCTCGCTCTTGCGCATCATCAACACCCCCGCGCGCGGAATTGGCGCGGGAACGGTGGAAATTTTGATGCGAGTCGCGGTGCAGCGTGGCGTACCGCTGTGGCAAATTTTGCCCGAGGCATCCGCGAGCGGTGATATCCCCCACGTGGCCAGCGAACGCGTGGAGGGCTTTCGAAAGTTGGTCGAGAAGTTTCGCGCGGAGCTCGGCGCGCTTCCCTTGTTCGAATTCGCACAAGGGCTGCTGCAAACGGTTGATTACCGAGCCGAGCTAGACCGCGTGTACAAAGCCCCCGGTGACATCGAGGCGCGTCTCGCCTCGATTCAGGAATTTCTGAATTCGATTGCGCTTTACGAGCAACGCAGCGAGCACGCGACGCTTCAGGGCTTCTTAGAAGAAGCTGCCCTCTCCGGCCGCGAAGACCAAAAAGACGATGACAAGCGAGAACGACACGCGGTCACCCTGATGACCTTGCACAGCGCGAAGGGATTGGAGTTCCCCCACGTGTACATGGTGGGCATGGAGGAGGGGCTCCTGCCTCATCAGCGCTCGGTGGTCGACGGCAAAAGCATCGACGAGGAGCGGCGCCTGGCGTATGTCGGTGTGACGCGCGCCCAAGACTCACTGACCTTGACGTTTTGCAAGGAGCGCATGAAGTGGGGCAAACCGCGCGCCCAAATCCCAAGCCGCTTCTTGATGGAAATGCGCGGCGAGACCGACCGCGCTCGCAAAGCCGCCGAGGCCTCGCTGCAGATGTTCCGTAATGTCGACAAACCGGCCCCGTCGGAAAGCGCGTCCCGCAAAAAGCCGGCCGCGCGCGCCTCTTCCAGCAACGGACCAGTGAAGTTGGGCAAAAAGCCGGTGGCAACCGCCGCCGCCCGAAAACCCGCGCGCGGTTGAACCGCGCCCGCGAGCCCGCCACGTTCGTCAGCCATCGAGCTCGTGAAGCTCGGCGTCGAGTTTATCGTCCCATTCGTCCCGCGGCTCGGAGCGCTTGCTCTCGCCACGGGCGTGTTCGGTTTGTTTGCGCCAGCGACCGAGCATCAGCGCTGCCGCGATGCCGGCGCCGCCCATCACTACCGACAGACCGATGAACACGTTCTTGAGCTGGCTGTCGGGCTGAACCGCCAGAATTTTCGCCCCGTAACGCTCGACGAAGGAGGCCTGAATGGCGTCCGCCGATTCGCCATTGCGCAAACGGCGACGAACCTCGTGGCGCATACTGAGGGCAATCTCGGAGTCGTGGATGTCGATTGTCTGCGTCCAACAGCAGGGCGCCATGAGTCGACCTTCGATGGCGCTGGCACCCGGCACGTTACCTTGGATATCGTCTGCAAAGTCATTTTCGGGCGACACGGAGGCGACAGGGGCCGACGTCCCCTCGCCCGCGTGAGCGGCCCCGGAGCCCACCATCACTCCCACCACGCTGCACAGTGAAAGCGAGAGCAGCAGCGCCGGAAGCGGTGCACGAAGCCGGAATGAGCCAAGGAGTGATGTCCGAGTCATGGTCTTTAGTTCTAGCGCGTCCCCGCCCGCCCCGCAGGCGTCGCGTGCGTGAAAGAATCCTTGCGGCCGGACCGACGTTGACCGAAACCTGGCCCGAATGGCACTCGAGAACGCAGAATCGACGTCTGACGAGCTTGCGCGAGGCGATGGGCTGGAGCAAGCGTGGGACTACACCGGCCTGCGCGTGAGCCTGAACACGCAACTCGAGAGTGGTATTCCAACTTCGCGCGCGCGCGAAGAGCGCCCGTTGGTGGGCGGCATGGAGCGTTTGGAATTGGCCCTGGTCAGCGCGACGCATACCGAAGCAAACCTTGGGCTGCTAATCCGTGGCTTGGAGCACTTGGCGACGGGCGCGCAGACCGCGCGCGATGCCAATGCGACGCTTGCGCATGAGCTGGAGCAGATGCGCACGGATCTCTCGCGCCGCAGCGAAGAAGCGCAGTCGCTGGGTTTTAGGGTGAACCAGCTCGAGCGACTGCTGGAAGTGGTGCGGCATGAGGGCGGGCGCGAACGACAATTTTTAATCGAGCAGCATGATCTTTTCTTGGTCGCAATTTTGACCGACCACGAGTGTCAGGTCGCCGACCTGCGATGCGCGGTCGCGGCCGGTCTGGGTCGACCGTTCGAGCAGACCCATCAACGTCAGATCGAGGAGCTGACGGCACAGCGCGATCAAGCGCGCGAGTACGCGACGTGCTGCGAACGTGAGCGTGACGCGGCCTGGAGGGAGCTCGCGGCCAGCGAGACCACTTCCGCACCGGTGACCGTTCCGCGCTACGCCACGCCCGCGCCCGACCGTAGCTTGACGCGGCCCGGCACGGCGTCGCCTTCGGGCGAAACCGTCTCGGGCCACCGCGACGCGGAGCCCGCCGGGTCGCAAAGCAAGGCGACGGCAATTGGGTCGATAAGCCTGCGAGCGCTAGAGGTGCCGGCCACGTACGTGTCCGCGACCCACCGAGAGTCCGGGTCACCCGTGTCTACGGCGAGCCGGGATCGCCGCGCCGAACACCCAGCGACCGCCTATTCGGTGTCGGGGGATGACATCGCGGACTGAGCCCGGCGAGCTCTGAGCCCAAGCTTTGACCAGCGGGCCTTCGTCCGTCGCGGTCGTTATGTATTAGCCCACCCTTGACCGTGCCGGTCGCGGAGCCTAAAGTTTCAAGAAGTTTTGAAACCTCAAAGAATCAGCTGATGTCGGGAAGCGCGGAACCCGTGACCCAAGCCGAGCTCGAAGTGGCTGACACCATCGGTCGGCTGATGGAGTTCTGGGGCTTCAAGCGCCCCATGGGCAGGATCTGGACCTTGCTTTACCTCTCGCCAGCCGCCCTCGGGGCGGCAGAGCTTGGCGAACAGCTGAAGATGAGCGCGGGCGCGGTCAGCATGACCCTGAACGAGCTGCTGAAATGGGGTGCGGTCAAGAAGAGCTGGAGGCCCGGCGAGCGTCGCGACTTCTACGAAGCCGAGACCAGCATCGGCAAGCTCGTGCAGCGGGTGCTCCGTGAGCGTGAGCTCGAGCTCGTGCGCCAATTCGGCGAGGCGCTGAGCAACGCAGATTCCGCGTTGCCGCGAGCCAACGAGATGGCCACTCTGCGCGATTTCAAGCGTGATCGAGTGCACGAGCTGCAGCGCCTGGCCCGCCTCGGCGAGACGCTCCTCACCGCATTGGTGGCGGGGAAAATGGTCGACCCGACCCCTTTTCTGAAGGTTTACGGAGATACATGAGCGAACCGGTAACCACCCTGGTCGCCCGTGAAGGTTCGGGTGCGATGTTCGACGGCATTGCCGCTCGCTACGACTTGGTGAACCGTGTCATCTCGCTCGGCATCGACCAGAGCTGGCGACGAAAAACGGTGCGCGCGCTCGGCTTGGCCAATTCCCACCGGGTATTGGACCTCGCCACGGGTACGGCTGACCTCGCGATCCAGGTTGCGCGAAGTGAGCCTTCGGTGAACGTCGTGGGCCTCGACCCATCTGGAAAAATGCTGGACGTGGGCCGCTCGAAAGTGCAGCGAGCCGCGCTGACGAGCCGCGTCGAGCTTGTGCAGGGAGACGCCCAGGCGCTGCCCTTCGGGGACCAATCGTTCGACGCGGTGTGCATTGCATTCGGCATTCGCAACGTCCCTGACCGCGGGCAGGCGCTTCGCGAGATGGCGCGAGTGACGCGCCCGGGAGGCCGAATTGCGATCCTCGAGCTATCCGAGCCGCGTGGCGGGTTCTTGGGAGCTCTGGCGCGGTTTCACGTTCACTCGGTGGTGCCGTACGTCGGCGCTCTGCTCTCGGGTGACAAGGAGTACCAGTACCTGCAGCGATCGATCGCCGCGTTTCCGCCGGCAGAGGCGTTCGCCGCATTGATGCAAAGCTCTGGGCTCGACGTAATAGCAGTAGAAGCCCTGACGTTCGGCGTGTGCCATCTGTACGTAGCGGAGCCGCAGGCGCAAGCATGACGGCCCAGCTCGAGCTCTCGACGGCCAGCCGCCTATCCGAGAGCAATTTCGATACGGCCGAGTTGATGCAGCGCATCTCACATGACTTGGCGCATATCAGCAGTCGCTCGCCGGTCGTGACCCTCCACTGGCCGGTGCCGCCCGTGCCCAGCGAGAGGCTACTGGCCGCGCAAAATGCGGGCGATGCGCTGCTTTGGGCGCCGCCGGGTGAGGATGAAGCGTGCGGCCTGGGGGCCGCGATCACGCTCAGCGCGCGCGGGCTCGAGCGCTTTCAAAGCATTCAGAGCCAGGCGCGCGACGCGTGGGCGCAGCTAGACGCGAGCTCGTCTGCGGTTGGGCTGCCCGCGCCCCGCTTTTTTGGCGGGTTTGCCTTCCAACCGGGCCAGGCGGCAAGCACGCTTTGGCAGGATTTCGGAGACGCGCGCTTCATGTTGCCGAAGCTGACGTACCTGAAGAATCGCGAGCAGGCTTGGCTGCGCTTGATTCTGTACGGCGGCGCTGGGGCTGGAGCCGAGCCTCGCACCGAGCTCGAGAGCAAGGTGCAGCGCGCGCTGTCGGCGCTTTTCCACCCCGCCGCGGCGCTCGAGCCCGCGCGTGAAGTCGCACGTGAGGAGCGCTCTGCCGAGGCCTGGGGCGAGCTCGTGCTCGCGATTCAACGCGAAATCGCCCGAGGCAAGGTCCGTAAGATCGTCGCGGCGCGGCGTCTGAGCTTACAGCTCGACCGGGCTCCCGGGGCGTTTGCCGTGCAAGACCGGTTGCGCATCGATGCCCCAGAGAGCACGCGCTTCGCTTTTCGGTTCGGAGCGGCCACTTTTTTGGGTGCAACTCCCGAGCAACTGGTCAAAAAGCGCGGCCTCGAAGTGAGCACGGAGGCAGTTGCGGGCTCGATTAGCGCAGACAGCGCGAGCGCCGCCACTCGCTTGCTGAACAGCGATAAGGACATTCGCGAGCACGAGTTCGTGGTGAACGAGATCTTGCGCGTGCTGCGACCACTAACGCGCGAGCTATCGCCAGGGCCGCGCCGCGAGGTTCACCGGCTGCGCACGGTGCTTCACTTGCGTACCCCCATTTCGGGCACGCTGCGGGAGGCGAGCCACGTTCTAGAGCTGGTCGCTCGGCTTCATCCGACGCCCGCCGTGGCCGGCGTGCCGACCCGCGCCGCGATCGACTTCATCCTTGGTCACGAGCCAGACGAACGCGGATGGTACAGCGGTCCCATCGGTTGGTTCGACGCTGCGGGCGACGGGCGCTTCGTCGTGGCGCTGCGCTCGGGCCTGATCCGCGGGTCTCGAGCCGAGCTGTACGCGGGCGCCGGCGTCGTTCAGGATTCGAATGCTCCGAGCGAGTTTGCCGAGACGCGCTGGAAGCTCGCCGCGTTGCTCGGAGCGCTCGGAGTCAGCGAGTGAGCGCCGCACTGCTGACCGAGTGGTCGCGCTTGTTGCTCGGCAGCCTGGCGCGCGCTGGCGTCGAGAACGTCGTGCTGAGCCCGGGCTCGCGCTCTACGCCGTTCGCCTGGGCCGCCTTACGCGAGCCCGCGTTTCGATGTCACTCAGTGGCGGATGAGCGCGTGGCGGCTTTCTTCGCGCTCGGCCAAGCGCGCCTCAGCGGGCGGCCGAGCCTGCTCGTATGCACCTCTGGTACGGCCGCGGCGCACTATTACCCTGCGCTGATCGAGGCGTCCGAAGCGCGCGTGCCGCTTTTGATCTTGACCGCCGATCGGCCCTTCGAGCTGCAGCACGCTTCCGCCCCACAAACCATCGATCAGCTCAAGTTGTTTGGTGGCTATGCGCGTGCCTTCTTCGAGCTGGGCAGCCCGGACGCGGCGCCGAGCGCGCTTTTGGGTTTGGTCAGGAGCGTGGCGCACGCGACGCACGTCGCTCGTTTTCCAGAGCCCGGTCCGGTGCACCTCAACGCTCGCGCGCGTAAACCGCTCGAGCCCGTAGTAACCGAGGACGCAGGAGCGCTGGCGCTGCGGGACAGCGTTGATCACTTATTGACACGAGGCCCGACCCTGAGCGCGGGTGCAGCCCTAGAAGGTGATGTGACGCGCCTGGCTCGGGCTTGCGCGCGTACCGCGCGCGGCTTGATCATGGTCGGCCCGCAGCGCCCTGAGGAGGCGATGCTACCGCTCACGCGTTTGGCCGCGGTCACGGGGTTTCCTTTGCTTTGTGAGGCCACGAGCCAACTGCGTTGGGGCGCGGAGAGTGCTCCGGGCGTCTGCTCGGTCGATGCCTTCGAGTGGCTCTTGGGCTCTGCTCACCTGGCACGCGAGCTCGCGCCCGATCTCATCCTGAGCTTCGGCGCGACGCCGACGTCCGGCGCCTACGAGCGGCTGCTGAGCTCGAGCTTCGAGGGCCAGCGCTTCGTGGTCTCGCCCCATGGCTTTCCCGATCCGCATGGTCTGGCCACGGAGCTCGTGAGCTCCGGGAGCGCGCAGGCAGCCGACGCCACGGTGTCGCTTCTGGAGGCGAGTGGCGTAGACGATGGGCAAGGCCGCGCGGCGTTTGCGGGCGCGTGGGCAACCGCCAACGCCGGCGCCTGGCGTGCCGTGGAGCGCGAGCTCTCTCGGCCTAGCGCCCGCCTCGGCGAGGCGGGCGCGGTGCGAGCGGTGATAAATCATGTGCCCTCGTCAAGCGTGCTCATGCTCGGCAATAGCCTGCCAATTCGTGAGGTGGATGCTTACGTGCCGGGCTCCCCCCGCCGCCTTCGGGTTTTGTCGCAGCGCGGTGCGAACGGCATCGACGGTCTGATATCGGGCGCGGCCGGGGCTGCGAGCATCGACCCAGAGCCGACCGTGCTGCTGATTGGCGACGTGAGCTTCATGCATGATCTGGGCGGCTTGGCCGCGGCGCGCGCCCATCGGGGCCCATTCACGATCGTGGTCATAGACAACGGCGGCGGCCGCATTTTCGAGCGCCTGCCCGTGTTCAATCAACTACAGACGGACGGTGGGAGCGCTCGCTTTTGGCTCACGCCACCGGACGTTGATCTGGCGCAAGCAGCGGCGCTATTCGGATATCGATATGTACGTGTCACCCACGAGCCTCAAATTGCCGGCGCCATGCAACGAGCCACGAGCGAGCCCGTGGTCACCATCGTGCACGTCATTGTCGAAGGCTCGAGTGCGCGCGAAGCGGAACAGCGCGTGCGCAGGAGCTTGGAGCAAGCGCAAGGAGCGAGCGCGTGATGGCGCTCCTGGCACTGCACGGCTTCACCGGCAGTCCGCGCAGCTGGGACTTTTTGGACCAGCGCGAGGCTAGGGTGGTGCCCGCGCTCCTCGGTCATGCGGGCTGCGACGCGGGCCCCGAAGTGCGAAGCTTCGACGACGAGGTCGACCGCTTGGCGGCGCTCGCGCCGGAAACGGGCGCGCACGTGATCGGTTACTCGCTGGGCGCGCGCCTTGCGCTCGCCATCGCCTTGAAGAAACCCGAACGCGTGAGCCAACTCACGCTCATCAGTTGTCATCCCGGCCTAGGCGCCGGCGAGCGGGCTCGGCGCTGCGACGCCGATCAAGCCTGGTGCGACGTGTTACTCACGCGTGGGCTGGTCGCGTTCGTCGACGCGTGGCAGGCTCAACCGCTCTGGGCGACTCAAATCCAGCTACCTCATGCGGTGCGACAAAGACGCCAAAGCGAGCGGCTGAGCCATACCGCCGAAGGGCTTGCCCGCTCACTCCGCACCACGGGCCTCGGGCAGATGCCAGACTACGCGCCGCAGCTAACCGAGCTCCGCATGCCGGTCAGCTTGTTGGCGGGTGCGCTGGACGAAAAATTCAGCGCCCTTGCCCGGCAAATGGCCGATCGCTTGCCACACGCCGAGCTCACGATCGTAGAAGGCGCGGGGCACGACCTGTTGCTCGAGCGGCCCGAGCTCGTTAGCGCGGCGATCCGACGAGGAAATCTCAAATGACCGACATCGAATGGTTCAAGAGCGACGGCTTCGAAGACATCCTTTACGAAAAGACCAACGACGGCATTGCAAAGCTCACCATCAATCGGCCGGAGGTGCGAAACGCATTCCGGCCGCAGACGATCCAGGAGCTCGAGCACGCCTTTGCGGATGCGCGCGATGACAGCGACATCGGTGTCATCATCCTCACTGGCGCCGGAAAGGATGCGTTCTGCTCGGGCGGTGATCAAAAGGTGCGCGGGCACGGCGGCTACGTCGGCAAGGACGGCATCGCGCGCCTGAACGTGCTCGATTTGCAGCGCCAAATCCGCACCCTTCCGAAGCCCGTGATCGCCATGGTCGCGGGTTACGCGATCGGAGGCGGTCACATCTTGCATTTGGTGTGCGATCTCACGATTGCCGCAGACAACGCGCGCTTCGGGCAAACGGGGCCTAAAGTGGGCAGCTTCGATGGCGGCTATGGCTCGTCGTATCTGGCGCGCGTGGTGGGTCAAAAGAAGGCGCGGGAAATCTGGTTCTTGTGCCGTCAGTACGACGCGCAGCAGGCGCTCGACATGGGCTTGGTGAACAGAGTCGTGCCGTATGAGCAGCTCGAGCGCGAGACCGTGGCTTGGTGCCGAGAGATCTTGCAGCACAGCCCGCTCGCGCTTCGATGCCTCAAATCCGCATTGAACGCGGACTGCGACGGTCAGGCGGGCCTGCAGGAGCTCGCCGGGAACGCGACGTTGCTCTACTACATGACGGAGGAAGGCCAAGAGGGGAAAACCGCGTTTTTGGAGAAGCGTAAACCGAACTTCAAACAGTTCAAACGCCTGCCTTGAGCGAGAGCCGTCATGAGTGTTAGCGCGTCGTCGCCAAGCTCGCCGTCGGCCGGCGTGAGCATCCGGCCGGGGTCGCTCGGGGCATGGCTGCTCGCCAGCCGACCGAAGACACTGAGCGCGGCGGCCGTGCCCGTGATCGTTGGCACGGCCTGCGCTGCGGCGCGTGGTGAAGTGCGCTGGGGACCGGCCGGCGCCGCCCTCTTCGGCGCGCTGTTCTTGCAGATCGGCGCAAACTTCGCCAATGACGTGTTCGATTACGAGAACGGCGCAGACACCGCCGAACGCCTCGGACCCACGCGCGCGGTGCAGGCAGGGCTGCTCAGCCCGATGAATATGCGAGTTGGTATGGGGGTGGTCTTTGGTATGGCGTTGGCTCTCGGGTTGTATCTGACGAGCGTGGCGGGCCCCGTGATCCTACTGATCGGACTCGCATCAATCGCCTCGGCGATTGCGTACACTGGCGGCCCCTATCCGCTCGGCTACCACGGGCTCGGGGATATTTTCGTCTTCCTATTTTTTGGATTGGTGGCCGTGTGCGGCACCGTCTACGTCGAGATCGGGCGCGTACCCGAACTGGCGTGGCCCTGTGCGGTGCCGGTCGGTGCGCTCGCCACGGCAATTTTGGTGGTAAACAACCTGCGCGACCGCGTCACGGATCTGAACGCCGGCAAGCGCACCCTCGCCGTACGCTTTGGGCGCACTTTCGCGATCAACCAGTATCGAGCATTGCTGCTGGTGAGTTACTTGGTGCCGGTTTGGCTACTCGTGCAGCGTGTCGCCAGTCCGGAAGTGCTGCTGCCGTTCGTATCCCTACCCTTGGCACTAAAAATCGAGCGCGCAGTGACCGCAAGCGACGGCCGCGCGTTGAACGCCTTACTCGCGGCGACCGCCAAGCTGCTGCTCATTTTTGGCCTGTTATTCGCGCTTGGCCTCGCCGGACGTAACGTCCTTGTCCGCTTCGGGCTATTCGGGACGTCGTGAGCCTGGCGCTTTCTCTGCTGACCACAGAGCGAACGTTGAGTCGCCCGGTGCGCGGCGCACGCCTCGGCTGGTCGGCGCGCGCGGCGTGCATCATCAGCCTCCAGGATGAGCACGGCGTGCGCGGTCGAGGCGAAGCATCACCACTGCCCGGCTACAGCCCCGATTCCTTGGCAGAGTGCCAGAGCGCCCTCGCGGCGCTCGACTCAACGCGCTTGCCCGCCGCGCCCTCCGTCGGCCAGTCGCTCGTCTCTGCGCTCGCGCGCGCCAGCGCGCTCCTGCCCGAGCGGACGCCGGCAGCGCGCAGCGCACTCGAGGCAGCTTTGCTCGATCTTTGGTCGCGCGCCGCGGGAAAGCCAGCGTGGGCATTACTGGCGGGCGGTTGCGACACGCCACAGCCCCGCGCGGTTGCCGCGCTGCTGATGGGCGATGCTGATGAAGCTATCGACGACGCGCGCTTGGCGTACGCGCGTGGCTTACGTACCTTCAAGCTCAAGGTCGCGCGGCCCGGCGCGCTGGAGCGTGAGCTCAGCGCGGCTCAGCAATTGCGAGCCGAGCTCGGCGTCGATGCCAAGCTGCGCCTGGACGCAAACCAGGGCTTCAGCGTCGCCGAAGCGCGCGCGTGCCTGCCGCGCTTCGCGACTGTCGGCCTCGAATTCGTGGAGGAGCCGTGCGCACTCGACGCGCTTTCTCCGACGAGCTTCGGCGTGCCCCTCGCGTTCGATGAGTCGTTGTACGAGCTCTCGCCGCACGACCCACGGAGTGTCGAGCCCCGACTGCGTGGCGCGCGAGCACTGGTCTTGAAACCCACGCTCCTGGGCGGCATTTCGGCCTGCCAGCGCTGGGCGCGGCTGGCGTCACGAATCGGCGCGGAAGTCGTCATCTCGCACGCTTTCGAAGGTCCGCACGGCCTTGCGCTGAGCGCGGCCCTCGCGCTCAGCATCGGCAGCGAACGGCTTGCACACGGGCTCGATCTGCAAGGCGCGCGTCTGGAGGAGCTGCCTTGTTTTTCCGAAGCGCACGTCGCCCCGTGGTTGGCGCCCGGCTTCGGCGATTGGAGTGTCGAACCGTGACGCTTTCCGTTTTCGACGCGGCAGAAGACTCCCCGCGAGCGGAGGCACTGGTCTGCGAAGGGCAGCGTTTGAGCTTCCGCGCGCTCGCTGAACGCGTCCACGCGCGCTGCGACGAGCTGACCGTTCTCGGCGTCGTGGGCGAAACGCCAGTGGGCCTGATCGCAGACGCTAGCTTGGCGATGTTCGAAACTTTGTACGCGCTGTTTGCGTTGGGCGTGCCAGTGGTGCCGCTTCACCCGCGCCTCACCGCGCCAGAGCGCCAGACTCTGCTCGAGCTGGCTGGGGCCAGAACCTCGCTCGATCCGAGCCAGGCCACACCGTCTCCGCCGCCTGTAACAACACCCTGGTTACATTCCCAGATCCCGGCCGAGAGAACGCTTTGTCTCGTGGCCACATCGGGCTCGACGGGCGCTCCGAAGCTCGCCCAGCTGAGTCGCCGTGCCTTCTCCGCGCTGGCGAGCGCAGACGCCGAACGCGTGCCCCCGCAGAGCGCCGATCGAGCGCTGCTGTGTCTGCCTTTGTCCCATGTCGGAGGGCTGTCTGTCGTCATCCGCAGCCTCTTCGCGCGACGTTGCTGCGTGGTGTTTCAGCCTCGTACCGGCCGTCTGCTCGATGCCGTGCCCGAGCTCTCTGAGCTACTCGTGAGCGAGCGCATCAGCCTCCTGTCCTTGGTGCCGCCCGTGCTCGCGCGCCTTCTCCGCGCGGCGCCGGATATCGCTCAGCGCGCCCCCCTGCGAGCGGTCTTGCTCGGCGGTCAAGCGTGCTCCGAGCAGCTCTTTGGTGAGGCGCGGGAGCGCGCCATACCGGTGCTCACGAGCTATGGGCTCACTGAGGCGTGCTCGCAGGTCAGCACGCTCGCGTTGTCAGCGCGAGCCGCCGCGCCGGTAAATAAGGGCGTGGTCGGCGTCGGGTTTCCACTGCCCGGCGTCGAGCTGCGCGTCGTTCGCGGCTTGCTGCAAGTGCGTGGCCCGACCCTGTTCAGCGGCTATGCCCGCGGGTCTTCGCCGTTCGACGAAGACGGCTTTTTCGGCACGGGCGACCGCGCCGAGCTCGACCCAGGCCGAGGATTGTTCGTGCTTGGGCGCGCCAGCGAGCTAGTAGTAAGCGGCGGAGAAAACATCGATCCGGTGGAGGTGGAGCACGCCTTGTTGGCGTGCGGTGGGCTGTCAGCCGCCGCCGTATTCGGGATCCCGGATAACGAGTTTGGCGCCCGCCTGGCGGCGGCCTTCGAGCCCGAAGACCCGGAAGACTTCGACGAACGCGCACTGTTCGCTGCGCTCGATCAACGCCTAGCCCGATACAAGCAACCGCGAGCGGTATGCCTATTCGAGGTGCTGCCCCGCCTTGCGTCCGGCAAGCTCGATCTCAAGGAGATACGCCGGGAGGCCATGGCGAGATTGCGGCCAGCGGACCGCCCGCGCCGCCGCTAGGCATGCTGGGGTTAGAGTGCCGAATGCAGTCGATCACGTGGCTGTGTACGGCTAGAGGGGAGCCCGTTCATTGTCGGCCTCGAACGCGTCGTTTCGGTGCAAATGCGGTCGGGGCCTCGACCCATTCGCCACGACGGGTGGGACGAAGCATCGTACCGCCCGGCTCAAAGTTTCTGACCTGAAATTCCCTCACAAAGGCACCGGCTCGTGACACTGATTGCAGCCATACTCAGCGGACAACGCTTCAGGCTGGACTGGACTAGCCGTGGTGGTGTAGCTCCGAGGCCTTGTGCAGAAAAATAGCAAATCCGGTTCGATATCAGCGCTCCAAGAGCCAATCAGTGACCTCCTCGACATTCCGCGCGCGCGCCGAGCGGACGGCGAGCGGCCCGCGCTGCAGCGCTTTGCGCTGACGTGTGCCGGCGCCCTCGGCATGCTCGGCCTATTGACCTTGACGGGTTGCCCGGCCGACTTGGAAAACCCGGAACGCTTCGACCAACCTGGTCTCGCCGGCGGCTCGCCCGTGGGCGCGGGCGGCAGCCCAGTGGTCGCAGGAGGCGGCGGCACCACGGTCGACACCACGTGCCTAACCCAGCTGTTCAGCGGTTCGTGCACGGTGTGTCACTTCGCCGGCACGACGTTTGGTGGCGAGTTTGACCTCAAGACGGACGACGTCGCGTCGCGCTTGGTGAACATCGGCTCCAAGCACCTCGGCGGCGTCGACCAAGCGAAATGTCCCAAGGGCGACAAGCTGGTCGACACGGCCAACCCGGCGGCCAGCTGGCTCCTGCTCAAGGTCAGTGGCGGCCAAGGTTCGTGCGGTACGTCGATGCCACCCGGGGGCACGGTCAGCGCCGCTGAAAAAGCTTGCGTCAACAACTTCGTCAATGCAGAAGCGGCGGCGATGGGCGCACCGAAGAGCGGCGCGGGCGGCGCGGCAGCGGCGTCAGGCACCCCGGGCGTAGGCACAGCGGGGACCGGTGGTACGTGATGCGAAAAAGTGACGGCGCGGCGCGCGTGTGGGTGGGCTTGTTTGGCGTCGCTTTATTGCTCGTGGTGAATGACGCGGCGGCGGCCAAGGGAGGCAAAGACACGGCCGCCGGCACCAGCGCGAAGAAAAAAATCTTGATCGGCGGCTTCGATGGCCCGAAGAGCGGTGAGGCTCGCAAGGCGCTCATCAAGGCACTGAAGGCGGACGGCGGGTACGACGTGGGCGAGACCACCGCCGTCAAGCCGGGCTCCGGGGATAAGACCTTTGCCAGCAGCAGCGGCGGCGCAACGGCCGTCATTATCGGCAGCGTCAAGAAGAGCAGCCTCGTGCTCGGCGTGCACAACGGCGCCGACGGCGCGCTGGTGCAAGACATCGAGATCAAGGGCGATACGCCCGCCAAATTAAACAAGAATGTCGAAGACACCGCGGGCCTGAGCCTCGCGGATGCAATCGCGCAGACCAAGCCTGGCGCGGCTGCGCCGATAGCGGATACACCTTCCGCTGCCACCCCTGCCACGGAGCAAGAAGAAAGCCCCACCCCGGCGCCGCCCGGTGACGGGCCCGCGGCGGTAACGTCGTCGGACGCCCCGCCTTATCCCGACGGGCACACCCCACTCGAGCTCGACGCCGGTCTACGTGCCGTACACCGCAACTTCGAGTACCACGACACCCCCGCTCAGCTGTTTCCGGGCCGCGGCTATCCCGAGCCGCAAACCTACAAGTTGGGACTCGGCCCCGCCCTGTTCGTTGGCGGGACGGTTTACCCGCTGGCATTCGGCTCGCGGGCGCTGATCAGCAACTTTGGTATTACCGCGTCGTACGAACGCAATTTCGGCACGAGGTCGGTGTTCAATACACTGGACGCGACCACGATGAAGCTGAGCGAGCACCGGCTCACGACCCAGGCGAACCAATTCTTCGTTGGGCTCAAGGCGCGCATCCCCGTGAGCGTGCACGAGATTGGCATCGTTGCCGGGTACGGCCAGCAGGTGTTCAATTTGTTGGGCGACGAGTTGGCGCCAACCGTACCGGACGTGCATTACAAGTTTTTGCGCGTGAGCGCGGAGGGCCGGTTCCGCCTGGATGCGTTCAGCGTTGGATTGCACGTGGGCACGCGCTTCGTAAACGACACGGGCGGGCTCGAGCGGTATTGGTTTCCCGGTCACGTGAAAACGCAGAACCTCGAAGCCGGGATCTTCGCCGGCTATAGCCTCATGTCTAGCGTGGATGTGATCTTCGGCCTCGATGTCACGCGCTACGCCTTTGATTTCAATCCCATCCCCGACGGGCTAAAATCGACCGGACCCAGGACCATCGCCGGCGGCGCAGTGGACAGTTATACGTCCGGTTTTTTTGGGGTTCGCTATTCGTTGCCCAGCCATCAGTAGCGGTTCGACGCAGCCATCATGACTCGTGCTTGGTTCCGCGTGATCTGCGGGGTGCTTCTCAGCGCGCTCGCTGGGTGCCAAAGGCAGCGTGTGTATCCAACACCTCAGCCGGCACGCGCTCCTCTGCTCGCGCCCGCGCCCACTACTCCGAAACTGTATGGAGCTCCGCTCGGCTTGGAACCCGCACTTTCGCTGGCTGACGTGTTGGCTACGCCGGAGCGCTTCCATGAGCGAGCAATCACGGTCGAAGGCTACGTGCGCCGCGCTTGCACGCGACGTGGCTGTTGGATGGAGTTAGCGGAGGGCGACGATCCAAAGCTTCCGGGCTGCCGGGTCACGTTCAAGGATTACGGTTTTTTTGTCCCTACGGACTCGGCTGGGGCTCGCGCGAAGGTGCACGGCAGTCTCGCGGTCAGCACGCTGCCGCCCGAGCGTGTCGCTCACTTGGAGAGCGAAGGCGGCGAGTTCCCCAACAAGAACGCAGACGGCAGCGCTGCTGAGCTCCGGCTGTCCGCCACCGGGGTCGAATTATGGCGCTGATGGCGAGGGCGGCCGGCTAGCCGGCGGGCTACTTCCTTCTGTTTAGCCGGTCACCTGTGATAGTCCCGTCTTCATGCGATTCCTGAGTCGAATGCTCTGCGCGGGGTGGCTGTTGGTCGCTTTGCCCGCGGCAGCCGAGACCCACGTAGTGTCTGCCGGCCAAACACTGGGCCGAATCGCCGACCGTTACAATGTGACGATCGCCGCCCTGTGCGAAGCGAACGGCATGCAACGACGCACACGCTTGAAAATCGGCATGAAGCTGCGCATCCCCGACGGCAAGGAAGCGGTGGTGGGCGAGGAGAGCCCGCCCGATACAGCCGATAGCCCCGCGACTCTTCCCGACGATGGCAAGGCCGGTCCAATCGCCGTGTCGCCGCCGGCACTCGAGCCCAAAGTAAAAGTCGACGACGATCGCAGCGACACCCTACTGCCGGGCGGTATGCATGTCGTCAATCCCCCGGGCGTGGCGCCAGCCTATTACTTCGAGCCGAGCGGACCAGGCCGACACGGCATGCGTCCGATCCTGGTCTATTTACACGGCCGCGGCGGACACCCTGAGAAGGACTGTCAACGCTGGGCACCGGTGGCGCGCCGTTTGGGCTGGCTTGTGTGCCCGAGCGGCCCGTCCCCGTATGGCGACGGTCGCGCTTGGGACAACAATTGGCCATCTGCGCACGCGGCGACGATGGCAGCCATTCAGGTTCTCCGAAAAAAGTACGGACGCCGCGTGCAATTGTACGGAAACACGTTGATCGGGTTCAGCGAGGGCGCGTACGCGGCCATGAACGTGGGCGTGCGTGAGCCGCACGTGTTCAATCGTTGGCTGATCTTGGCCGCCAGCGATCGATATTGGGGGGGCCCTGGCCTCGAGGCGTTGCAGACCGCTAAAGAACGTGTGCGTCGAGTGTTTCTGATCACTGGCGAGCACGACGGCGTGATCGACAATACGCATCAGGTCGAAGACTGGCTGGCGCGCGCGGGCGTGAACACGCGCGTTGTCACGCCCGGCGACATGGGGCACGAGCTCGCGCTAGATCGGAAGCCAGAGCTTTATCACGGAGCGCTTGCCTGGCTCGACCGCGGTGATACCAAGCTCAAGAGGAACCGGGCCAAGGGCGAGCGTGGTGAGCGCGTCGCCCGCAAGTGAGCAGGTCGCGCGCCGCTCAAGACGTCAGTGCCAAGCGGCCGCCTGCGCGATGGGCTTGCCGGTGCGATCATGGTCGGCGATCAATCGCTGCGCGGGCACCTCGCAGTCGGAGCACGCTGGAAAGCGTGATTGATGCTCGCAGAGCAAATATTCGGCCGTGGGCGGGACCGAGGCGAACTCTTGAGCATCCAGGTGACGCCCACACGCGATACAGTGAATATGCGCCGGCTGCTGATTGCCGGCCGCGCCGGGCGTCAGCGCCTTTTGCTCGCGTTTCGTGAGTCGCTTCTTTCGCTGCATCGTGGGCGGAACTTAACGCAAAGTCGTGACCTTCGGTCAAGCGCGATCTACGCGAGCTCCGCCTGCAGCTGGCGCGCGCGCACGTGGTCCGATTTCTCCGCGAGCGCCTTGCTCACGAGCACCTTGGCCTTGCGTGGGTCGCCCGCCTTCCTGGCCAAGACCGCCAAATAATAGTTGGCATCGGCCTTGGCCTCGGCGGGGGCCCCATCACTACTTCCGGGCGTCGATGATCTCATCAACGACACCGAACGAAAGACGCGCTGGGCTTGCTCGTCCTCGTCCATCTCGAGTGCCAGCTGGCCGAGCCGCATCGCCAGCTCGCCGTTCTTGGGGTCGAACTCGAAAGCCTTACTAAGCGCCAGCAGCGCGTCAGTGAGGTAGCCCTCGGTCATATGGATCTGCGCCATTGTGTCGTAGATGCCGGCCATGCTCTTCGTACGGCGGCCACGATTTGCCTCCGCAATCGCATTGAGCAACGCGAGTGCCTCTTCGGAGCACTGGGCGAGGGCGTACGCGCGCGCCAAGAGCAACACGACCTCGACGCTTTCCGGATTATCTTCGCGCGCCGACTCGAGCACCGCCACGGCGGCCGCCGGATCTCCCTCCGGCCCGAGCAAGAGCGTGGCGACTCGCAGCAACGCGGCGACCCGCAGCACGGGATCTGGCTCATTGCTCGCCCCCTCGTGCAACAAATCCGCAAGCTGACGCTGCGCTCCGAGCGCTTCATATGTCCGCTCGAGCCGCCGGCGCAACTCGACGTGAAGACGATCTTGGTTGAGCGCTCTTTCGAGTGCGACTCGGCCGTCGCCAATCCGACCGCCGAGCTCGCAGGCTTCGCTGTAGCGGAGCGCACTCTCGATCAGCGCATCGCCTTGCTCGACATCGACCAATCGCGCGAGCGTCTCTATCGCTGCTTCCACGTTGCCGGTTCGAGCCTCGAGCCAGGCCAAGCGCCGCTGTGCGTCGAGGTTATCGGGGTTCTCGTGGACGAACACGGCTAGCCTCGAGCTCGCCACCGGTAAGTCTCCGGAACGTTCGAAGACCTCGGTCAAACGCAGCGTCAGTCGCGCTTCCTCCGCGGGCTCGGCGCGTAAGATCGCACGCTCGAGCGCCTCGCTCAGCTCGCCGACGACGGATGGATCGCGGGCGTACGCATGCTCGAGCACCTCGACGACTTCTGCGTCGCGACCCAAGTCCCAGAGTACGGTTGCGCGCTTGCGTTGAAGGTCGACGTTTTCCGGCTCAGCCCGCAATAGATCCTCGATCAAGCCCAGGGCAGCCTCCGGGTTTTCTGCCGCGCGGTGAGCTTCCACTAACCGCTCGACGAGCCGCCGCTCGTCGGGCTGCTCGCGCAGGGCACGGCTCAGGAGCTCGGCAACGCGATCATACTCTCGGCGCTCGCTGAACCGCAGCGCGAGTAAATCACGGAGCGAGGAGTCACGCGGATTGGCTTCGAACCCGAGACTCAAAGCTCGCTCCGCGCCCGCCGGGTCTCCCAGCTCTTCACGCAGCGCAACCAGCCTGCGAGCAAGCGCGGATGCGGCGGCATCGTGTGCAACGGGCAGTAGACCCTCGAGCGCATCCGAGATCGACAGAGCTTCGCCAGTTGCCTCCGCCGCGCGTAGGGCGGTCTCGAGCAGCTCCAAGTGCGACGGCTCCCATTCGAGCGCCGCGTGACATAGCTCGAGCGCTTGTTTAGCTCGACCCTTTCTTTCCCAAATGCCGGCCAATCGCAGGGACAGCGCGGCGACTGTTGGCGCATCCCGGCTGTCCTTGGCCCGATCGATTTCGCTCAGAAGTAGGGCGGACAGGTCCTCCAAACGACCCTCGCGCTCGAGTAACTCGGACAGCTTTCGAGCCACTCCGCGTTGCGAAGGATCGTCGGCCAGGATGTCTTGCAGTAATAAGATCACCTCTCCCACTCGACCCGGCTTGAGCAGGAGGGCATCTACCTGTTCTACACGTAGGGCGGAGCGTTCGGCGCTGTCCTCGAGCGAGGGACTGACGCGGGAAATGAGCTCCACCATTCGCGTCGAATCGTTCAGGCTACGCAGCAGTGCAAGCAGCGGCTCCCAGATCACACGGTTGCCGGGCTCGGCCTCCAGCATTTGCTCGTAGATGCTCACCGCAAGCGCGACCAGCTCGGGGCTCAGCGCGTATTCCTGGGCTAGGGCTAGCCGGAGCGAGCGAGCTTCCGCGGCAGGCAGATGCTCTGCCGCTTGCGCGCGGTACTCGAGCGCCTGTACGTGTCGGCCTGCGTCCTCGCACAACGCCGCGAGCTGTAGCCGCACCCAAGCGGCGTCGCTAGCCGACATTTCGAGCGTCAGCGCGCGGTTCAGCATTTGCTGGGCGAGCGCAGCGTCGCTCAAACGCCATGCCAGGGCTACGGCCTCACGGATCTTCTCGAATGCCCCCTCGGGCGCGGCGACCTGACTGGCAAGAGCCGCGAACAGCGCCCGATCGTCGCCCATCGCGCGGGCTATACGTTCCAGCACGGCCCCTACGCGGGGCGCATTCAGGCCGCTCGCCGAGGCCACCATCGCCCGCGCGCGCTCGAATTCGGGACCGATATCCAGCGCGCGCTCGATCAGCTGGAGGCCTTGCTCACCAGTCGCGGGATCCGCTAGCCGTACCTCGGCCAGTCGGTAATAAGGCTCCGCATCTTGCGCCGTGGGCCCGGAGCTCGGCTCGGTCGCAATACGGCGCTCGAGCACCCCGAGAGCGCGGTCCGCATCTCCCAAGCAATCGTAGACACGCCCGAGCGCAGCCCAGGCACTGTCTTCGGGCTCCACCGTAGCTTCCAGCGCGGACTCCAGACTTCGCGCGCGAAGCGCAAGATCATCTTGCACACTCGCCAAATCGCGCAAGCTTTCGGCGTGCAGGAGGACCAAATCCGCCAAAGCTCGAGCCGCATCGCCCGCTCGCATGTCGCCAGCGAGGCGCGTCTCGAGCGCCCGCGCCAGCAAGTCGTAGCGCTGTTGGCTGCGTAACGCGTTCTCCAACGCGCGCGCGTCCGCGGGGCTTTGCAGAGCCGCTTCGAAGGCCGACTCCAAAAATTCTCCTGCACGCGCGGAGTCGCCGCGCTGCGCGGAAATCGAGCTCAGCGCGATCAAGGCCTCCGCTTGGCTCGGGCCTTCGGCGGAGCTGTCGCGGCCCAGCACCAAGAGCAGTGAGCGATACATCTGCTCCGCGCGATCCAGCTGACCGTGCTCCAGCGCCACGCGGGCGAGCAATTGCATGATGCCTGGATGCGCAGGATCGATCCTCGAGGCGGCGTCCAGCTCCTCTATCGCCTGCTCTTCACGCTCTGCCCCGAGCAACACGCGGGCCAACATGAAATGCGCGAGCGCGCGGTCCTTGGGGCGCCGCGAGCCGTACCGCTCGAGCTGTTCAGCCAGGGCCTCGGCCGCCTCTTCGTAGCGTTTAGCTGAATACAAGGCGCTCGCGAGCAGAAGTCGCTGCTTCTGGTCTTCGGGCTCGAGCTCGATGGCGCGCGCCAGGAGCGGAATCGCCGACGTTGGGTCGGCACGTTCGTCTAGGTGCAAGGCGGCAGCTTCACGCAGCAGCGCGAGCGCCGTCCTGCGGTCCGTCGCCCGCTCTGCGTCCTCCGCCAAGAGCGCAGCAAGGGCGGCATAGTCCTTGGCCTGTCGATACAGCATCGCCAAGCGAGCGCGTAGCGCTGATGCCTCGACCGCGACTAGAACCGCCCGCTCCAGGCAACGGCGTGCCTCGTTCAAGGCGCCCGTGGCAAGGTACGCCGAGGCGAGCTCGAGCGCGCGATCCGCCAGCGCTTCGGGTGACGATTGCGCGCACAACTCCTCGAGCACCACGGCGGCGTTTTCATACGCTTGGCGCGCGAGGTAGATGCGCGCCAACGCCTGTAGCGAATCTTCGCCGCCCAACGCCGCCCCTGCCTGGTGACAAGCGATGGCCCGCGCTTCATCGTTGAGTCGCTCCTCGGCTAACTGGCCGGCGCGTGCCCAAAGCGCTGCGGCGCCCGAGCGGTCATTGGCGCTCGCGCGCGCGTCGGCTTGTCGTTCCCAGAGCGTTACGACAGCGCCGTGCTGGCCCTGTTCTTCCAACAAGAGCGAAAGGCGGGTGACGAGCGAGCGAGCGACTTCGTCCGAAGGGTCCTCGGCGAGTAACGCCTGGAACAGCTCGATCGCGCGCAGGCCGTCCTCGAGGCGATCGGAGCACATGCAGCCTGCGTCGCGTCGTAAGGCGCGGCGGCGCGGCTTTGCGAAAGGCAACTCTGACGAGCTCAACAGAAGCTCCACGACGTCTAGGTACATGCCGGCCTCGACCAAGCGCTCGGCGAGCTCGGCAACGGCCCAATCTGCCGCGCTCGCCTCGGGGCCTTGCGCGTTCCCTGGCTCGTTCCGCCACGCGCTCACGGAGAGCTCCAGTAGACGGCCACAAATTGTGCGAGCGAGCGCGGCGTCGGTGTGATTGGCGCCGGCAACTTCGATGGCCTTCTGCCAATCTCCGGCGGCCACGAATGACTCGAGCGCGGCCAGCATGTCGCCCGTACGAGAGCGATGCAGTTGTCCGAGCTCGGTGTGCAAGCTTCGCACTCGGCTCGCATCGGTTTCGGCAGATACTTCTTCTCCGAGCAACGCCGCGAGCTCGTGGAAGCGGGACTCGGCGGCGAGCAGCGAGCGCAGCGCTTCGAAGCTTTCCGAGTCGCGGCCGTCGTGGGATCGCACCGATCGCCAAGCGACAATCGCCTGGGCTCGGTCGCCCTTGACCTGCTCGTTCAGCTGGGCGATGCGTACACGGTCGGCGCGTGCGGCGGACGGGTCGGCGCTCTGCACAGCACGCCGCCCAAGCGCGGATATCAGCTCGTCCCAACGTTCTCCACGCTGCAGAGCTCGGCACAGCCCGTCCAGCGCCGTGGCGTCCCCGGCATCCATCGTTAAACGCGCCTGAAAGTTCTGCACCGCGCGGCCCGGATCAGCGAGCACCTCCAACGCCAGCTCCGCCGCCTCCCCGAGCACGATTTTTCGCTGTTCGACGTCCGGTTCGAGCTCCGCACGCCGTTCGAGCACCTGCGTCAGCTCAGCCTGCTCATCTCCACCCCGTAGCAGCTCACTCAGCTCGCGCGCCGCATGGAGGGCGGTGGTTGGGGCGCCGCCCGCGAGCCCGAGCACGCGTCGGTAAAGGTCCTTGGCCCGGCGGCCATCGCCGAGCTCAACTCGGTACAAGTCGCCTGCCTCCACCAGCAGTATCGCGCGGAGCTCTGGCTCTGTTTCCTGTTCGGCAACGCTGACCAGCGTTTCCGCACGCCGATCTTGACTGCCAATCCGAGCCGCAAGCTCGGCAAAGCGCGCTCGCCGCGTGCCGAGCGCAGGCTCGAGCCGAGTCAGGACGAGCAGCGTCTCGAATGCTCCGGGAAGATCGCCAAGCGTGTCCAAACGCAACGTCACCGCCTCTTCCAGTAGCGCTATTCGCGAGGCGCTTGGGGCGCTCTCTGCCCGCACTTCCAATATGCGCACCACATCCGCGGTGCTGCCTTCGGCTCGATACTGAGCTTCGAGCTTGAGAGCCGCACGCTCGCGCACGGTTTCAGCGCTATCGCCCGCCGCTTCTGCAGAGGCGGGCAAGCTCACGATGCGCTCGAGCAGGCTCACGGTCTCCCCACCGACCGCCTTCATTTCGAGCATTTTCTCGACCCAGTTCAGCGCGGACAGTGGCTCGTTCAGTTGCAACCACAGCGCGGAGATCCGGCCCATGGAGTCAGCATCCGCGTTGAGTTTTTTTCGGCTTAGCCGTGCGGCCAGCAGCTCGATCAAGGGTCGGCGATGGCCCTGACGCTCGTACAGCCGCTCGAGCGAGGACTCGACGCGGGCATCACCTGGACTCAGCGCGCTGAGCTGCTCGAAGTAGGCGATCGCGCGCTCCGGCTCGCTCGCGAAATCGCGGGCCGCCATGGCCGCTTCACCCAAAAGCTCGACGCGCTCTGCGTCCGAGACCGGCCCGGCAAGGCGACGATCGTAGAGTGCGAACAGCTCCGGCCAGCGCGCCGCGCCATTGAATGACAGCTTCAGCCGACCGAACGCCCAGTCTGCAGCCGGACAAAGTGTCAGCACACGCTCCAGCAAGCGCACGACGCGCTCGGGCTCGTCAAACCACTCTTCCTGAAACTCGACCATCGTGCGGCCGAGCGAGTCGGCTACTTCGGCCGGCAAGGCGCGTTCGATGGCGCGCGCGTAAGCTTCGGCCACTAGTGCCGGCTGATCCAAACGTCGTGCCATCTGTTCGGCAAAAGCCCACAGCTGCTGTTCGGCAGGCGCCGCCTCTGCGCCACGCAAAGCGAGCTTTAACGCCTCTTCCGGGACGTCCGCTTTCGTCTCCAACAGCTGCATCAACCAACGACTGCGGGCCGCGGCCAGCTCGGGGGCGTCGTTGGATACCAGGAGCAGCGCCTCGATGACGTCCGCGCGCGCCGCGGGGTCTTCTGACCGCTCGGCGACCTGCTCCAAGATCGCTGCCGCGGAAGCGCGGGTCTCGGGCACGGAGAGCGCCTGGTGAACCAGCCGCAGCGCATCCGGGTCGCTCGGATTCTCGAACAATACGCGCTCGATCAGCGCGAGCGCCTGCGCGGGATGGCCAAGCGGGCCGATCAGCAGTTGTGCACGACGAAGTTCAACCAGGGCGCGGGCTTCTGGTTCCACCCGCCGCGCCAGAACCTCCAAGGTAGCAAGCGCCTCGTGCGCGTCGCCCCTCGCGCTTTGCAGGCGCGCGAGCTCGGAAAGCGCGTCGGTGTGTTCCGGGTCGCGTTCGAGGACGCGGAGGTATAAAGATTGTGCCGCACGTGCGTCGTCGAACAGTGTTTCTTCGGCGCTCGCCCAATCCATCAGGATGCCGATGGGGTCCGAAGCGTGCTCCAAGCGAAATCTAAAAAGCCAGCGGTGATCGTCGAGCCGCTCGGTTGTTCGCGCCGTGCGCTTCAAAAAGGCCGCGAACTCATCGACCTCAGCGAGCCCTTCCGCTCCGGATCCCTCTAGCAGAGCCCGGAAAATTTGGGCGGAGAGGTCGGCCTGAGCCGGGTCCTCTGCCAATGCGCGCGCCTTGGCCAATTGCACGTGCCGGTTGCGAATAGGCTGGAGACCGCGCGCCAGTACCGAATCGACGAGTGTCACGAACCCCGATGCGTTACCCGTTTCGATCGCGCGCGCTTCCAAACTCAAGATCAGCGAAACGAGCTCGCGCTCGTCGCTCATGCGCATGAGGACCTCGAAGGCAGCGCGCACGGCGTTGAAATCACCGGCGCACGCCCCTAGCTCGACCAGGCACTCGGCGGCCTCGCGATTGTCCGGATCAGCTTCCAGCACACGCGCAAATAGGCGTTGAGCTCGAAGGCCACGATCTGGCAGGGATGCGTTCAGTCGTCCCCCTTCCAACCAGACCCGCGCCGCGTTGACCGGATCCTGCGGCGGCCAGGCCAGCGCATCGCCCAATCGCTCGAGCAAATTCGCCCGGAGCTCCGGGTCGGCGGTATGAGCGAGCCGACGCTCCAGCACTGCTCGCACCGTCGTGCCGTCGTCTTGATCGCGCCCGAGCTGCTCGATTCTTTCGAGCACGTCGTCCGATAAGTCGCTGGCTTGCACGAGCTCGCGATAGTGGACGAGGGCGCGCACGCCATCGTCACGCGCGCTTGCCACCTCAGCCATACGCATTACCGCCACCTGTCGTCGCTCGCGATCCAATTGCGGAAGCACCCGCTCTAGCTCCTCATAAGCGCCCGACAGGTCCGAAGCTTCGGTCAGAGCTTCGACGAGGCACTCATGCAAAACGAAGTCACGAGGCTGCTCCGCGACCGCACGGCGCCAGACGGCGATCGCCGCGGTCGGATCGCCGAGCTCCCGCCGCTGCAAGAGGGCGATTCGATGCAAGAGCTCGCGCCGCCGTGCGGCATCGGTCTCGCGCTCCAGCGTCTGCGTGTAAAGTGCCAAGCGCTCCTCGGGAGCACCCTGCTCGGTCAGGAGCTCGTCTACCCGCTGCATGAGCTCGTGCGAAGAGCTATCCTCGGCCAGCGCTCGTCGGTACGTTTCGACGGCGCGTTGGATCTCACCTGCCGCTGCCAGTGCTTCGCCAGCCGCCTTAGCGAGCTCCAGCATCGCGGGCGAATCCAGCGGCGCTTGGCTCAATGCGAACGCTAAAAGCTCGGCATGTCGACCGTTGGCGCCCGAAACCTGAGCGAGCCTTTGCTCAACCGCCACGCGCTCCACGATCTGTCCCGGGGCGCAGCGAACGGCAAACGCCAAGGCTCGTCCCGACAGCTCGAGCGCGCGCGCCCCGTCCTCGAGCGCGCTTTCGCTCAGCGCGCTCGCCTCGTCCAGCGCTTGCATTTTGCTCGCGTCGTCTAGGCCAAGCTCGGCGCGCACCTCCAAAACACGAACCAGACCGGAAGCAAGCTCCTCGGCGCGAAACAGCGGCTCGAGGACATCGGCAGCTTCGAGCCTCGCATCACCGATGAGGAGCAACTTTTCCGTGGCGCTCCGCGCCGCTGGATCCCTCGGGTTGATCGCGAGCGCGCTGCGCAGCGCTAGCAAGGCGCCGCGCGCATCCGCTAAGCGCGTGACCCGCACATGCCCAAGCCGAACCAACGTCGCCAAGCGATCCTCACCGTGCAACAACTCGGCGTCGTGCTCCAACATTGCCGCGAGCTCGGCGTAACGTTGCGCCTGCTCCAATAGCGGCACGATGCGCTCCTGGACTTCGCGCGACGGCCCGTAACGATCTGCCAGTTTTTGCCAGGCATTGAGCGCGGCCTCGAGATCGCGGCTCTGGGCCGAGCGGACCGTCGCGGCCCGAAAGGCCAAGCCACGCGCCTCGACCGGATCCCGACTTCGTTCCGCCCGCGCGAAGAGCACGTCGGACAGACCTTCGTCGTCGGAAGCGTCGCTGTACAACGCTTCGAGCCGCTTGAGGGCCTCGTCCGTCCAGGGCGACCCGAGCAATGCCCGCCAGGCGACGATGGCGCGGGCGGGGTCTCCTCCTTCGCCATCGCACAATCGTGCCAGCCGTCGGGCGGCGGCTTGCCGCGGCTCGCGCTTCGCCTCGAGTGACACGACCTTCTCCAGCACGACGACGAGCTGTTTGAGCTCGCCTGCTTCCGCGTACAAGTCCGAGAGTTGCTTCGCAGACTCCAGCACGGCCGAATCGTCACATCCGGCTTCGATGACCTGCTGGAAGGCAGCCTGCGCCCGCTTCACATCTCCGGTCTTTAGATACACGTGCCCCACGTCCACACCAACCCGAGCTCGTACGCTCGGCACGCGGCTAGTCTGCATCGCACGAGCAAGCAGCCGCGCCGCTTGCTCTGGTTGATTCAAGTCGAGGCTGAGATCCACGAAACGACGACGCAGGCCATCGTCTCCCGGATCACCAGCGACTACGGGCGCAAGCAGCTCGAACGCACCCGCGGGATCGTGCAGCACGTCTTGGCGTAAGATGCCGAGCCGCCGTTGTACTTCGATGCGGCGCGGGCCACGCACCTGCTTCAGCTCTAGCCCGAGCATGGCCACGGCACGATCGAGGCGCCCCGTTCTTTCGTACGCGGCCGAGAGCGCCGCCGCCGCGCGCAGCGACACGGCACGATGTTCGAGCAACGCCTCGGCAGACTTCAAGGCCATCGCGTGGTCCGGCGCTGCGCGCAACAGCTCTTCGATCTGGACGAGCGCACGCGCGGGATCCTTGAGCTCGGACAAGCACAGATCGACCAGCCACTCGCGCAGTAAAGTGGCCTCTTCCGCGCCCGGCGCGGGCTCCCTTCCGAGCGCGTTCTCCAAAAGATCGACCACGTCTTTGTGCCGACCACGCGCGATCAGCCGTTGGACCAAGTAAGATCGCACGTCCTCGTTTCCGGGATCGAGCTGCAAAATGCGCTGAGCGAGCGCGGTAGAGGCGTCGTCGTTGCCCGGGGTGCCGGTGACGAGCTCGGCGGCTTCGTGCAGAAACAACGCCCGCCGCCCCGGATTTCCCTCGCGATCGCTTGCGTCCACGTAAAGCTCGGCGAGCTTGAGGCTTTCACCGGCGCCGCGCAGCAGCGTCTCGAGCAGCGCGAACGCTTCGGGATGATCGGGCACGGCCAGAGCGGCGCGATTCGCATGCAAAATGGCGCCCTCGGTATCGCCGAGCGCGGCCGAGGAGAACTCCGCCGCGCGCAGATGTACGAAGGCTTGCTGCTCGGGTTCTAGTAACCCGATTCGCTTTTCTGATGCGATATGCTCATAAGCCAACGCCAGATCGCCAGCCTTGTCGTAACGCAACGCGGCCGCATGAAGATGTTGCCAGGCATCGGCCGGTCGTTCACCGTTAGCGAGCGCTGTGACCAGCGTTTCCAGCGCCGCCGCCGGGCTGTCGAACCCCTGCTCGAGGGCTTCAGTGAGCTCCCACAGCTTCACAGCGAGTGCGCTGACGGGTCGACGATGGCCTTCCCGAGTCGGAGGGATCGTTGACATTGTTCGACCTTAAAAGCTATCAGACCTGCTTCGGGCATGCTTGGAAGTATGGCGCTTCCCTCGACCCGCTCGCACAAAGGACCGTACCCCGAGGACGATCCCGTTATCGCTGCAGCTTTCTTCGCTGAGCGGATGAGCAGAGTGGCCCCGCCCAGCCGCCGGCCGCACCCGCGAGCGGACTACCGACCACGTGTACCATCGCTCACGAGTTCGTCGCACGCCGGCGTTCGATGAAGCGCTGCGCGCCGTGCATGAGGCGACGGCTGAGCTCTGGGGCCGCACGCTTCAAGACGTACAGCGCCCAAGCCTCGGGCGTGACGGGCAACAGCGCATAGTCGTGCCGGACTGCACAGAGAACCGCTTCCGCAACGCGCTCCGGCCGATAGCTACGGCGTCTATAAAAGCGCTGCACCCGCTCGCGCTCGCGCTCAGGCTCGGCGGCGCCCCGCACACGCATGAACGTTACGAGCGGCGTGTCGATGAAGCCCGGACAGATCACCGATACACCAACGCCGCGCGGGGCTAGCTCGGCGCGGAGCGCTTCAGACAAGCCTACCACGGCGTACTTCGTCGTTCCGTAAGCCGTCATCAGCGGCGAATTGAAAAATCCCGCGGCGGACGCGATGTTGACGATCTGACCCGAGCCGCGAGCCGCCATCTGCGGCGCGAAGAAGTGACAACCATGCACCACGCCCCAGAGGTTGACGTTCATGATCCAGCGCCAATCTTCCAACGTCGTAGCCAGGAGGCCACCGGCCAGTCCCACGCCCGCATTGTTCACCAAGACGTCCGGGGTACCCGCGCGGCAGGCGTCGGCACTAAAGTCCGCCATCTGCTCACTGGAGCCTACATCGACGCGTAATGCTCGCGCAGACCTGGCCCCTGCCGCGAGCAGATCCGCTTCCAGCTTTTGCAGGGGGTTCGGTTCGATGTCGCACACGAACAGGTGAGCCGAACGCCGCGCGAACGCCAGCGCAGTGGCTCGACCAATACCACTCGCCGCCCCGGTCACCACCACACGCTGCCCGGCGAAGTCCGTGCTTTTCATGCGCTTACGCCCTTTTTAGCGTGGGCGCGCGGGCGCTTTGGGGCGCGCGTGATTGCTGGCGGCGCGCGTCGACCCAGCATCCCGCGCGCGCATGCCCGGAGCCATCGGCGTCGCCACGCCGTAGTCCGGCGGTACCAAGTGGCTGGGTCCGCGCCCGATCAAGTCGCTGCGACCGGCTTTCTTCAGCGCCTCGCGCGCCAGCGCGTGGTGCTGCGGATCCCACCAAAAAATGAGCGCCTTCATCATCCGCTTTTCGCGCATGTCGCGCGCGGTATAAACGGCCTCGTTGCTCAGCGGATCGATGCCGGTGTAATACATGGCGGTAGCGATAGCCATCGGCGTCGGGATGAAATCCTGTATCTGACGCGGACGCAGGTTTTGGCGCTTCAGATACAGCGCTAACTCAATGGTATCGCCCAGCGTGGATCCGGGGTGGCCAGTGATGAAGTACGGCACCAGGTACTGGTCTTTTCCGGCGGCTTCGCTGGCTTGGCAAAAAGCCTGCGCAAAGCGCTCGTACACCTCGATGCCAGGCTTTTTCATCTTCTTCAGCACGTCGGGGTTCGAATGTTCGGGCGCAACCGACACCTGCCCACCCGTATGATGCTTGGCTAGCTCGGCGATGAACTCTGGGCTGCGTTCGGCTAGGTCGTAGCGAATCCCAGAGGCGATGAACACGCGCTTGACCCCCTTTTCCGCGCGGACTTGGCGCAAAAGATCGATCAGCGGCTGATGATCGGTCTTCAGATTTTCACACACGCCGGGGTGGACGCAGGATAAGCGGCGACAGGCGCTCTCCGTGCGCTCGTCCTTGCAAGCCATCTTGTACATGTTGGCGGTCGGACCGCCCACGTCGGAGATCGTGCCGCTGAAGCCGGACATGCGTGACAGCTGCCGCACCTCCCGCAGAACACTGTTGGCCGAGCGACTTTGGATGATTCGGCCCTCGTGCTCGGTGATGCTGCAGAACGTGCAGCCACCGAAGCAACCACGCATCGTAACGATCGATTCCTTGACCGTGTCGTACGCGGGAATGCGCTGACCGGCGTAGTCCGGATGAGGCTTCCGCGAAAACGGCAGGTCGTACAAGTCATCCATCTCGCTCTCGACCAAAGGCAGTGCGGGCGGATTGAAAAACACCGCCTCCTTGCCGTGAACTTGCAAAATCGACCGACCGTTGTGGGCATTCGTCTCGAACTGGAAGAGACGCGACATCGTGGCGAAGGCTTGCTTGTCTGCGCACACTTCCTCGTAGGAAGGCAGCACGACCGTTTTGCCGTCCCTCACGAACCGACTCGGCTCGTTGGCAATGGCCTGCCAGGCATCGGGGTTCTTCTTGACGTGGGCCGTCCCCCTCACATCGGTCAGGGCGGCAACGGGCTCGCCTTCTGCAAGCCGTTTGGCGATCTCCCAAGCCGCGCGCTCGCCCATGCCGAAAACCAATAGATCTGCTTTCGCGTCGAGCAGAATCGAGCGGCGGACCGAGTCCGACCAATAGTCGTAATGAGCAATCCTGCGCAACGAAGCCTCGATGCCGCCCAGCACGATGGGCAGCCCCGGAAACGCTTGCCGACACAGATTCGAATACACGATGCTGGCGCGATTGGGACGCGCTTCCGTGCGACCGCCGGGTGAGTACTGATCCTCGGACCGCATCTTCTTCTGCGCGGTCAGCTTGTTCAGCATCGAATCCAGGTTTCCGGCGGTCACCCCGACGAACAACTTCGGTCGACCCATGCGCGCGATGTCGGCGGGGCTCTGCCAATTCGGCTGGGCAATTAGGCCTACCTTGAAGCCTCGCCCTTCCAAAAAGCGGGCGATCAACACCGGACCGAATGCCGGGTGGTCGACGTAAGCGTCGCCTGTAATGATCAGGATATCGAGCTGCTCGATGCCCCGCTCACTCATGTCCGCGCGCGTGGTCGGCAAAAACATGGCGTTCGGGCCACGCGTTTGCGACTTGGAGGGCACTCGGAGCGAGACCAGAGGCATGGCCCGCGTCTGTAGCACGCGCGCTGCCGGGGGCCCGAACGGCGTGTCAGCAAAGCTCCCGCACGTGCGAACTTAGTGAGCGCCGGTTGTCAGTCCGCGGTGCCGAACGTCTCTCGCAAGCGCGCCATGTCGGGGTCCAGCACGTAGCCGCCAATGCCGATTCGCAATGAGATCGTGATCTCGTCTCCCCACGGCCACCAAAGGCCCCAGCCGAGCAAGCGGCCCGAGGTGTCGCCGGTGAACACCCGCTGGTCGGTGCGAACCCCGCCAGTGGCCTCCGCCACCTCTCGCAACGCCGGCGGGCCATTGACGATGGTCCTCGAAGTCCACTCGGTCGGCAGAAACTTGAGCACTACCGCGCGCGCCTCGGCTTCCAGCTCCACGTTGAACGAAGAAGCGACGCAAGCGAACCGGCTATCCCAGCTCCATCCGCCCTTGATCCAGGCCTTTTTCAGTTGTTCGAAGACCGCAAACAACGCGGCAGACGAGCCAGCACGAGCGTCCATGATCGAAAACATAGCCGAGAACGAAGCGCATCGTCAGCTTTTGGAGGCGCGACCTCCAAGCAACCGCCGAGAACCCGCGCCGCCCGCGCCGCCCTGGTGGGTTTATCGCGCTATTTCGAGACATTCGTCAAATGCGGCGGTCGCGGCGCTGGCGCCCGGCCGAGCCAGCTTTCGCCGGTCGTTGCGAGTCGAGCACGGCGCCCAGCGACGTGCCGATTTGTTGCGCCTCTACAACGAGCCCTCCGTCGAGGGGCGTGGCGAAATGATCCGCCCCTCATTATGCAATCGAAACGACCTATCGACCGTGGCGGGCCCTACAACGAGAGATCGAAGGCCAGCTCGCCGAAAGCAACGACTCAGCTCGGCAATGACGCTAGCCACGATCCGAATTTGAGCTGGGCGGCTGCAGGCCAACAGGCCGGCCATTTCATCCGCGCCGCCGTGGTTTTCTGTTGTCGGGCCCGTCACCCCTCGTGCTATGTACCGCCCGCCGTCACGGGGCGGTAGTTAAGTTGGTTATAACGCCGGCCTGTCACGCCGGAGGCCGCGGGTTCGAGTCCCGTCCGCCCCGCTGTTTTTGGATTGAAGAGGGTGACATGGCCGCAGCAGCACGCGTTGTGTCGCCTTCTCACCAACCGTGCGCCACCCCGCTTCGCGGCAGACAAGCCCTCAACTTGCAAGCCCTGACGTTGTACGCGTGGCTGCGCTAGTTAGCGGCGAGTCGGTGACTAGAAAAAGCTCGCGTCACCGGCAGAGCTGTCTTCGCAAAACATCACGCATTGCGGTTCGACGTGAAGCGCCACGACGACAGCATCAGACGAACATCGACTGATTCGGATCCCAACACCCGTGGTCCGCACCTGCGTCCCAATGAGGGGCGCGCGCGTGAATCTCCTTCGCCTCGCCTCGCGTGGCGCCGTCACGGCCATCTCATGGCGCGAATCGATCGCCGTATCCAGCTGGACTTAGACGACCGGGTCGAGGGCGTGCTGGGCATCCATCGTGGGAGTGCGAGCCTACTCGAACGGGCCCGTAGACATTGGCAAGCCCAGCGAGCTCACCTCTCGGGAGGTGGCTCGGATTGCCGTCGAGCTGCTCGGTACCAATCGGAGCTCGTGCCGTTTTTCTGGGAAAAGTTCAGCCCTGCCAGCGAAAGTCAAATCACTCGCTCAGTGGTCTAGGGAGCAATTGGACACCGACCGTAAACCTTGAGGGCAATCTAACAGAAACGGTCAGGTGCTTTCGTCGTACGCTCGCCGCGTAGCGAAAAGCGCCGTCTCGCTCTGCATCGAAACGGGTGTCCGATGAGTAACCCGTCTCGGCTTGAGCAGGTCAGCGTAGCAAGCCCGGCTGGTCATTGACCCCTGGACAAACTGCGGAGGATGCTATCCTCCGAATGCGACGTTAAATCGTGACCGACGGACGCCTCCCAAGTCACCTAACGCCTCAGCTCAACACTAATTCCCACAGTCGAATTGGCAGCGCTGTACCTCAGCTCATAAAAAAGGATCCTGTCTTGAGAACTCTGCAAAGCTTTCTAACATTCGGTCTCGCGTGCGGTGCATTGGCAGCCTCCCTTGCGGCGTGCAGCAGCGACAGTGACAGTAGCCCACCGCCCGCGACGGGCACGGCAGGGGCGGGCACAGGTGTGGGGGGCACGGGCGCGGCCGGCGGCGGTACTTCAACGGGTGGCGGCACCGCAACGGGTGGCGGCACCGCAACGGGTGGCGGCACCGCAACGGGTGGCGGCACCGCAACGGGTGGTGGCGGTGCCGGAACGGGCTCCGCGGATGTTCCGGGCGATGTTACTCGGGGCGCCGCGCTCTACATGTCGACCACGCTCGTCTGCAGCTCCTGTCACGGCGACGCTGCTCAAGGCGGTATCGGCCCGAACATCACGGGCTCGTCGATAGGTGGGATCGGGACCTGGACGCAGGCTCAGTTCTTTAACGCCGTGCGGAATGCAAAGGCACGCAGCGGCAAAGATTTGTGTATGACCATGCCGAAGCAACCTGCGACCGCATTGCCCGATCAAGGCGTGTACGACATCTATGCCTTCGTCAAATCGAAGTCGAATGATACGCCCGCCACGAGCGCATTGTGCAACACGCCATGATCGCGCGCTGAGCGCGGGCTCGTTCACCACGCTCGGGCTGGCCCGCCCCGATATGGAGCCTTGAATGTGACCGCGCAACGGCCGCGCGCGGGCTCATGGGGGTTGAGGTTGGCGTGGAGACGTTGCCCTATCTCGTTTGCGCTGACCTCCAACCGACTCACACGCGCCCACAACTTTCGCTTACCCGCGCACAAAGCGGGACCGAGCCCTAGCGTTCGGCTGAAATCGGACGTTCCCCACGGCGACCCTCGTCGTCGGAGAACCCATGAGATTCAGCTCTCGCCTGCGCGTGCTTGCTTCGGTTGGCTTCGTCTCTTTAGTGGGCGCCGTGCACTGCGGCAATCCGCCCGACGTGACGTCGTCGGGCGGTATCGACGCTGCCGCCGGCCAGCATGCGACGGGCGGGATGGCGTCGGCGTCCGGCGGCAACCATGGCATCAACGTCACCACCACGGGCGACTCGGGCAGCGCTGCTTGCGACCCAGCCCGCGGCGACGAATGTGCTGGCAGCTCCGGCAACGCGCCCGACCCGACGTGCGGTGACGGTCTGATCAACGTCGATGGCGAGGTGTGCGACGACGGCAACACCGAGTCGAGCGACGGCTGTACCGCCAATTGCACTCAAACCGAGGTCAACTTTGCCTGCCCCACCCCCGGCCAAGCTTGCGTCTCCACGGTAAAATGCGGTGATTCAACGATCACCGGCAACGAGCAATGCGACGACGGCAATGGGATAGCGGGCGATGGCTGCAGCAAGACCTGTCAGCTCGAGACGGGCTGGAATTGCGAGGTGGCGGGCCTACCCTGCTCTGCCGCCAAGTGCGGCGACGGGGTGCTCGCGGGCGCGGAAGAATGCGAGTACGCCGGCAGCGAGACGGTGGGCGGGAAGGCGGGCTGCTCGGCAGAGTGCAAGATCTTGAGCCCGTACGATTGTGCGACGAGTGCCCCCTTTGCGTGCGCGCTCACCGTGTGCGGCAACAAAACCATAGAAAGGTGGGAAAATTGCGACGACGGGAACGCACTGCCGTTCGACGGTTGCTACCAATGTCGAAGCGAGCCGAGCTGCACGAACGGCGTATGCAAGTCGGTCTGCGGCGACGGGCAACGTTTCGACGATGAAGCCTGCGACGACGGCAACAGCAAGGATGGCGACGGATGCTCGAGCACGTGCCGCGTCGAGAACGGATTTGCCTGCACAGACATCGTCGATCAGCCGCCGCTCAGCATCCCATTGCCGATCGTCCTGCGCGATTTCGCCGGCCAAGGGCACGGTCAGGCGGGCCACGCCGAGCACATCGACTTCAATCACTTGACCGGTAGCGGCGTGCTCGGCATCGTCGCGCCCGACCTAGGCGGAAGCGATCGCCCCGTGTACGCCTGCCCGAACGGCAACTGCGACGCAAACCCTGGGCACCTCTATATCGGCGGTAGCGGGCAACGCCCGAACACGTCGAATGCCCTAAACTTCGCCCAGTGGTACACGGACGTGAGCGGCGTGAACATGACATTGCCGAGCCAAGTGTTGCTCACCCACCGCGACGACGGTTCGTACTTGTACGATAGCCAAGAAAAACACGACAACGGCGAAGGCACGCCGATTGACTTTTTCGATCCGATCCACAAGCAGGGCTTGGTCGGTGCCGGCTTCGAGTCTTTGGCTAGCTGCAGCCCGGACCGCAACGTTTCATTCACGACCGAGACTCACTTTTGGTTCGAATATCAGGGCGGCGAGCGCTTCAAGTTTTCCGGCGACGACGACACGTGGGTGTTCGTGAATGGCAAGCTCGCCATCGATCTCGGCGGTCTTCACTCACGCCTGAACGGACAATTCGATCTGGATGACGACACCGACGCCGCGGGTGCGGACACCGCCGACGGCACGGCTGCCGTTGTCACCGACCTGAAGAAGACCGCCTTCAAAGTCGACCTCGGGCTCAAGCCCAATGGCATCTACGAGGTGGTGATGTTCCAAGCGGAGCGCAACGAATGCGGCTCGAACTTCACCGTCACCTTGAAAAACTTCAACAAGCCCAAGTCGCGCTGCCAATCGACCTGCGGCGACGGCCTCGTGGCCAGCGACGAAGTGTGCGACGACAAAAAGAACGACGGCAGTTACGGCAGCTGCGCGCCAGGCTGCAAAGCGCGCGGCCCGTACTGCGGAGACGGGAAAAAGACCGACGGCGAGGCCTGCGATGACGGCGTGAACCTAAGCCAGTACGGCGGGTGCGCACCAGGTTGCGTGACGGGTCCGAGCTGCGGAGACGGCAAAGTGCAATCCGGCTTCGAGCAATGCGACGACGGCGTAAACAGCGGCGCTTACGCCAAGTGCGCTAAGGGCTGCGTGTTGGGCCCACGTTGCGGGGACGGCGTGCTCCAAGCAAAGTTCGAAGAATGCGACGACGGCAACCGCAAGAACGGCGACCAGTGCGACCCAAACTGCAAGCAGAGCGACGTGAAGTAAGCCTCCACCGAGCACTCGCTTCGCGCTGACGGCCGCGCTGCGGGCTGCCGCGCGCGCAGGCGGCCCTACGCTGTCGTACCCCCATCGAGACGAGACCCTTGCCGCGCTGCCCGTTCGCAGCTACGAAGCGCTGTGCCACTGGGCGGGTAACTCAGTTGGTAGAGTGCTGGCTTTACACGCCGGATGTCATCGGTTCAAGCCCGGTCCCGCCTACTAAGAGATATCCGACCTCCTCGGTGCCCGGCACCGGCCTCAACGTAGCGCCGGTACGGGAACGGTATTGTCGTTGGGCTGCGCAGCGCGTTCTCGGTAGTGCCAGGCTCCGGCCGCGAGCGCGATGGCCAGCAGGAGTGCGGCGATGACGCCCAAGTGCCGACGACGCCGACGGGGAGTTTCGGGCGCAAGTGGCAGCTCGGAGGGGCGGTTAGGGTCACTCAAGCGAGACACGGGACCCATCCGTACGCGAGTGCGGGGCCGAAATCACGTTCTTTGCTCAGCGCTCGCCTTGCGCTGAGGAGAAAATCGCTTCTCCCATGAGCCAGCGCGACATGGCTTGGGGGTCATTCAAAGCAATGTGGAGGGCGGACGTCAGCTCCAAGAGCTCGTGAGCGAGGCCGGCCTCCCCGATCCCGGCGAGCAGTCCGAGACCGAGCGCGGCGGTTTCCCGCGCGAGGGCCTCGTTCATCACCACGAACTGCGAGTCATCGTCGAGCATGCGCCGACAGACTTCTGCATCGACGGACGTATAGCCCCGGCAACTGAGTGGGCGTACGGCGTGTACGGTGCACTCGCCGTGCTCGCTCAGAAGAGCGCAGGGGATGCGCGCCTCGGCCTTGGCTTCGGAGCAGAAAATGCGGGGGTCTCGGGCCAGCTCGGCCGCGCGAGCGCGAGCCCGCGTCAGCTGCTCCCCCGGGGCGCGTTCCAACAGATACTGCGCGATCGCGAAGACCTCGGGCGCGGTTAATGAGACCTTCAGGTGGCAGCACCAATGGCACCCGGCGCGGCAGGCGACCGATGCAATGGAGGGCGCCACGCTCAAGTGACGCCGGCTCAACTTCTCCGCCGCCGCTGAGACCCGCTCGGCGGCGCGTACGGCGCGCTCAGGTCGACCGAGCTCCGCGAGCGACTCGCTCGCGTCTCGGTGCGCGCCGTCGAGCAGGGCGCGCTCGCCGTCCGTGAGCCCGCTTTGGAACGCCGCTGAACGCGCGCCCGCTCCGCAGTCTAAATTTTGTGGCCGGGTCTGCTCGCTCACTTAGTCAGACACCGGGGGGTGGTCGAGAGCGTCGCGGGGTCACCTAGCGAGCTCAGCCAACCCGCCATGCTCCGGTCCGCCCGCGCCGTTAGTGGTCGCTGCTCGCGCCAGCGTCGCTCGCCGCGACTTCCTTCGCCCCGGCGTCGGCAATCTTGGTGTCCGCAGCCTTCTCGATGGCCTCTTTGGGCACGCTTTGAGAAGAGCCGGGCCGGCCGGCGCAAGCCGCCATCACAACGAGCAGCAGGAGGAACCGCGGGCTCGCGAGCTTCATGTTTGGATGTTAGCCAAGGGTCGTTGAGAGTGGAATGGGAATGCGGGCGCCCTTCCGGGCCGTGCGAACCGCCTAGCCCGACCGCCTTCATCGTCAGAGTGAGAGTCGTGAGCGTGAGAGATAGTGGCGCCCCGCCTACGTCGCGGGGGGGGGTTGACGCCAGCGGGGCACCGCCGACAGCAGTATCACACCTAAGGGTTAGTGTGAAAGAGCGTTGACGCGCCAATCGCCGGCAAGCGGGGCCCCGAGCAGCTCAGCTCAAGCCTGGTTGCTCGGCCGGGATATCGTCGGGCAAGGTCACGCGCGAAGCGCTGGCCGCGGCATCGCCTTCCTCCTCGATCAGCTCGCCGTTGCGATACTCCAGGAGCGAACGACGCGGACCGAACAGCGTATCGGGCTCCGGGAAGACCATGGCTTCGCGCAGCACGTCATCCATGTGCTCGACTAGCACCACGCGCAGGGCTTTGAGCACGCGGCGGGGGATCTCCCGCAGATCCTTGCGGTTCTCTTTGGGCACGAGCACGGTTCGGATACCGTTGCGGTGCGCGGCCAAGATCTTCTCCTTGAGTCCGCCGATTGGCATCACGCGACCGCGTAGCGTGATTTCTCCGGTCATCGCCACCTCATTGCGGACCGGGACGCGCGTGAGCGCGCTGGCGATGCTGGTGGCCATGGTCACACCGGCACTCGGCCCGTCTTTGCGCACGAAGTCCGGGAAGTGTACGTGCACATCCACCTTTTGGTAGAAGTCGGGCTCAAGCTTGAGGATTGTGCTGCGCGAGCGAATGTAGCTCATGGCGGCCTGCGCGCTCTCCTCCATGCCCTTCTCGAGCAACCCGGTGATCTGCAGTTTGCCCTTACCGGCGACCACGCTCACCTCGCAGTCCAAAATGTCGCCGCCGTGATCGGACACGCTGAGCCCGTGCGTCAGCCCCACCGCGTCGAGCTCTTCCTTTTTGCCGAGTCGAAACTTGGGCACGCCGAGGTAAGTCGGGACGTCTGCGCCGCGGATCTCGAGCGCCTGATCTTTTCCTTCTTTGACCACCTTCAACGCAACTTTACGGCACACGCTGGCAAGCTCTCGCTCGAGCGAGCGAACGCCTGCTTCACGCGTGTAGTGGTGAATGACCGTGCGCACGGCGTTCTCGGTGAGCTCCACCGGCACGTCCGACAACCCGCATTCCTTCTTTTGGCGCGGGATGAGGTACTTTTGCGCGATGTTCAGCTTCTCGAACTCGGTGTAGCTCGTGAGCTGAATGATCTCCATGCGGTCCTGAAGTGGCAGGGGGATGCCGCCCAGCGTGTTGGCCGTGGTGATGAACATCACGTCCGAGAGATCGTAGTCGAGGTCCAAGTAGTGATCGTTGAAGCTCTTGTTCTGCTCCGGATCGAGCACCTCCAACAGCGCCGCCGCGGGGTCCCCACGAAAGTCCGTGCTCATCTTGTCGATCTCGTCGAGCAAGAACACGGGGTTGTTGGAGCCGACCTTCTTCAGGTTCTGAATGATCTTGCCCGGCAGCGCGCCGATGTAGGTACGGCGATGGCCCCTGATTTCAGCTTCGTCTCGCACGCCGCCTAGCGACAAGCGCACGAACTTGCGACCGGTGGCTCGCGCAATGCTGCGCGCGATGCTCGTCTTACCGACGCCCGGCGGACCCACGAAGCATAGGATCGGCCCCTTGAGGCTCTTGGTCAGCGCTTGTACCGCCAAGTATTCGACGATGCGCTCCTTTGGCTTCTTCAAGCCATAGTGGTCTTCGTCCAATATCTTTTCGGCCTCGCCGATATCGAAGCGCTCCTCGGTCTTGTCACCCCAGGGCAGGGTCAGAATCCAATCGACGTAATTGCGCACGACCGTCGCTTCGGCGCTGGTCGGGTGCATCATTTTCAGCTTTTTCAGCTCTTTCTTGACCTTGCCCTGCGCCTCTTCGCTGAGCTTCTTGGTCTTGAGCTTCTCTTCGATCTCTTGAATCTCGCTCTTGAACTCGTCGCGCTCGCCGCCGCCCAGCTCCTTCTGGATGGCCTGCATTTGCTCGTTGAGGTAATACTCCTTCTGCGTCTTCTCCATCTGCTTCTTGACGCGGGAGCGGATCTTCTTCTCGACCTGCAAGATCTCGATCTCGGCCTGCATCAGCTCGTACAGGCGCTCGAGCCGCTTCTTCGGCTCTTCCATCTCGAGCAAGCCTTGGCGATCGGCAAGCTTGATGGTCGGCAAGTTGGCGGCGATGGTGTCGCTGAGCTTCGAGGCATCCTCGATGCTCTGGACGCTCATCAAAACCTCCGGCTGAACCTTCTTGTTCAGCTTCACGTACACCTCGAACGTGCTCTGCACGCTGCGGATGAGCGCCTCTACCTCCACGTCGGCCAAACCCGCCTCAGCAATTTCTTCGATTTCCACGGAGAAAAAGTCGTTCGAGTCGTTGTAGCGCTTGACGCGCGCACGCTGGCGGCCTTCGACGAGCACCTTCACCGTGCCGTCGGCCAGGCGCAAGAGCTGCACGATCGTGCCCACGGTGCCAACGGCGTAAATATCGTCGGGCGTCGGCTCGTTCGTCTTTGCACTCTTCTGCGCGGCGAGAAAGATCTCCTTGTCGTGCGCCATCGCCTCGTCGAGCGCGGCGATACTTTTTTCGCGGCCGACAAACAGCTGCGACACCATGTGAGGAAACACGATGATGTCGCGCAGCGGCAACGCGGGAACCGTGCGCCGAGGCGCAGCACTACGATCGTTTGGGTCGTTCTTGAAAAACATGAATTTTCCCAGGGTCGCGGTCGGCCGGGCGCGGTTCGTTGACGAGCGCGGTGCCGGACGATTCCGGCTATGGCTTACGTGACGCGGTCAGCCGACGCCGGCTTCCTTGTGATAGACGATGAGCGGGGCATCCCCGTTCGTGATCGCGTCCTCGTTGACGACGACCTCTTTGATCCCTTGCTTACTCGGCACCTCGTACATGATGTCGAGCATCGCCTCCTCCAGGATGGCGCGCAGACCGCGAGCACCGCTTTCGCGCACTAGCGCCTTCCGCGCAATTGCCTGCAGGGCGCCCTTGGTGAACTTCAGCTTCACGCCATCCATCTCGAACAGCTTTTGGAACTGCTTCACCAAGCTGTTTTTGGGCTTCGTCAGAATGTCGATTAGCGCATCTTCGGTCAGCTCGTGAAGCGTGGCGATGACGGGCAGCCGACCAATGAACTCGGGGATCAACCCGAACTTCAGCAAGTCCTCGGGCTGCACGTGCGTGAGCAGCTCGCCGAGCTTCAGCTCTTTCTTGCTCTTCACGTCGGCGCCAAAACCGAGCCGCGACTGGCCCAAGCGACGCTGCACGATTTGGTCGAGCCCAACGAAGGCGCCACCACAGATGAACAAGATGTTGCTTGTATCGACCTGCAGGAAGTCCTGCTGAGGGTGCTTCCTGCCGCCCTTGGGCGGCACGTTCGCGATCGTGCCCTCGATGATCTTCAAAAGCGCCTGCTGGACGCCCTCGCCGGATACGTCGCGGGTGATTGAAGGGTTGTCGCTCTTCCGACTGATCTTATCGATTTCGTCGATGTAAACGATGCCGCGCTGCGCGCGCTCGACGTCATGGTCGGCGTTCTGCAAGAGCTGGACGATGATGTTCTCGACGTCCTCCCCGACGTAGCCGGCTTCCGTCAAGGTAGTGGCATCCGCAATCGCGAACGGAACCTTCAGTATCTTGGCCAGGGTCTGAGCGAGGAGCGTTTTGCCGCTTCCGGTTGGGCCGAGCAGGAGGATATTGCTCTTGCCGAGCTCGACGTCATCGGCCGCGACCTTGGAGTCGATTCGCTTGTAGTGATTGTGCACGGCTACCGCGAGCGTCTTCTTCGCTCGCTCCTGGCCGACCACGTAGTCATCCAAAATCGCTTTGATCTCGGAAGGCTTCGGCATCGGGTCCGAGCCCGCCGACGGCTCGTCCTTCTCCACCTCTTCCGCAATGATGTCGTTGCACAGGGCGATGCACTCATCGCAAATGTAGACCGTAGGCCCTGCGATGAGCTTTTTTACTTCCTTCTGTGATTTCCCACAGAACGAGCAGCACAAGTTACCGTTCGATTCGTCGCGCCTTCTCTCCACGATTTACCCTCGGAAGCGCCCTACTGGGACCGGAGATTCCATCGAATTGCCGTCAAATTGTAAGGCGTCCAGGGGTAGTCCGCAAGCAGCGCGGAGGACAAACGAAGAACGCCTCGGTGCACACACGCGAGATCTGCGGCACAGGCCACCGCGAAACTAAGGCCCCCCAACGAGGATTGGGCCAGTTGGGGGCCGAGCACCACTCAGGGGGCCTTTTTCTTGCTCTGAAATATCTCGTCGATGAGGCCATATTCTTTGGCCTGAGCGCCGCCCATATAGAAATCGCGCTCGATGTCGCGGGCGATGTCCTCGCGAGTCTTACCGGTCGACCTCACGAGGATGTCCGTGATCACGTCCTTGACGTGGCGGATCTCACGCGCCTGAATCTCGATGTCCGTTGCCTGACCACGCGCGCCGCCGAGAGGCTGATGGATCATGATCCGCGAGTGGGGCAGGGCAAAGCGCTTGCCCTTGCTGCCCGCACCGAGCAGGACCGCGCCCATACTAGCCGCCTGACCCACGCAAATGGTGCTCACCGCGCAACGCACGAGTTGCATCGTGTCATAGATCGCCAAACCGGCCGTTACCACGCCGCCGGGCGAGTTTACGTAAAGCTGAATGTCCTTGTCCGGGTCTTCGCTCTCTAGGAACAAAAATTGAGCGATGATGATGTTGGCCACATCGTCATCGACCGCGCTGCCCAAGAACACGATCCGG
This sequence comes from Myxococcales bacterium, assembly GCA_903642325.1. GTDB lineage: Bacteria > Myxococcota_A > Polyangia > Polyangiales > Polyangiaceae > PMG-095. Next base: position 36,099 of record CAHJWM010000005.1, on the reverse strand, counting down.
TCCTTCAAGAGGCGGCTGAAGATGTCCCACGTGCGCTCGCCCCGGTGCGTCGTCTCGACTACGTGGGGATAGATCACGTTGCTGCGGGGAGAGTCTTGGTAGCGCTCGAGTATGTCGAGGGCTTGGGCACGGGTTTCAGGTCGCTTCGACATTCAATTTCTCCTCGGCTTGCCGCAGACTGTGGCTAACGGGATCGATCAGCCGTCACTGATCTTGGCCTTTGCTTCGATGATGTCCAGGACCTTGTTTTCCAAAATCATGCCAATCAACATCTCGCGCTTCTTCTGGTCTCGATATTCCACGCGCAACTTGGCAACGTTCTTCCCGGTCTGCTCCGCTAGCTCCTTCAGGCCCTCTTCCAACTCGGCGTCGCCGATTTGAATGCCCTCGGCCTTGGCGATCTCCGCCATGAGCAGCCCGGCGCGAACTTTGACCTCGCTGTCCTGCTGGATCTGACCGCGGAGCTCTTCCCCTACCCCCGTTGCCCGCTGACCCTGGCTGCGCGCGCGCTGCAAAATCTCCTGCTCCGTCACACGCATTTGCCTCTCCACTAACGAGGGGGGAAGCGGAACCGGGTTTGCCTTGACCAGCTCGATCACCAGCTGCTCGGCGAGCTTGTTGTCCGACTCCTCCTTCGAGCTCTTTTCGAGGGCACCGCTGATGTCTTGCTTCAGCATTTCCAAGGTCTCGAAGTCACCGACGTCCTTGGCGAACTCGTCGTCAGCGGCCGGCAGCACACGCTCTTTCAAATCCTTCAAGGTGAGCGCGAAGAGCGCGGACTTGCCGGCCAATTTCGGGTGCGGATGCTGCGCGGGCATGGCAACGGTCGCCTCGGCCTGCTCACCGATGCTCTTGCCCACCAGCGCTTGGTCGATCTCCGGAATGAGCGTGCTGCTGCCGAGCTCGGCTTGAAAGTCGGTAGCCCCCGCGTCCTCGATCAGCGTGCCGTCCACCGACAGCGTGAAGTCGATGGTCGCGGTGTCCCCCTTGGCGGCGGCCCGTGCTGCCTTGAGCGGCTCGAGCGTCGAATGGGAGCGGCGCAGCTCATCTAGCCGCTCGTCGATTTGCTCAGCGCTAACCTGCACTTTGGGCCGCGTGGCTTCCAACCCGTCGTATTTGACGTTCTCGATCAGGGGCAACACCTCTATCCTAGCCTTGTACCCAAAGGCCTTATTCTCCTCTAGACGACGGGGCTCGATCGCCGGCTCCGTCACCGGCTGAAGCTTTTGCTCACTGATCGCCTGCGGGTACGTTTCGTCGACCAGGCGCTGCGCTACGTCAGCCGCGATGCGCGGGCCATACAGGTGCGTGAGCACTTGGCGCGGCGCACGCCCGGGCCGGAAGCCGCTAACGCGAGCCGTTTTTGCGACCGATGTGTATGCCTTCTCGACCTCGCTCTTTACGCGATCGGCAGTAATTTCCACATCGAACTCGACCAAGACCGGACTAAGCCGTTGAACGTTGACCTGCATCTGAAGAGCGCGTGACGTTACATGCGCCGGGATCTAGGTCAAGGAAGGGTTTGATCTTTCGGTCGGGGTCGCCTCGCAGCCGCCCGCGTGCGCCAGTGCGATGCGGCCCTCGGCAGCACGGACGAGAGCGCAGACGTCGAAATGAGCGAGCGGACAAAGCAAAACCCCGTGGGAGGCAGCCCACGGGGTTTTCCGGGAATGAGTCGTAAGTTAAGTGATTCTTGTTCGAACGACGGTCAGTCGTCCTCGTCGTCCTCTTGATCGGCTTGCCACATGGCGGCTTCGAACGGATCCATGTCGAATTCGAGCGTCTCTCCGGTGGATTCGATCTCGTCGACAGACCAGCCGATACGCATCTCCGGACGAACTAGCTCGCGCTCGAGCTCGGCAAACGTGCTGTAATCTTTAGGGGCGGCCATGAATACCTCAGGGGTTCGGAGTTGGAGCGCGCCGTGCGGCGACGGCGGGGTAAAGCAGCAGGACCTCGGCAGAGGGGCGTTCAGTGGTCGCTTGCCAAAATCCGGTGCGCAGAATTCGGTCGCGGGCAGCCGCGCGGCGGGTTTCGGCGCCCCGGCTCTGCGGGCCGAGAACCAGCGCCATGCGGACCGCGAGGCTCGAGGTTTCTAGATTTTGTTGTCGTCTCACGTGCAACTACTCTCACCTACATCCACGTACACAGTACGCTAACTCGTCCGTCAGTCCAAAAAATCGCCGCCCGCGCGCGATATTTAGATAAGAGGCACGCAGCCGGGGCAAGCTGCACACGGTTGCCACGGGGCCAACCCCGTCACTCACCCACCATGACCTCGCGCCAGCAGATCATCGCCATCGCCAACCAAAAAGGTGGCGTGGGCAAGACCACGACCGCGGTCAACCTCGCCGCGAGCCTCGCCGCCGCGGAGCGGCCTACGTTGCTCGTTGACCTCGACCCTCAAGGCAACGCGTCGAGCGGAGTCGGAGTGCCCCCCGGCACCGTCGAGAAGACCATTTACGACGCGCTGATCGGCAATGCCTCTCTGCGCGAGGTCATCCGCGGCACGGGCATCCCCACCCTAGACCTCGCGCCCGCGACGCAGGATCTCACAGCGGTCGAGTACGAGCTGTTCGACACCGCGCAGCGCGGCACGCATCTGCGCGAGATCCTCCGTGGCCCGGAGGTGGCGAAGTACGACTATGTGATCATCGATTCGCCACCGTCGCTAGGCGTTTTGACGCTGAACGTGCTGGTCGCCGCGCACCGCGTGATTGTGCCCCTACAGCCCGAATATTACGCGCTGGAGGGCATCACGTACTTGATGGCCACGATCGACCGCGTCAAGGCTTCGCTGAACCCGGGCTTATCCGTCGAAGGCATCGTGCTCACGATGTGGGATCCCCGGAATCGGCTGGCCCACCAGGTCGCCGATGAAGTGAACAAACACTTCCGCGTATTCAAGTCGATCATTCCACGCAATGTGCGGCTCAGTGAAGCGCCCTCGCATGGTCTGCCCGCTCTCTTGTACGACGTCGGCAGCAAAGGCGCGCAGGGCTATTTGAGCCTCGCGCGCGAGCTGATCGAGGGCTCACCGGCATGAATGAGCCGCCCAAGAAGCCGTTCCGGGGCTTGGGCCGCGGACTCGACGCGCTGATGCCGGCGCGGGTGCCGGTGACTCCAGAACGCCCCGCCGCCGCCCGCTACGAAGGCAACGTGTTCAGCTGCGCGCTCGACAAGATAGTGCCGCAGAAGGGCCAGCCGCGTCAGCACTTCGACAACGACCGGATCGACGAGCTCGCCGCGTCGCTTCGGGTGCACGGCTTGCTCGAGCCACTCATCGTGCGCCGGCGGCCAGGCGCGGACGACTTCGAAATCATCGCGGGTGAGCGGCGTTGGCGCGCCGCGCAACGCGCGGGGCTTCGAGAGGTGCTGGTCGTCGTGCACGACGTGTCAGCCAAGGACGCCTACGAGCTCGCCTTGATCGAGAACGTTCAGCGCGAAGATCTGGACGCGATCGAATTCGCGGAGGCGCTCGACCGCCTGATCAAAGAGCACTCGTACACCCAAGAAACGCTGGCCCAACGCGTCGGTAAAGACCGCTCGACGATCGCCAACGCGCTCCGATTGTTGCGATTACCCATCGCGGTTCGGGAAAAAGTGGTCACGGGAGAGCTGAGCGAAGGCCACGCCCGCGCGCTACTCGGTGCACCGGATGGCGCGCAGCTTGCCTCGCTCGCCGAAAAGGTCGTGCGCGGTCGGCTGAGCGTGCGCCAAACCGAAGCGTTGGTGCGGACCGCCAAGACCAAGCCCGAGGGCGCCAAGGGCAAAAAAGACAAGAGCGCCTCGACCCGCGACCTCGAGCTGCGCCTGTCCAGAAAGCTCGGCACCAAAGTGGAAGTCCGAGACAAAGACAGCAAAGGCGAGATCGCGATAAAATACGGATCTTGGGACGAGCTCGACAAGCTCTTAGAAGTGCTGCTCTAAGCTCTATCGGAGCATGCGCCGCGGACGGACAGTCTCGCACCGGCGCGCTGCACGTTCGCGGGCCGCGCGCATGGACTAGCCAAGCTCAGCGTCGCAGACGCGTCGCGCCTAGATCAATCGCATTTGCCGGCCTTGGCTTTGGCGGCGAGCTCCGTGGCTCTTTTCCCGATCTCGTCGTTGCCCGCGAGCGCGGCCGCGCGTTTGAAGTGTTCGGCAGCTAGCTTTTTGTCCGTCGGGCACACGTGTTTCGCCAAGTAGTAGTGAGCGGGCGAAAACTTGTCGTCCAACTTGAGCGCGGCTTGGTAGTCGCTGAGCGCGCCCGCATCGTCCTTTTGATCATGGCGACACACCGCGCGGCGTACGTGCAGGTCTGCGCTGTCGGTGATCTTGATCGCTTTGTCCAGCACGGCGACGCAGTCGGCGAATGCGTGCAGCCGGCCAAACTTCTGTGACAATTTTTCAAGCAGCTTCGGATCTTCGGTCGTTGAAACAGCGCGTAATTGCGCCAGCGCCGCGGCGTCGTCCTTGGCCGTTGTCAGAAGCTCTGCGTAGGCAATGCGCAGCTCGATATTGTCCGGCGCCGCCGCGACCGCTGCGCCGTACGCCTTCAGCGCCTCGTCCTTCTTACCCGTGCCCTCCAGCGCCAGGGCGCGATTGAGCAGCAAATCTTGCTGTTTTGGCGCACTCTTCAAGCCCGACTCGGCCACGCTCAAGGCCCCGCTAGCGTCCTTCGCATCGAGTAACAAGGCGGACAAGTTCACGCTGGCTTCGGTGAGCTTCGGGTCGAGCGTGAGCGCTTCCTTATAGGCGACGCCCGCGCCTGTCCCATCTCCCAAACCTTCCGAAGCTACCCCCAAATAAAAGGCGGCCTGCGGATCCTTCGGAGCTTCCGCGTGGGCGGCGCCGAGGAGCGCTTTGGCTTCAACGAAATGTTGGGCCTTGATTGCCTCGATGCCTTGCGCGACCTTCTGGCTAGAAGGCTGAGCGGCGTTGCTGCTACTCGCGGGCGTTGGGCTATCCAGCGGCGGCGGAGGGGCTTCCGGCCGGGCCGGGCTGCCCGCACACGCTTGTAGCCAGAGAGCGCCCCCCAGGGCAGTGTAAGTGCACACGCAACGGATACGCGCAGCAAAACTCATGAAGCGGATGCCTTTTCGAGGTTAGCGATGTTCGACAGAATGCGCGCCTTGATGACTTCCATCCGCTCGACCGATGTGATCTTCGCACCGCTACTGTCGGTAACGTAGAAAACGTCCGCCACCTGCGTGCCTTCCGTGTTGATTTTGGCGAGCGAAATCTGAAGATCCAGATGCTGGAGGGTGTTGGCGAGCCAGAACAACAACCCGGCTTGATCCTTGGTGGTCACTTCGATCACCGAGTGGTCGGTCGCGCAGCGATTATCGATGTTGACCTCCGTTGGCACCTTCGGCGTGGGGCGGTCGGAGAGGCGCGACTGGCGCACGCCCCCGGTCACGAGCTCGGAGGGTGAAAGCTCCATGCTCAGCAGGCGATTGAAGTCGCGATCGAGGCGCGCCATCGAGCCGGTGACGGAATCGGTGGTTTCCCCGCCTCGCACCCAAAACAAATCGAGCGCGCGCGTGCGACCAAAGCTATCGACCCAAGAATAGACCTGGGCGCTGATCACCTTGAAACGCGCGGCCGCCAGCGTGGCGGTGATCATCGCTAGTAAACCCGGTCGATCGTCGGCGATGAAGCCGAGCTCAACGTAGGGATCGGCAGTGGTCATCACCGTCACGTTCACGTGCTGCATTTGCGCCTGACGGGCGAAGCGCGATTGGCGCACGATGTCTTGCGGATCGTTACTGTACAGGTATCGATCCGGCATCGTCGCCAGAAAGTGATTCAAGAACTCGAGCTCACCGCGCTGCGGGCAGAGCGCCCGCACCTCCGCGCGGATCTGCTCGGTGCGTTCGCCGCCGCGTTCGACCTTGCCCGTCGATAATTGCCGGTCCGCGCTGACGTACAGCTCTTCCAGTACACGCGCTTTCCAGCTAGTAAGCGCGGTCGGGCTCGTGGTCGAGACGTCGCAGATGGTCAAGATGTACAGCTCACGCAGGCCTTCTCGCCCGTGCACCTCCTCGCAAAACGACTCGAGCGTGCGCGGGTCGTCGATGTCGCGGCGCGTTGCCACGTGATACATGCGGAGGTGCTTCCAAATCAGCTGTTGCACTTCCCGAATGTCGCTCTCCGGTAGGCCGAGCCGCGAAAGCACCACTCGCGCCATCTCACGCCCCCGCTCGTCGTGGCTCTTGCCGCCGATGTCTTTGCCAATGTCGTGCAGAAGCGCGGCGAAAAACAGCACGTTCGGGCGTGAGATCTCCGCCGCCAAGCGCGACGCCAAGCGGTGCTCGGCGGCGAGCTCGCCGCGGCACAGCTCGCGCAAACGATCGACCGCCGCCACCGAATGCACGTCAACGGTGTACACGTGATAGACGTCGTGATGGACGCGTCCGACGACCGGGGCAAATTCCGGAATCATCGCCACGAGCAGCCCAACGTCGTGCAGGTCCTTCACGACCGATTCGTCGCGTAGCTTCGTGCGCTGAATCACGGTGACCAGGCGTACGAACAAGCGAGCCGCCTCCTCGCTTTGCCGTAATCGCACGCAGAACGTCGGTGAAGTGACGGCTCGCGCGACCAGATCACGAGCAAAGCCGTAGACTGGCAGGTCGCGCCGCACGGCTTCGTCATACAAACGAAGCGCCAATGCCGGCTCTTGCTCGAGCGCGGCTCCATCTTCGAACGACAACTGGTCGTTCGTGAGCTTGAGCCCTTTGCCGATCGCCGTCTCGCGCGGGCGGCGCTTGGGTGGGGGGGCGGCGCGCGAAAGCACCAGCTCGCGCGCCTGCGAGATCACACGCGCCTTCTGGTAATAGTCGCTCATGAACGCCTCGACTCCGGGGCCTCCGGGCCCGTAGCCCAAGTCGACCGCGAGCGACTCCTGACGATCGAAGCTCAGGCGATCGGAACGGCGGCCCGCTTGCAAATGCAGCAGGTTGCGCACCCGCCAGAGCAGGGCGCGCGCGGCCTCGATTTGCTGCCATTCACGCTGTAAGAGCACACCGATCCGCACGAGCTCGGATAGGTCCGACACGCGCCAGCGCGCCCGTGCGGCCCAATGGGCGAGATCCAGATCGCGCAGGCCGCCAATGCCGTTTTTGACGTCTGGCTCGAGCAAATAAACCGAGCCTCCGAACCGCTCGGAGCGCTCATGGGCCTTGGTTTCCAGTCGGTCCAGAAATCTCTTGATGTTGCCGATCCCGAAGATGCCTTCGAAGGCCCGGGTCAGCATCTTCTCCGAGCTGGTGCGGTCGCCGGTGAGCACGCGCCAGTCGAGCAGCGTGGTGGCGGTGGGCAGGTCATTTTTGGCCAGTTCCAGCATGTCACTGCCCATGACGACCTGATGACCGATGCTCAGCCCCGCATCCCACAGCGGATACAGGAGCGCCTCCGCGACGGCGCGCACTTTCTCGGGCTTGCTCGCCGAAATCAGCCGAACATCCAGGTCACTGTGGAAGCCGAGCTCGTTCCGGCCGTAGCTGCCCACGGCGGCGAGCCCCACGTTTTGCCAGGTGCCCGCTTTGATCATCGTGCTCTCGGCTGCCTTGAATAGGGAGCACAAAAGGCCGTCGAACGCTTTCGCGTAGCGTGACGCCGCCTCCAGCCCCGCCTCGGGACCTCCGGGACGAATCATCGACTCCACGGCGACCCGATGCCGGACGAGGTAGGTCTTCAGCTCTTCGACGAGACCGGGGGCGGTGCGTTCGAGCAACGGTGCTCTTTCAGTGGCGGGGGGCATTCGTGGGCTAGATGCGTGGTGACGCGCGAGCTTTCAGGAACGGAGACGAAGTGCGGGCGCACCAGGCTCGGCTGCGGGAGGAAGCGTTGTTATAGCTCACCCCCTGGCATAAAGAAGTAAACCGCAAACCGCGCTGGTTTGGCCGTATCGTCGGCCCAACGCCCCCGGGCATTCGGGCCGCGTCGGGGCTAATTCCGCCGGTGTGCTACCTCTCCGGCTCGCATGAATCGACGCCAAAGCTTGGGCTTGTTGGGGGCGACAGTGACGGCTCTTACCTGGGCGGGCGCCGCACGAGCCACCACCGCGCGGGCCGTCAGCTTGCCGGACCTGGTGGCGCGCAGCACGCGTATCGTTCGCGGCACGGCACTCGAAAGTTTTGCGCGCGCCGAGGACGTAGGCGAGACGCGGCACATCGTGACGTACACCCGCCTGCGCGTCGAAGACTTGATCCACGGTGGCCCCGCAGAGCCCGAGCTGCTGGTGCGCACCCTGGGGGGCAAAATTGGACGGCTTGCAGAGCTGGTGCACGGGGAAGCAGAGCTCGCGCTGGACGAAGCATGCCTGGTGTTCGTGCAGGCAAACACCGACGGCATCGATCAAGTGACGGCGATGGCCCAAGGCCACTACCCGATTCGAAATGAGGCCGGCGGCACGTTGCGGCTGGGAGCCAGCCGCAACATGCCGCACTTGCTCGGGCGACCGGACTCCGCGGTGGCTGTGCTTCCGGGGCTGCCGATGCAGCAGGCGCGCGAGCTCATCCTCGGAGCTCGACCTTGACGGGCCTCCGTTGGGCGCTGGCCTTGTCGGTCGGCAGCGGGGTTCTGACGGTCGCCAGCGGGACCTTCGCGTACTGCCTCACGCGTACTTGCGATCCGAAAGCGGAGCACTGCGACTTGGCCGACGGCTGCAACATGAGTGGGAACGTCTTGTTTTGGGCGAGCAACGTGGTGTCCTTCGATGTCCAACGCGACGGCTCGTCGAAAACACTGCCGGACGGCTCGCGTCTCCAGCTAATCAGTGCGGAGGCGCTGGACGCAGTGGTCACGAGCGCCTTCCGCACCTGGGTCAACGCCGACTGCGGCAACGGCACCCACCCGAGCATCAGCCTGAAAGATTTGGGGCCGGTAGCTTGCGCCAAGCCGGAGTACAACAGCAACGGCCCGAACGCGAACGTCATCACGTTCCACGACGACGCGTGGCCCTATTCCAATTCGTCGATCGACACGCTCGCGCTCACTACTGTGTATTTCGACCCGGAAACCGGACAAATCTACGACGCGAACGTGGAGATCAACTCCAATCAGGAAAGCTTTGCCGTCGGTACGCCGGTGGGAGATCAGTTCGCCTTGAGTGCAGTACTGACCCATGAGCTTGGTCACTTCCTCGGCCTGTCTCATACCTCCGCGCGAGACGCGACCATGTTCTCGAATTACCAATCCGGAATGGACACGCTGGAGGCGGACGACGAGGCGGCTATCTGTGCATCCCTCCCCCCAACACGTACGGTCGCAATTGCAGACAGCGGCTACCTCCCTCGTCATGGCTGGAGCAGTGAATGCGGCAGCCCGAGCAAAGGCTGCTGCGCGACGGCCGTCGGTAGCGCGCCCGACCGCAACCAGACACTCGGCCTGTGGGGGTTCGTGCTTGGGCTATGCACCTGGCGAGGGCGCGCGCTGGCGCGTGCTCGAGTCAGCCGCCGGGCGGGGGCGCGGGGGCTTCAGCGCTGAGGCCGGCCGCCCGCAGCAGCTCCACATCCGCGTGCGCGTCGGGGTTCGGCGTGGTCAGCAACTTGTCCCCGTAAAAAATGCTGTTGGCGCCCGCGTACAGGCACAAAAGTTGGGCCTCGCGCGGCAGGTCGGTTCGCCCGGCACTCAGCCGGACTTTTGAGCGCGGCATCGTGATCCGCGCCGTGGCGACCATGCGCACGAGCTCCAATGAGTCGATGGGCGGCAACGCCGCAAGCGGCGTCCCTTGCACGCGCACCAAGGCATTTACCGGCACGCTCTCCGGATGCGGCTCGAGCTGCGCCAGCTCCAGCAACATCGAGCAGCGGTCGTCCACGCTTTCGCCCATGCCGATGATGCCGCCGGAGCAGACAGTGATGCCCGCCCGGCGCACGTTCTTCAACGTGTTCAATCGGTCGTCGAAGGTACGGGTAGAAATGATCGATTTATAGTTCTCGCGCGAGGTGTCGAGGTTGTGATTGTACGCATCCAAACCAGCCTCCTTCAGCTTCGCGGCTTGTCCTTCGTTCAGCATGCCGAGCGTGACGCAGGCCTCCAGCCCGAGACCCTTGACGCCCCGGACCATGTCGAGCACGCGGTCGAACGCGGGCCCGTCCTTCACCTCACGCCAGGCTGCGCCCATGCAAAAGCGCGTCGCGCCATGATCCTTGGCAGCTCGTGCCGCCGTCATGACCTCCTCGAGCTTGAGCATGGCCTCGCCCTTCACGGGCGTGTCATGGTGCGACGACTGCGGACAATAAGCGCAGTCCTCCGGGCAACCTCCGGTCTTCACGCTCAGGAGCGTGCAGAGCTGCACCTTTTCTTTTTGATGGAACCGCAAATGAACGGCGCGCGCTCGATCCACCAGCTCGAACAGCGGCAAATCGTGGATGGCTCGGATTTCGTTCAAAGTAAAGTCGTAGCGCAGACGGGCGTTCTCTTCAGACATCACCCTGGCTTTTAGCGGCAACCGGCCAGCGCGTCCAGATTCGCTTCCGCAGCCGCGCCGACCAACGAGCTCGACCCTAGAAACCCATGGCCGCGCGGCCCACTTCGCGGTCGATGATCCCGTCCCGCATCAGCGCCTTGATGTGAGACTCGAAGGTCTGCATGCCGTACATGGCCTGGCCGCTGTCCATCAACTCCTTCAGCGGCGGATTGCCGAGCGGGCGTTTGATGGTTTCACGTACGGAGCCGGTAGACACCAGCACCTCCGCCGCCAGGGCCATGCCTTGACCGTCGGCGCGAGGGAGCAGCCGTTGGGCCACGATGCCTTGCAGGGAGTCGCCAAGTCGCTCGCGCAGATCGTCCGTGTCGCCCTCGCTCAAGGCAATGATTCGATTCATGGTCCGAGACACGTCCGGCGTGTGCAGTGTGGAGAGCACCAAGTGACCTGTCTCGGCCGCCTTCAGCGCGATCTCCATCGTCTCCCGATCGCGAATCTCGCCTACTTGGATTACATCGGGATCTTGGCGCAAAGCCGCGCGAAGAGCGCTCGCAAAGCTCTGGGTGTCGTAGCCGATTTCTCGTTGGCTCACCGAACACTTGTCGTCCGTATAAATGTACTCGATGGGGTCTTCGATGGTGACGATATGACGAGCGGCGTTGTGATTCATGTAATCGAGCATTGCCGCGAGAGTGCTCGTCTTGCCGTTGCCCGCCGCGCCCACGCACAGCACGAGCCCGCGGTCTTTTTCTGCTAGCAGGCGGCACGCAGCCGGCGCGCCCAGCTTTTCGAGCGTCGGCACGTCATGCGGAATGACCCGCATGACGACGGCCAACGTGGCACGCTGCCGGTAGACGTTGACGCGGAATCGCCCGAGCCCGAACACCTCGTAAGAGGTGTCGTATTCTCGTAGCGCGCCCAGGTTTTGCAAAATGGCAGGATCGCGGATCAGGTGTCTGACCACCGCCTCGGTGTCTTCGGGTCTGATCTTGTCGACCCGAAAGAACACGAGGGCCCCGCGGACGCGCGCGCCCGGCGGTTGCCCGACCTTGAGGTGAACGTCGCGCGCCCCTGCCGCCTTTGCCTTGTGCAAGAGCTGGTGAAGGTACGCTTCAGAGGCGTACGGGTTGTGCGAGAGCGCGGGCGACAAGCTGGCCACTTATGCATCATAGCCCGGCTGGGCAAGCCACGTTTTCCCAGTGTTTTGCCCTCGGCCCGGCCGCCCTCACCCTTAACCGCACCATGCGCTGCCCACCCGGCGAAGCCGCCCTGAAGCTACGACACCAAATCCCGCCGGGTCATGGAGCTCGCCTCGCTAACAATGGACGTGAGTGAGCTTGCTTCGAGGCGTGGCCGCTCGTCAATCGCGTCCGCGGCCCGGCACGGCGCGCCCAGCGCCTCAGTTGTTGTTTCTTTGCACCGGATGCAGAACACGATGCGCCTCGCCTCGCAGCCGCTGCAGATCGCTGTCGGAGAATTCGACCGATTCACCCGAGCGCTTCACGGTAGCGGCCAGGCTCTGCTCCCACTCCTTGCCCTCGCTGTCGAAGGAGGCCTCGGGCACCGGCAGCGCCCAATTGGAGGCGCCGCGTTTGCGAATTTGAAGGCGGGTGCTGGCCCCGCTCGCGCCGTTCTCTTTCGCGGATGACTTGGTGATGGCGTAGTTGTCTGGATTGCTCATTTTTCAACGCAGCACCTACCACGCCTACCCCCTGCGGTCTGCTGGCGTCGTCGAACGCGCGCGCCCGAAGGCGGGCTCGGCATTCGTGGTGTCCAGGGTCAGAATTGAACTGACGACACGTGGATTTTCAATCCACTGCTCTACCGACTGAGCTACCCGGACTTGCGCGCCGGTTCGTACCTCATCTTTCGCCGAATGTCGCGCGTTTGTTGCAGCAAAATTCTGCTCTGCGGCCCGGCGCTTGGTTTCATCGTTGGCGAGGGACCACGACCCAAGGCCCAGATTTGAAGGTTTTTTGGGTTAGCGGGCGCGCATCGGGCCTAGCCGTCCCAAAGCTCGCTGGCCGGGGCCCATGCAAGCGCGCGGCGCTCGCCTGCTAAACTGCTTACCGTGATTCGCCCCGCACCCAACCGCGCGCGCCGTCACGCTCGTTTACTCAGCGTGGGCGGAGCATTGGGCGGTTTTTTCACAGTGCTCGGCGCTTGGTTCGCGATCCGGGGACCGCATGCCCCCGAGATCCAAGGCCGCTCGGGCGCGGCCGAGCTATTGATGGTGTGCGGGCTATTTTTGGCCTCGTTCTGCGGAGTCGTGGCTACTCTCCGCGTCGGAGCGGGCGTGATCCTGAAACTGGACGCCGACCGGCAACAGGTGCGGCTCAAGGACCCGAAGTGACGAGCTCGCGCTTGCGGCCGCGCATGTAATCCGCGCGCCGTACCAACTCGGCATAGAAGGCCCGGAGCGGCTCGGCACGCTCAGGGCCCTCGAGCAAGGCCAGCGCCTCCGCGATGGCTTCAATCGTCGACATGCCCTCCGGTCGAGGCGGCTGTCGGAGCCGAGTCGGAGCGACCGCGAGCGCGGGCAACGTGAGCTCGGGTAGCTCGCGCAAAGCGGGCACGCGCTTGTACATGCGCCGGGCCTGCCGAAAGCTGCCGTCGAGAACAACCAGTCGCCGCGGCACGAAGGACACGGGCCGCGCTGGCCCACTGCAATAAAGCAGGGCTGTGCTCGGCTCGCGGAGGCCGGCCGAGTCGAACGAGGGGCCGCCGCCGTAGCTGAGCAAACGGGAATTGGGCAACGCGAGCGCGGCGAAGCGCCCCGTATTGTGGGTGAGCTTGAGCTCGGTCACGTGACGAATGAGGATGATCTCCGTCGTCGCCAGCACGCGCGGCAACACTTCGCACACGCAGATGGGCAGCGGCAAGACGCAGCGCGGGCAATGCCCGGCCAGATCCGAGGGCGTGACCGAACGCATGCCCGATGCTCAGGCCCTGGCCTGTTTGACCGCCGCCAAAAATGCGCTAGCGCGCGCGGTGAGCACGCCGTAGTGGGCGCTCGCGATCGACTGCGGATCGAGCAACGCCGTGTGTACCGCGAGCGCCACCGCCCCGACGCCGATCCACTCGGCCACGTTGTCCAGCGTGACACCACCGGAGGCGATGATCGGCAGATGGGGAACCGGGCCACGAAGCGCGCGGAAATAAGCCGGGCCCAGTGCCTGGGCCGGAAACACGTTCACGAAATCGGCGCCGGACTCCCAGGCCTCGAAAATCTCCGTGGGCGTAAAACAACCGGGGATGACCGCCACGTCTTGTTCGTGACACAGCTTCAGCAAATCGCGCCGAAATATGGGCGAGACGACAAAACGCGCGCCAGCGTCGATCACGCGGCGTGCGGTTTCCGCGTCCAGCACCGTGCCGGCGCCAAGCAGCACGCGCGTCCCGAGAGCGCCAGACAACGTGCGCAGGACATCCACTGCCCCCGGCACCGAGGTCGTGATTTCAATCGCGGTCAGGCCGCCCTCGATCAACGCCTCGGCGATGGCTGCGACACGGTCCGACTCGCGCGTCCGCACGACGGCAATCACGCCCGTCTTACGAATGCTATTGGCGGTCTCGGCGCGACGCGTCATGGGTCAGCGTACCATGCTCTACGGCGGGCACGAGCCCGGTCATTTCGTGCATTTGGAACGGCGCGCGGGCGCGGGCGCGACGAGCTCCTCGAGCTTTCGCTCGAGCGCCTTTTGGTTGATGCTGCCCTTGTACACGTAGAGCGCGGCCGACTCGGCGCCGTCCAGCATCTCTTCGCTGACGCGCAGGCGTGCGCTGACCACGAACACGATCTTATGCGCCAGGCCTTTTTCCACGAGCTCGATCCGGCGCCACACCGCCGCCCGATTCCAAAACCCGAGCACCTCGCAGAGCACCTGCTCCCCGGTGACCTGGTGGGTGAAGCAAAGGTCCGGGACGCACAGACCGATCCCGGGCAAATCCAGCACTTCGCGCGCGGGCTCAGCGCGCCAGTGCGCGCCTTGGCGAAAGCCATCGAGCAGACCCTGTACGTCATCGCGCGCGGGCGCCGGCTCAGAAAGCTCGGCGCGGGTCAAATCGACGGCGAAGCGCAGCTGCTCGCGCTTTTTGCCCCAACGTAGGTCCGCCGAAAGCTTGACGCTGTCGCATGCTTCTAAGGCTGGCAACAGGAGCGCGAGCTCCAGCCCGTACTTGGTCACCGATTCGAACAAGCTGTAAGGGCCATCGATCTCGATGCGATAGCCACCGCTCTCCAGGCTCGACATCTCGAACAGCAGTTGCCGAAACTTCAGCTTATGAAAGAGCGCGCGATACTGGTCGGCAGTGGCGCAGCGCACCTCGACTACGACACGCACCGAGCACAGAAGGACGGCTTGCACCTCGGCCCGCGCGTGGCGCGCTAGAAGTCCATCAGCATCGTAGATCGGGGCCCCGCGCAGCCGCTGCGCGCTGCGCAGATCCGAGTACAGCCCGGATTCGAGGGCATCTGGCGTGACGCCCAAGCGAGCCGCTACCTCTGCGATCACCGTGGCGCGCTCGAATCGGGCCCCCAAGGCGAGCGCCTCGCGAGCAACGACGGCGCGCGAGAACACTTCGCGGCGCAAGGCGGGAGCGTCGAGCGTGGGGTTGCCGTCGAACGCGCTGTCGTCTAGAGCGAGCTTCTTCAGAGCCATCGCGAGCTTTCGCTCCTGGGGCGCCATCGCCAACTCCGAAAGCGCCCCTTCGAGCACCACGCGCGTCTGGTCGACATGGGTCGCGATGATCAGCAGCACCTCTTCGGCCAGCGTCCGCGCCCGCGCGCGCGCCTCGACGGATTCCTTAGCCAGAGCGAGCACGCCATTGCGTTTTCGCGCCCGTACCAAATCGGGCCCGATCATGCGCCGCCCCCACCGTACGCCGCATGTTCTCGGCGCCGTTCGCTCGTGAACACCTCGCCCGTCTTGCGTGACACGAGCTCGTACAGCGTTGCAAATTTATCACCTTTTCTGCGTAGAATGCGACCGAGGCGCTGCACGTGCTCGCGCACCGAGCCACTGCCGCTGATGACGATGGCGACGCTCGCGTCGGGCACGTCGACGCCCTCGTTCAAGACTTTTGAGGTCGCGATGGCGCGATAGCGGCCGTCCGCAAAGCGTTCCAGGATTTCGCTGCGCTCTTTGATCTTGGTTTGGTGAGTGATGATCGGAACCAGGAAACGTCTCGAGATGCTGTATGCAGTGGCGTTGTCCTGGGTGAAGATCAGCACCTTTTCGGTGCGATGCGCCTCGAGCAGGCGCTCCAAGTGTTCGAGCTTGGCTTGCGCGCCGAGCGAGAGCTCCCTTTGGCGTCGGTAAGCGCGCATCGCTCGTTGACCCGGGCCCGAGCGAGCCGCGCGCATGATAAAATCATTCCACCCGCGGGCGCTGCCCATGCGGATGCCCTGACTGCGCACGAAATCCAAATAGATGGCGCGCTCAAGCTCGTATTCCGCGCGTTCCTCGGCGCTCAGGTCGACCTCCACGCGCACGGTCTCGTATTCGGCTAGGTATGGGCCACTCAGCTCGACGATGTCTTTCCGGTAAACGGTTGGCCCCACCAGCCGTACGAGCTTCGCGTCCTGCCCGTCACTGCGCTCGGGCGTCGCGCTGAGCCCCAGTCGGAACGGCGCGAGACAAAGCTCCGCCGAAAGCGCATAGCTCGGTCCGGGCAGGTGATGGCATTCGTCGAACACGACGAGCCCGAAGCGCGCGCCTAGATGATCCATATGCAAACATGCCGAGTCGTAGGTCGTCACGGTCAGCGGCTGCACGTCGTACGTCCCGCCTCCCACCACACCGACGTCGCACGCGAAGCTCGTACGCAGCAAATCGTACCATTGCCGCACGAGGTCCAGGGTAGGCGCGACGACCAGTGTGCTCCGGCGCTTATCGTCGATGGCCAGCACTGCCACATGGCTCTTGCCGGCTCCCGTCGGCAAGACCACCACGCCACGGCCCTTGGCTTCGCGCCAAGCCCGCAAGGCTTCGCTTTGAAACGGCCGCGGCTCGCGCGACACGCTGAGTCCGCGCTCGAGCTCCACGTACGCGCGCGCGCGATCCTCGAACGCCACGCCTTCGCGGTGCAGGAAACGGACGAGATCGGCGTAAGCCAGCGCGGGCGCGCGAAAGCAACGACTGCGGGCGTCCCACGCTGCGTGCGGCGTAAGTTTGATACCCGGAGGCAGCACGCCGCGTAGCTCGAGCGTGCCCGCGGCAAAGAGGACCTCGATACCGGTGCCGTCTCGCGCAACGTTCATCGAAACAGGCGCGCCGCGCCCTCGCCCGAAGTAGCTAAAACTTCGCCGGCCATTAGCTCGACGGGAATATGAAAGAGCAGCTCGCCGAGGTACAGCCCCCGGCGTTCGCGTAAGCGCAGCAATGAGGTCGCGCAATTGCCAATCTTCAGGATGCACACGCGCGGCACCGGCTCGCATAGCAGGGCCTTCAACAACTGATAATGGAAGCCCCCGTGACCGACCAAAAGCACGCGCTCCTCATGGGAGCGATGGCGCGCTTCCAGCCGCGCCATCACGCCCCTGACCCGCGCTTGCACGCCCTCATAGCTTTCGCCGCCGTACTCGGAAAAATCCCCGGTTTCGGTCAGGCTGCGCTCCATGAATGCGGGGTAAGCCGCGCAGATTTCGGCTTCATTCATGCCCTCCAGCAAGCCCGCCGCCAGCTCATGCAGATCGTCTTCCACGATGGGAGGTGGGCTCACGCCCTGAGCCGCCACGATCGCCGCCGTCTCGGACGCGCGTCGAAGCGGCGAGGTGTACACGGCGGCGAACGGCCCCTGAGCTGCGATGAATGCTCCCGCTCGCATGGCCTGTCTGCGGCCAAGCGGAGTGAGCGGATAATCGCGGCGGCCTTGCATGCGCCCTTGTGCGTTACCCTCACTTTCACCGTGACGCAGCAGCATGATGTACATGATTCGACCTCGCGCACCTGAGGTACCGCAGCGCTACTCGTCGAGCGCGGGGGCGGCCAGGGTGCCCACGCAAGTATTGGCGGAGCCGGTGCTAAAACAACGCACTGCGACCACATCGGGAACACCCAAGCGCCCAGCGGCGACCAAGACGCCGTAGCGTAGCGCACGCTCCTCACAGCCATCTTCACAGCGCGCACTCAGATCGCCCAGCGGTTGATCGGCCAAGGGTAAGAACGCGAGCTCCTTGACCTCGTTTGCGCCGCGCGGCCTGCGCTGAAACGAGTGAATCTTCGGCTCGAAGCTCAACAGGATGCGGAACGCCAACGACGCATCCGGCTCATCGAGCCTGCTCACTGCACTCGGGCTCGGGGCCGGAACCCGTGGCGGACCAGACCGCGGTGGAGACGGCGGACCAAAATTCGCCGGCGGACGCTCGGTGAAGCGCGCCACCTCTGCCGAACAGCGGATGACGACGGATCTGGTCGTTCTCGTACCAGACGGGTACGAGCCGCAGATAGGCGCCAACAGGGCGTCGCCGCCCGCAGCCGCCGCGGACTCCCGCAACGCCCAGTCAAGCCGTGGCACACCGCAGTCCACATCAGTCAGTGTCTCCCCTTCTAGACGCCGAAAGCCGTCGCGCTGGAAACAGCTGGCCTGGACGTGGCCGAGCACACGGAGGTAACTGGCACGGGCCGCGAGCTCCACGACGGCTTCCGGCGTGGCGCGCCGGGGCTCGCGCGAGCCGGCGAAATGCGCGGGGTCGAACGGGCGCGCACAGCTCAGCGAACACACCAGAAGTAAGCCGGCCACGGCCCTTACCCGGAAAGTCATCGTGTGCCGATGTTAGCGCGCTCGCTCGCGGCGTACAAAACCGGCCGATTGAGCGCGACGTGCGTAGCCGCTGGGCCAACGCCCTTTCCGGAGTGACCGTTCCCCCGGCTCACTGCTTATGCACGAGCCGAGGGAGACAAATCAGGAGTGCCCTGCGGCGCCCGCTGCGCCCGCGTCACCGACGCCACCGGCCCCGGCTTCGAACGACGGCAGCTGACCGCCGATGCCGCCATCAGAGATCTCGCCGCCAGCGCCGCCAGAGTCACTTCCGCTCGCGCCACCCGTACCGGCGCCGGCTTTGCCTGCTGCCCCGCCGCCAGTCGTGTCGTCGTCGCTGCCGCAGCCCACCATCGCGACGCTCGCGCCGAGCGCGACTACCGCGAACAAGGTTGTTAGCTTCTTCATTTCAATTTCTCCGAATAACCTAGGTTAGTCACGTGACCCGAGGCGAGCCGCCCTGGGTTATAAGCATGCGGCGTGCCAGAAGTAACACACTGTTGAGTCGCAAGTTAAGTACTTGGATTCAGCCGATAATTATCGAAAAGGTCGGGGCCGAACAAGGCCCGCAGGACCATGAAGCCCGACTTTCGTGTCATGGGGGCGCCTTATTACAACTACTCGAATTTTATTGCAATCCTTCGGTACCGCGGGGTTATCGCACGAAAACCAAATGTAGGCGAAAGGGATACGATGTGCCACTTTCGCCGACTGCTCGGCTCCTGGCCAGGTGGCCGAAATTGCGAGCGTTTCCTCTTTTTTTCGGGCACGTTTCTCGCTCAGCCGGTGTCCGATCAATCGCCGCTCTTTTTTCGCAGGCTCGGGCTAACTTTTTCCAGATGGCCTACCGCTGGCCCGATCGACTCTCTTCCAAATCGGTCTCGGATGGCGTCGAGAGCTAGGCCTAGCTCCCGTTTAGGGTGGCTTCCGGAAAACAGGTCGAGCTGAGATCGCTCGCGGCCGCCGAGCTGAGACACGCTCACTCCAAGCAGGCGTACCGGCTCTTGAATTCGAGCCGCGTCCCAGAGGCCAAGCGCTACTTGCCGGATCATACGCCCGTCATCGGTCGGTGCCCGCAACGTTTTGCTGCGCGTGAGCAGAGGATACACCGGTTCGTCGCCGTCGCTGCCGACGCGAGCCTCTCGTCGCCGCCGCGCCTGCCCGAGCTTGATCTTCAGCGTCACGGTGTGGGCGACGTAACCCGTGCGGCGTAAGCGACGCGCGACTTCGTCCGCGTGCGCGGTCAGCGCCGCGCTCACGAGCTCTCGTTCGAGAACATTGACCTCGAACGTGCTCTCTTCGCCGATCGACTTCGGCGCACGCTCGGAGATCACCGGACGCGAGTCGCGCCCAGCGGCCAACGCCTGCAGCTCCAGGGCGCGTTCGCCGAGCTCACGTATGAGCTGCCTCGAGTCGTAGCGCACTATGTCTCCGAGCGTTTTGAGCCCAAGCCGAGCGAGCTTAGCCGCGAGCACGGGCCCCACGCCCCACAACCTACGCACCGGCAATGGCTCGAGCAGCGGCCCGACCTCGCTCGGCGAAACGATCCGAAGACCGTTCGGCTTGGCGAGCGTGCACGCGATTTTCGCCACCAGCTTGTTCGGTCCGACCGCAACGGTCACCGATAAGTCGGTCAGATCGCGTACTCGCTGCTTGAGCGATTGAGCGAGCGCGAGGGGGCCGCCGAACAGTCGCTCGGAACCGGTGATGTCGAGGAAGGCCTCGTCGAGGGCGATGGGCTCGATGTCCGGCGTAAATTCGGCAAATGCGGCATGCACTTGCTCGGAGACTTCCGCGTACCGGTCCATGTTGGGGGACACGAACACACCGTCGGGACAAAGCGCGCGGGCGCGGAAGCCCGGCATCGCGGAGCGGACGCCGAATACGCGCGCCTCGTAGGACGCGGCCGCCACTACCCCGCGCGCCGACGACCCTCCGACGATCACCGGGCGACCGCGCAGCTCCGGGTGGTCGCGTTGCTCGATGGACGCGTAAAACGCGTCCATGTCGGCGTGCAAGACGAAGCGCAAGGCCGACATGGCTCACTGGCTGGGCTCAGGAGCGCAGCTCTTGCTCCTCGAACGAGCCCGCACCGGGTCGGAAGCGGACGTCGGCCTGCATCGCGCTCGGGGCGGTACCGGCGCGTGCCCCGGACTTCGGTATCGAATCGATGCTCACTCGAGCAGGATAGCCCCAAACGCCAGCGCGTGACCTAACCCGCAAGCTGTCGCAACAGTGTCAGGTCGAGACGACTTCTCATCGAGGGACTCGAACCCGCTCCAATCTGCGGAGATCTGCTTGGCACGAGCCTCGCACTTCACGCCGAGCATGCTTACAAAACGCGCGCGATCTTCGCCATTCGCCCTGGCGATCAACGGCGCAGTGCTGCTGAACGCCAGGGCTCAGCTCCGCAGCTCGTTGGTTACGCGCGTAGCACGCGCCCTCGGTGTCGGTTCCGAGCTGCTCTTCATTGGCTTTCCGCTAACGCGCGCCGAGCAAGTGCGGGCCATGGCTCGTTTAGACGACGCGGCGGCCGAGGCTGCGGCTCGCATTCAGGCCTCGCCGTCTAGATCCGCCACGCTGCAAAGTTCTGTTAACGGCAGATCGCGCGTCCGTCGTAAAAAGATGTGAGGCGCTGTGCGCAAATTCACTTACCATTGTCGTGCCCATGGCGAAAATCTCTACCGATTCGGCTGCGTTCAAATCCACTTTGAAGACGGGAGCAGAGCGCTTCCTTTCTCAGGCCCTCGCGCATGCGTTGGCTCAGGGCTTTCGGACGCCCGATGACTTCCTGAGACACTTCAAGCCGCTCGACCTGATGGTCGCGCTCGAGTCGGCGCACGATCTGCGCGCCGAGATTTTGGTGAAGGCCGCGGGAGTTCACCAGAAGATTGCGATCAAAAAGTCGACCTCATCCGGCGCTGAGGATTTGCGGATCTCCATCGAGGAAGGGCTCACCGACGCGCCCGCGATTCTGGAGCTCTTCCCCGCTGACGAGCGCGTGCGCTACTTGGACGCATCCAAGCTGTGGTCGTTCTTGGTGGAGGACGAATTTTGGTCGACGCCGAATGCAGAGGCCAACCGCGAACGTGCCATCGGGCGCATGACATTCACGCTCGAGAACGCGCTGCACGAGGATCTCGTGTCGCTCGCGGACATCAGCGATGGCATCACGTTCGAGATGCTGGCGACGCGCATGCCGCATAAAGAGTTGCAAAAGTTGGTTGGCCATGCGCTGAGGCTCGGTCGGGAGCGCAAACCGCTGACGGAGGAGGCGCTACTCGACTGCGTCTCGTTGCAGTCGATCGTCGGTTACGTCCCACTCGAGCACATCTGGAAGACCGTCATTGTCGAGCGCGTGGCAAAACCAGCGGGGTTCTTGCCCACTGCCGCGAGTGAGCCGAAGAGCACGACCGGCGGCGAGTCGAAGAGCTCGAGCTCGCCAGCGAAAGAGCGCAGCTCCACCGCGCCCTTTCTGCCAAAAGAGGAAGCGAACGCCGACGCTGGCAAGTCGATTCCGCCATCAAAGCCGGCGAACGCGCCGCCGGTCACGCCCCCTCGCCCCGCGGATGACAGCTTGGCGGAGATCGCCGCCGCCGAGGACGACGTCGATCGGTTGATCGAGAGCGCTCAGCGTCCCGCGCCGGAGGAAGAAGCGCGGCGACGCGTGCTCGAAAAGCTTGCGGGGATCAGCCGCCTGCCTCCGCATCATGAGGCCCTCTCGACGCCCATCTTGCTTTCGATCGAGTCCATGTACTCGGAGCTGCTCAGCGCCTCGACCGATGAGGCTAGGGAGCAATGTATTCGCGAGTCGTTCCCAAATCCCACGCAGATGTCGAGCGCTCTTCTAGCTCTAATCGAGCTTTTGGATCCGAGTATCGACATCAACGATCCGGTCATTCGAGACGCGGATGTCGACTCCTTGATCAAGGTCGTCTTGTTCGAAGAGCGGCACCGCTATGAGCAGGCGCATCCGTCGCTGCGCCCCGCTCCCTCCCCCTTGCCACCGCCGAGCGCCAGCCGGCGCGGCCCCACGGTTGCCCCGCCCCCCCTACCGCGCGCCGGTAGTCTGCCGCCGCCTCTGCCACCGCCCGGTGGCGAGAAACGAGCGCGCTGAGGGAGCCGTCCACGGTTTGGCTCTCTCGTTCTTCTTGCATCTGCCGGGCGCGCTGAGGTAGACCCTGCGCGCCTGTTGGGAATTATTTTGGCTTCGCGGCCGCCCGACGGCACCTGCAGCAACCTGAGACTCGTATCAGCAGGTGATAGTTGCCTGGGTTCTTGAATTACAAGAATGCCGACGTGGCGGAATTGGCAGACGCACGTGGTTCAGGTCCACGCGATCGCAAGGTCGTGGGGGTTCAAGTCCCTCCGTCGGCACGAAGAATGGGCTTCGCGGGGATACCCTCCGCCGCCTGCAGGGCAAGCTGATGTGACGCCCGGGTAGCCGCTGCGGCGCTGACCCGGCCGAATGACTCAGCCCTTTGGGCTCGAGAGCAGGCAGCCTTGCGCGTCCAGCACCACGAGGCCCTGCTTCCGCAAGCGGCCGGCCGCTCGCTTGAAGGCCTTTTTGCTCAAGCCGAACACGGCGCGCACGTCCTCGGGGCTCGAGTGATCGCCCATTCTTGGCGCGCCCGGCCGACTCACCACCTCGAACACCCGGCGGGCATCGACCTCGAGCTCTTCGTGGGCGTGCGCGCGGAGCGACAGCTCGACCTTGCCGTCGGGGTGCAGGTGGCTCACGCGAAAACGCGCGGGCTGGCCACGCCCGAGCGAGTGCGGCTCCGCGGCGGGCACCAAGCCTACGAAGCGCTTCTGCACAATCACGAACAATCCGATCTCTGGATCGTTTCGCCAAGCCTCCCCGTCCACCCAGCTGTCGAGCGCGAGCTCGTGCGCTTCTTGGTCGAGCAGCTCCGCTACTCGCATCGTGCCGGCGAGCCGACCGCTGTCATCGAGGTAAAGGCCGATTGGCTCCCGCATGCCCAGGCTGAGATCTTTGGTCTGCACGGCGAACGGCACCAACAAGTCCTTGGCCAAACCCCAATCCACGAAGGCACCGAAGCTCGTGGTGTCAGTCACGCGCAAAAAAGCGACCTCGTGCAAGCTGAGCTTGGCTGTGCGCGTTGTAGCCAAGATTCGCCCCTCGGAGTCCAGG
Source organism: Myxococcales bacterium (assembly GCA_903642325.1). Classification (GTDB taxonomy): domain Bacteria; phylum Myxococcota_A; class Polyangia; order Polyangiales; family Polyangiaceae; genus PMG-095. The sequence goes on along the minus strand of CAHJWM010000005.1, from coordinate 12,766 downwards.
TAGACGAACACGTGCAACGCGTCGCCCACGCGAGCACCCAACGGAATCTCACTGCCGATGAGCAACAGGCAGGGCGCGTTCGGGCGCAAGTCCGACGGTTCGCCCAAAAAGCCGCCGGAAGCATTGAAGCGGCGAAACGCGAGCGTACAGAAACGGCCGAGGTACTGTTTGAAGTCCATCCGATCGCCGGAGTGTGACACAACTCAACGGCCGTTCTACGCGTCATCGGCGCGCTGCCGCGCGCGAGAGCAATAGCAGGTGAGCTCAGTTTGAGAGCCCCCCGAATGAGGTCGTGGCGTCCCGACCTCGCCAGAATCGTGCACGAGCGCTACGGGACCTGGCCAAGCGGCAACCCTCATCGAGCTACAACGTGCCAAGCCTGCGCCGGACCGAAAGCGCAGGCTCGCTCACCCAAAAGCGCATCATATCTTGAACAGCACGCACGGCTTGCGCAAGCGGAACCCCGGTGAGTCCGGCCAGATCGCCCTCCGTTTGGCGCAGCACGGCGACACTGCCTGGCAGATCGTCGGCTGCGATCAGCGCCGCGCGCGAAGCCGTAAGCCGAACCCTGAATTGCCACTCGAGCGCATCCAAGCGAGGCGCCGCCACGTACGCGCGCGCGGCTTCCTCGACGGCGCCGCGACCGAGCCAAGGCAGGGAGCGGTACACGCGTCGCGCATGGTTGCTCAACGCCTCCTCGTCCGCGAGGCCAGCTCCGAAGCTTGGGTCGACGGTGCGCGCGGCAGCCGCCAAGAGGACCTCTAAGGCGTCCGGCGCGAGCTTGTCGACGGCGTGCAGTTTTCGCGCGACGTTGGCCATGATGCGCGCGAGCGCAAATACTTGCTGACCTTCGGCAAGCTTGGCGAAAGAAGCGGGCAGGACTAGAGAGACTGGATCGCTGAATTCGACGTCGATGGCTCCGGCGCCGCGCTGCACGTACAAATCATATTCGTCGACTCCAAAAAGGCTAGCGACACGATCAACCAGGACGCGCAGCGGGTGCCCTGATTTGCTGGTGATGCGGTCGCGCGGCGACAGCCCGTAACGTTCGAGGTCGGGCGCATAAATCTTGCCTAAACCCTCGGCAATCTGCACGAGCAAATGCGAGGCGGGGTCGCCCGACGGTAAGAGATCGATGCTCCGAAACTGGGTCTCGTCGAACCCGCCCGAGTGACCGATACCGGTGCGCGACGCCCGAGCACTGAGCGTCGCCCGCTCGAGATCGTTCGCCGCATGCATCGCCACCAGGGGGGCGAGGGAAAGTGTCGCTTCGGCCGGGCGCTGCAAACCCTTGAATGCTTCAGATAGCTCTCGCCAGGCCGGCGCGCGCATGACGTCTAGCTCGAGTGAGCTCCGAAGCGCGACCAGCGCGGCCGCGAACTGCCCGGCTTTCAGCAAGCGCGTGCAAAGCTCGGCCTGAAGCTCGATTTTGGGCCCTATTTTGCTCAAGCCGCGGGTCAGCACCTGCACGGCTTGCTCGGGCTCCGCCATGTCCTCGGCCAACACCCGAGACAGCTCGAGATAGGTCGGAACCAGGGCGGGCGACGACGCTCCCGCGTCGCCCGTGAAACGGCTCAGCGCCGCCGAATAGCGTGGGTAGTTCGGCGCACTATTGCGTGATTCGCTCGCAAGGAGATCGCGAAGCTCGCCAGCCGCCACGCCGTCGACGCCGACGAGTGCCACCGCTTCTTCATATGCGTGCGCGGCGAGCGAGCCCTGACCGCGTCGGCGCTCTAGGCGACCGAGCTCGATCAGAGCGTGGACCCGAGCGGGCAAGTCCGGCGCCGTGCGAACCAGCTTTTCCGCAGTTGCGCTGGCAGACCCAAGCTGGTCCGTGCGTTGTTCCAAGCTCAGTAGACGTTCCAGCGCGGCGCGCTGATCCGGATCTAGCGCGAGCGCGGCGTGCAGATTGCGGAAGGCCTCCTCTGCATCCGCTAGGTGATCGTCCAGCATCGCGGCTAGGCGCACGTGCGCTTCGACCCGCACTTCGTCTGGCGGTCCCAGGGCGACCACCTGGTTCAGGCGCTCCACGGCTTTCGACCACTGATCGTCACGCGCGTAGAGCGCTGCAAGCATCATGAGCGTTGGGACGTGCCCGGGTAAAATGTTGCTTGCACGTTTTAGGCAGGCCATACCAGCAGGTAAATCGTGCTTATGGTCCGCGTACAGCTCCGCGAGGCTCATCCAAATCTCGGCGATGCGGGTCAGATTCTTCGCGGCGCTAGCCGCTTGCGTCAACGTCGCGACCAAGCGATCCAGTTCGCCTCGAGCGAGGAGTAGCTGCCGTATTAGGGTGGCGGCGGCCTCGTGCTCGGGATTGATTTCGAGCGCGCGCGTCAGATCTTGGATCGCGCCGGTCACGTCTCCGCCGTCGGCACGGTAGCTGGCGGCCTTGACCAACAAGCGTGCAGCCACGCCGAGGTCCAGTCCCATGCGCGCTTCACTCGCAGCGGCTTCTTCTAGGAGCGCGGGGGTTTGCGTAGTCTCCGCCAGCCGGCTCAGGCCTCGTGCCGCCGCCACGCTCTCCGGATCGTGAGCGAGGGCAGAACGAAACACCTCGAGCGCCGAAGGGTCACCGAGCTCCTCGAGCGCTTCGGCCAGGCGCGTGTGATGGAGCGCCACGAGCGGTGGCTCCTCGAGCAACGCGCCGAGCTTGGCATCGATGTGTGCCAAGAGCTTTTTGTCCCCTTCACGCAATGCGCGCTGCTCGAGCGCGCGTAGTGCACCGATATCGCCTGGCAACAGTTGCAAGATGGCGAAATAGCTGTGCTGCACTTGCTCCGGCGGCGCGCCCGCAAACTCTTCTTGGATGCGCGCAAGCTCGCGCAGCGCGCCGACGCGGGCCCCCGGATCCTTGAACACGCGAGATTCCGCCGACAGCACTTGGCATAAGGGCTCCCAGACGCCACGTTCCGCATACAACGGCTCGAGCGCGAGCAGTGCGTCCACGTCCCCGGGATCTTTGGCCAGAACCGCTTCGAAACAGCTGATGGCACGGTCAGCATCGGACAGCTCGTCTCGCCACACCTCGCCCTCACGCAGCAAGGCCGCAACGGCAAGCTTCGGATCTCTTGCGCTTTCGGCCTCGCGCGCGAGCTCCTCGACCAAGCGTTTGAAATCGCGAGCGTCCGTAAGCAAGCGCAAGCGGCCATCACGCGCGGGCCGGAAATCGGAATCTGCGCTCAGGGTCAGCTCGTACGCGGCTAGCGCACGTTCGGGCGATTTCAGGCGATGCTCGTACACCTCGCCGAGGCGAAAGGCGGTGCGGGCGCGCGCCGACGGATCGGTCAGCGCGCTCAGCTCCAGCTCGAGTAGCTTCGCTAGCTCGTCGAAACGGCCGCGCTCGGTCAGCTTTCGTCCGAGAGCGTGCAGGGATCGAAGATTCAGCGGGTCCATCTCGATCGCCTTGCGATAAGCGATGATTGCGTCCTCGTCACGCCCCAGGCGTTCTTCGTACAACTCCCCCATCTTGTACAGCAGCGCCGCCGATTGCGGGTTTTTGCCGGCCGCGCGCAGCTCGGCTTGATACGTCTCGAGCAGGTCCTCGAAACGCCCGGCTTTGTAGTGGAGTCGCCCAAGGCTGGAAAGTGCCGGCGTGTAACTGCGGTCGAGGTCGTAGACCTTGCGATACAGCGCGAGCGCTGCCTCGTCGTCGCCCATCTCGACCTCCGACACCTCTCCCGCGCGGTGCAAGAGCGCGAGCCTTTGCCGCTTGTCCGTAACCGTTTGCGCTTCGAGCTCGAGCGCTTGCACCAGATCTTTGTACCGACCGGCGCGCTCGGCTGCGCGTTGCAAGGCGTGAATAGCCCCCAAGTTTTGAGGTTCGACCTCCAGGATCCGCCGGTAGGCGGTCAACGCTTGGGCCGGCGCTTCCAGCGCGTCTTCGTACAATCGACCCACCTTGAACAGAAACGTCATTTTCGTCTCGTAGTCTGCAGCGCCGTCGATCGCGCGCTCATACAGCTCGGCGAGCTCCGGCAAACGCCGCGCCTGCGTGTACAGTCGAGCGAGGGCTTTGAACGACGGCGCATAACCGGGAACGATGCCGAGCGCGCGAGCGTGATACTCAATGGCTCGTTCCACGAGCTTCAACTCCGCCTCGAAAATGTGCGCGATACGCGCGAGCGCATCAGCCCGGCGGACGGGATCGCGCGCGACCTCGGCTTCCCCGGTGTGAACGGTCACGAGCTCGTGCCACTGCTTTTGGCGAGTGTAGAGCTTGCCCAATGCTTGAATCGCGGGCATGTATCCGCGATCCTCGTGCAGCGCGCGCTCGTACCATCCAATCGCTTGCCGCTCGTCAGCTAGGCGGTCCTCGTAGATCTGGCCGATGCGGTGGTACAGCCCAACGCGCTCGCTCGGCAGCACCAGGCTCGTCGAGATGCGCTCGAGGATCCGTACCAAATCCGGGTACCGCCGTGACAGCTCGTAGACGCGCGCGAGCTCCTCCAAGATCATGGGCTCGCCGTCGGCGTGCGTCAGTGCGCGCTCGAGCGCGTCGGCGGCGGCCTCCAGGTTGCCGATCCGATCAGCGAACAGGCGCGCCACACGGTATAGGGACAGCGCACGCACCGTGGGATGCGCGGACAGCGTGGCTTCACGCTCCAACACGACTATCAAGTCATGATGACGCTGATGGGCCGCGTGCAACCGCTTCAGGGCCAAAATAGCCGCCGGGCTGGTCGGGTCGGCCTCGAACGCCGCCTGATAGAGCTCGGTCGCCGTGTGGTTGTCGCGCTTATGGGCCTCGAACAAGCGTGCGCGCTCGGCCAGCACCGCAGCGCGATGTCGGCCGTCCTCCTTGAGAGCCTGCGCGGCGCGTTGATAGGTCTTATCCAACGCATCCCAGGCCTTGAAACCGAGCTCGGCGCGCTCGACGGCGCGGAGCGCGGACGCATTCGTCTCGTCGAGCTCCAAAGCGGCCTCGTAAGCCTCGCGAGCTTCCCGCTTCTGCCCAAGTCTCTCCGCCAAAACGCGGGCTTTGTCGAGCATCACGAGGGCTTTGCGAGCGGGGCTTGCCGTCGCTCGCAGCTCGGCGTCGAAGAGAGGCAGAGAAGCCGCATAGTCTCCCGCTTGCAATAGCGCGCGACGCGCGCCCAGGATCGAGGGCAAGTGATCCGGTAGCAACGTGTGGGCGCGGAGGTAGTGCGCGGCTGCGTTCGATGCATCGCCGAGCGCGCTATCGAGCAGGCGCGCGCACTCGAAGTGCAAGCGGCCAGCGCGCGCCGGAGCGGGCTCGTTCGTGAGCGCCTCCTCGCAGGCATGCAGCAGGTCTTTGGCGATCTGTACACGCACCGCGGCGGCCTGGTTCTCGTGGCCGGATGGGGCAGCCCCGAGCCGCGTCGGCGCATCGCCATTCGGTTGCTCGTCGCCTCCGAACGACAGCGGGCCGACGACGCCCCGATCGACAGCGTCGAGCTCGCCTGCGGTCTCCGTCGCGGGCGCGAGGGCCGATGCCGTATCGGGCGGCGGAGGAGGCCGCAGCGGTTCACCGGCCGACGGCGCCGAGGCCCGTTCACGCGAGCGGCGCGGCGGAGGAGGGGCCGGAGCCGGTACCGGGGCGAACGCCGATCGAAGCGGCGCCGGGGGCACTTTGCCGCGAGCTGGTTCGGGTGCCTTGGAGAGCCGAGCCTGCGGCGGCAACGGAGGGGGAACCGAGCGGGGACTGAGGCGTGGCGCTGGAGCGAGCTTTTTGGATGGGTTCGGTTCGTCCGCCATGACCGGAATTAATCTAACACGCCCGCCGAAGCTGGGCCGCGACGCCGCGCTGACGCCCGGAACCCTGCCCGATTGAGCGCGGCGTGCTATCACCCGCCGCCGTGAACGCCCCCTCCAAACTGACCGTGAAGGACGAACGTATGGGCAAGATCGCGATCCTGACCGAGGGTCAGACCGCCTGGGCGGGAGGAGGCGTGTGATGAGCTCGGCGCGCGGATACCTCGCTCTCGCCGACGGCACGGTCTTCCCAGGCAAGACCTTTGGCTCGGACAAGCCCGCTGTCGGTGAAGTGGTCTTCACCACTGGCATGACCGGCTATCAAGAGGTCCTCACCGATCCGTCTTATACCGGTCAGCTCGTGACCATGACTGCGCCTCAGATAGGCAACACTGGCATCAATGCCGAAGACACCGAAAGTGTCGAGGACAAGGTTCAGGTCGCGGGCTTCGTGATCCGTGAAGAGAGCCCGGTCGTCTCGAACTACCGCTCGACGGAGACGCTCGACGCGTACCTGGCTCGTAGCGGCATCATCGGCATCTCGGAGATCGACACACGCAAGCTGACCCGTTATCTGCGCGACAATGGCTCCCAAAATGGCGCCATTGGCAACGATTCCCCCGACGCGTTAGTAGACCGCGCGCGCGCCGCGCCCGCTATGGAGGGGCTGGATCTGGTCGAGCTCGTCAGCCCCAAGCAGGCTTACGAGTTCACCGAGTCGCGCGAGGGCTGGGGCGTGAAAGCGTCCGACCCTCGTAAAGGCGGAAGCGCCCCTAGTCACCGCCAGTTCCACGTCGTCGCCTTCGATTATGGTGCCAAGCGCAACATACTGCGCTGCCTGGTCGACGGCGGATTCAAGGTGACCGTCGTGCCCGCAAGCACCAGTGCGGAGGCAGTGCTCGCGCGGAACCCGGATGGGATTTTCCTGTCGAACGGCCCGGGCGACCCAGCCGCGCTGCCTTACGCGGTCGAGAGCATCCGGGGCTTGCTCGGTAAAAAGCCCATGTTTGGTATCTGCCTGGGGCATCAGCTGCTGGCGCGGGCGCTCGGTGCAACGACGTACAAGCTCAAGTTTGGGCACCGAGGTTTGAATCAGCCGGTAAAGGATCTCACGACGCAACGCATCGAGATCACCACGCAAAATCACGGCTTCGTCGTCGATGTCGATTCCATCAAGGGCATCGCAAAGACTACCCACCTGCACTTGAACGATGGCACGAGCGAGGGGCTGGAAGCCCCCGACGCCCAGGCGTTCAGCGTGCAGTATCATCCCGAAGCGGCGGCCGGGCCCCACGACGCCTTGTACCTGTTCGATCGCTTCCGGCGCATGATGGACCGATGAGCTCGAGCAGCGATCAGCGCACCATCCACTTCGTCAGCCTGGGCTGTCCGAAGAATCGCGTCGATAGCGAAGTCATGCTGGGCGTAGCGGAACGAGCGGGTTATCGCCACGTCGAACAAGCGGCTCAGGCTTCGGTGATCGTCGTCAACACCTGCGGCTTCATCGACGCCGCAAAAAAAGAATCGATAGACACGATCTTGGAGCTGAGCTCGTACAAAGATTCCGGCTCGTGCCACAAGCTAGTGGTCTCGGGTTGTTTGAGCCAACGCTATCCCGATGACTTGGCGAACGACTTGCCGGAAGTCGATCACTTTCTCGGCTCGAGCGACATGCTCAAGCTCGACGACGTGCTGCGGGGCGACGCGCAGCGCATGCTGGTCGGTAACCCCGCCGATTGGGTCGTCACCGCCAGCGATCCGCGGCGTATCTCAACCCGTGGGCGGAGCGCGTACGTCAAGCTTGCCGAGGGTTGCAATCGCAGCTGCTCTTTCTGCGTCATCCCCGAGATGCGCGGCAAGCAGCGGTCGCGCCGCACCGACGACATCGTGCAAGAGGTCGAGCAGCTCGTTCGGCAAGGCGTGCTCGAGGTCAACTTGGTATCGCAGGACACCATCGCCTACGGGCGCGACCTGGCGGACGGCTCGCACCTGGCTGATGCCGTACGCCGGATCGCCGACGTGCCCGGTCTGCGCTGGGCCCGTGTCTTCTACTTGTACCCAGAGAAGATGACGGACGACCTGATAGACTTGATCGGCACGCACCCGAAGGTCGTGCCGTATATCGACATGCCCCTTCAGCACGCGGCCGACGGCATGTTGCGCCGCATGAAGCGCGGGCACGGTGGCGCGCGCCTGCGCGAACTGGTGCTGCGCTTGAGGGCGCGTATTCCCGGCCTGTTTTTTCGTACGGCGTTCATCGTTGGCCACCCCGGAGAGACGGAACAGGAGTTCGAGGAGCTATGCGAATTCGTGCGCTTCGCAGAGTTCGACCGCGTCGGCGTATTTCAATATTCGGACGAAGAGAGCGCACACTCGAGCACGCTGCCCGACAAGGTTGAGCCGCGGATGATCGCCGCGCGCGCCAAGAAGCTGATGAGCATCCAACGCCGAATCAGCAAGAAAAAAAATCGAGCCCTAGTCGGTCAGGAGCTCGATGTGTTGGTCGAGGGCGTCAGCGAGGACAGCGAGCTCGTGATGATGGGGCGGCACGCGGGTCAGGCCCCGGAAATCGACGGCTGCGTGTATTTGTCGGGGGGCTCCGCGGTGCCTGGGGAATTCCGGCGCGTCCGCATCACCCAAGCCAGTGACTACGATCTGGTCGGCGAGCTCGAAGATGATTCCGCGGAGGCGGCGCCGCTTCCTCCTGTGCTGATGCCCATCGCCCACCGCGCCAGCGACGGGCGACGCGTGCTCCGCACTTATCGCTGAGCAGGCTCCGGCGCAGCCGCTCGCCGGCAAGCGACGGATCGCTGACGTCCGTGCAGCTACGGACTCGCTTTAGGAAGCTTGACGACGAAATCATTCGGAGGGCTTTCGACGGTTGCGTGCACGTACCAAAGTGAAATCGAGTCGCCCTCCAACGCCGCGAGCGTGAATTCATAGCTCCCGTGCGCGGCGTATTCGCCACTTATCTGATTGGTATTGCGGTTGAGGGCAAACACCTCACTGTCCGGCTGAACGGTTCCGCTGAGCCGCACCAAGCCCTCGCTCACGGCGGACACCGTCGGGTCACTAGGCGGCGGCAGAGGAAGCGTGGGTGATAGGCAGCCGGCGACCAGCAGGGCTGAGCCAATCAGCCAACGGCGCCTAGTCCGGGAGACCATCCGCTGTGACCCTAGCATGTGACGCGCGTTGGTTCCGCCCGCCGCGCTCGGTCGGCAAGCTCATGTTTTCGCTCGCAAATGCTCGGCCGCGCGGGGCATGCGGGCGCGCCAGCGCGCGCCCTCGCCAGGTGCATAGCCCAAGCACGCTCGTTGCCTCGGCCTCAGTCGGCGGAGCTCGCCGGTTGCGCTCCGGCGCTTCGCTCATGGACGCGTTGTCCAAAAGTGGGCCAGCCGGCGAGCGCAGTGATATCGCCAGGCTGACGTAGTGGGTCGATGGCACGCCGCAGGCAACTGAGCACGATCAGATTAACGGGAGCACACCTTGGCGGGTAATGCTTGGGGTCCGGGCGTACTGGCCGCGCGCGTGCGGCGCATGCACTTGCCGCACTTGCCGCACATCGGTCGGGAGGCGCTCGAGCCGCAACGCTTGCTGCGTGGCCTTCGGCCCATGCCGCTCTTGTTGGTGCTGACGTGGTTGTTGCAACGCACGGACGGCGTTGCGCAGGCCACGCGCAACGAGACCGATCTTACACGCGCGATCGTGATGGCGCTGGCCGAGCGGGGGCTCAGCGCAGATGCTGGCGACGTCCACTTCATCAGCGACACGTTGACGCTCGCCAAGTCGCCGGTTGGTCGTCCGAGAGCGGTGGCCTTAGCCCAGCGCGGTTCGGATCCCGCAGATGTTTATCTGGTAGAGACCCGTGTTTCACCCGAAGGCCATTTGATCGAGCTGACCGATGTATTCGATGTTTCGGACACCTCGGCGGCGGCCGAGCGCGGGCTGATCGTCAATGGCGATCGCGCCGCATGGCTGATCGGCGAAGACAATGCGATTGCTAGCGTTCAATATGCCGACTTACGCGGCGAGCCGCGACCGACGGGGCGCACTTGGACGCAGCTCTCTCGACTCCAGAATTCGGTCACCAACTTGCAGGAGACCGGGCAAGTGCAAGGGGTGGGCCGGCGTGAGTTCAAGCTCGATCCGCCTGCGTACAAGGTCGTGCTCGGGTTTTCGGAACGCGCACTGCTGGTGGACGCGGACTCACATCGGATTCGCATTCAGACCGACCCCGCGTTGCCGCTTTCACAAAATGCATGGCTAAGAGAGCAGACTCCACCCAAAGCGCGGCCCGGAAACATGGTCACTTGGGCCGTAGATCGCGTGCGTGCGCTGCCGTGGTTCGGAGACGACCGCATGCAGTGGGTGAAGGCCGTGGCCTTCGATGGCGTTGATCACTTCAATCAGATCGTAGGGACCGTGACGGGAGACGACGGTTCCGACAGCGTGAAGGAGGAGCTCGGTGATCTGTTCGACACCCCCGCCAGCGTGAATACCGATCCCGAGACCGGTTGGCCACCGGCGCCGATGATCCCCATGTTGTCCCCGCCGCTGCAAGGCGAGGGCAAGTGGGCTTCGCTCGATAAAGATCCCTTCATTCAGAAAAACCCAGGCGCACCTTCGCCGTTCGTCTTCTCTTTCATTCGCAGCGACCAGAATCGTATCTACTCGCAGGTCTTCGTGACCATGTGGGACCCGCGCCAAGTCGAGCTTCACGCCATGAGCGGCACGGTCGAACCGAAGAGCGCCACCGGTGAGACTGGCCCGGGCACCGTGCCCCGCACGCCGGAGGTGATGAGCCGCTACCTCGCCGGCTTCAATGGCGGCTTTCAAGCCGTGCATGGCGAGTTCGGCATGATGGCGGACAAGGTCCTATACCTGCCTCCGAAACCGTTCGCGGCGACCGTCGCTGAGCTGACTGATGGGTCTACCGCATTCGGTACGTGGCCCGAACAAGCGGCCGTGCCGGACGACGTGCTGTCGTTTCGACAAAACATGACCGCGCTCCTTCAGGACGAAGTAATCAATCCTTACAAGCGCCACTGGTGGGGCGGCGTGCCGCCGGGTTGGACGGAGGAGGCCCGCACCGTGCGCAGCGGGCTGTGCATGACTCGCGAAGGCTTCATTGGTTATTTTTATGGCTCGAGCGTCGACCCCGACGTGCTGGCCCTCGCCATGAAACGAGCCCGCTGCAGTTACGCGATTCACTTGGACATGAACCCGGGTCATACAGGGCTCGAGTTCTATCGCGCGGCGCCTGTAGGAATGTTGCCCAAGCTGAGCCATACGCTGGACGAAACGTGGGAAGCGCGCGGGCCCATCACCGGCATGGCCGGCTGGGAATTCATGGGCCGACGCATGATCCGCCTGATGGCGCTCATGAATTTCCCCCGCTACATCAACACCGAGGCGCGCGATTTTTTCTACCTGACCCTGCGCCATGTGCTGCCGGGAGAGCCAATCAAGCCACTCATGGAGCCCGCGGAGCCAGGGGAAGGCGCGTGGAGTGTGCAGGGCCTACCGCAGTATGGTTGGCCGTTCGCGGTCGCCAAGACGGCGTTGCGCCCTGACCCAGCGCGCGCCGACACGCGCGTGGGCATCCTTCGTTTGGATCCAAAATTTCTGCGCGTCGCCGCCGCCGCTGACCAGAACGCAAAGCGCGTGCTCGAAATCGCTCAGCCGCTCGGCGAAGGCATTGGCAAAGCCGCGCTCTATCACGACGGCTCGAAGTTCCTGATCGGAAGCGTGCCGCCGCGAGGCGCCAGCTTGATCACGCGCGGCTTCGCGGGCGCCGAAGCGATCGCTGGCAGCGCGACCTCCGCTTTTGGCATCGACTCCGCCGGGATGTTGGTCTTCGTGCGCTTTACCGCGGGTGGGCGCCCCGGCGGCGAGGGCTCGCTGCTCGCCGATCTGCTGAAATATCTCGGTTGCAGCTCGAGCTTGTTCTTCCTGCGCCCGCTTGGCGTCCAGCTGGGTGGTCAACGCGACGTGGCGGCGAGTGGCACTGGCGGTGAGCCCGCCGCGAGCGCGCCAGGCGGCGTTAGCCTCGTACGCGCCGAAGGACCCGGCGCGCGCCGGCTGTTTGCGGATACGCCCGTGGTGCCGCCGACCAAATGGGCGCCGCTACAACAAAAGCGTGTTCGATACCGCTAATGACCCAGCTCGGTCGCCGAATGCGCGTTAGGGCGCGGATTTCTTTTATATTTCTCGCCAAGCCGAGCCAAGGGAGGGTATCGTTCGCCACTCGAATACCGCTGCAAATTTGCGGTCATTCGCCATATCCAGGGCGCTTGGGCCCGAAGGGCGCGCCACGCAGGGCCGCTTGCACGAATAGCGCGGTGCTTTCGATGCTAACAGGCGTTGCCGGCAGCAGAGATTCAACTAATTAAAGAGCGATGAGCGACAAGGCCGGTTCTGATCTGGACGTTTTCGACGGGCTCGCGGCGAAGAAGTCGCGGCCTAGTGCCGCGCCCGCGCCTGCCGTTCGAGCCCCTGCCGTTCTGTCTTCGACCACGCGCCAGAAGACGCTGCTCGGCTTGGCGGCGCCCCTCGCCCCTGGCCGCCCCGCTCCGCCGCCGCCGCCTATCGGGAGCCGACCTCAAGCACCACCGCCGATGCGCGGCAGTATTCCCTCGCCTTCACCTTCGAAGTTTGCGACCGGCGGCTTTCCGGTGCCGCCTCCCCCGCCGCCCCTGTCAGTGTTTGGCGCGCCGCCACCGCCACCGCCGCCACTGCCTGTGCCGGGTGGCGCTGTTCTCGCGGCGCCCGCTCCGCCCGCCGGGGCGAACGCCGCGCGTCCTGCACTGCCCGTCCCGCCACCCGCCGCCAAGGCCAAAAAATCTTCCGTGCCGGAAGACGAAGAGAAGACGCCGGTGCCCGCCGTCAAAACCGACGCGAAGCCCGGCGTGGACATCGACTGGGACGACGAAGACGAAGCGACGATGGTCTTCGACAAGAGCATCGAGGATACGGCACGCTCACTGCTGCATAGCGCGCCACCACCGCCGCCACCGCCTCCCGCCGCCGGCGCCCCGCCTCCCGCCGCCGG
>CAHJWM010000004.1 GCA_903642325.1 Myxococcales bacterium | reverse complement strand
TTCCGGCCGCGGGCTCACCGCCGACGGACGCAGGCGCGCCGCCGACGGCCGCTCCGCCCGCACCGCCTCCGGCGCTATCGCTGCTCGAGCAGCTGACGTTCATCAGAAGGGCTGCACTGAGCCCCGCAGTCAGCCGAAAATTGTTCGAATACAATGCGCGCATGAGGTCCTCTTTTGCGGGCTGCTAGCAGCTCAAAAAAATGTTCGAAACAAGGGAGCGATATCGAGTCAAAAGGCTTCCGTGAGAACGCAACCGGGGCGCACCTCCACTGACTCGGCTACCCGTGTCAGCGTACAGGTAGACTGAGCGCTCGCCTAGCACGGACGAACGAGACGCGAGCTCGGTGATCAAAATGCTCGGCGGGTACGAAGGGCCTTTCCGCAGACGATGCGCCAACTTCTCTACTCGCGGGCGGCCGCCGTCCAGAGCTACGACAAATGTCTACGCATACTCGAATACACCGCGGCAACATCGTCGGGCTTGCTGGTGGCCGCCGCGGTATTGTCGGAGTCAGAGTTGATGTTGAAGGGGCCTCTCCACGACTCGCATCGGTTCAGCCTTCGGCGTCGTGGCCGGTCGGCAGCACGGCCGCCCAGCGCCAGTTGGGAAGTTGCACTGCGCGCTGTCTGGCGTGCGCTCAGGTGTAGCGGCCCGCGACGCACTTCGCCGCCGCGGGCTGTACGACTCGACTCTCGTCACCGACGACGCGGAGCTGCCGAACGGGCGCGGCTTCGCAAGCTCGCCAATCGTTGACATTTGCGGACCCGGACCGTCGATGGCGCGGGTTCAGTGCTCTCGCAGAGCTCAGATCACGGCGTTTGGTACGGTCGCCAAGGCCCTCTTCAAACGTAAAAAAACGAAGACGGACTGCGCGGCGCGTCCGTCTCCGCCTTTTTTCGGCTACCTGCGTGTATCTCACTCCAACAAATGCCACTCAGGCAATTTGGCGTTCTGGGGCGTCGGCCGCTAACGGACCTTCACGCGCAGAGCGTCGCCGGGATCAGCCCTTGCAGCCGCCTTGGCCCTTGCAGTCGTTGTGACCTTTGCAGGCGTGCTTTTCAGTTTTGCAGCCGCCTTGGCCCTTACAGGTATTCTTGCCTTTGCAGGTATGCTTGGCCGCCGCTTGATCGTCCAAGTGCTGAGCGCCAGTGTCGAATGCAGCGTCCGCGCCCTGACTCTGGTGAGTGGTCGCGGCCGCTGCAAGCGACGCCGCCCCCATGACCATGCCCGAGATCGCTGCTGCCATCAGTTTCGATGTCATGATTCGTGTATCCTTTGTGTTGTTGTTTTCGTTGTGGTTAGTGATGCTCAGTGAGCAAAGTTCAAACCGCATCAGCGTCGAGCGCGACGCCGCTTGCTCGTGTGCGATGGCGCGTGAAGCGCAGATAATCCAGCGAGATTCGGCCGGGCCCGGCGAGTGCAATCCAGGCGAAGAGCACGAGGTATGTCCATTCCACGAGCCCGAACAGGTCAGGCAGGCCGTGGACCTCGTTGGCCTTGGCCGTCAGCAACGCTACGGTCATGGAGCCGATCAGCGGCAGCGCGGCAACACGGGCCAACAGTCCCACCAACACGAGCGCGCCACCGATCAGCTCCAGATACGAAATGAAGGTGGCTTGCAGGGCCGGGGCCGGGATGTGCAATTCGCTGAAGAAGGCCGCGACTTTGGCCAGGTTGTGGATCTTGCCCCAGCCCGTGCTCATGAACAGCACACCGACCGTGATGCGCGCGAGCAGGGGGCCGAGCCAACTGAGCTGATGCGCGAGCCGCAGCGCGCGCTCACTCGAGCGCTCGATAAAAGAGACCATGGGGATTAACCTTTCTGCCGCTCGAGACTGCCAATCGACCGGCATGCCACCGAGCGCTGGTTGTCTGTATGTTCAATGCTGGCGGCGGTTTCCGGTCAGGCGCATTTTGTTTTAGGTCGAATTTCGAGTAACCGCCCGCGCCGAGTGGCGTACTCGACGCGCTTGCTGATTTGCTCCGAAATCGCGGCTTTCTTAGCTACGGAGCCGACAGAACGTTCCGAGAGATGACGTTCGTTATTGGTCACTCAGGTGGCGTTCACCACAGCCCCCGCTGCTTGGTGGTCAGTTATTAGCTGTGGGCAATATGGCGTTGGACAGCGGGCGCGCTGGAGCCGAATGCTTGTGCGCCGAGCCCGTCGAGTGCGCGCACGTCGACGGGGACACGAGCGCATCGACGGCATGATAATCTTGCGCCTAGTGCGCTTCCCGGTGGTGAAGCGAAGCTCGGGCACCGTGCTTGCGCTCAGCTGTATTTCCGAGCGCTCGTGCTGGTATACTCGCGGCCACGCGAGCGCTTGGTAATACGGGAAGACGGCGCACCGCTCGCTCGCGATGATGGCAAAGGGCCTCTATCGCATCGCGCATCGGGATCTCCGCTTGCTGTCGCCATCCGACGCCGAAGGCCTCGCCGCTGCTCGTTGCGCCGCGTGACCATCAAGGCATGGTGAAGCAATGGCGAGGCTCGGCACACATCAGCGGCCCGTCCGCAACCCGGCGCGAACTCCACGACCCGGCCGCTCTCTATCGGAGCGGTTTACGAGCCGTAGGGTCAACCTGGGCGAGCTTGGCTGTTCTTCCTATCCCCTGGAGCAGACGCGAAAAGCGCGGCGGCGAAACGCGAGTATCGCCTGGTGCCTAGGCTGCGCGCGAGGGCGGGCAGTGCGCCGCGTAAGCGAGCCGAGTGGGTTGAGTCCACCACCCGGGCTCGGTGTCATGGAGCTCTCCCCGGGCAAGCGCTTGAATGAAGCGCGCCAACGCCGTTTCTTGCGGGATGCCCGGTGACAGGTCGAACGCGCCGGCTTCGTAGACTCCGCGCTCGTCCGTCACGAGTCGGTCCCAACCGAGAGCGCCGAGGAGGGCCCAGGCGGTCACTGCGGCGACGTCGGCTCCTTGTTCGCTCGCTGCTTGCGCTGCGCGCCACACGAACGAGAGCCAGCTCATTTGCTGAGCTGCGTGAGAGCCCAAGTGTGCCTCGGTGATCGCGACCGGACGTTGATAGCGCTCATGCGCGGCCAACAGTATCCCGGTCGGGCCGAGCAGGCCTTCCGCACACACGCGAACCGCCTCGACGTCGGCATACGCTTGGCGCCCGTTGCCACCCACCAAACTGCTCGGATAAAGCTCGACCCGGCTATCTAAAAACCGCTCACTGGTCACATAGTAATTGACCCCGACGATGTCCGCTGGGCACGGGTGCTCACTGAAGTAGCCGAGATCTTGCGGCGAAGCGCCGTGGCGAAGGAGATACCAATACAAGGGGTGCTTCGAGCTCACTCGGCCGGCAAGGAGATCGAAGCTCAGCCATCGGCGTTCATTTTCGAAGTCCGCCTGATAGCGCACGGCGTCCGTGCTGCGCGTAAACCCCATGTCTTCCGTCTGGACCAGCAGCGCGTGTGGAATCACCTCACGAATGGCCGCCATCGACAGCGCAATGCCCTTGCACTCCGTGAGCAGAGCACGGACGAAGGTTTGGTCGTCTCGCCCATGCGGGTACCAATGGCCATACAGGCCGCTGAACCGAGCCGTGGTGAGCGGCTCGTTCACCGGCGTGAAGCGGCTGAGCCAGGGGTAGCGGCGAGCCACCGCACCCGCATAGGCCGCAAGCTTTTCCGGAAAGCACGGGCTCACGATCGAGGTGTGCATCGGCCCGCTGCCGTGATGCATGAGCCCGACGATGGGCTCGAGCGCGAGCTCGCGTAGGCGCGCTAGACGTGCGTCAGACCACGAAAAATCCAGCTCTCCGTGGCCCGTTTCGAGCCTTTCCCAGAGCACCGGTTGGCGCAGGGCGGATACGCCGAGGCTTGCGATTAGGTCAAGATCTTCGATCCGATGGCTGTGCCCAGAGAGCTCGAGCTGATCGATGTAGCGATCTCCGACACGATTGACGGTGCATTCAACGCCGCCCCATAGCTCGACCGGTCTACGCCCGTTACCCATCCACCGCCTCCATGCCTCTTTGCGGGCCGCTGCTCTTTGATGCGCTTAAAGAGCGTGAGCGCCTGCGCTACCACTTGGTCCATGTTGTAATACTTGTAAGTCGCCAAGCGGCCGACGAAGTGGACGCCCGGAGCATCGTCCGCCAGTTGCTTGTACTTTGCGTAGAGCTCGTCGTTTTCCGCCTGGGGTATGGGGTAGTAGGGGTCGCCGTCGGCTTTCGGAAACTCGTAGACTACGCTCGTATGATCGTGCTTTTGCCCGGTCAGATGTTTGAATTCAGTTACGCGCGTATACGCGTTGTCATTCGGGAAGTTCATGGTCCCGACCGGCTGAAACTGGGCCTGTTTCAGAGTCTCGTGCTTGAACTCGATGGAGCGATAAGGCAGCTTGCCGTAGCGTAAATCAAAAAACGCGTCGACCGGCCCACTGTATATCGTCTCTTTACATGGGATGATGCCCGCGATTTCGCGGTAATCCGTATTCAGCATCAGTTTGATATTCGGATGATCGAGCATGCGCTCGAACATCCGCGTGTACCCACGGAGCGGCATGGCCTGGTAAGTGTCCGTGAAGTACCGGTCGTCGCGGTTGGTGCGAGTGGGGATGCGCGCGGCCACCGAGCTGTGCAGCTCGGATGGGTCGAGGCCCCATTGCTTGCGGGTGTAATTCTTGAAAAATTTCTCGTACAGCTCCTTACCGACTTTATTCACGACCACGTCCTCGGAGGTGCGTACGGGGTGGCGCTTTTCGGCAACGCGCTCGTAGAATGCTTCTAGCTCCGGAGAGCTCAGCTGTAAGCCATAGAGCGTGTTGATGGTGGTCAAGTTGATCGGGATCGGGACGAGTTGGCCGTCGACGCTGGCGAGTACTCGGTGTTGGTACGGACGCCACTCGGTGAACCGCCCCAGGTAGTCGAAAATCTCCCGCGAGTTCGTATGGAATATGTGGGGCCCGTACTTGTGAACTAAAATACCGTGGTCGTCGTAGTGATCGAATGCGTTGCCTCCGACATGGGGGCGCTTGTCGACGAGCAGGACCTTCTTGTCCAACTCACTAGCCAAACGCTCCGCCACAACGCTGCCAGCGAACCCTGCGCCCACCACCAGGTAGTCGAACATCCTAGATTCCTTCTGCTCCGGCGCTGATTGTTGCGTTGATGAGGTCGGACGCCGGCAAGCGCGCCCTGTTTTTTTGTACGGCGGCGTCGATCAGGAGCCGCATTTCGCCCCAGGTGCCGTCCCAGGACTGCTGCGAGAGAAAGGCATCGGCTTTTCGTAAGCGTTCGCTCGGAAGCTCCTGGACCGCGGCTTCGCAGCCCGCCACGAACTCCGCGACCGTGTCCGCGATGTGGACAAGACCGAGCTCCTGGTACGGCCTTACCACGTCTCGAATTGAGGTGGAGACCACCGGCTTGCCCGCCGCCAGATATTCTGGGGTTTTGGTTGGACTGATGAAGCGCGTGGACTCGTTCTGCGCGAACGGCAGCAGCGCAACGTCCCAACCGGCGATGTACGCGGGCAGCTCTGCATAGGTTTTGCTGCCCAGGTAATGCACGTTCGGCGGTCTCGGGAGCTCCGCTTCGTCAATCTTCACGACGGGGCCGAGGATCACGATCTGCCAGTTGGGGCGCGCGGCCGCGACCCCGGCGAGCAGCTCCAGATTCATGCGCTCGTCCACCACTCCAAAAAATCCCAAGCGCGGCCGGGCGATGGCACGCTGATCTTCCGGGTCCGGCTGCTCCGATCGCGCGGAGGCGAAGTGTGCGAAGTCAACGCTGCTCGGGAAGGCATGGATGTTGGAGTGCTCGCCTTGTTTTTCCTCGAACAGAGCGCGACCGCCGGTGAACACGACGTCCGCGCGGGAGAGCAGCTCGCGCTCCAGCGGTACGATGTTGGCCGGTGCATTCTTGAACGCCGCAAGCTGATCCATGCAGTCGTAAATGACTGCAAGTGGTTTCAGCTCCGCCGTGAAAAGCAGCGCCATTGGCGTGTAGTACCAAAGCACGTAGCTTACGATTTGCTGAGCGCCGAATAGAGCTCTCAGCATCCCCGTCTGCACCTGCTCCGGCGCCGGCTCGCCCACGGTGATGTGGGGCGTGACTACGGACACGCCTTCCGGGCTGAGCTGGATGTCCAAACGGTTCGGGCCATCGATATAGATCGGTTCTTCTACGAAAAAAACGCGCCGCTCCCGCGCGCAGCGGCTGAGCAGATGTTGGGGTCGTTGGAAAACGAATGCCCAGCGCAAATGGGACAGACACACGACGTCGTAAGCGAATTCCACGCAGTGGCCTTATCTTGCGACGGCCAATGGGCCGTCGACGGGTCTGCCTCGTCTTAGCAGCTTCTGTGCCGCACTCGGATTGTGATGCTTGCTCGCGGCTCGGCGGCCGTTAAGCCGCGAGCGAGGGACAATCGGACACATGCGGGACGAGTATGATTCATATTTGCCGCACATGCACGACGTCCGCGCATTCGTTTTCGCTCGCTCGCATGGCTCGAATTGCCTCATCGTTAGAACAAGCGTAGAAATGAGCTGCCGTATAACGAAATCTAACTCACGCGGGACGCATCGCGTCGCATCAATCCGTGCGGTACGCGACGTGCACTCCTATTGAAACTCCTCGGACGCTTGCATGCTTCGTCGACACCTTTCTCAAATTGGGCTCAGGTCATCTGATCCCCCTCCCGAAGAACAAGAGCCAGAGGCGGACGCGATGGGTTACCCGCGTCCCCAGCTGCGGCGCGCTGAGTGGATCAGCCTGAACGGTAGATGGCAATTCGCCATCGATCAGGAAGGTAGGCTGGAACATCCGAGTGAAGTGAGCTGGACGAGTGAGATCACCGTGCCTTTCGCCCCGGAAACTGCACAGAGCGGCGTGGCCGACACCGGCCTATATCAGGCGTGCTGGTATCGGCGAAGATTTCGCGCCCCAAGCTCGAAAGACGGGGAGCGGCTGATATTGCATTTCGGTGCCGTGGACTTCCAAGCCACGGTTTGGGTGGATGGCACGTTGGTTGCGCGCCACGAGGGCGGCTATACGCCATTCGAGGTCGACATCAGTGAGTTCGTGCTGGAGATCGATCCCGAGCATGAGATCGTCGTTTGGGCCGTGGATGATCCAGGGGATCTAGCGAAGCCGCGCGGGAAGCAGGACTGGCAACTCGAGCCGCACTCGATTTGGTACCCACGCACGACGGGCATTTGGCAAAGCGTCTGGCTCGAGCACGTGCCGGTGACACGCGTCGAGAGCCTGCAGTGGACAGCCAATCTGGAGCGCTGGGAAATCGCACTGGATGCGACCGTGCACGGCAGTACGAGCGAAAAGCTGATGCTCAGCGTGCGACTCAAGGTGCAGGACCTGACGCTGGCCCATGACCGGTACTTGGTGGTCGCAGGTGAGGTCCATCGGCGCATCGCGTTGTCGGACCCCGGTGTCGATGACTTTCGCAACGAGCTCTTGTGGAGCCCGGAAAGGCCTACGATCATCGAAGCCGATGTGGAGCTTCTGAACGCCGCAGGCGAGCACCTAGACCGCGTGCAGAGCTACACGGCGTTGCGCTCGTTTTCCGTGTCGGGTGATCGCTTTTTGTTGAACGGCCGGCCCTACCCGCTGCGTCTCGTTTTGGATCAAGGCTACTGGGATCGCACCGGGCTAACACCGCCCGACGACGCCGCCGTGCGCATGGACGTGGTCCTCGCGAAAGCCATGGGCTTCAACGGAGTGCGCAAGCATCAAAAGATAGAGGTCCCCCGTTACTTGTACTGGGCGGACCGCTTGGGGTTGTTGGTGTGGGAAGAGATGCCGAGTGCCTATCGCTTCACGAAGGACTCGGTCGAGCGGTTGACCCGAGAATGGCTAGCGGTATTGCGCCGTGATGTCAGCCACCCGTGCATCATGGCCTGGGTTCCGTTCAATGAATCCTGGGGCGTACCCAACTTGCCCGACAGCCTTCCGGAAAGAAACTATGTGCGCGCGCTGTATTACTTGACCAAAACGCAAGATCCGAGTCGGCCCGTTATCGGCAACGACGGCTGGGAAAGCATCGCGACCGATATCATGGGTATCCATGACTACGACGAGAACCCCGCGCGGATAGCGCAACGCTATCTCGCTCACACGGTCCTGCCCAACCTGTTCAAACGGGAACGCCCAGGCGGCCGCACGCTCGTCCTCGAGGGCGAAGCGGAGCACCCGCTCGTACTCTCCGAATTCGGCGGCATCGCCTTCAGTAGTGACCCCCACCACTGGGGATACTCGCGGACGGACAGTGCGCAAGCGTTCGAGGAGCGCTACTCGGCGCTGCTCCAAGTGGCGCGCTCTCTCGAAACTTTAGCGGGCTTTTGTTATACGCAATTCGCTGACACGTACCAAGAGGCAAACGGGCTACTGCGCAGCGATCGCACGCCAAAAATCCCTTTGGATCGCATCGCCGCCGCCACCCGCGGGCCTCGGCCCGGCGAGCCGCCTCCTGCCGCCGCGCCCATCAGCGTGCGCGCATCGACCAAACCCGAGGCGTGAAACGTGGCCAGCATCATCGAAGGAGAACGCAGCTATGCGCGCTCGCGCGGGCTTGCTGAAAAAGCGGAGCAGCTGATACCCGGTGGCCATCATCTTTCGGGTCGACCCTTGCTCGTAGGCGAGGACTGCCCGCAGTACATGGCGCGCGGCGTGGGTGCACGCTGCTGGGACGTAGATGGCAACGAATACTTGGATTACATCGGCGCGTACGGGCCGTTTCTACTCGGCTACGCGAACGAACGAGTCGACGCGGCTGCCTGTGCCCAGCTGCAACGGGGAAATCTTCTTTCTTTGAATCATCCGCTGCACGTGGAGTTTGCCGAGCGTTTACTGAGCCGCTTTCCGGGCGCTGACATGACCGTGTTCATGAAGACAGGCTCGGAGGCGACCACCGCAGCGTTACGAATTGCGCGTAAGCTCACCGGCAAAAGACGCGTGGTCCGCTGCGGTTATCATGGCTGGCATGACTGGTGTCTGCCGTTGGAGCCGTTCGTTCCGTCGGGTCTGGCTGAGCAGGTTCTGGAGCTAAATGTGGCGGACCCGGGGTCTCTGGAGGTGCTGCTCAGCTCCGCGCCAAACGAATTTGCGGCCGTGGTCGTCGCCCCAGAGATGATCCTGCCCACGCGCGCGAGCGTGTTCCACGACTTATTGAATACCGCTCACAAGCACGGGGCTGTGTTCGTTTTGGATGAGGTGAAGACGGCACTTCGCATCAAGCCGGGCTCGTTCCAGCGGCACGTGGGAATCGTGCCTGATATGACCACGCTTAGTAAGGCACTCGGCAACGGCTGGCCAATCGCCGCCGTGGTGGGCAAGCGTGAGGTCATGAGCTGTGCCGCGGGCATGCACCTGTCTGGAACCTATCACGGTGAGACCGCCGCGATGGCGGCGGCGTTGGCTACTTTGGACTTCGTCGACGAGCACCCCGTTGCCGAGCATGTCTGGGCCCTGGGAGAGCGCCTGATCGACGGTTTGAATGCGGCTGCCGCGCAGCACCAAATCCCCGCGATCGCGTTTGGTGAGCCGCTGCCGCCGATGCCGTTCCTGAAGTTCACCATTACGAACGCCGCCGTCAATGAACGAGTGAAGGCGGCCTTCTACCGGGAGTCGTTCAAGCGCGGCGTGCTGCTGCACCCGCGTCATCTGTGGTTCATCAGTTACGCGCACACGGCGGAGGATATCGATCGAACGCTGAGCGTTGCCGAGTACGCATTCGCCGTCGCTCGCCGGGAGCTGGAAGCGCACCCAGAGTGATGCCGCCCGGCGCGCTGCGGCGCGCGCGCCCCGATGCACGTGGCATCGCTCAGGCGAGTGCCTGCACCAACGTCACTGCCTCACGAAGCTCCGTGAGACTGGGACTGCGCAATAGGTAGGCAACATTTCCCATCGTAGCCGCGTAGGCATCGGGGACCGGCCGTACCGCAAACAGTGCGTCCCCTAATTCTTGTGCGAGTGCCTCGGGGCTTAGCCGGTACGTGCGTGAGCTACGACGCCCGGCATGCGCCGTGTGATAACTGCGACTGTAACTAAAGCCTTCGAGTGGGCTTTGAGTCACGACGGCGGCCCATAAGTCATAAACGTCCATATCGCACGCAGCGCCCATCATGTCCGTGGTGTAGCCCCCGGGCGGCCTAATGTTCATCTCCAAGCCTACGTACGTGCCGTCGCTCTGCGAAAAAAACTCGACGTGAAAGAAACGCTCCCGGATATCGAACGCGGCCACGGCGAGTCGGCCAACGCGCTCGAGCTCGGGGGGAATGGCTCGTAACGAATAGTAGTGACCATCAAGCTGACCTGCGCGCACCTGCATGATGCCTGCGTCGTACGCATGCGAAGTGAAAAATACGATTCGCCCAGTGCTGTCGGTCAAACCGTCGAAGGTCACGATTTCGCCGGGCACGAAAGGTTGTACGATGTGGCTGGAGAGCGCGCGACCTAGCGCCGTATCCAGGTCCGCTTCACTGTGCACCACAAACGTGTCCACGGAACCCGATCCCGAATCGGGCTTGAATACCAGCGGAAACCCGTGCTCGTGGCGCAAGCGGCGCACCTGCTCAGGCAGCCTGGCTTCGGCGGTCGGGGGATAGGCAATCCCTGCCGCGCGAAACACGCAGCCCATGGCAAGCTTGCTCCGTAGTGCGTGGACCTGCGCGTAACTCAATCCAACGACTTCGAACTCGTCGCGAAGTCTACCCTCTGCTTCCAACCAGTGCTCGCCGTTGGAGTCGAGGCGATGCACTCGGCCGTGGCGCTCGACTAAGCCCCGCACCCCTGCCGAGAGTGCCTCGAACTCTGCCATGCGGGGCTCGTAGACATATTCGTCCACCGTCTCGAGCTCGGCGGTGTGGCGCGCTCCCGGCTCATCCCCTATGCCGAGCACCGTCACGTCGCGGGCACGCAGAGCGCCGCAGAAGTGGTGGGCGTTGGGCGGGAAAAACGGGGACAGAAACAAGATTTTCATGGGCCGCATGGCGCCGAAGTTGGATCAGCGCACGAACTACGGCGAGCGTACAGCCGGCATCTTCTTCAGGCCAGCGGCTTCACTCCGGTTAACCGCCTCGTTTTACGGGCGGCGGCGGGGTTGGTATCGGGGGCGGCGGAGCTGGTGGCGGGATAGGCTTGGTGGATTCCATGAGCTCGACTGGGTTTGCGGGTGCGACGCAGCGATTTCTTCTCGTGACATCGCTGCTAAAGGTTCGGGGTGCAGCTGCAAGGGCCGTGCTAGAAGCGGCTCGACGCTCACCCGTTTCGCGCAGCCGCCGCGCTACGCACGCGAGTCTGCGAGCTGTGCCGATGCGAAAGTGAGCCTGGGTCTCAAAAGGTCTCGCGGCGAAAATGTGGCCGCGCGAGCCGGCGGCCCATCGCGCTAGTGGCGCCGAGTGGCACGCGAGCTGCATTGCCGGCCTCACGGTTGTGCGAGGCCCAGGCCGGACTTCGACATCAATCGCATGAACATGCCGGAGAGGGCAGGAGATCAAAATGGTTCGTCTAAACGTCACCGCAGCGTTGTTATCAGTGGGCTTGGCTTGCGCTGCGTGCGGTAACAGCACCGACAAGCCCGCGAACGACCCGAGTACTACTGGCGCCGGATCGACAATGGATCCGTCGGGCTCGGGCACGGGAATGGGTACCGACACCGATTCGACCGGCAGCGGGAGCACCACGTCGCCGGGCTCGAGCACCTCGGGCACAGGAATGGGCAGCGGCACGACTGGCACCGGGTCTGGTAGCGGCTCGACTGGCTCAGGCAGCGGTAGCACCGGGTCGGGCTCGGGCAGTGGCAGCACCGGCTCAGGTGGGCATTAACCGTCTCGCCGTGTTGCGGAGCGCCCGAGCGCGCTGCTCGGGCGCGGGCACATCTTTCCGGGGGGTGTAGTCTCGGGCCGAATGACGGCGCCCGTAGAATCCCCTCACGGGGAGGTTCGGTTCGGTATGGCGCTGCGCTGGTTGCTCGCGCACCCCGGCGACTGCCCGCTCCTGCTTGTCGGACCGAGTATTGATGCAGCGAGAGCCCTGGTACGGTTGGCAACGCTGCAGCGGGCGGCGGCGTTTGGCTGGTCCGTCGACTCGGTCGGAACACTGGCCGCGCGGTTGTCGGCGATACCGCTAGCCGCGCAGGGGTTTACGCTCGCAACCCCGCTGGTGCTGGAGGCGGTCTGTGTTCGTGTCCTATCGGAGCTGGAGGCGGGCGGCAAGCTTGGACGCCTGAGTAAGATCTCGGACCGTCCGGGCTTGCCGCGCGCCCTCTTGCGCACGTTCGGAGAGTTGCGTCTCGCTGGCGTGCCAGCGTCGCTGCTCGATTCCGAGCTGCGCGATGCCTACGCGCTGTATCAAAGCACGCTTTCGGACCTTTCTCTGGCCGATCGAGCGCGCATGTTCGAAGCAGCGACCGCAGCGGCGCGCGCCACGAATGATGCGCCCTTGGGCCAACCTCTGTGTCTGTACGACCTTTCGGTGCGGACGGAGCTCGAACGCGTCTTTCTGGAGGCGGTGACTCAGCGCGCACCGGACAGTTTCGTGACGCTGCCCAGCAACGATCCTTGGTCGAAGCGAGCTCTCGCCACCTGTTCGATGCCGAACACCGGTTCGACGTCGAACGGCGAGCCCGAGATGACCGTCGATCCGCGCGAGCTCATCACGGCGCCTGCGTCGCTTCGTCGCCTACAGGCCGAGTTGTTCTCTACAACGAGCGCGGGCGAGATGGGCGAGATGGGCGACGCCGTTTCAATCTTGAGCGCACCGGGCGAGTCCAGGGAGTCGGTCGAGATCGTGCGCCGCCTCCTCGCCGAAGCAGATCGCGGCGTGCCCTTCGACCGCATGGCCATCTTGCTGCGCTCGCCGTTTCACTACCGCAGTCACCTGCTGGAAGCGTTGCGGCGTGCTTCGGTGCCGGCGGTTTTCAGCCAACAAGCGAGCCGACCGGATCCGAGCGGCCGAGCGTTCTTGCTCTTGCTCGAATGCGCCGCCGAGGGATTGCCCGCCACGCGCTTCGCCGAGTACCTCTCACTCGGGGTTAGCCCGGCGCTCGGCGCTCGCGGGATTAGCCCCACCGACGCACCGGAGCACGCCCCTAGCAAACGCGTGTCCGTTCCTCCGCGCTGGGAGTCGCTGTTGGTCGACGCGGCAGTGATCGGCGGAGCGGAGCGCTGGCGGCGGCGCCTCGCGGGGCTGTCGAAAGAAGTCGAAACGCGCAGTCAAAGCGCTCACGAAGTGGACGCGTCCATCGCCCGGCGTGACCTCGAGTCGCTCCGCGAGTTGAGCGCGTTTACGCTCCCGGTCATCGAGCTCTTGGCTTCTCTTCCGAAGAGCGCGACGTGGGGCGCGTGGTTGGGAGCACTGGAGACAATCGCCCACGCGGCCATCGAGGACCCGCAGCCCATTCTCAGCGTGCTGGGCGAGCTCGCGATCTTGCGCGACGTCGGGCCGGTGACGCTGACCGCGGTGCGCGCCGTGCTCGATGAGAGGCTCGGGCAGATCGCCCTGCCGCGGCTCACACGAGGCGGAGGCGTGCTCGTAGCATCGGTGGACGAGGCGCGCGGTCAGCTGTTCGACGTGGTGTTCGTGCCAGGGCTGGCCGAAAAATTATTTCCGCAGCGCGTGCTCGAGGACCCCCTGCTTTCCGACCAGAAACGAGCACTGATCAGCCCTCTTCTCGAAGACCAGTCGCGGCGCGTGGCCAACGAGCGAGCCGCGCTGGCCGTTGCCGTGGGCGCCGCGCGGCAGCGGGTGGTTCTTTCGTATCCTCGCTTCGAGAGTGATAAGGCGCGGCCCCGCGTGCCTTCGTTCTACGCGCTGGAGGCGGTGCGAGCCGCGGAGGGGCGGCTGCCCGGCTTCACCGAGCTCAGCCGCCGCGCCGACCAAGCCAGCAAAACGCGCATGGGCTGGCCCGCGCCAGAGCATGCCGCCGACGCGATCGACGCTTCAGAATACGACTTAGCGGTGCTCCACGCCTTTCTCCTCGGCAGTCAGAAGGAAATCGAAGGGGCCGCCCATTACTTGCTGACGGCGAGCGAACGCCTGCGCCGCGCTTTACAATTCCGCGCTCGACGCTGGCGACCAGAATGGCGCTCGGTGGATGGTCTGGTCGAACCGAGCGCGCTCGCTCGCGCGGCGCTCGACGCGCGTCTCCAGACCCTCACCTCGCGCGGTTTTGCCGTTACGGCGCTGGAGAAATATGCGACCTGCCCGTATCGGTTTTATCTATCGACGGTCGTCGGGCTCGGTCCACGCAAGGCGATCGCCGACGTCGAAGAGCTGGATCCCGTGACGCGCGGCCTTCTCGTACACGAGCTGCTGCATGCGGTAGGCAGCGAGCTTCATCGTCTAGGTTTGTTTTCCGAGGCCGGCGATGCAGCGGCTGCGAGCGCGGTCGTCAATCGCGTCGTCGAGCAACGAGCCGAGAAGTGGCGCGACGATCTTGCCCCCGCCATCCCCCGGGTCTGGCAGGACGCGATCGAGGAGATCCGGCTGGACGCGCTCCGCTGGGCCGAGCAAGCCCGAGAAGGAGCTTGGCTACCGTTGCAATTCGAGCATCGGTTCGGCTATAGCGAGGCCGGCGGATCCTCCACCGACGGCCCTGTCTTGCTCTCGTTCGGGCTTCCGTTGCGCGGCGCGATCGACATCATAGAGCAGCGGGGAGACACACTGAGGGCGAGCGATTACAAGACCGGTATCGGCGCCACAGAGGCAGCCGTGGTGGGCGGCGGGAGCTTTCTTCAGCCGTTGCTCTATGCGCTCGTGCTGGAGAAACTTTTTCCGGAGCACGGGATTTTGGGCGGTAACGCATATTACTGCACCTCCCGAGGCGGCTTCAAGCGCACCGAGGTCGAGTTGAACGACGGCACGCGCGCGGCAGCGACAGAAGTCCACCTTGGCATCGCGTCCGCGTTCGCCCAGGGTTTTTTCCCGGCGGCGCCCGCCGCCGAAACCTGCGAGCAGTGCAACTATCGGAAGCTTTGTGGCCCCTACGAGCGCGAACGGGTAGCGCGCAAGGACCCCGCGCGCTTGGAATTTCTGAGCAAGCTGCGAGGCTTGCGGTGAACGCGCTCGTCGACGCGAATGCCCGCGCCCGCATCGAGCGGGATCTCGATACGACCCTGGTGGTCGAGGCGGCCGCCGGAACCGGCAAGACGACCGCCCTGATTGCGCGCATCGTGGCCGTCATCCGCTCCGGTGTAACGACTTTGGAGCGCGTGGTCGCCGTGACCTTCACCGAAAAGGCCGCGGGCGAGATGAAGCTCCGGCTGCGGAGTGAGCTCGACCGAACGCGACAAGCCGCGACCACTCCGAGAGAGCAAGTACACCTTCAACGCGCGCTCGCCGCGCTCGAAGTGGCCCACATCAACACCATTCACGGCTTTTGCGCAGACATTCTGCGCGAGCGTCCGGTCGACGCCGGTATTGATCCCAAGTTCGAGGTCCTGGATGAAGCGGCGGCCGAGGGTTTGCTGCAAGAGGCCTTCCGAAGCTGGTTCGAGAGCGCGCTCGCGAGCCCGGGCGACGGCCTCCACCGCGTGCTCTGCCGCCGCAATTGGCGCAGCGAGCAAACCACGCCACGCGAAGATCTACTTCGAGCCTGTCGCGACCTGATTGAGTATCGCGACTTCGACTGCGAATGGGCGATACCGGACTTCGACCGCAAGGCGCAGATCGACTCGTTGCTCGTCAAGCTACGGATGCTCGGGACTTACAAGGCTCAGGCACGCCGCTCCTCCGATCAGCTGGCGCGCGCGCTGGCGGTTTTCGAACAGTGGATCGAGCGTCTGGATGCGCGCGAGCGCGTGCAAAAGACACGCGACCATGACGCCGTCGAGGTCGAGCTGGTCGAGCTTTTGCGCGAAAAAAAGCACGCTTGGAGCGCCGTTGGGTACGGAAAGCTGTACGGCGATTCGCTCGATCGCAATGCGGTGCTCACTGAGCGCGATGCCGTCAAATCCGAGCTCACCGCCTTTGTGGCGCTGGCTGAGGCGGATCTGGCGGCGCGTGTGCGAAAGGAGTTACTGTGCGTCGTTCGTCTGCGGGAGCAACTGAAGCAGACGCGTGGCGCGCTCGATTTCGTCGACCTCCTCTCTTACACGAACGAGCTCTTGCGGAATAATCAGGGCGTCCGCGCCGAGCTGCAAAGCCGCTTTACACACCTCTTCGTGGACGAATTCCAGGATACGGATCCGCTCCAAGCCGAGATTCTGTTGCTCCTGGCTAGTGCCACGGCGGAGACTTCGCGCGCGGAAGATGTCTGGGTCAAGCCCGGAAAATTGTTCGTTGTCGGCGACCCCAAGCAGGCCATCTACCGCTTCCGGCGGGCGGACGTAACGCTATACGAGCGAATTAAGGCCAAGCTTTTGGCCCAGGGCGGCGAGCTACTTCATCTCACGACCAATTTTCGCTCGGTTCCTTCACTGCAAGCGGCCGTCAACGCCGCATTCTCGCACTGGATGGTCGCGGCCGAAGATGGCAGCCAAGCCGCTTACGTGCCGCTGTCCGAGCACCGCCCCGAAATTCCGCTGCAACCAGGGGTAGTTGCGCTCCCTATTCCGAGCCCGTACGGCAGGTGGGGTCCGACCAAGAGCGCGATGGCGGCGTCCTATCCTCAGGCAGTCGGCGCGTTCATCGAGTGGTTGCTCCAAAAAAGCGACTGGCGAGTGCACGATGAGGACGGCCTTAGCCCGCTCAAAGCACGCCACGTTTGTCTGCTGTTCAAGCGGTTTCAGGCTAAGTATCAGGGAGATGTGACGCGCCCGTACGTGCAAGCCCTGGAGGCCCGACGGGTCCCACATGTCTTGGTGGGCGGTCGCTCATTTCACGATCGCGAAGAGGTCGTCGCCATTCGCGCGGCGCTCGAGGCCATCGAGTGGCCGGACGACGAGCTCAGCGTCTACGCCGTGCTGCGCGGCCCGTTGCTTGGGATCAGTGACGAACAGCTATTGGCGTTTCGGCACGATTTTTCGCGGCTGCGGCCGCAACCACGGTTCGAGGAGCCGGAGTGCGTCAAACACCCCGCCGTGACGGACGGCCTGCGGCTGATCTACAGCCTGCATGCAGAGCGAAATCGCCGGCCCATTGCCGATACGGTGGAGCGCTTGCTCACCGAAACTCGAGCGCATGCCTCACTCGCCATGTGGCCGAGCGGCGAGCAGGCGCTCGCCAATGCGCTGGCGGTCGTCGATTTGGCACGAAACGTCGATAGCCGAGGCGGCGCGTCGTTTCGCACGTTCGTCGCGACACTCAGCGAGCAGGCCGATCGCGGCCAGGGCGGGGAGGCGCCGATCGTCGAGGAGGGCACGGAGGGTGTGCGGCTGATGACCGTGTACAAGGCGAAAGGCTTGGAGTTCCCGGTGGTGATCTTGTGCGATCCGACCGCGCCGTTCAAAACGACCGTCGCGCACCGCTTCACCGACACCGTCAAACGCTTGTGCGCGCACACCCTGTGCGGCTGTCGTCCCCTAGAATTGAGCGCAAACGACGCCGATGCGCGCCGCCACGACGACGCCGAGCTGGTGCGTGTCGCATATGTGGCTGCTACGAGGGCCCGCGACCTTCTGGTGGTCCCGACGTTCGGCGATGGCTACGCCCGCGACGTGGCGGTCGGCTGGGCAGACGCGCTTGCCCCTGCGCTCTACCCGAGCGACGCGCTGCGCGACCGACCCAACGTGGCTCCCGGCTGTCCACCGTTTGGCAGCGACAGCGTCTTGACGCGCGACCCCGAGGGCAAGGCCAGCCCGGAGCAGGCGGTTGCGCCCGGGCTGCACCTCTCCGAGCATGGAAATCCGGTAGTCTGGTGGGACCCTGCACTCCTTCGTCTGCACGCCCCTGCCCTCGGCGGCGTCCGCCAGCAAAAATTATTGGCCGATACCCCCCGCTCAAGCGCGGGCATCGACGAGCACCGCGCCTGGGCCGAGCGCCGGCAGTCTACCGTGGCGCGGGCCAGCATCCCGTCCGTCACGGCGACGCCGGTCACGGAGCTTGCACAGCAAATGGTCGGCGCCACGACACGAGCCGCGGTCGAGACCACGAAGCGGGAGCGACGGGGCCGACCGCGCGGCGCCCGCTTTGGTAGCTTGGTTCATGCGATCCTCGCGCAAGCGCCGATGGACGCCGGTCGCGCGACCACACTTGCGCTGTCCAAGTCGATAGCGCGACTGATGGGCGCGAGCGAAGAAGAGACCGAGCTCGCGGCAGAGGCGGCGGCGCTCGCGTTCGAGCACCCGCTCTTGCGTGCAGCCAAGGTATCCGGCGACGTGCGCCGAGAAGTAGCGGTCTCTTGGCAGCTGGCCGACGGCAGGATCGCAGAAGGCGTCATCGATCTGGCCTACCGCACCGACGGCGGCTGGCTGGTCATCGATTTCAAGACCGATCAGGTGAGCGCGAGCGAAGAGCATTATTCGGCTCAGCTTCAGCTGTACGTCGAAGCCGTTCAACGCGCCACGGGTGAGCCAGCGCGCGGCGTGTTGCTCGAGGTGTGAGCCCGCGGGAGCGGCGGAAGTGGTCAAAACACGATCGCGGCGATGCGCAGCCAGGACCAGTAAGCGGCGACCGCGCCTATGGCGTAAAGCGTAGGGCGGCGCGTGCGGTCGAGCCAACGCTGCGGAAGGGGCACCTGCACGAGCAGGAATGCGGCGAGCACGATCAGCAGCTGCCCGAGCTCCACCCCCACGTTGAAGCTCAGCAGAGCCATCGGTAGATGGGTCGCTGGCAGGCCGATACTCTTCAGTGCGCCCGCGAACCCGAGGCCATGCACCAAGCCGAACAGAAAAGACACGAGCGCAGGGACGCGGCGGGCCAATGTAGCCTGCTCGTGCAGAGCCTCACTCGCCACGAGCACGATGGACAAGGCGATGCAGGCCTCGACCGGGGCCAATCTCAGCGTGATAAAGCCCAATACGCTGCACGCGAGCGTGATGCTGTGCGCCAGGGTAAACGCGCTGATCGTGCCCACCAACCGACGCCGAAAGCCGACCAGAAATAACAAGCTGAGGACGAACAGCAGATGGTCGACACCGCTCAGGATATGTTGAACGCCGAGCACGGTGTAGGCGCGAAAAATTTCTGCAAGCCCGCGCCGGTCATCGGCTGACCCGTATAGCTCTACCGAGGGCTGCGCGCTCGTGAGCGTATAAACGTGGCTCTGACCATCGAGCCAAGAGATTTTGACCAGCGCGGCCGAATAGCGTTTGCCAACGCCGTCCATGGTGAGCGTGCCCTTCATCCCTGCGCTTCCGCAACGCACGTCGCTCGGGCCCGCCTCGCAAACCGCCGGCCAATGCGGGGTGAGGTCGTTGCCCATGGGCCGCTTGTCGTTGGTGGCGGACCATAGCCATAAAAATTCCCCCGGTGCGGTTTCGCGTACCTCCATCTCCGCCATGCTCATTTCATGAGCGTGCGCGGGGGCGGGCCAGAATATCAGCGTGCTGAACAGCAACAATAGCGCTCGAAGCCGCCGGCGGTGCCGCCGCGAGCCATCACGCGACGAGAACGCCTTCATTCGACCGATCCTCGAATCGCCTTCTCGTACTTGACGGTGTATTTCTTGGCCAGCGCGCGCACCGCGGCGGTGCGCTGCTCCGAGCCCATGGCGTCTTTCCAATCTTGAAGCACGACGCCCCGCAACGACTCGAACACGGCAGGCTTGGGCGGCGTGATGGTGTCCAGCCGCATCGCTCGCCATCCGCCGCGCGTAGACAGCGCCTGCCACAGACCTGGTTTCGAATCCTCGAGTGACTTAGCCAGCTCCGGCCCGTAGCTCTCGACCAAATTCGAACGCGGACGCGCCTTGAAGACCCGCAGCCCCGCCTTGGCGTCCCCCGGCAAGCCGCCGTTGAGGGCGGACACGAACTCGCGCACGGCACTTTCGTCGTTGTCGCCCGAGAGCGCTGCCTCTTCGAAGTCGTAGCGAGCCGGCTCGTCGTACTTTGCTCGGTGAGCTTCGAACCAGGCTCGCAGCCCTTTGTCGTCGACCAGCGGCAGCTTCACGTTGCTGTCCACCACGCTCAGGGCTTTGAAAATCACGCGCTCGCGGATCGCGGGATCGCCTTTGTCGACTTGCAACGCGAGCCCCTCTCGATACAACACCTCGTTGTCGAGCCACACCCGGTGCAGCGCCTCGAGCTCCTGAGCGTTGGGCTCCCTGCCGCGCGCGGCCTGAAAGGTCTCGATCGCTTCGCTGTCCACCTCAGCGCCGACGACTATCGAATGCGCGTCGTCGGTTTTCGCCGCCACCGCGTGGTCTACCGCAAAGAGTAGTCCGCCCAGGATAACGAAATGGAGCAGCGGCTCGCGCAGCCAGCTGCGCCCTGGCGGACGCGGTCCGGCCGGAGCGGCCGGGTCCGAAAGCAGAGCAACCGCGGGTGACGATTCGGACAGCGGAAGGTGAAAAGAAGGCGTCGACATGGCTTGGGGGTCGGGGAAGTGAGGACAGCGGCGCGCGGTGCAGCGCGCCCGCCGTGGTGCCACCCGCACGTGACAACGTCGTCGCGGTCGAGTGACGGTGCTGTCACTCGTGCGTGACGCTTACGGCACGCCCGAGACCGGGCGAACCGTCACTCAGCCGGGCGAGCGTCTGCGACGCCTCCGGCCGTGCTGGCTGAATGCGATTCAGTTCAGCGAGCAGCGCTCGCGACTGGTCAGCGTCGGAGCGAGCGAGAGCCGACGCCATGGCGAGCAGCGGATCGTATGCCGGTCGAAAATCGGGGCTGATGCGCAGTACAGAAAGCAGCGGTTCGCGCACTTGCGCGAGCATGCCCTCGACCCTGGCCGACGGCCTGACGTCTCGGCCGTACGCGATGAAGCGGTCCCGCGCGGTCCAGTACGCGGCCAGTCGAGCTGGCCAAGTCGAGTCGGATGGGGGCAGAATCAGCTGCTGCGGCTCGATCGATAGCTCAGGCAGCAGCTCAAGCAGCCGATCGCGCGGGCTGATGTCGGGCGCGTACGTCACTCGCGGAGCACGATAGGCCACCACGGGATGATCGTCCGTGTTGGCAGCGGCAAGCCCCGCAAACGTCGAAAGCGCAGGCGGCCCCGCCACGAAGCTGCCCAGGACCGCGTACTCGTCCTCCAGCCCGAGGCCGGTCAACGCCTCTGTCGGCGTCGAGCTCGCCAGGCGATCACGCAGCGTCGAGACCTCGAACCGGCCGGGCTCGTCCCCCCCGATCAGCCCGAGGACGGGTGTTTCCAAGCTGTTACTGGCGATCAGCGCCCAGGCCTGCGGATATACGTCGACGAACGAGCGCACGATGCTGCGTAAAGTCTCCAGATCGAGCTGGTGTAGGGGCAACCACTGGCAAAACAAACCACCGGCGACCAGCGCGCGGCGTACGGCCTCGAAGTGCTCCACGGTGTACAGCGCGCCGGATCCGCTGCGCGCCGGGTGAAAGTTATCGGAAACGATCACGTCGTAGCGCGCACTGCTCGCGCGCACGTAGCGGCGCGCGTCCGCGGTGATCACGTGCAGGCGGGACCCGGGCCCACCGGCGCCACGCTCACGCATGAAATAGGATGAGGCCGCGACCACCTCCGGCAAGAGCTCGACTGCGTCCACGTCGAGCGTCGGATCGTCGGCTGCAGATGACGCCGTAACACCAGTTCCCAGGCCTAGAAATAGGGCCCGGTGAGGAGCGCGGTGCAAGAGCAGGGGTAGCCACGCTTGCCGAGCATCCACTCTGCGCGTCGCGCTGCTGCCTTCTTGTTGGCGGTTGTCGATGCGCAGGCGACGGACCCCGTCGCCGTCCTCGACCACGCTCACGGCCGCGGCCACGCCTTCCCGGTAACTGACGACGTGGCCGCCAGACGGTACTTCGACGAAGGTCAGAGGGGGCCCAAACAGAGCCAAGGCCGCAGCGACGACCGCGGTTGCCCAGACTGCCTTCGTGCGCCAAGCGCGGCGCGAGCTGACTCCTAGATAGCCGACGACTATCGATAGCAACGACACTTTGGACCCGAGCGCCGGCAGCGCGAGCACGCCGAATGCGACCGGCGCCGCCGCGGCCCCTAACGTGTTCACGCCTAGCGCGCGGCCGAAACTGACGCCGGCCGCGTTCGCCGACCAGCTCAGGTGAGAGAACAGAGCGCCCATGACGAACGTCGGCAGCCCAAAGGCCAGCAGCGCAAGTGACCCCTCCGCCGCGAGAGCGGGCGCCACGCCTTCGCCCAAGGCAGCTTGCACCGCTGCCCTCACCCCCTCTGCCGCCCACAGGCATGCCGTGCCGAGCAAACAAGTGATCGCCAGCGCCAGGAGCAGGTGATCGCGCAGCGCGGGTCCGCGGTGAGTCAGACCCAAGCGTTGATACGCGGCGGCGCCCAAAGCGCTACCGACCAAGTACACGGCGAGCAACAATGCAAAGGTGTAAACCGTCTCCTCCGTGACCTGGCTCAGCACCCGAACGATGAGCACTTCGTAGCCGATGCCAAGGAAGCCGCTGATCGCAAGCGGCGTGAGCGCGCGAAGCGCTCGCCGTTGTTCAGCCCGTCGCGCGCCTGGGATCTGCACTGTTTTCGGGAATATGCAGAGCGCAATCGAGCCACACAAGAGATTGAGCGCAACGCACAGCGCCGCACTGCGCGCCAAACCTACGCCCGGAATCAGCCAGAAGGCCGTCGTCAGCACACCAAGCACCGCGCCTGAGGTGTTGCTGGCGTACAGCCCCGCGATCGATCGCCCGTTCGAAGCGAGCTCAGGGCCGAGGCGTTCCATGGCCGGGAGCGTGGCGCCCATGGCCGCTGTAGCCGGCAAAAACATCAGAAAAGTACCGCCAAACGCCACGCACCACTGCCAGCCTGCTGACGGTCCTAGGCCGGTCGCTTGGAGCACCCCCGCGCTGAAGGGCGCCCACGCGCCAAGCACGACCAGGCTCCACAGCGCGACGACCAATTCACAGCCAGCGTACCAGCGCGCGGGCCGCGCGCTCTGCTCGATGCGCGAGCCAAACAGCAGCGCACCGAAACCGAGCCCGGCAAAGAACGCGGCGAGCACCGCAAGAATTGCCGGCGCCTCGTGACCTAGCCACAGAGCGCACTGCTGGGTCCAAATGACTTGGTAGCCAAGGCTGGCGAAGCCCGAGGCGACCATCAATAGCCGTGAAGTCCAGGCGCGCCCAGTTTCGCGGAGCGGGCTCAACCGCTGAACCTGACCACGTAGCCCCACGAGTCTAGCTGCGTCGGGATGGCATTGAACGACAGCGTGATGCGACGTTCGCCTTGGTTCGGCGGCACCGCGTGCATGAGGTAGCTCGGGAATAAGACCATGTCCCCGGGCTCGGGCACGGGGCTCACCCACTTATCGGCGCTAAACGCGCTCGGCGTGACGCCCTCGTGTTCGTTCTTGAAGCTGAAGTCGCTGCCGCCCGGCGACTTCATGAATACGGTCTGCGCGCTCGGATGCGTGGGCGTCAGATACACTACCCCGGAGATGAAGCTGTTTGCGTGGTTGTGCATGGCCTGACGGCCCCCGGGGTCCAACACGTTCACCCACATCTCTTTCAGCGACCAAGCCAAGCGCTCGCCGAACAGATGCCTGCCGAGCTCCGTCAGCTTGGGAGTGATGCGCGCTGCGGCCTCCACGAGCAATGGGCTGTCGCTCGGCCTTAGCATTTCGGTGTGCGCTAAATTGGTCGACGAATTGTTGTCGCGGCTGGTGCGGGCGGTGAAGTGCTGGATCAGCCCGGCGAGCAGCGGCTCGGCGAGCGTGCCCGGGGCGCGCATGAAGGGCGTAGGGAAGATGCCGAAGACCTCGTCCATGCGGCTGTCTATCTCGAGCGTCGCCGGCCCTGTCTATCAATAAAGGTGTCGCCTCCGGATCGTCACGAGAAAGCAACCCGATGTCCACCGAAGGAATTGCTGCCCGTCGCGCCAAACGAATTTGCGCGGTGAGGTCGCAAAAAAAAGCTCGCTATTGTCGCCCCGGCTGGCCGTGACGACTTCGTCATTAGCGAGACGTACTGAGACGGCATCGAGGCACGTGATGAACCTGCTTCGAGCGTGGTGAGCTTTGCCGTGGACGTCGTTGGCGATGCAGCCACCGATCGTCACGAGCTTCGTGCCCGGCGTGATCATTGGGAACCACCCCCGCGCCGCGACGGTGCGCATGATCTGCTCCAAGCTGACCCCAGCCTCACAATCGAGCGGGGGCTAACGTGCGTCGCGAGCCTGCATTGTCACCGTGCGGTCGCTCCAGTTTGAGGACTAGATGCAAGTCGTGTCACGCATGCGACATCGTCTACCGCCGTGGCGGTCCGATGGCGCCAGGCAATAGCGGCCGGCTGACGTCGGAAAATTGCGCTACCGGTCGAACTCGAATGGCAAACTCGAACGCTGACACGGTAGCGCTGTCGATCTGGCGAAATGACACAAAAAATCGAGCCGAACGCGGCCGCCGCAGTACTTTAGACGTGGGTCAGCTCGTTCGTTTCGACGAGGACCAGGAGGAACGCGATGACCCAGACTCGGCCGAAGCTGTGGACCTTTCTAGCGTTATGCGTGGCGGTCAGTGCGGTAGGCTGTGTCGATGGCAGTGTCCCGGCGGGCGCTGCAGACAAGCCGGTCATCGCCGGCAGCACGTCCGCAGCGGGCGGGGGTCAGAACGGGACTATCGCCGACGGCTCTTGCCACGACACCACGAGCGATCCGGCACATTGCGGGAGTTGCAGCAACGTGTGTGGGCAGGGCCAGGTCTGCGCGCAGGGCGTGTGCCAAGGGGCGATCAGCGCCTGTGCGGCCCCACAGACGCTGTGCAGCGGAACGTGCGTCGATCTGGCGAGCCCGGCTCACTGCGGTGCTTGCGGGACTGCCTGCGCCGCCGGGCAGACCTGCACCGCCGGGGCTTGCGTCTGTCCTGCCACGCAAATTGCGTGCAACGGCGCCTGCGTAGACACCCAGAGCAACAACGACCATTGCGGCGCTTGCAGCCAGCCATGCGCCACCGGTGCCGCGTGCAGCGCGGGACAGTGCGCTTGCGCACAAGGGCAAGCCATCTGCAGTGGCGTGTGTGCCGACCTACAACAAAGCGCCGCAAATTGTGGTGGCTGTGGGCACGCCTGCGCTACCGGCGAGACCTGCACGGCCGGTGCCTGCGTGACCGGCGCTGGTGCGGACGGATGCTCCGGCAAACCGCTGGGCGTCACGCTGAGCCAGATTGCCGTCTATCAAACCGTGAAGGTCGCCGTGATGGATGCCGGCAGCGAGATCCCGGTCACCATGCGGCCCACCGACGTGGTGAGTGGACGACAAACGATGTTTCGTTTATCGGCCACCGTAGACAGTGGCTTTACGCCGCGTGAGCTCTCCGCGAGGATCACCGTCAACAACGGTACGAGCGCAACTCAGTTTTTCGCCAAACAAACGCTCAGCAAGAGCTCCGTCGACACCGACGCGACGAGCACGTTCCAGGTTTACGTGCCGCCCGAACAGGTCACGCCCGACACGCGGTACTCCGCCGAGCTCGTGCAGTGCGGCGCGAGCGTGGGCGCGGGGTCCGCGGGTGTTACGCGCTTTCCGGCGTCCGCCGACATCGAGCTTGGCGCACGCCATACGGGTGGGGTGAAGGTGGAAATCATCCCGCTTTTGGCGAACGGCAATTTGCCCGACACTTCCGATACCGCGCTAGCCGTGTATCGCCAGCAGCTCATCGCCATGTATCCCATCGATGGCGTCGAGCTCACGGTGGGCCCGGAAATGAGCATCAAGTTCCCGATCGACTGGGAAGGGGCGCTCGATCAAATGCGCAGCAGGCGCAAGACCGACAACCCCGCCGCCGACGTGTATTACTTTGGGCTACTGAAGCCGCTGGCGTCATTCAGTCAGTTCTGCGGCAATGGCTGCACGAGCGGCATCGGCTACGTGGCGGACGTCAATGCGCCGTCGTTTCGCGCAGCCATGGGAATCGGTTACGCGGACCGCGCGTCGGCCCAAACCATGGCGCACGAGCTCGGACACAATCACGGCCGGAATCACGCGCCATGCGTGCCGAGCGGCGGTTCGATTTCCGGCGTTGACCCGAAGTATCCATTCTCGGATGGGCGCACGGGCGTGCTGGGTTACGACGCTCGCACCAAGGTCCTGCTTTCCGCCGACAAGAGCACTGACATGATGGGCTATTGCAGCAATGTCTGGCTCAGTGCCTACACGTACGGCGCCATTACAGACCGCGTCGCCGCAGTCAACGGCAACCAAAGCCAAGTGGTGAATCCGGCCGCGCTACAAACGTGGCGTATTTTATTGCTCGGCAGCGGCGGACCACGTTGGGGCACTCCCATCACGCGCCCGAGCTTGGCCGAAGGGCAACCGATCAGCGCGCGCATTTTGGACGCTAAAGGGAACCTGCTCACTCAGATCGAAGTGTATCGCACCGAAGTGTCCGATACGGGCAGTGCCGTCGCCATGGTGCCAGAACCGAAGCCTGGTTGGGCCGCGATCCAGGTCCCGGGCTCCGCCGCGCTAGCCTTTTAGCGCGCGATCGGCAGCTCGCGCGTTCACCGGAGGCGGGGCGTGACGCCGAAGGCTTTGCCGCAGCGCGCCCGCGCGCGTGACCATCGAGGCCACGCAAGAAGACGGGCGATGACGTTCGGCGCGGGGATGCTATCGTGCGGCAGCGACGTTCATGGCGAGATCGTTCGGTGACAGCACGACGCGCGCGGCGAATGGCGCGAGCAGCTACCGCGTTCTCGGGCCGCTGGCCGCCGGAGGCATGGCTCAGCTCGAGCTCGCGCTGCAGGAAAGCCCTGGCGGATTCCAGCGGCTCGTGGCTCTCAAGCGCGTCAAGCCGGAGTTGTCCGATAGCGACTTCGAGGCCATGTTTTTGGAAGAGTCGCGAATCGCCGCGCGGCTCAACCATCCGAATCTGATCCATGCCTATGAGGTGGGGCAGGATCAAAGCGGCCTGTTTTTGGCGATGGAGTACCTGAGCGGGCAAACGTTGGCCCAAGTCATCGAAGTGGCGGGCTACGAGGCGCTCGACCTGCGCTTCACGTTGCAGGTGCTGATCAATGCTCTGAGCGGGCTGGAATACGTGCATCAGCTAGCCGATATCGCCGGTCGCCCGATGGGCCTCGTGCATCGCGACGTGTCCCCGTCCAATATTTTCATTACTTATTCGGGTCAAGTCAAAGTCTTGGATTTCGGAATCGCAAAAGCGAACGAATCTTCCGTGCGTACGCAAACCGGCGTACTGAAAGGCAAGGTGTCGTACATGGCGCCCGAGCAGGCCATGGCCGGTGCCGTAGTCGACGCACGCGCGGATTTGTACGCCTTGGGGGTGATGCTGTGGGAGGCCGTAGCCGCGCGTCGCCGCTGGGGTGAGCTCCAGGACGTACCGATTTTGCGTGAGCTCACGGCAGGCACGGACGCGCCGGCGCCCGGCGGAATCGAGCGCGGCTACCCGGCGCTCGCGGATTCGATTTGCGGACGCGCTTTGGCATTCGAGCCAGATCAGCGTTTTCAAAATGCGGCCGAGTTCCGAAGCGCGCTCGAAGCGCTGGAGGGCGAGCTGGGCCCTCGCTATACCGCTGGCTCATTGTGCGACGCCCTGGTCCCATTGTTCGCCGCCGACCGCGCCGAGGAGCGGCGCTTGCTCGACGCGCAGCTCGAGGGGGCTCAGTCGCCGCGCTCGGGGCAGGACCTTGCCAACGCCGACGGTACTAGAAAGGTGGCTTTGAAGCGCGGCCCGTCCGCGCCGCCGCCGGCAGCTCAGGCTCTGGAGAGCGTTCTTCGACCGGCCAGCGTGAAGGCCGCTCGGACCTCCCCGAGCGGGTTCGCGGGGCTCGGCTGGCGTGCGCTGGCCGTGGGCACCGCGCTCGCGGGCGCGGGCTATTTCGCCGTCTTGTTCAGCCACACTTTGCATCGAGCGCCCCCCCCTGCCATCGCGCCCAGTGTGAAGCGACCCGCGACCCAGGAGGCCCCGCGAGCGATGCAATCCGGACCCGAGGTCACTCCAGTGAGCAGCGCGCCGCTAGT
The DNA here is from genome assembly GCA_903642325.1 of Myxococcales bacterium. GTDB lineage: Bacteria > Myxococcota_A > Polyangia > Polyangiales > Polyangiaceae > PMG-095. The sequence continues at coordinate 140,136 of CAHJWM010000004.1, read as the reverse complement.
GCCAAGCGCGGCCCTGCGCGCGAATGCAAGCAAGCGGATCCGGCCAGCGGAGCGCGGGGGCAACCCGGCTAGCGCCGCCCAGCTGCCCACCGCCGCGAGCGCGAGCCTACGGGTGGATCGCGGTGACCCGTGGTCGAATTAAGCCGACCGCCCGCGGCGTGCGCCGACGCGGCCCGAGTGCTCAGCGGGCCGGGCAAAATGTGATGCGAATCTCGCTGGCCGTGCAGGCAGGGTAGAGCGGCTGGGTGGTGCCGAAGTCGTCGTGCGAAAAGGCGACCGCCGTCGGACACAGACCGTGAAGCCATTTGGCGTAGGTGTTGAACGGCGGCTGCTGATAGTAGAGCGTCGCATCGTGACTGTCGGGTTCTGCGCTCATGCCGCGATTCAACGCGGCGGCTAGGCGCGCTTCGGAGGCGTAAGCGCCAGTGCCCGCATACACGTCGAGCGTGGACCCAGCCGGGCAGCTGCTGCAGCTCGCAATGGCAGCATCCAAGGCATGGCAATACGCGGACCCTTGATTGGCCGGATCCATGCAGTAGGTGCGCGGGGATAAACATAGAGCGCCGACCTTCAAAAACGTTTCTGGGCAGGTGCCCGGTGCGCTTTCGCGAGCGCCGCAGCGGCGCGTATGGTCCAGGGCGGTGCATGACCCGCCGAAGCCCGAAATTTCGATGGGCAATGCAAACTGATCGACGTATTGCAAACTAAAGTAGCTGAAGCCGGCGCTGACGCTGAGACTGATGGCGTGCAGTAACACTTGCCCGGGCCCCGAACCGTACGCGAGCACCTGACCGCTCAGAAATTCACCCGGCGCCTCGAGATCGAGCGCGGCGTTGGTCTCGAGCTTCACATTGTCAGGCGAGAGTGGGCCACTCTGTGGGCTTACAGCACGCAGCCACAGCGGCTGCGCGCAGAAACTGCGAACACGGATCCAAACATTGCCGGGAGCTGGCGCGAGCGGCATCCAATCCGGGACGGGAGCGCTACCGCCACCGCTTGCGCCACCACCGTTCGCGCCGCCACCACCGTTCGCGCCGCCGCCACCGCTCGCGACCGCACTGCCCGCTGTGCCGACTCCGCCGGCCTGGGTACCCCCCATGGCTGATGCGCCGCCCTGCACTTCCCCGTCGGGCGCGGCCCCCGCTTCGCCAGCGATACCTCCGCCCTGGCCGGAAGCGCTTCGCGCGCCGCCCGCGGTGCTGCTGCTGCTGCCGCCGGCACTCGCGGCCCCCGCGACGCACACCCGGCTTGGTCTGTCGCAGGTCCAACGTGCAAAACCTAGCTTCTCACAATCCCCGTCCGTCCGACATTGGGACGCGTCGTCGTGCAGTAGCGCAGAACAGCCGGAAGCTAAAACCACCAGCAGCGCGCCGCCGCGCGCCAGCCGGAAGCAGAAGGCCCCCGTTCCGGCTGGCTGGGCACGCATCAACGAACTCTTCTGCGGACGACGACTTTTGTCAAACGCGCGGGTCAACGCACACCGGTGTTATAACCGGCCTATGTCCTGCGTACTTGGCTGAAGGTCGATGGCACTCACTATTATGACTCGTCCTCGCCACGCGGCGGCGGCTCTTGCTTGCTGGCTCGGTTGCATCGGGCAAGGCTCCGCTCGAGCGCAGAGCTCGAGCTCCCCGGTAAGCAGCCACGGACCTTCGAGCGAAGCCCAAGCTAGTTATCGGCGAGGCTTGGCTTTGTTCGATCAACAGCAATATCAACCGGCTTTGGACGCGTTTCAACACGCCTACCGGCTCTCTCCGGCATTTCGCATTCTGTACAACATCGCTGTCGTCGACATGGCGCTCGCGGACGCCGCCGCGGCCAGTTCGGCATTTCGACGTTACTTGGAAGAGGGTGGTGACAAGATCGAGCCGAGCCGAGTCGCGGAGGTGAACGAGCAGCTGGCCAGCCTCGAACCGCGCACCGGCACCGTTTCGGTGATCGTAGACGCGGCCGGAGCCAACGTGCTCGTAGACCGAGTCGAAGTCGGTCGCGCTCCCCTGGTGCTTCCCCTGAGGCTCAATGCCGGCCCTCATCTGATCACGGCGACCGCTGCCGGCTTCGAGTCCGTGACGCGCACCGTCGAAATTGCCCCTGGCAATCAGCAGCAGGTGCGCATCGAGCTGGAAAGCCCGCTCGAGGCGACTCCGCGCGCGGTGGCACCCCCGCCCATCGTCGAGCCAGGTCCGACAGTAGGCGGTGAGCGACCTTCGCTGTGGGTACCCTGGGCAATCACGGGCGGGCTTGGAGCCGCGACCACGATCACCGGCATCTTCGCGCTGAAAGCCTCCGCGCACCAACGGGACGTGCAGGGCACCAAAGGCATCCACACCTCCGATCTCGACGAAGCTCGGAGCAGCGTAAAAAGCCGCGCGCTGGCGACCGATGTTCTATTCGGCGCAACCGCAGCAGCGGCCGGCATCGCCCTCTACCTGACTCTCACTGCCCCCTCGCATGGAACGTCGGCGGCGATCGTCATCGCCCCCGGCGCCCTCGAATCCAGGTTCACGTTTTAATCAGCGCGGGGGCCGAGCATCCGCGCGGCGAGCAATGATGTGAAACCAGTCGACCGGAGAGGTGTCGTCTCCGACCTTCAATTGCCGGCCTTGTTGGTTTTCGATCACCACGGCATCACGGCCGAAGCCTTCACGCTCGAGCTCGGCCAGCTGACGCTCGAGCGTGGTGTAGTGAGTGACCAGGCTCCAGTGGTGCGCTGACAGCGGAGCAACCGCATAGCCGTCGCCCGCCTCCGTATGACGTTTGAGATTGAACCACCGGGCAACGTGCACCGGCGCCCATGCCAAAGAGCGAACTAGCCGAACGGCAAAGCGGAGCGGGTCCCTGGTGTGCGGCAGAGCCAAATGCCAGGGCCGCTGTCGAGACGCGGGACCGCCCAGATTGAGCGTCGAGAACAGAAACAGCCCCCCTGGCGCGAGCACGCGCCTGACTGCGGAGAACACCTGACTGCGCTCGGATGGGCGCACGGCATCGATCCCATTGTAACTGAACTGAACGAGCCCAAAGTGCGCCGACGGTAAGCCGATGAGCGTGCGAGCGTCGCCGAGCTCGACCTGTACGCCAGGATGCCTTTTTCGGCTGATTTCGACCATTTGCGGGAGATAATCGAGCGCGCGGTAGTCGTTCGTGAGTGGCTGCAACAACGGAATCGTGCGCCCACGACCAACGCCAAGATCGAGGATTGGCTTGCCCCTCACCTCTTGGCGAATGAGCTCGAGTGCTACACGCTCGCCCTCGTCCGTGTAGACCTCGTTGTAGTCGAGATCCCGCCCGGCAGTTGCCGTCGACCACGCCCGTTGATTGAGCTTGTCTTGAGCACTCAGCATAAAGCCCTCGCACTTTTCAGCAACGGAAACCCAGTCGGACCGCACCCGGGGCTTGGATTAGCACGACTCGAATCGATCTCCCAGCCCAGCCCCGTCCCGCTGGAACGGGCCGGCTCCGACGTGTTTCTACCGAAAGTGCGCCCAAATGAGTAGCCACTCAGTCTCGTCGGCAGCGACAGGCCCGAGCGCTGATTCCGCGCGGTCCGCGGCGTCAAAGCGATCGTAGCTCGTCGAAGAATGGTGTCTTTCCAAGCGCCACGCACTCCGCCGCATACAAATACATTGCGGCTGACCAGCTTTGCCAATCTTGGCCCCGGACCACGCCGTCTTGCGCGCTGATCCACTCGTTGAAGCCAAACCCGACCTTGGCCTTACGCGCCGGACGCACGAGGTCCGTCAGCGCGAGCAGCTTCTTCTCCGCGAGGCGCTGTTCACCGGCCGCGACCAGCGCGGCTACGTAAAATCCGCACACGAATGGCCAAATGCCGCCGTTGTGATAGTCGCCCGGCTTATTGTAGCGGGCGTAGCGCGGGTGCCAATCCGGATCCCCGGGCTGGGTGTATGGAAAAAAGCAAGGCGGCAAATCTAGCGCCAGGAGTCGCTTCTTTTGCAGCACTTTACACTCTTTTTCGAGCCAGCGCACGATCTGCTTCGAGCGCGCGGGGCTCGTCAACCCAGTCAGAATCGCCCAACTATTGCCGAGTAGATCGAAGTGCTCGTCCGCGTGAACCTTGTACGCCCAGAGCGCTAAGTACGGTTTGTCCGGCTGCGATAGGCGCCGATGCACGTGCCATTGGCTTTTGTGCTTCCGTACGTCGAGCTGGCTCATCATGAGCTTCAACTGGTCGGCGCGCGCGTTTTGTCCGTGAAGCTTCAGAGCCGCGTAGGTCAGCGTGTTGACGAACAACCCGTATCCCTCGACCCATTGCTCGTCCCGCCAGTCGCTCGTCGGTTGCTGAGCGACGATAACGCGGTCGGACGGGCTTTGATAACGCATCCAGCGCTGTGCTTTTTGTTCGGCTCCCGCGAGGAAACGGGGCTTTCGCGCGTGCTTCCTATACAAAGCGAGTGCGATCAGGAAAAGCGGGGTGGTATCGCTGGCACCGAGGTCATCCGGCACATCGCACAAGGAGGCGATACAGCCATGCTCGCTCTGCGAGGCCGCCAGCGTCTCGAGCGTTCGGCGCAATGACGCGCTGAGCTCTTCCTCACCCGTGACCAATGCGCCCAGGGCGACGATCATCAAGTCCCGCGTGTAGGGCTCGGGGTAGCCCCAGGCGGCGGTTCGCGGCAAACCGGCGCGCCCGTCGCGGGCATTGTTGCGCAAGACCTCGAGCGCCGCTTGCTTGGCGGCCGCAATGTCCGCTGTCCGCGCGGTCACGCCGGCACCATTCGTGCGAGACTCACGCGATGCCCAATTTGCTTTGTAACAAGCTCACGAACTGCCTGGCTACCACGCGGTAGTCGTACAGCTCCACGGCCCGACGACGACCCGCCGCACCGAGCTCCGCGCGCAGCGCAGAATCATTGAGCAACGCGCGCAGGTGCTGGGCAATGTCTGGTACGCTGGCGCGGTAGTCGACGATTCGCGGCGTTGGAAACTGCACCCGGTGCCCCGGCGGAAAGCCGTGCTCGGGCCCGACGACTACCTCACTGGTACTGTTTTCCTGGGCAACGCCGGCAAGCAAGGCGTTCTGTCCGTGAATCAAGGTATCGGTCATCGCCATGGCGTTGATACCGATTACCGGCTTACCGCAAGCGCCGGCTTCGACCTGACCCATGCCGAAGCCTTCGATACGCGAAGGAGCGGCGTACACATCGCACGCCGAAAGCACATAGGGCATGAACGTTCGGGACACGCGGCCCGTCTCGAATACCACTCGATCGGCGATGCCCAGGCTCTGGGCTAGCTCGCGATCGTAGTTGTTCTGTATCTCCGTACGCTCCTGAGCCCAGACCTTGCACACGTAACGCCAATCGGGGATTTCATTTTTCAGCGATGCGAGCGCCTCCATCACCTCCCGCCCACCCTTGGACGCGGCGTCTCCGCCCACCGTCAGGATCAACTGCTGCTCGGCGGAGAGCTTCAGCGTCTCACGCACGGCTTGCACTCGTGGCTCGTCCGCCGCAAAAGGCGCGAATGAATCGGTGTCGCAACCGACCGGCAAAACCTCGATGTTCTTGGCGGAGACTCCGTCCCGCTCGTAGACGCGCTTTACCCAGTTGGAGGTCACGAGCATGAGCGGCAACGCACTCAGCTCTTCTCGGTACTTGAGGATGTAACCGTTGGCGACCAACCACGGTACTGGCAAAACACCGCACGCTTGAGCGTGCAGGACCAAATGCCGGCTCATACCCCAATAGCCGATGCCGACAACGACATCCGGCTTGAACCAACGATAATACCATTCCTTCTCGAACGCCGACTCGAGGTGCGCCCCACGCGCATCGACGCCAATTTCTAGCAAACCGCGGCGCAACAAGTCGCCCTGGGTGGCTAGCCCGCCGGGCGGCGGTGGATAATCGTAAAGCACGAGAACTCTCACGTTCAAACCTCTCGATTGCTTTAGGAATGCCTTCGTTCATGGGTCACGGCAAGGGGCAAGATGCCCCACGGCCGGCATTTTCGGGCCTTCGCACGCGTCAGCGCCGGAGCAGGCTGAGCAAGATTTCCACCAATATGAGGACGATCACCGAAGCCTCCAGGAATACCAAGCGACGGTCACGCGCGATATCCGTGAGCAAACTCAGTGACTCCTGCACGCTGCGCTGCTTCAGCTCCAAGGATTGATAGCGATCCACGAGATCGAACTCTGCGCGTAGCTCCTCGTAAATTCGTTCGGCGCCCGCGTCGTCCCAAACCACGTCGGGCTTGTCCAGCAGATGCAAAACCGAGATCACTTCGCTGCGCGTACTGATGGCGGCGCCGATGAAGCGCTGCAACTTGGCGGTGAATATGGAGATGTTGCCGCGCTTTTCCAGTCGCTCGACGAACACATCGGTATCCGCGAACATTTGATCGACGATCCGCTCGTAATACTCCATTGCCGCGCTTTGAGCGACGGTGAGGGCGACCATGCTGGCGCGCTCGAACGTGAGAATATCGACCACCAACGCACCGTCGGCGACATCCGGGCGCGCCACGTCCACCTCTCTAACCGTGAACTCTTCGCTAATGATTTGGGCGTCGAGCATGCCCGTGGGCGCGTGACGCAAGCGGAGGAGCTCGCCTTCGCGACCGGCCTGACCCACGTCGAAAAATACCACGACGCCAAAGCTGTAGATGAACACGTTACCGCCCGCCGCGGCCGAATAGCACAGGTACTGATGCGCTCTCTTCGATTCCGGATAGTGGGTCGCAAGCTCCTTGAGCGAGAAGTTCTCTATGTACGCGAGCGCGTGGAAAGTGTGGACAGTGGGCACGGGTTGCTCGCGGCTACGAAGTAGCTTACCCGGCGCCGTTCGCCCTATCTAGACCTAGAAAAACCGGTGCTTTACGATTACTTAGTCAGATCGCCGCCGCCGACGCCATGCAATAACGGCCGTTGTCGTCGATGTGCTCGGACTCCAAGGCCACTCGCGTGAATTTGCCGAGCAGGTAGGCCTTCTCGTTGGTCAGCGCCCCGCTACCGAAGGTACCGACGGCGGATGCACCGTGCGTCTTCCGCAAGGCCGCGATGCGCTCAGCCACGTAATCGAGCGCGGTGTCCCAGCCGACCTCCTCGAACTTGCCCTTTCGCCCGCGGACGAGTGGGCTCCGCACCCGTTCGGGATGATCCAAGATCGCCGCGGACGTGAAGCCCTTGATGCACATCTGTCCCCTGTTGACCGGGAACTCAGGGTCCGCCTGCACATCGAGACGTCGGTCGCTTGCAGTTGTGTCGACGACCATGCCGCATTGAAACGCACAGTATGGACAATGTGTTTTGACCGGCTCAGACAGTGCTCTCGCGAGCGGCGCGGGCACATCCGCGCGCGCACTCATTGTAAGCCCTGCTGGGTCAGGCAGACCTGTACGCGACCCGCCGCGACGCGGAGCGGAAACACCGCGAGCCGAACGCTGGGGTCGTCGAGACATTCGCCCGTTCTCAGCGCGAAGCTCTGCTTATAGATAGGTGACGCAATCTTTGGCACGCCGGCTCGGTCGCCCACGATACCGCGCGCGATCACGAAGGCCTTGCTGAAGGGATCGAAGTTCGAGAGCGCAGCGAACGCCCCGTCGCGAGTCCGCACGATCGCAATCTGCTCGCCGCCGATGAGAGCGGCCGCTCCCGTGCCAGGCAGCACGTCGTCGACGGCGCACACATCCAGCCAATCGCTGGCTTCGGGCTCTGGGCCCTGGACGACGCTGGAGTCGGTCATGGTCATGGCAAACCTCCTCACACCGCGAGCACGGGCAATCGAATTTTGCGCGCTTCCAGGAGCCCCTTCTTTTCCTCCCAAGAAGCTGGGCGATGCTGCTGACGCTCGCGCACGAAAGCAAGGCTCGGGTCGGGCTCCTCCGAGTTCAAAAACGCTCGAAAGGCCCGCAGCTTCGTGGGATCAGCCAGGGTCGTTTTCCATTCGCATTGGTAGGTACCGATGATCCGTGCCATGTCGGCCTCGAGCTCCGCGCAGATGCCGAGGCGGTCGTCGATGACGACGCTCCTCAGATAGTCAAGCCCACCCTCCATGTTGTTGAGCCATGGCGCCGTGCGCTGCAGGCGGTCGGCCGTGCGCACGTAAAACATCAAGAATCGGTCGAGATAACGAACCAGCGTTTCCTCGTTTAGATCGGCGGCGAGCAGGACAGCATGCTGCGGCTTCATGCCCCCATTGCCGCACACGTAAAGGTTGTAACCCTTTTCCGTCGCTATGATGCCAAAATCTTTGCTCTGCGCCTCCGCGCATTCGCGCGCGCAACCAGACACTCCGCTCTTCACCTTGTGCGGTGCGCGCAGGCCTTTGTAGCGGCTCTCGATCCGGATCGCGGTCGTCACGGAGTCCTGAACACCGTACCGGCACCAAGTGCTGCCCACGCAAGACTTGACGGTACGAAGGGCCTTGCCATAGGCGTGGCCAGACTCGAAACCAGCGGCGATGAGCTCTCGCCAGATCTCGGGTAACTGCTCGAGGCGTGCGCCGAACATATCCACTCGCTGCCCGCCGGTAATCTTGGTGTACAGGCCATACTTCTTTGCAACCTGCCCTATGGCTAGCAATTGGTCTGGCGTGACCTCGCCCCCCGCCAACCGCGGCACCACCGAGTACGTGCCGTCGCGCTGGATATTGGCCAGGTAACGGTCGTTGGTGTCTTGCAAGCCAGCGTGCTGAGGCTCGAGGACATAGTCGTTCCAAGTGGAGGCGAGGATGGAAGCCACGGTCGGCTTACACACCTCACAGCCTTCGCCGCGCCCGTGGCTCTTCATCAAATCGTCGAAGGAGCGAATGCTCTGCACACGCACCAAATGCGCTAGCTCCTGCCGGCTATAGCCGAAATGCTCGCACAGATGGTTCGTCACCACGACACCGGCGAGTTTGAGCTCGAGCTTCAGCAACTGGTCGACGAGCGACACGCACGAGCCACAGCTGGAGCCCGCCTTCGTGCAGGTCTTGACCGCTGACAGGGTGGTTAGACCTTGTTCACGAATCGCCGTGCAAATTCCGCGCTTATCCACATTGTTGCACGAGCAAATCAGCGCAGCGTCCGGCAAGGCATCGACGCCGAAGCCGCCCTTGGCCGCCCCCTCCCGTTGCGGCAGCAGCAAATCGGTCGGAAACTCGGGCAGCTTCATGTCCGCCTGCAGATGGATGAGCAGCTGACTGTATGCTGATGCGTCCCCCACTAGCACGCCCCCGAGCAGTCTTTGCCCGTCCTCCGAGACCACTAGCTTCTTGTAATGCGAAGCCGAGCCGTCGAAGACGCTGATCACGCGTGCCCCCGGCGTGACGCCAAACGCGTCTCCAAAGCTACCGACGTCGACGCCCAACAATTTGAGCTTGGTGCTCATGTCGAAGCCATCGAAGACCAAGGCTTCGCCGCCCAGAGCGGAGGCGGCCACTTCCGCCATACGGTAGCCCGGCGCGACCAGACCGTACGTGCGACCGTCGAACTCGGCGCACTCGCCGATCGCGAAGATGCGTGGGTCGCTCGTCCGACAAGCGCCATCGATGGCGATGCCGCCGCGGCCGCCAAGGCGTAAGCCCGACTCCCGAGCGAGCTTGTCGCGCGGCCTGATGCCCGCCGAGAAAATCACCATATCGACCGAGATGCGGCGGCCGTCCGCCAAAAGCAGCGCGCTCACTGCGCCGCTCTCGTCGGCCAAGATTTCGCGCGTTGTGGTGTTTACGTGCACATGCACGCCGAGCGCCTCGATTCGAGAGCGCAGCACCGCGGCGCCCACCTCGTCGACCTGGAGCGGCATCAGCCGCGACGCAAATTCGATCACGTGCGTCTCGAGGCCGAGCGAAAGCAACGCCTTGGCTGCTTCCAAACCAAGGAGGCCGCCGCCAATGACGGCCGCGCATGCGGCCGTCAGCGACGCCTCGCGGATTGCCTCCAGGTCGTCGATCGTTCGATACACGAAGCAGCCGCGGCGATCCTTGCCCGGGATGGGCGGGACGAATGGATACGATCCGGTTGCCAAGACCAGCTCGTCGTAGGCAAGCTCCCGACCGGATTCCAAACGAACGATGCGCTGCTCGCGATCGAGCGCGTTTGCGGCGTCGCCGCGCACGACCTCGACCCCTAGCCCTTCGTATTGTCCGTCGGCGACCAGGGACAGATCCGCGTCGCTCTTTCCCTCGAACCACTTGGAGAGGTTGACCCGGTCGTAAGCAAGCCGCTTTTCCTCCGACAGCACGACCGTCGCGAATTTTCCGAGAATTCCGCGCTCCGCTGCGGCCTCGACAAAGCGATGCCCGACCATGCCGTTGCCGACGACCACCAGACGCGGACGCAGAGCGGAGCTCTCGAAGTTATGCTGATACATGCGCTTTTCTCCGTTGGTAGGACTCATTGGCTTGGGCAGGAGCTGGACCTCGCAGCCCAAAGGATGATGAACGGTATTGGCCGATAATCATGCTTGGGCGCTGGCCAGGCTAGGCAAGCGCCGCGTCATGAACGAGCGGCGCAGGTAACACCACCAAGTCGTCCCCACGCACGTCACGTAAAAGGCAATGAACCAAGATACCGCAGCGGTGGCCCCGCCCGTTGCCTTGATCGAAGCGCCGAACGCGCGCGGAATGAAATAGCCTCCGAGCGCACCAATCGCCGCCACCATGCCAATTACGGCGGCCGTCTCGCGGCGCGCTACGATCATCGCCTCGGCCAGCGCTCCGTCGCCCTGGCCGAGGACGCGCTTGGCGTGGAAGGATCGAAAGATGACCGGGATCATCCGAAACGTAGAGCCGTTGCCCACGCCGGTGGTGATGAACAAGAGCAAAAACGCAAACAGGAACAGGGGAAACGCCTTGACCTGCAACGCATACAAAAGGCCGACCGTCGCCGTCGTCATGGCCACGAAATTCCAGAACGTCACTTTGGCGCCGCCGATCCGATCAGCGAGTTTTCCGCCGATCGGTCGGGCGATCGATCCGACGAGCGCGCCCAGAAAGGCGAGGTTGGTCGACACCTCGGGAAATTGCGTTTTCAGTAGCAGCGGGAATGCCGCGGAGAAACCAACGAACGAACCGAAGGTGCCGATGTACAGCCAAGCCATGATCCAGGTGTGCCTACGTTGCGCGACGACCATCTGGTCCTTGAAGTTCGAACGCGCGGAGCTCAGGTTGTTCATGAACAGAAAGGCGCCGACGACGGAGATCGCGATCAAAGGCAGCCATAAGAGACCGGCATTTTCGAGATGTAATTTCTTACCAGCACTGCTCGGCAGTAGCGCGTAACCGACGACGATCGGCACCAGCAGCTGCACCGTGCTGACACCGATATTGCCGCCGGCCGCGTTGAGACCAAGCGCGAAACCCTTCTCCTTGTCCGGAAAGAAAAATGAAATGTTGGCCATGCTGGAGGCAAAGTTGCCGCCGCCCAGCCCGGCGGTCGCAGCGGCCGTCGCCATCAGCCAGAACGGCGTATCCACCCGGTTCACGAAGTAAACCAGGGACAACGTCGGAATGAGTAGCAAAAGCGCGCTGACCACGGTCCAATTGCGACCGCCGAACTTCGGTACGGCGAAGGTATACGGGAAACGCATCAGCGCGCCGACCAGGCCGGGTATGGCAACCAGCTGGAACAGCTGATCGGTCGTGTAATGAAAGCCCACTTGCTTCAGCCGCGCGGCCACCACGCTCCAGACGAGCCAGATCGAAAACCCGATATTTTCGGCTAAAATAGACCAACCCAGGTTGCGCCAGGCCACCCGTTTGCCCGTCTTTCGCCAGAACGCGGCGTCGTCTGGGTTCCACTCGTCAATCCACCGCTTCGATATCTTATCCATGGTCTAATCGATCCTTCTCGGTCCAGGTCTCAACAGGAAAAGGCAGCTCCAGCTGCACGATCTCGTACTCGGCCTCGGCCTTCTTCATCGAATCGTCGGTGGGCAACGTGACCGGCAACGCTGGTGGCGAGCTCGCTGAAATGACGAGGATGTCCCGTCCACGCGGCACCGATGAACGGTGCCGCACGTTGAAACGTGGGCATTGAAGCTTACTTTCGAGTGATGTGTGCGAGTCCAGAGCAGATTCAGGAGCTCGAAGTTGCGGCCGCGCGGCGCTCGTTGGCTTCCTTCATATCGAGGTAGCGCATCAGTGCCATCACCAGTGGGCCCATCTTGGGGTGCTCCGGCATGACATGCGGCCGCACGCCGTGAACCTCGATAATGGCGCGACAGGTAGGCCCAACCGCGGCTACAACCACGTCCTTTCGAAGCGCGTCCACGAGCTCGCGGCTTAGGTCGATGCGCTCCGCGACTTGATAGAGGTGCCGGAATTGAATTTGGCAGGTGATGGCCACTGCATCCACTTTGCGCTCGACGATGCGTCGCACGAGCTCCTCGAGCGCGGCGCCATCGGTCGGCAATAGCCAGCGATAGAGCCAAAATTCTTGCAGTTCCGCGCGTCTGGCGAGCAGTGTTTCAGATAGGGTTTCGCTGCGCTCGCCGTAGTTGAACAAGAGCACGCGGCGCCCAGCGACTTCTACGTCACTGAGGGCATCAATCAGCTCGGCCGCCGTGAACGGTTCGCGTGCGTTGAGTGTCGGTGCCACCCCGAAGCCGCGCAACGCCGCGGTAGGCTTTGGCCCGCGACACACAGTGGTAAGATTTCGCAGGGCCGGGATCAGCTCCGCGTGGCGGCCGAGCTCCTGCGCCAGCTCGAACAGCAGAGAGACGGCGACGCCAGTCATGAAGATCACGACGTCGTGCTGACCTGCGCAGAGCTCGTCCAGCAAGAGGCGTACGGCATTGGCCTCGATGTGCGGTGTCTCCTGCACGGCGGGCACGCACACGGGAGCACCGCCATGCTTCTCGACCAGACGCGCGAGCTCGCTCTGCATACGCGCTTCGAGCAGTGCGATCACGGGCCGCTCGCGACTGCTGGTCTTAGTGGCAGAGGTCATGTGCTGATCGGCCCTACAGCAACCTCCATGCCGACCGGACGAACACGCTAAAAATGCGCGGGAAGCGCCGGTGTCGTCGCTTGCTGAAACTGGACGGAAATCTGAACGACCGCTGTTGCCCGACAATTTCGTCGGAATGGCCGGCGAATGCCGACAGAATTGTCGCTCTTGTTTTAACGCCACCGCCGCCCTGTGCGGCCAGTCGGTATCGCAAAACCGTGCTCATACGCGACGATTCGAAACGTTGCGGCGAGGCACCACGGGACGCGGCCCGACAAATTTGTCAATCGGCGCCTAGCGCCGAAAGCGGCCCGTAGCGATGCCCAGCTTGCGCGCCTTGTAACGCACTACGCGTTCGGTGGTGCCTAATGCGCGCGCAGCACCCACCAGGCTGCCCGCTTCCGACTCCAGCGCTTCTTCGATCAGTCGACGCTCGAGCCGCCCGACAGCCTCTTCTAGCGTCAGCTTCTCCTTGCCGGCGGCCGCAACCCGGAATGCCTCGGGCAAGTCGGATTCCTGTATCACCGACCCCTTGCAGACCACGACGGCGCGCTCGATCACGTTCTCCAGCTCACGTACATTTCCCGGGAAAGCCTGCCGGCTGAGTAAATCCATGGCGGCGCTCGAAACGCGCCCGATCTTCCGTTGATGCTCGGCCGCGAATTTGCGCATGAAGTACTCGGCCAAGGCCGGGATGTCCTGCGGACGGTCGCGCAGCGAGGGCAGCGTGATCGTAAAAATATTGATTCGGTAGTACAGGTCCTCGCGAAACGTGCCGCTTTCGACGGCGCGCTCGATGTCGATGTTGGTGGCGGCGACGATGCGCACGTCCGGACGAAGCGTTTCGGTGCCGCCCAACCTTTCGAACTCACGAAACTGCAATACGCGCAGCAACTTCGACTGGGTGGTCAGCGGGAGCTCGCCGATCTCGTCCAAAAAAAGCGTTCCGCCTTGCGCCAGCTCGAATCTGCCTTTTTTACGAGCATGGGCGCCGGTGAAGGCGCCTCTCTCGTGCCCAAAGAGCTCGGACTCGAACAAAGACTCGGGCAGCGCCGCGCAATTGACCTTGATGAACGGCTGGAGCGCGCGCGGCGAGTTTTGGTGAATGGCGCGCGCCACTAGCTCTTTGCCGGTCCCCGACTCCCCGCGTAAGAGCGCGGTCGCGTTGGTGCGTGCCACCTGACTGACCTGTTCGTAGATCTGCCGCATGACGCCGCTCTCGCCGATCATGTTCGAATATTCGAACTGCGTGGCGGCAGGTCCGAGCGCGGGAGTTTCGATCAAGCCCGCCGCAGAATTGCGCTTTTCGTCCTCGCGTAAGATCTTGCCGATCAGGCCCGCGACGACGTCCAACACACCCAGGCGTTCGGCGAAACCGGCAGGATCGCGATGCCGGAAATACGCGCACAATACGCCAACGCAGCGACCCCGCGCCGTGACGGGTACCGCAACCAGGTTCCAGCCCCCGTCGGACCAACGCGCTAGGTCCGCGATCTCGGACAGCGCCATCGGGTCGTGGCGCAGGACGGGCACCACCACGGGCTGTCCCGTCGCCGCGACCCGCCCCGCCGCTCCCGCAGAAAACCGCGGGCGAAACGCGTCTGGGTCCAGGCCATGCGAGGCATCCACCGTCAGCGAGCGCGCGCCCGCATTGGCAGAGTAGATAACCGAGCGCCCCGCCCCGAGCCGCCGTTCCAGCACGCGCAGAGCGCCTCCCAAGCGCGCCTCGCGGGCGCCGGAGGCCGCGAGCTCACGGCCGACCTCGGCCACCGCGATCAGCACCTCCGGGGAGGGACGGCCGGCGGCCGGGCCCGTCCGGCGATCGCCAACGGCCGCGCTAGGACTCTTCATACGCTTCGAGCATGGCAGAGCTCATTGCGTGCTTCAACGCTTCACGGCGTAGCTCGCGTCAGGCTCCGGCACGGTGAGGACGGGACACGCGCGCCATGCATGGCTGCGCCGACGACGCGCTGCCGACGACGCGCTAAGGACGGCCGATCGACGAGGACAGCGGTCAGGATTGTTCGTATCGTACGAGCAATCATGGCGCGGGTCTTGGGCTAGCCGCGGCGCAACTGCTGGTAATGAGCGCTCACTCTGCGTGGGTCGCGCGTCGAGGTCTGGCCACGTGCGCCTGACTTGACACTCGTCCGAGGAGGCCGATGCCACGCTCAGCGCGGAAGCGCCGGCGTCGTGACGTCGGAGCCGTTGTGCTTCTGGTCGTCGCGCGCGACGCCCAGCGTGCGTTCGCGCGGCGTGGATTCACTCGCCGCATCAGCGGCCGCGCGAGCGCTGGAGGCAGTGTCAGGCGCTGGTTTTTCCGGACCCTTATCGACCGGCTGCACCGCGCTGTCGTTCTCGAGCTCAACCGGCACGTTCAGCGCAATGACATCCCCCGGGGCAATGCCGCGCAGGATACGAACTTGTTTCCCGTCGGTTGCTCCTACCTCGACCTCGACCAACTGGATTTTGCGGTCTCTCACCGTGGCGAGCCAATTTTTGCCCTCTCTGATCACGAGCGCCTCGCTCGGGACGTCTGGGGCATTTCCGGCTTTAATCTGCAGGCGCACATGAACGGAAGTGCCCGGCAGCAGGCCCCAGGTGCGGTTGTCGAGCACGATCTCGCACTGCATGCGCCGCGTGCGCTGATCGAGAGCGGCCGCGCAGCGCGTGATCCGGGCATGGATCTGCTTTTCTGGCAGCTCGTCCTGCCAGATCATAACCGAATCTCCAACGGTCAAAAATGGGGCGGTGTCTTGCCCCACGTACACGAACACGCGAAGCATATCGACGCGCGCTAGGTCAACCAGCGGTTGAGCGCTGGCCGTCGAGCCCGTCGCCGCAGGCATCAGCGCGCCCGCGTCCACGTAGCGCGCTGTAACGATACCGGCAAAGGGCGCGCGCACGGTTTCGTAACCTTTGACGAAATTCAAGCGGTCGAGCGTGGCCTGCGCGCGACGCTCGTCGTTTTCTGCCAAGTCTTTATCCATCTCCGAGATGACGCCGGGCACGACCAGGCGCCGCGCGCGTTCGGCGTTCACGTGCTTGATCACCGCGTCCGAGCGGGCGGATATCACGTCTTGGTCGTTCTCCGGTGACTCGATGATGCCCAGCACCTGACCGCGCTCCACGTGCTCGCCGCGTTCCACCTTGATCGTCCGCACGTATCCAGCAATCTTCGCGTACAACGTGATTTGCTCGAAGCCTCGGACGTCGCCCGGTAACGTCAGCTCTCGATCGCGGGCCGAGGCCTCGACCTTCATCACGACGAGCTTCGGTCCTGCTTGCTCCACATTTTCACGCTGTTTCCGGTTTTTCGCCTCAGCCCGCCGACCAAACAGCCAGGTGATCACCAGCACCACGGCCGCGCTGAACAGGAGGACAGCCGTGATGACCACGAGCATGCGGCGTGCGCGCTGCGATGGACTAGGAACGCCACCGTCGTGCTTCTCGTCTTGGCTCATGCAGCCGCCTCCGCCGCCTTGGGCGGTGCTCCGCAATCTTTCTGCTCGCTGCGCTTTTGTTCGCCACCTTTGGCGTCGGCTTCGTCGATTTCGCGGTCGCGCTTGCCTTTGTCGGGCTGCTTCTTACGCAGAACAGCGTATGCGCACGGCACGACGAGCAGGGTCACGAATGTCGCGCACAACAGGCCCCCAATCACGGCTCGACCGAGGGGAGCGTTTTGCTCCCCTGCCTCACCTAGACCCAAAGCCATCGGCAGCATCCCGATCACCATGGCCAGGGCCGTCATCAACACCGGCCTCAGCCGCACCTTCCCTGCCGCGAACGCTGCCTCTACGGGGCTCGTCGTCTCGTCCTCGGTGCGCCGCTCGTTTGCAAAGTTGACCAGCAGGATACTGTTCGAGACCGCGATGCCCACGGCCATGATCGCGCCCATCAATGACTCCACGTTCAGCGTGGTGCCCGTCGCAGTCAGCATCCACAAGATGCCACTGAGCGCGCCCGGTACGGCGATCATGATAATCAGTGGATCGATCCAGGACTGGAATAAGACGACCATCAGCAGATAAACGAGCGTGATCGCGATCAGCAGGCCGAGGCCAAGGCTCTCGAACGAGCTATACATCGTCTCGCTCTGACCTCGCAGGTGGATGCTCGTGCCCTTGGGCAATTTTTTGATTCCGTCGATGGCATGCTGGATGCCGCGGGCAACGGAGCCGAGATCTCGGTTTTCCACATTGCACTCCACGTCCAAGACGGGCTGCACGGTGTAGTGGTTGACTACGGCTCGATCCACGGTGGGCCGCACCACCGCGATGCCGCCCAGGTACGGCGAGCTTTCCGTTTCGTAGCGCGGCGGCCGCGGCTCACGCGGACCGATCGAGTCGTTCGAGGCATCGTTGGACTCTGGGTCGGCGAGCGGGCTCGCGCCCATCGCCGTGATCGGGGTTTGCATCAGCTCGGACAAGTCGGTGATGCGCGCGATGGGGGTCTGCACGTTGACCGAGTAATTGACGTTGTTGCTCGGGTTCACCCAGAAATTCGGCGACAAGAGCGAGCTCGAGCTCAGCGAGGTAAGCAAGCTGCTGGCCACGTCTCGCTCGCTCAAGCCGAGCGCGGCTGCGCGCTCCCGGTCGACGTCCACCCGGAGCGACGGGTGATTGAGGCCCTGCGCGATGCGCACGTCTTCGGTGCCAGGAATTCGGCTGATTTCGCGGCGCAATTGGCGGGCTATCGCCAACGAGGCTTGCACGTTCGGGCCCTCTATCTGGACGTCGACGGGCGCAGACTGACCGAAGTTCAACACCTGGCTGACGATGTCCGCCGCCTGGAAGTACACGACCGATCCCGGAAAATCGTCGGCAATCAGCTTTCGGATGCGCTCCCGATAGCTTCGACTCGAGTCGTGACGTTTGGCGAGAGAAACCAAGATTTCGGCATCTGCTCCGTTGACGTTGTCGGTCGGGATGAAGCCCAAATTATAGAACACGGGTACGCCGATATTGTCGTTGATCGTCTCGATCTCGGCGGCGGGTATCACGTCTCTGATGCGGTGCTCCACCTTGTCGACCAGCCGCTCCGTTTCCTCCAAGCGCGTTCCGGGCGGAGCACGGAAGTGTATCCGCAAGATACCCGCGTCCACGCTGGGAAAAAAATCGAGCCCGACGATCAGCACGAGTAGCCCGCTGATCACCGCGAATGCGGCGGCGGCGCCGAGCACGACCCTCCGCCGGTCGAGCACGGTCGCCAGAACGGCTGCGTAAGCTTGCTCTAAACGTTCGAACTGCCGGCGCCGAAAGCCGTCTATCTTGGCGAAGCGACTTGGCTTTTCCGGCGTTTTGCCGGGGCCTTCGCCTTGCTTCGCCGACTCCGGCTTCGGCGCTTCATCCTTGTCTTTGGAACCCTGTGCACCGGGCTCTGGCTCGACACGGTCCTTACCCAAGATCAAGTGGGATAGGGTCGGCACCAGCGTGCGAGACAGTAGGTACGACGCCAACATCGAGAACACTACGGCCAGCGCCAGGGGCACGAACAAGAAGCGCGCCGGGCCCTCCAAGAGCACGACCGGGAAAAAGACGACGCAGATGGTGAGTGTCGCCGCCAACGCAGGCGTCGCGATTTGCCGCGCCCCGTCCAGAATCGCGACGGTCAGCTCCTTGCCCAAAGAGCGATTGCGATTGATGTTCTCGATCTCTACGATCGCGTCGTCGACCAACATGCCGATGGCGAGCGCCATTCCGCCGAGGGTCATCAAGTTCAAGGTCTGGCCGCTCAGTTTGAGCCCGATCACTCCGACCAAGATCGCCAATGGGATGGACACACAGACGATGATCGTGCTCCGCCAACTGCCTACGAACGCGAGCACCATGACCGCCACGAGCGCAGATGCAATCAAAGCCTCCCGAAATACCCCGACGACAGCGCCGCGAACGAACGTGGACTGATCGAAGTCGAGCTTCAGCTCTATCCCGCTAGGGGCCGCCGCGCGCAAGGCCGGCAGCATGTCTTTCGTCGCCTCAACGACCGCTAGGGTGGAGGCGTCCTCCTTCTTCAGGATAGACAGGTAGGTTGCGCGCTTGCCGTTCACGCGCACGACGTTCTGTTGCACCGCATAGCCGTCGTACACGTTGGCAACGTCCCCCAGAAAGACGCTCGCGCCGTTCACGACCTTGATCGGTAAGCGAGTGAACTCGGCGGTGCTCGCGGGGCTGCCATTCAGCAACACGTCATAATCGAACCGACCGATGCGCGCCGAACCTGCAGGCAAGATCACGTTCTGGTTCAGCACCGCGTTGACGACGTCCTGCGCTGCGAGGCCGGCGGCGGCTACGCGCGCCGGGTCGATGTCCACGTTCACCTGCCTTTGTCGACCACCATACGGAGCCGGGGTGGACAAGCCCGGAACCGTGAACAGACGCAAACGGAGGAAGTTGGCGCCGTAGTCGAAGAGTTGTTGTTCGCTTTGACCGGCCCCCGATACCGTGAGTTGGGCGACCGGCACGTTCGACGCGTTGAACCGAAGTAACGTTGGCGGCTGCATCCCCGGCGGCATGATACGGCTGGCCGAAAGCGAGGCCGCGCTAATCTGAGCGATGGCGCCGCCGATATCGGCCGTAGGCTCGAAGTACACCTTCACGACGCTGGTGCTATTGATCGACTGGGATTCCAGCTTGCTGATACCGCTCACGGAAGTGGAGATGCCGCGTTCACTGACCAACGTAACCCGGCGCTCCATGTCTTCCGCGGACATACCGGGGTAATTCCAGACCACGACCACGACCGGAATGTTGATGGCGGGAAAAATATCCACGTCCATCCGCAGCACGGACAGCACGCCCATCAGTAAAATGGCCAGGCAGAGCGTCGCCACGGTATATGGGCGGCGCAGAGCCAGGCGGACGATCCACATCGCTGCCACGTGGCTTCAATACTCATGCCACTGCAAAACGCGGTGAAAGGCGAGCCGCACGGCACGCCGACGCGGCGCAATGTCCCGCTTCGACAATATGCCTCCACCCCGAACGGCGTCGAGGCGCGGGCCGTGGGGAACAGCGTTTGCAGCGTGCTTCTCCGAAATGACTTCGCGGCGAGGCCCGCCTGCAGAGCCGGGCGCAGAACAGTTTTTACCAAGTCGACGTACGTTGCCCAGTCTGCGCAGGGCGGCGGATGGCTGTCGGGGCTGCCCGCTGTACGTGAACGCGACCCAAACCGTATTCGGTGAAGGTCCAGCCCGCGCGCGCGTGATGTTCGTCGGGGAGCAGCCAGGAGATGCCGAGGACCGTCAGGGCAAGCCGTTCGTCGGCCCTGCCGGAAAGCTGTTCGACAAAGCGCTGCTCGAGGCAGGTTTGACGCGCTCGGAGATGTACGTGACCAACGCCGTGAAGCATTTCAAGTTCGAGCAGCGCGGCAAGGCGCGCTTGCACAAGCGTCCAAAGCCGGGGGAGGTGGGCGCATGCCTTCCATGGTTGCGATCGGAGATCACCGCTATCAAGCCGGAAATCCTGGTCTTACTCGGCGCAACGGCGGGGCAAGCGTTGTTCGGAGCCCAGTTTCGCATCACCCAGGAGCGCGGCCGCCCGATCGCCAGCGAGCTTGCGTCGCTGGTTCTAGCCACCGCTCATCCGTCCGCCATTTTACGCGCGCCCGACGCGCAGGCGCGCGCCGAAAGCTTCCAGGAGCTGGTCCGCGACCTCAAGCTAGTTACGCGCGCGTTACGCCGGAAGCGCTGAGCGCCTCATTGGCTGCGCGTGCTACGGTCCGTGAAGCCGATGCCGATGCGTATCGCCGTCAACGCGCGATCGTAACTCAGTAGCGTCTCACCATAGCCGGTGAAGGCTTGACCATAGAGGTACGGGGTGAAGCGCCAGAAATCGCTGTAGCGCGGCCGCCAGCGCGCGTCGGCCTCGACGCTCCCCGTAGCGAGCGAGCGCGTGCCTTTACGGGCATGTAGAGCGATCTCCCAATCACCCAACCAGGCGTGACCGCGATCACTGCCTATGGCGAGTGAAAGCTCGCCATAGCCAAGATAGGAGACGATCCCCGGGTTGTCGGGCTTACCGAACGGCGGCGCCCAGACCTGAAGTGTGAGGGCGCCGTAATTGCGCTGCGGCGTATAGCAGGCGTATCGCGATTCACCGTACACTCGATTCCAACCGCGCGAGCGCGGGCCCGCCAAGCCGTCGGACTCGTGAACCACGCCCAACCGCTCCAGGAAGAAGCCGCAGCCAGGGTCGGGCTCATAACGACCCGGTGCGTGAAAATAGCTGTAAAACAGCTCGGGCGAATAGTCGCTTTCCACAAACGGGGCCGAAGCTCGATACACGTCCCACAGCGTTTTCTGCGTGAAAGCGAAGTAAAAGGCGTGCGGTCCGCTATTGGGCCAGAGATCGAACTTGGCGCTGAACTGAAATTTCACCTCGGTCGAGTACGTGAACCCCGCGAGCACATAGTTGTCCTTGTAAAACGTGAGCAGGTCGAGCTCGGGTAAGGCGCTGGCTGGCACGGCTTCGTCATCCGACGCAGGCCTTCGTCGTGAGTCCGCCGTAGCCGCAGCCGTGCTCGGCGCGTCCTCCGCACGCGCCACGTGCCCGACGACGAGCAGGCCAGCCAGGTAGAGTTGGAAGAAACTGGCGCGCATCGTGTGCAGCATAACCAGAGGGCTTAGACGCGTCTCGCTCACGCGAGCCGCACCGGGGGCCGGGCGCCGATACGGGACTGGCCCGTATCGGCTGGGGCTTTGTTAGCCCGTCTTCTTTCGCTTTGCGGCACGCTTCTTACTGGGAACTTTGTCCCCAGAAGCACGAGCTTCGGACAATGCGATGGCGATTGCCTGCTTCTTGCTCTTCACCTTCTTTTTCGAGCGGCCCGAGCGCAGTGTGCCGGCTTTCCGCTCGTGCAGCGTCTTTTTTACTTTCTTGGTGGAAGCGGCGCCATACTTCTTCGCACGCGGTTTCTTTTTGGCGGCCATGATCGTGAGTTGAGCAACGCTCAACCAGCCGGCTTGGAGCCTGCGGCGGTCGAAGAGCTCTTGCTATCGAAATTCTGTTGGAGCCGCTTCGCTTCCTTCAAGTGCTCTTCTACGGTCGGCTTGATACCCTCGATGTAGGCCTTCAGGTCCGCGCTCTTGACGCTCGGCAGCAGTTTGTCGTTGATGGTGTCGAGCACCTTCTGGTGACCGTCGACCTGCGCGGCAATGTACGCCTTATCGAAGTCCTTGCCGGTGTCGCCCTTCAACGTATCGAGCGTGCTGGCCGCGTCGGCTTGCATCGCCGTCGATGTCGACGATTCCGCTGGCTTGATCTTGAGCTTAGCTTGTTTTTGCTTGGCTGCGCCGTGATGGCTGACCATCATGGCCGCAAACTTCTTCACGTCTGCATCCTTGGACTTGGTCTGCGCGAGCTTCGCTTGCTCGATTTCAGCAGTGTTGGCCGCATCCGTGATCATGGCAATTTGCTCGTCCGTGAGCGGGTCCATCTTGGGCGCGGCGGGCGCGTCAGTCTTGGCTTGCGCGGCGTCGGACGAAGACGACTTCGTGCTCATGCCGGCGTCGCTTTCCGGCATGGGCGTGGGAGGCATCTCCGCGCTGGGCATGCTCTCGGGTGAATCCGCTGGCTTCTGATCACCGCCGCAAGCGGCCAACGCCAGACTACAGAGCACCAAAACCGCCGCAACACTCGTGTTAGTTCGAATCATGATATTTTCCTTGCCTGCACTAAGTGGGTATCGTGCGGGTGCGCGCAGCATAGTGGGGTGATGGAGGGTGGCAAGCGCTGTGTTGAAAGCTCCCGTGTTGAGCGCCCCGCGACGCACCCAATCGAGCATTCGCGACACACTTTCACGGGCGGTTCGCGTGAGCCGCTGTCGTCACTGTTCCAGTAGAGATGTCGCCAAACCCGCTCGCGTCGCGGCCAGTCAGTGCTCGTTCAACGAGGTTGAAGCTTCCTGAGCTAGACGCCGAATCGAGCAGTGTTCATGTAGCTACTCCGCGGGCAACTCCGCCCAGTGCGGACGAAACATGATGGCAATGCGTTGTTGATTGCCGGCGCTCCGGGATTTGGGGATGGCGTGCTGCCATGTGCGTTGACACGAGCCGCCCATCACCAACAGGTCGCCGCCACCGAGCGAAAACGCTAGCGGGGGCGCTCCACCACCGGTGGGGCGCATGAGAAAGCGACGTGCTGCGCCGACCGAGACGGTCGCCACCAGCGCACTCGGCAAGGTCCGAGCAACGCGGTCGCCGTGAAACGCGACGCTGTCTTGGCCGTTGCGATAGTAGCCCAGGCTGATGCGCGCGAAGTGCTCGCCATAACGCGCGGATAAAGCATGTTGCATGGCGCCGACGATGTCCGGGATCGGGCCGTCGTCGCCAAGCACCGCGTACAACCGCGGAACCTCCACCAGACGTTCGTACATCATCCGTTGCTCGCTGCGAAAGCGTGTCCCCAAGCGCAGCGTATCGAACAGAGCCTGGTGGCCGCGCAGCCAACCTGGCACGAGCTCCAGCCATGCGTCTGGCGCGAGGTGGGTTCGCTGAGCGCCCGAGAAGCTCGAGTCGAAATGAGGTGTGCCCCGATTGAACAGATCGAGCTGCGCGGACATCGCGGGAACGAAGCCTAGCACTCGAACGTATCTCGACGCTCGACAGCCGAGGGAACGCATGAGTCATAGCCTTCGCCGCCGCGCCAAACTTGGTTCGAGGATTGCATCGCGGACGTCGATGCGGCGTCGCCTCTTCTGCTGGTGTGTGACGCTGATCGGCCCAGTCGCCGCCTGTGCTCCGGAGCCTGAGCGCGCCGCGCACCAGCCCGGCGTGGCAGCGCGCCACACGCCTGTCGTGAGCTCAGCGGCGGCGCCTCGAGCTTCCGTGCCGTCGTCCACGGTCGGGGCCGCACAGGCATTCGAGCCGCCAGCGGAGCTGCGCCTTCCCGCGACCTTGCGAAGTGGGGAGCAAGTCCCCCTGCTCATGATTCTGCACGGGTTTGGCGTGTCGAGCCGCATGCTGATTGCCAAGGCGGGCCTAGATCAGATCGCCGATCAGAAAAAATTTGCCTACTTGGCCCCGCAGGGGATGAGTGATGCTGAGGGGCGCCCATTTTGGAACGCCGGCAAAAGCTGTTGCGACCTGGAGCACCGCGGGGTTGACGACGTGCAGCGTCTAGCAGCGCTATTGGACGAGAGCTCCGAGAATGCCGCGATCGATCGCCAGCGTCTATTCGTGATCGGTTACTCCAACGGTGGCTTCATGGCGCAGCGCTTGGCCTGTAAGGCCGGTGATCGAATCGCTGGAGTCATTAGCGTCGCGGGCGCCGCCCCTAGCGGGGACGAACCGTGCGTTCAGCACAGTGCGTTGTCGTTTCTGGAAATCCACGGCGATGCCGACCCAGTCGTGCATTATGGTGGCGGCACCGTATTCGATCGCAGTGATGTCGCCCCTCATCCTTCTGCGCTGGAGACGGCAAAGTACTGGGCGCGGCGCCTCGGCTGCGCAGGCGAGCTTCAATCAGTTCAGAACATCGACCTCGAGCCTTTTATCCCCGCTCGCGAGACCCGAGTGCAGCGTTACGACGCCTGTCGCGGCGCGGTGGAATTATGGACGGTCGAAGGGGGTGGACACTACGTCGCGTTGCAGCCGCCAGCGCTGGACGAGATGTGGACGTTCCTCACGGCGCACCCGAAAGGCGGCCGCTGAGCATGGGCAAGCGTTGGGATGCGGCCGTGGTGGGCGCCGGCATCGCGGGCCTAACCGCGACGCGGATGCTCGTGACAGCTGGCAAATCCGTGGTCCTGCTGGAGGCCAAGGATCGCGTCGGCGGACGGATTTTTAGCGTCCCGAGCGGCGCCGGCAACCACTGCATCGAGCTGGGCGCCGAGTTCGTACACGGCAAACCTGCCCCTACCCTCGAGTTGGCGCGGGAGGCGCAGGTGGAGCTCGTTTCCGTAGCCGATCGGCACTTCACGAAGCACGGAACGGCATTTCAAGAGCTGCTCGACGCTTGGCAGCCTTTCGAGCACGTGCTGAAGCGAAGACAGCGGGGTGAGCCAGATGTCTCGGCGCGCGTGTTCCTCGAGCGGCACGCGATCGATGTCACCCTGGCCGAGCGCTTCCGTCAGCTCGTCGAAGGCTTCGAAGCCGCACCCATTGGCGAGGTCAGCATCGAGAGCCTGGCTGCTGACGCAGATGCCATGGCGCAACACGAAGGCCAATTTCGCGTCGCCGGCGGATACGGCCGCCTGACTCGGCATTTGCTCGAACAGTTGCAAGCGTCGGGGGTAGAGCCGCGGGTGTCCTCCCCCGTATCGCGCGTGCACTGGCGGCCAAACGGTCCCGTCTCGCTGGCCTTCGAGTCGGGGGCCGAGGAGGTCGAGGCCCAGCTGTGCGTCGTCGCGGTGCCGCTTGGGGTCTTGAAGGCGGCCGGCGCGGTGCAGGGGCTACTCATAGAGCCAGTCGTGCCCGCCTGGCAGGCAGCGGTCGCGCGTCTGGGAATGGGCCACGCCTGCCGTATCTGCTTCGAAGTGGGCGGGGATCTCAGCGCTAAGACGATTCCGCGCGACGCCTTCATTCACCATCCAAGCCTCCCTGTTCGAGAGCTGCTGGTCCGAGCAGGTTGCGGATCGAACGTTCGTGACTGCGTGGGCAGGTGGTCCGAAAGCCGAGCAATTAGCGCGCGAGAGCGCGGAGCAGCGGCGACGGCTAGCGCTCGGCTCGCTCGCGAATTTATTCGACATTCCGGAGGCAACGCTGACCGCGAGGGTCATCCGCAGTTACCAGCATGACTTTTCGAACGATCCGCGCGCGCGAGGGGCGTACAGCTTTTGCAGACCAGGCGGAGCCGGAGCCAACGAGGAGCTGAGCGTGCCGTGCGCGGGTGCCGTATTTTTGGCTGGCGAGGCTACCGACCATCAATTTCCTGGGACCGTCGCCGGCGCTATCGCGAGCGCACAACGTGCCGCTCGGCTCGCCCTGGAAGCGCTTGGTTGACCCGGCCGACGGCCGTGTCAAGCCCGGCGCGCGCGAGGACGGGTGACTCCGGCTGCGCTCGGCAGGGGCTGAAGATGCGTCAAAAGCGAGGTGAATGGATCGCGCTTGCGCTTGGCCAAATACTTTTCCGCGCTGCGGACGTTGAATACCTCCGGCTTGAACTTCGCGGAAAGATCACCCCATTCAATCGGCATCGCAATGCCGGCGCCCGGGCGCGCTCGCGGCGAATACGGCGCGATGAACGTCTGCCCCCGACCGTTGCGCAGGTAGTCCACGAAGATCTTCCCCTTGCGTTTTGCCTTGGACATGACGGCTAAAAACCGGCCTGGCTCGCGCCGTGCGAGCTCCTCGGCCACGGTGCGGCAAAAGGCTTTGACCTCGTCCCAGTCTGCCCGCGGTTCGATTGGAACGGTGACGTGAAGGCCCTTTCCACCCGTGGTCTTCAGCCAGCTCTTGAGCTTGAACTCCAAGAGCAAGTCACGCACCGCGTGGGCGGCCTCGATCACGTCCGCGAACCCCAGCTCGGTGTCAGGATCGAGGTCGAAAACGATTTGGTTGGGTCGCTCCGAATCGTCGGCGATGGCGCCAGATATGTGGGCCTCGAGCACCCCCATTTGCACCAGCGAGAGCAGGCCCCGGCGATCCTCGATGGCTGCGTATTCGGCTTGCCCCTCCGACCCTCGCACCATCACTCGGCGTAAACCATCCGCGAGGGACGGACCGGGGTGCTTCTGGAAGAAGCATTGTTTACCGCTGCCTTCCGGGCAGCGCAATAGCGTCAGGGGGCGGTTCACGACCTGCGGCAACATGAGCTCGGCCACCGCCTCGTAGTAGGCATAGAGCTCGCGCTTGCTGATGCCTAGCTCGGGATAAAGGATCTTGTCCGGATGAGTGAGGGGCGGGGCCGCGACCTGGCTAGTCGTGACGGAAGCGGACTTCGCGGCGCGACGCAAGGCCAGCGCGCGCGGCTCCTCGAGCACGACTTCGCTCGCGGGCTTGTCTTCGCGGAGACCCTTAAAGGTGGGGTGTCGTAACAACCCCTCCTGCGTAAAGCCCGTGTATGCGACCTCGGCCACTAGCTTGGGGGTTACCCAATGCACGCCTCGCGCATCGGCGCCTCGCGGTGGGTTGTCGAGCTCAGATCGCCCAATCTCCAACGGCGAGAGTTTATCGTGTAACTCGCTGAGCGCTTTATCAGTAAAGCCCGTGCCGACTTTCCCGCAATAGGTGAGCGCTCCGGCTTTGCGCGCGCCGAGCAGCAACGCGCCGAGATGCGAGCGAGAGCCGCCCGGCTCGCTGTAGCCAACGATCACGAATTCCTGACGCCCCAGGCTCTTGCTCTTGACCCAGTCCTTCCCTCGCCCCGGGCGGTAGCTCGAGTTGGCCCGCTTCGATACTACTCCCTCCAGCCCGAGCTTGGCCGCCTCGGCGAAGAATTGCGCTCCGTTTCCAAGTACGTGGTCGCTGTAGCGGAGCGTCACGGCGGCGGGAGCCGGCAAGCCCGCAAACAACGCTTTCAACTCGGCTTTGCGCTCCAAAAGTGGCACCGGGCGCCAATCGAAACCGTTCAAGTACAGTAGATCGAAGGCGTAGTAAGCGATCGGCGCCTCGCCCTTACCGCTGAAAGAGTTCTGCAACAGCTGGAAATCGGTCAAGCCGTTCTCGTCGAGCGCTACGAGCTCGCCGTCCAACACTGCGCTTTCGACCCGGAGCTTCCCGAGCGCCGCGGCCAAGGTTGGCATGCGGTCGGTCCAATCTTCGCCGTTACGGGTGAATAGACGCAACTCGCCTGGCGCGACGCGGCACAGCACGCGGTACCCATCGAATTTCACCTCATGCACGAAGCCATCGTCGGTCGGCGTTTCGCTGACCAACGTTGCGAGCTCCGGAACAATCTCGTTCGGTAGCTCCGCGCGGATCGCTCCGGGCGGCTCGGGGCGCGACGCTGGCTTCTGGATTTTGCTCGCCTTGGCCTGGCTCACCTTCGCTTTGCTCGACCGAAGTGGAGCGGGCGTCCTGGCTAGCTTGCTCGCTTTCGCCGTGCGGTTCGCTTTGGCCGAGTCATCCGGTTCCGCTAAGGATTTCTCGGTTTGATTCGTCTTAGATCGGCCCACGGCCACCTTCTTCACGGCCGCTCCTTTAGCAATGTCGCTCAGGTCTCGCCCGCTGAGCACGCTTTTGCTTTGATCTTCTAGCAGCGAGGTGTCGCCCGGCCGGGCCGCGTCGTCGGTGGCCTTGAACAGCAGCCAGCCGCGCTGCTTGTCGCCGCCGCGGTGAGTTCGTACCAGGTGCCAACCGCCGCTGAGCTTCTCGCCCTGCAACCTAAAATTGAGGTGGCCTTTCTTGTACGCCTGATCCGCGTCGCCCTCCGGCTCCCAGGTTCCCCGATCCCAAACCATGACCGTGCCGCCACCGTACTCACCCTCGGGGATTGTTCCCTCGAATCCGCCATACTCGACCGGATGGTCCTCTGTCTGCATAGCCAAACGTTTGACCGCCGGGTCCAGGGATGGCCCCTTGGGGACGGCCCAGCTCAACAGCACGCCGCCGAGCTCGAGCCTAAAGTCGTAATGCAGATGGCTCGCGGCGTGCTTCTGGATGACATAGCTTCGCCCGTTGGCGTGAAGCGCGCTCCCCGCCGGCTCGCTCGTTGCCGAAAAGTCGCGTTTCTCTCGGTACTTCGCCAGACTCATGGTTCAGCTCCGCTAGGGCTCACGCCGATCTACGATGAGCCGCTTCGGCCCGTGCTTTCGTACCGGTCTTTTTAGCGGTTTTGCTATGCGCCGTAGCCTTGCGGCTGGCGTCGTTACGCGCGCTACCATGACCGCGTCCGGCGGCCATGCTCTGGGTGAGCAGGGCGACTAGGTCCACGACTTTGGCAGGCTTCGGCGGCCGCAACGCCTTTGCGGGCTCCTTCGAGACGCTGTTTACCTTGCCTGCTTTGGCCCGCGAGTGAATCATCGCCAGCAGATCTTTCCGGTAGTCATCCCGGTATTTTTCCGGATGCCATTCGTTGACCATGCCGGAAACTAACTGCTCGGCCATGTCGAGCTCCTTGGCACTGATGCCGAGCTTCTTCAGATTCTCGTCTGGCAACTCCAGGTCATCGGTGCCGCGCAGTTCATCCGCGAAGCGCAAGATCAGCAAGGACAGCGCTTTGCCGTGCGGAATCACCGCGCACAAGTGCTGGCGCGAGCGGAGCACGAGCTTGGCGATGCCGGCCTTGCCCGAGCGCTTCAACACCTCACGCAAGAGCGCGTAGGACTTTTTGCCGTACTTGTCGGGCACGATCACGTATGGCTTGTCGATGAAGTGAGGGTCTATCGCGGCCAGCTCGACGAAATCCAGGATATCGATTTCATGCGTGGCTTTAGGGTTTGCTTCGGCGAAATCCCGCTCGCTCAGCACCACGTATTTGCCGGGGGCCGACTCGTAACCTTTGACCGTGTCCTCCCACTTCACTTCTTTGCCGGTCTTCTTGTTGATTCGCTCATAGCCGACCGGGGAAAAGTCGCGCTTGTCGAGCAGCGTCAACGACAACTCGTCCGCTTCCTCCGCGCCGTGCAGGCTGACCGGTATTTGCACCAAGCCGAAGCCCAGGCTGCCACTCCAAATTGCTCTCGCCATCGTTGCGCTCCCGGGGCTTTTTCGCTCGCGTCTATTTTCGCTCGCGTCTATAAGTAGCATCGCCGGTGCAGCGTCCGTGCCAGTTCCGGCCCGCCCCGGCGCGACCCGACTAGCGGCGCTCACGACGTCCAGCGTCTCAGCTCAATTCGAATGACCGTGATGTCGCAAAATGGCGCGCGCGTGGCGAACAGGCCGAAGCACTTCCGCCACGGCTAAAGCGCAGCGCGCAGCGAACCCCCGCAATCGCGGACGGTACAGCCTTTGCTCTCCCGCCGTCGTCCTATAAATGATGCGCGTCGCGTCTCTTTTCTTGCACCCGTCGTTGCTGGCGTTGGGCCTACCCATGAATCGCGGTCAGCCCATGGTGATCGCCTTTCACAACGAGCTCCAGTTGCAGGAATCTCTGACCCTGGAGCAAATTCGCGCCGAGTTGCGCGGTTTAGGCGCCGCCTTGATACTAGTCGCGCGCGGGGCTGTGTTCGTTTTTCAGCCGGACGATGAAGTCGACATCCAGGGCTCGAACATCGGGATCCGGGCGGCCGCGGTGGACGAGTTGCGAGTTGCCTGTGGCTTCGCGCCGGGCGCCCCGGCTCATGAACTGTCGCTCGTCGTGTTGAGCGGCGGCGGCAGTGTCGTTGCTCGACATTCTCTACTGGCTACCGATTCGCGTTTAGCGTTGAAAGGCTTGGCGGAGGCGCTGAGCATCGCCGGTACGCAGGCCATTGGCCCGCACCCTGCAACGATTTCTCGACGTGAAGTCGTATTGGCCAGCTTGGTCGGCGCGTTCGCGCTGCTGACGGCCGATGGCTGTCGTCCACATGCCCCGCCCCCATCGGGTCCGGCCGCTCCGCCCGTGCCGATCAATAGAGCGCGCAAGATCACGCTCAACGTGAACGGGCAGGCCCATGAGCTGGAAGTCGAACCGCGGGTCTCCTTGCTCGACGCGCTGCGCGAACGCCTCGGGCTCACCGGCAGCAAAAAGGGCTGCGATCACGGGCAGTGCGGGGCCTGCACCGTACTCGTGGCGGGCAAGCGTGTGAACGCCTGCTTGACGCTGGCCATCATGGTCGGCGAGGCGCCCGTAACGACGATTGAGGGCCTAGCGAAAGGCGAGCGATTGCATGCCATGCAGGCTGCATTCGTAGAGGAAGACGCGCTCCAGTGTGGTTACTGCACGCCCGGACAAATCATGAGCGCGCTTGGTTTGATCATGGAAAATCGCGCGCACACGGACGCCGAAGTGCGTGAGCACATGAGTGGCAATATCTGTCGTTGCGGGGCCTACCCGAACATCGTATCCGCAATCCAAAAGGCGCGTCTCGAAACCGTGCCAAGCTGACGCCTTGCGAAACTTCGACTATCAGAAGCCCGCTCAAGAATCGGAAGCCATCCGCAGCGGTCAAACCACCGGCGCACGGTTTATCGCCGGCGGCACGCTACTGGTTGATTTGCTTCGGCTGGACGTCGAACAGCCTGAGCTCTTGGTGGATCTGTCTGCCCTGCCCTGGCGACAAATCGAGGTCGCCGCGGACGGCGTGCGGATCGGCGCGCTCGTCAGTAACAGCGACCTTGCCGAGCACCCCGCAATCCTCGCGGGCTTTCCCGCACTGTCCCAGGCGTTGTTATCAGGCGCCTCCCCGCAGCTGCGCAACATGGCCACCGTCGGCGGGAATTTGCTACAGCGCACGCGCTGCGCTTATTTTCGCGACGTTGCAGTGAGCGCCTGCAACAAGCGTAAGGCCGGCTCTGGATGCGCAGCGTTGGCCGGCTATTCCCGAATGCATGCCGTGCTCGGGGTCAGCGACCAGTGCATCGCGCTCCATCCCTCCGACATGTGCGTCGCTCTCCTTGCGATGGACGCAGTCGTGCACACGCGTGGGCCCGACGGGGAACGAAGCATTTTCCTCGCCGATTTTCACACCTTGCCGGGCGCGCATCCGGAGATCGAAAGCGCACTAAAGCACGGCGAACTCGTGACCCACGTCTCACTGCCAAAAACTTCATTTTCGGCCCGTTCGGCTTATGTGAAGGCGCGCGACCGCGCTTCCTACGCCTTTGCCTTGGCTTCCAGCGCCGCTGCGATCGATCTCGACGGTCAGATCATTAGGCAGGCTCGCGTCGCGTTGGGTGGCGTCGGGACCAAGCCTTGGCGCTGCATGGAGGTCGAGCAGGCGCTGGTCGGTAGACCCGCAACTCGGGAAGTGTTTCAGGCCGCGGCCGCCCTGGCCATGAGTGACGCCCGGACTACGGAGCACAATGGATTCAAAGTCCAGCTTGCCCGCCGCGTCATCGTGCGCGCGCTCGAGCGAGTGGGAGGCGTTCTATGACATTCGGAAATGTCGGGCGTCCCGTGTCGCGTGTGGACGGCCCGCTGAAGGTGACGGGCAAGGCTCAATACGCCGCGGAGATTCCGGTGGCCAACGTCGCGCACGCCGTGCTCGTGACGAGTGCGGTAGGGCGCGGCCACCTGCGTTCGATCGACACTCGCCGGGCCGAGCAAGTACCCGGCGTTCTGCACGTGATCACATCTGGGAACGTGCCGCCGCTACCGGGCGCCAAGAAGAAGACCGACCCGAACGACCGCATCTTGCAGGTCCTACAGGAAGATGAAATTCACTACCCGGATCAACCGATCGCCATCGTTGTGGCCAGCACCTTGGAGAGTGCTCAGGAAGCTGCGTTTCTCGTCAGCGCAACTTACGCGGCAGACGAGCTTCACGCCGACCTGATGCCGATTGGTCAGGACCGCTACAAGCCAAAAAAGGCGGGGCCCAGCGGAGACGCCGACACGAAACGCGGCGATGTCGAGGCCGCCGTGAACGGCGCGGCGGTGCGGATTGATCAGACATACAGTACGCCCGTTCAAAATCACAATCCGATGGAGCCGCACGCGCTCACCGTGGTTTGGCAGGGCGAGGATCACGTCACGCTCTACGACACGTCGCAAGGTATCTTCGCGGTGCGCAAGAAAGTGTCGGCGCTGTTCGGCATTCCAGCGGCCAACGTGCGCGTGATCTCGCGCTTCGTCGGCGGCGGTTTCGGCTGCAAGGGGTCTCCGTGGTCGCACGTCGGCCTCGCCGCGATCGCCGCGCGCGTTGCGCAGCGGCCGGTGAAGCTGGCCCTCACCCGC
This sequence comes from Myxococcales bacterium, assembly GCA_903642325.1. GTDB lineage: Bacteria > Myxococcota_A > Polyangia > Polyangiales > Polyangiaceae > PMG-095. The sequence goes on along the minus strand of CAHJWM010000004.1, from coordinate 107,548 downwards.
CAACAAATGTTTTCCCTCGTCGGACACCGTCCAAAGACGATTCAGCACTTGGTGCTGGCAGCCGACCGCAAGGGCAAGCTGCTGGCCGTGCAACACGAATCGGTCTCCGAAACGTCTCGATTCGACGAGTTCGTCGAGCCCGCCGCCGTCGTCACGCGGATGCTGTATTCGTGTCCGAACGTGCGCACCACCCACCGTCTAGTGAAGCTCGATATCCCGACGCCCACCTTCATGCGCGCGCCTGGTGAATCTACAGGCACTTTCGCCCTGGAGTCGGCGATGGATGAGCTGGCGGTCGAGCTCAAGCTCGACCCGCTCCAGCTGCGGCTCGAAAATTACGCCGAGCGAGACGAAGGCGAAGACAAACCTTGGTCCAGCAAGTCACTGCGCGAGTGTTACGAGCAAGGCGCAGCCCGCTTCGGCTGGTCCAGGCGCAATGCCACACCCCGCGCCATGCGCGACGGTTGCTGGTTGGTTGGCTATGGCATGGCGACCGCAACCTACCCCGCTCGGCAAAGTGGCTCATCCGCGGTTGCCAAATTCCGACGCGATGGAAGCCTGCTGGTCCAGGCAGGCTCGCAAGATATTGGCACTGGCACCTACACGATCATGGCGCAGATTGCGGCGGATGCGCTGGGCGTGCCGCTCGAAACCGTCACTTTCGAGCTCGGCGACACGATCATGCCAGAAACCCCGGTCTCGGGCGGTTCGCAGACCGCTTCCAGCACCGGCTCGGCGGTGAGGCTCGCCGCGCTCGCGCTCCGTGAAAAGCTGATCGCGACCGCGCTCGCCGATCCTCAATCGGCTTTGCATGGCTTGAAAGCGGACGCGGTTTTGCTGTCCGGCGGCCAGCTCACGGCTCAGGGACAACCGGGCAAGCAGGATTCGCTGTCGGCGCTGGTTGCGCGCTCGGGCGGTTCGGAGATCAGCGCCCAGATTTCCAGCGTCGAGAAGCTCGAGCGCGCGCAGTATTCGCTGCACTCGTTCGGCGCGCAATTCGTGGAGGTTCGCGTCGACGAAGACACGGCTGAGGTGCGCGTAGCCCGGGCCGTGGGGGCATTTGCAGCTGGTAAAATCTTGAACCCCAAGACCGCGCGGAGTCAATTCTACGGGGGCATGGTCTGGGGCATCGGCTTTGCACTCGAAGAACACTCGGTGCGCGATGCGCGATCGGGCCGCGTGGTGACCCGTGATCTCGCTGATTATCACGTGCCCGTTCACGCGGACGTCCCAGAGCTGGTCGTCCTCATGGTCGACGAGCATGATCCGCACGTGAACGAAATCGGGGCCAAAGGCATCGGTGAAATCGGGATCACGGGTATCAGCGCGGCGATTGCGAACGCCGTGTACAACGCGACCGGCAAGCGCGTTCGCGACCTTCCGATCACCTTGGATAAGCTCATCTAACGTCGCCATGGCCGAGCTCCTCGAGATTTGTCGGGCCGCACAAGCGGCGGAGCAAAGAAACGAGCCTTGCTGGCTGGCGAGCGTGATGCGGGTGCGCGGGTCTGCCTATCGCCACGCCGGAGCAAGGCTCCTGTTTGCCAACGGCCAGGTTCTGGCTGGGTCGGTCAGCGGCGGCTGCTTGGAAGCCAGCCTCGTACGAAAGGGGCCTTGGCTCACGCGCGAGCATGCCGTCTGCGTCCGCTACGAAGCCGGTCTGGAAGAGAGCGAACAGCCCGATGCCGAAGCCCCCCGTGGCAGCGGCTGCGACGGCGCGGTGGATATCTTGATTGAGCGCGTTCATCGGGGGCGCGCGCCCGATTCGCTCACGTTCATCGAATCTTGCCTTGCCGCCGAGCAGCGCGGCGCTTTGCTCACCGTTTTCGAATCGAATGTGGCGAGTGTGCCCGTCGGCAGTCGGCTAACGCTGACGGAAAAGGGTATCGCCATGGGCTCCATCGCCGAGCCAGCGGCCTGCGCCGCGTTGAGCTGGGCCGCCGCAGGCGTGCTCGGGGAGACCCAACCAAGATCTCGCCTCGTGCGTGGCGACGGCTTCCAAGCCCTGCTGGAAGTCGTGTCACCGGCGCCGCACTTGTTCGTGTTCGGAGCTGGGCCCGATGCATTGCCGGTGGTCGAGCTCGCTTCGGCGCTCGGGCTGGGCGTGACGGTGTGCGACGCGAATCCGCGCGCGTCCGTGCGCGAGCGCTTTGCCGCGCGGGCCGAGCTTTATTTGGGTGGTCTGGACGCCGTGGCGGCAAAGCTAAAAGCTCATCGCACGCCTCTCGGGGTCGTGATGAGCCATCACTATTCGAGCGACCTGAACGCACTGAGCGTCCTGCTCGACTCGCCAGCACAATACATCGGCGTGCTCGGACCCGAGCGACGTACGCGTAAAATGTTCGCGGAGCTTTTTCCGACCCAGCACGGGCCGCTGCCAGCGCGCGTGCGAGCGCCCATCGGACTGAACCTCGGAGCAGAAACGCCCGCGCAAATCGCATTGTCGATCGTCTCTGAAATTCAAGCGGTGCTCGCTTGCGCGAATGCAGAGCCACTGTCGCGCTACGGCTCGCGATCGATCCACGAAAGCGAGCCAGAGCCAATCTTCGCGTCCGAGCGGTCGTATCTGTCGGCGCGCAAGGCGACACAGTGAGCGCACGTGTCGCTTGTGCGATTTTGGCGGCGGGCGCGTCACGGCGTTTGGGTTCGCCGAAGCAGCTGTTACCTCATGGCGATCAGCCACTCGTGCGCCTTGCGGCAGAGTGCGCTCGTCAATCGCGGGCCACAGCGTGCGCCGTGGTGATCGGCGCGCACGCCGACGCTGTGCGCGCCGCCCTCGGCGGATTGCCGGTAGAAGTCATAAACAACGACGCTTGGAGCGAAGGCGTCGCCAGCTCGATTCGCACAGCGTGCGCTTGGGCACGACGATCGTGCTGTGACGCGCTCCTGGTCGCGCTGTGCGACCAACCGCGCTTGACCGCTTTCCATTTAGATCAACTGATCGGCGAATATGAAAAATCGCGAACACTCACCGCGTCTCGCTATGCGGGAAAGAACGCCGTTCCGGCATTATTCCCAAAAGCCTATTTCGGCGCTCTCGCCGCCCTGCGCGGCGATGCGGGAGCCAGCGCGCTCTTGAACGGTCCGGCGTCGGTCAGCGCCCTGCCCTGGTCGGACGGCGAACAAGACGTGGATACGGCGACCGACGCGCAGCATTTACGACCCGAGTCGGTGCTGGCACGGTGCATGCGTGTCGGGCCGCGATGAAAGCGTTGAAAGTGGTGCTCCTGGACGTCGACGGCACCTTGGTCGATAGCAATGACGCCCACGCCCAAGCTTGGTTCGATGTGCTCGAGCACAATGGCTACAAGACCGAGCTGTCACTCGTGCGCGAGTTGATCGGCAAGGGTGGCGACAAACTGATCCCCGAGGTGACGGGCTTGCAGCCCGACTCGCACGAAGCAAAGCGGCTGTCGACCGAGCGTGGCGCCCATTTTCAGCACGTTTATTTACCCCAGCTACGCGCGTTTCCAAAAGCGGAAGCGTTACTCAGGCGTTTGAGCAGCGCCGGGCTACGGCTCATCGTCGCGAGCTCGGCCAAGGAAGAGGAGCTGAACCCGCTCTTGGAATTGTGCGGCGCGCTCCCCTATTTGGATCATCAAACTTCTTCGGACGATGCGAAGCACTCCAAGCCCGATCCCGACATCGTGCTGGTGGCGCTGAAAAAAGGACAATGCTCGCCCGGGGAGGCGGTGATGGTCGGGGACACCCCCTACGACGTGGAAGCCGCCGTACGCGCCGGCGTCCGTGCCGTGGCATTGCGCTCCGGAGGTCACCCCGATGGAGCATTGGCGGGGGCCGTGGCCATCTATGATGATGCTGCTGACTTGCTCGCGCGCTTCGACACCTCGGTCTTCGCGCAGCGCAGCTGAGCACGCCTACCCAGCCGCGCCTTGGGCGCCGGTGGTGCCGTCTTTATGCTCGGCCGCCGCCTTTTGGGCGGCTTCCTTGTCCGTCGTGGCTCGTAGCTCGTCGACCGAAACGGCTTTTTCATCCGGCGTGATCTGCGAGCCGTATCGGCGCGCGTACACCTCCGTGAATTCAGCGCCGATGAGCACGACTTGCGACGAGTAATAAACCCAGATCACTAGCGCGACAATCGAGCCGGCCGCGCCATAAGCAGACGAAACGCCCGCACTCCCAAGATAAATACCGAGGCCAAACTTTCCAAGCGTGAACAGTACGGCGGTGACGAAGGCACCGACGAACACGTCTTTCCACTTGATGCGCGCGTCGGGCAGCGTCTTGAACATCAGCGCGAAGAGTGCCGTCACCACCGCGAGTGAGATGCCGAAATTCAAAATTTGCCAAACGAAAGCCCCACCAGGTAGGGATTTTTCGAAGGCTTGTCCGACCCAGGTCAGCGCGGCGCTGATGACCAAAGACACGAGGAGCAGGAAGGCCACGACGACCACCAGCGAAAACGAAAAGAAGCGATCCTTGATCACGCCCCAGACGCCGCGGCCGGGCTTGGGTGCGACTTGCCAAACCGTGTTCAACGCCGACTGGAGCTCGCCGAAAACCCCGGAGGCGCCGAACAGCAACACCACTAAGCCAATCACTACGCTGACGATGCCCGACCCCGGCGTGCTCGCATTCTTGGCGATGGTTTTGATCGAATCGGCTGCGCCTGCGCCAACGACGCTGGCCAGCTCAGCCGAAATATGCTCCCGCGCCGCATCTCGACCGAATGCGAGGCCGGCGACAGCGACCGCGAGGATGATCAAGGGCGCGATAGACAGCAGCGTGTAATAGGCCAGGGAAGCGGCCAACCGCGTCACGTTGTCCTCGTCCCAGCCGGTCAGGGTGTCTTTAATGACCAAATACGGGCCGCTGTCTTTAATTGACTTCATTGAAGCAGCATCGAAGATGCAAGTTTCGTGCACGTTCCGCCGGTGTGTTTCGCTACAACTCAAAAGGGCCGCGTGCACAGGCGCGCCACAGCGGGCATTACTGACACGCCACAGGAAAGAACCGGGCCTCCGTGCGAGCGGCGGAGCGACGGGGCCGCCTTGGCCGTGAAATTTGGTTGTCCCCTACGTCGCTCGTGCGCTCGACTGCAGTGTATTTTGTTTGGCGAAGCAGAGCCACGCAATCCCTCCTCCGCTCGCGCAAATGTTTCGAGCGGGCGTCGGCGTTGCAACCGTCCTCTAAGACGAAGCTTCTAGGCACCGCCGAGCCAGCCACGATTGCTAGGATGCCAACGCCAGGTCACCCGGCCGTCACTCCTTAATCGATCGCACGGCTCGCGTTTCGCGGGTCTGGTGAGCCGGCGCCAATGATGTTGACGCTCGGACGGGAGCCTCATGCGGGGCGAACGCCTTCTGACGGAAGAGACTGGCAGGGTTTCGACGCCACGTCGTGCCTGGGCATCTGTCGACGCGCGGTTGAAAGTCACGCGATCTTCACCGAGGCGACAAGAGCCCGCATGTAGCATCGAGCCCCGCGCACAGGATGCGCAAACCAGTCCGCACGTGGCGCGACGTAACGCTCGTGCGGGTGGCTAATGCTCGGATATAGAATGAGGCATCGCTCGCGTCACGCAGTTCAACGGTCACTCGCTTGGGGCCTGCTGCTCGCGGCCTGCACCAAGCTTCAAGACCCCAATGATCAGTTTGGTCCGATCGCCAGTGGGGCGGGCTCGGCCGGCAGATCGGCCCTCGGCGATGCGGGCCGGGGCAATTCCGGCGGCCCAAGTATTGGCGCGTCGGGGGCCGGCGGCGACGCCGGCAGCGCGGGGGACTCGGGCGCCGTCGGAAGCTGTCGGGATGTTACGGGATTCAACGGTCTAGGCTGCTACGCGTGCGCGCCGACCGACATTTTAGGCTTTGAAAACGCGTGTACGTCGTCGGTATGTACGCACTTCGATAACGTCGTACGGCTGACCAAACTGGGTCCGGACGGCAAGCTGCCCGATCTTCCGAGCTCCGCCGGCGGCGCCAGCGGGACGATCGGCGCTTCACCCAGCGCCGGCAGTGGTGGCAGCGGCGCGACTGCCGGGAAGGCCTGCTCAGACTTGGCCGCCCAGGGCACTGTCGTTTACATCTCCGGGTCCTCCGCCGCCAAACCGTTCTTGCAGCAGATCGCGCAGCAAGTGGTCAATCAAAGGGTCTACGTCGTGTACGCGTCCACCGGCTCTTGCGCCGGCGTGGATGCGATCTTGAACGGCACGCCGCTCGTCACCGGAGCAACCGCCCCCGCCGCGAGCGCCACCTACTGGGATAGCTCCTCCAGCACCGGTCTGGCGTGCGATCTTCCCGCTCCCGGAGTGGCGGTAGACATCGGCGTGTCTGACGTATTTGCGCAGAGCTGCCCAGGGTTCGAGGATGCCAACCTGACTTCGTCCCAAGTCCGAGACGCGCATGGGCCGGTTCAAACCATGACGTTCGTCGTCCCCACGAGCTCGGCGTTTGCCGAAATCAGCGCGCAAGCGGCCTATTTCGTATTCGGCTTCGGCGCCGACGGTGGTGTCCGGGATGCGGTTAATCAGACGCTGGTGTGGAACGACGAAAGCTATTTGTTCCAGCGCAGCCCGTCCTCCGGCACCCAGGCCATGCTCTCCGCCGCGATCGGCGTGCCCGCAACGGTCTGGCGCGGCAAGGCCCACAAGAGCTCGGACGACGTCGCGGCAGACATTCAAAGCGCCGGCCAACAACAGGGCACGGCCAATCGAGCGATCGGCATTCTGGCGGCGGACTACATCGACAGCAAAAATCTGCGCGCTCAAATTCGTGTGCTCGGTTTCCAGGACAGCGCGCAAACGTGCGCGGTCTTCCCAGACTCGACCAGCAATGCGCACGATAAGCGAAACGTGCGCGATGGGCACTATCCAGTCTGGGGGCCCTTGCACCTGCTGCTCAAGGTCGATGAATCCGGGAACCCGGTGAATGCGAGCAAGCGTCAGGTAGTGACGGACATCGTCGGCTACCTATCGGGCAGCAAGGCCTTGCCCAACGGCGTTCTGCTTCTGGACGTGTACGCGCAGAGCGGTTTGATTCCCGAATGCGCCATGCGCGTGTCTCGCACGAAAGACGGCGGAAACATCCAGCCTTTCAAGCCCGAAAACCCGTGTTCGTGCCTGTTCGACGTGAAGGCTACGGGCACGACCACGTGCACCGCGTGCAAGGTGCAAGGCGACTGCAAGGCTAGTCAAACCTGCTCTCAAGGCTACTGCGAAGGGTGATAGCGCTTACACCGGCGTCGGCCGGTGCTCGGCCGCCGACCTCGCCACACAAATGTTCCGCAGATTTCTTGTGCCGTTACCCAAGAGTTGAACGATAGAAGTTAGGATCTCTCGCGTGCAGTCCTCATCTCCCATCGCCGCGCCCCCGGTCTTCCTCGAAGAAGCGTATCAAGAGCTCACGCCGGTCGTGCCGAGCTTCAACGGCTCTTCGTCGCACGTCGTTCCAGAAGAGCTGCTCGAGTCGCTCGAGCGTTACAAGCTGGTCGCGCGCCTCGGCCACGGTGGCATGGCGGAGGTCTTTCTGGCCGCCTGGGAGGTTGCGCCGTTCGTGCACCGCCCGGTGGTGATCAAGCGCCTTCACACGCACTTCACCGAAGATCAGCGGCTGGTGCAGATGTTCCTCGATGAGGCGCGGCTGCTGTGCGTGCTCGACCATCCGCATGTCGTCAAAACGCTGGAAGTAGGAGTCATCGAAGGCCGTTGTTGCATCGCAATGGAATACCTCGAAGGCCAGCCGCTGCACCGCGTGCTTCGGCGCGCTTTCGAGCGCGGGCAGCTGCCCATCGAGCTGGCCGTGAGTATCGCGATCTCGGTGCTGACGGGCTTGAGCTACGCCCACGATGCCACCGACGTGCACGGTCAGCCGCTCGAAATCGTACACCGTGACGTGTCGCCGCAGAACGTGTTCGTGACCAACGACGGCCTAGTCAAAGTGCTCGACTTTGGTATCGCCAAAGCCAAGACCCACGAGGGTCGTACGGCCACCGGCGTCGTGAAGGGCAAGGTCGGCTACATCGCGCCCGAGCAGGCCAAGGGCGAGCTCGTCGATCGCCGCGCCGATGTCTGGAGCACCGGGGTGCTGCTGTGGGAGTCGCTCACGGGCCGGCGGCTCTTCAAAGGCGACAACGACGCCGCAACCATGAACTTGAGCTTGCAGGGCGACATTCCGCGCGCGAGGGAATACCGCCCCGAGCTACCCGTGGAGCTCGACATGATGCTCGATCACGCGCTCCAACGCGTGCCGGCCCTCCGCTACCGTAACGCGAGCGCCCTTGCAAACGATCTCGAGGAATGGCTACGCGAAGCCGGCAAGGCACCCCGTCCGCTAGCATTGCGCGAGCTCATGCAGGGCCTCTTTGCCACCGAAATCATCGAACAGCGGCGCCTGGTATCGGTGCTCATGGCTCGCAGTGACTGCACCGCGCCAGCGCCGCTCTCCAATCGCGTTCCAAGCAGCACCGGCGCGCTCGTAATCAACAACAACCCGGGCACGTCCACGGAATTGTCGAGCATGAGCGATCGCATGGATGAGCTGAACAAGCGTCACCGGCGCGCGGTTCGCTCGGTCTGGGCCGTGCTTGCGCTGTTGGTCGGCGCGGCCTGCATCATCGGCTATATCGCGCTCCGCGTGCGCGGAGTCGCCGACGTGACGGCCACGGCGCAGGCCTCGCCGCCACTCCCTACGGCGGCGCCCATACGCGATCTAGCCGCCGCACCGCTCGCACCTCTTACGAGCTTGGACTCTGGCAAAGGCGCCGTCGGGTTCGGCGCTCGCCCTGGGCCCTCGGTTCGCGACGCGGCGCTGGCCCCACGTGCAGCGGTGATACCCGCACGGCACGCCGTGATCGCCGTGGCTTCGAGCTCGGGCACGAGCGCGAAGCCGGACCCTGCCGCTTTCGGCTTCTTGACCATCGACACGAGCCCTTGGTCACAGGTCAGCATCGCGGGCCACTCACTCGGTCAGACCCCACTCGTGAACGTGAAGCTTCCGGCGGGCAATCAGGTCTTGACGATGAGAAACCCCGAGCAAGGCATCGAGACCAACTACGGCGTGTCAATCGAGCCCGGCAAGACCACCGTGCGTCGGATCGGCATCGAATGAAGGCCTTTACGCTCGGCATCATCGCAAGCGTCGGGATCTCGTTCGCGACTGCAGCCTCGGCTGAGAGCGGTGCGCTGGCGCCAGTCGAGCGTGCGTATCAAGAGGTCGACTTTCCGACGACACACGATCTCGCTGAGCGTGCCCTGCGGGCAGGCGCCGCCAGCCGCGAGGAGGCCACGCGCCTTTACGTGTTGCTCGGCATTTCAGCGGCCGCGCTCGGAGATGCCGGCGAGGCAAAGCAAGACTTCGTGACCGCGCTTGCCATCGACCCGTCGCTAAAACTCGAAAAGAGCTTATCGCCGAAAATTCGGGATCCGTATCTGGAGGCGCAAGGCTACTGGAGCGCCTTGCCGCAGCGGCTCACGCTCAGCGCCAAGCCTGGCAATGACGATGCTCATCTGATCATCAAGCTCATTGACCCCGCCGCCCTGGTCGCGAGGATTGAGCTTGGGGTGAGCGCATCCGGCAAGAGTCGAAAGGCCATCTTCACGTTACAAGCCAGGCCCGTAACGCGCTTTCTGCTGCCAGCCGCGCTTCGACGGCGCGACTACGAGCTCGCGCTCCGCGCGCTCGATCGCTACGGCAACGTCCTGGCCGAGTACGGGGTGGATGCAGACCCCGTCATCGTGAGGATCGTGGGGGTAACAACCCCGGCTCGAGCTTCGTCCGAGCCGGGCGACCGCGGTCGCTCGTACCTCGCGCCAGCGCTGTTGGGGGCGGCCGGCCTGGGTGCGCTCGCGGCCGGCGTCCTCTTCAACGTCGAGCGCGAGCGCGCGGCTCACGCTTGGAATGGGCCAAGCTGCGAGCAACCGGGGCGGACGCGCCTCGCGCAGTGTCAAGAAGTCGACTCCCGTGTTCACCGGGACGAGGCGTTGGCGATTGGCTTGTACGCCGGCGGCGGCGCCTTATTGGTGAGCAGCATGATCGCGCTCGTTGCGGGCCGGACCCGCGAACCCGAGCAAGTGAGGACGGCCGCTTTGAGCTGCGCGGTGAACGGCCCGGGCGTCGCCTGCGCGGGCCGGTTCTGACGAGACAAGCCCGCGCGCAGTCGGAATCGATCAGCGGCGCATCTCGCGATACTTCAGCGTTAGCGGAATGAGCTGTGCTTCAGCGGCGGCCCGCGCCTCGCCGATCAAACCGTGCTGGGGCGCGAGCCCGCAGGCGGGATCGGTTGCCGCCGCGTCGCCGGTGAGGTGGAACGCTTGGCAGCGGCAGCCACCGAAATCGAGCGCGCGGCGGTCGCAGCTCCGACACGGCTCCGGCATCCAGGCTTCCCCGCGGAATGCGGCAAAGCCGGGCGAATGAAGCCAAATTTCTTGCAACGAGTGCTCTTGAACGTTTTCGAAGCTCAGACCAGTTAGCGTATGGGCCAGGTGGCAAGGCAACGCCATGCCGTCCGGACTGACGAGAAGATAGCGTTTGCCCCAGCCGCTCATGCACGCTTTGGGGCGATCGGAGAAATAATCGGGAAGCACGAAAAGTAGCTCGAGCTTGCCCTGCAAGCGTCGACGCGCCGCGCGCGCCACCTCCCGAGCTTGGTCCAGCTGGTCCTGGCTGGGTAAGAGCGCACTACGGTTGAGCAGTGCCCATGCCAAGTACTGCGTGTTCGCCAGCTCCAGGCGATCGACCCCGTGGCGCTCCGCGAGCGCAATCATGTCGGCAACGCGGCTCAAGTTCTGACGGTGCAGCACGATGTTGAGTGTCAGCGGCAGGCCGAGCTCCTTGACCCAGCGCATGACCTCGAGCTTTTGCTCGAACGAGCCGCGCCCCGCGATGCGGTCGGACTCCGCGGGCAGCGTGTCCTGCAACGATACCTGAACGCTGCTCAGGCCCGCGTCGCGCAGCTGCTGCAACCGGTCTCGGGTCAGTGGTAAGCCACTCGTGATGAGGTTACTGTAGAAGTCGAGCGCGTGGGCGCCCGCGACGAGCTGCTCCAGATCTTTCCGCAACAGCGGCTCTCCCCCACTCAGGTTCAGCTGCAGTGCGCCGAGCTCCGCAGCCTCGCGAAAAACGCGCAGCCAGTCCGCGGTCGAAAGCCGGTCCGGGTGAGCCGCGAGGTTCGTGGGGTTCGAACAGTAGACGCAGCGCAGTGGGCACAGGTACGTGAGCTCGGCGATCAGCGTGTACAGCCGATTGTCGTCCGTCACGGTTCGACCTGCAGCAAGCCTCGGTCGAGCAGGCGCTGCACGAAGGGCACGACCTCCGCGCGCACCTTCTCGGCGTCACTTGCGAACTCGAGCGACAGCGCCGTGATGATTGCCGACAGCGTCTGCTCCCCCGTGCATCGTTTCAAAATGGCGGCTCCTGTCGGATTCAAGAGCAAGCCTTTTTCGGGGAAGAGCAGAACGTATTTGCCCGTCTTGTGATCGAGCCGGAGCCTAGTCTTCTGAGCCAGCTTGAGCCTCAGATCCATGCTGAGCTCCGCGCTCACGGCGCCTCCTCCGTGGAAGGCACGTACGCGGCCTGCACGCAGTCCAGCAGATGCCAGAGAATCTCGGTCTTGCGAATCAGCGCCGCGACGCAGCGCCGCTGCAGCTCGAAGGTGTCGGCGTGGCCGACGACGAAGGCAATCGCTTCTTCGGAATCGACGCGAGCGCGCGGGACGCGGGCTCGGAAGTACGCCAACATCTCGGCGTCCACCCACGGGTAGTGGTCTTGCCAAGCCTGTATTCGCCGACTCATCAAATCGGGCGCGAAGAACTCGGTCAGCGACGAGGCGACGGCCTCGAGCAAGCTGCGCTCGCGCACCAGGGTGACGTACGCGTCGCACGCGAACTTCACGCCTGGCAGCACCGAGCCCAAGCCTTCGACCTCGGCCCGCTTTAGACCGACGCCCTCGGCCAAGCGCAACCAAAGCTCCAAGCCGCCCTCACCCGGCGCACTACCATCATGGTCATGAATGCGCCGGATCCAAGCTCGGCGAAACACCGGGTCCTCGGACTTGGCTAAGATCAACGCGTCTTTGATGGGAATTCGGGTTTGATAATAGAAGCGATTGAGCACCCACTGCTGAAGCTGAAGCTTGCTCAGCTTGCCTTGGTGCATGAGGACGTGCACGCGATGCTGATCGTGATAGCGGCTCTCGCCTTCGCGGCGTAGCCAGCTCACGAACTCGTCGCGCGGAAGTGGCGGCCGGTCGCTCACAGCTCGAGCTCCATGCCGTCGAACGCCACTTCGACCCCGGCGGCGTGCACGGCCGCGCGCTCCACGGAGTCCTCTTGCAGGATCGGGTTACTGTTGTTGATGTGGATGTAGACGCGGCGGGCCTGGCTCCACTGCGCGAGGAAACGCAGGCTGCCTTGAGTACCCCCGATGGGCCAGTGGGCCATGTCCTCCGCGCGGCTCTTCGAGGCACCCAGTGCAATCAGCTCGTCACTGGACCAGAAAGTGCCGTCGAAGAAGACTGCATCTGCCTCAGCTGCTGCGGTGACGACCTCCGCCGAGCTTGCGCCCGCTGCTGGCATGTAAGCGAGAGATTTTCCGGTACGCGTGTCGCCGATCAGAATTCCGATATTGTCGCCTGCCTCTGGATGCGACTGATCGAGGTGCAGAGCGGCCTTCCCCGGTATTGCAAATGCGCGCAGGGTGAGGCCACTCGGGGCGCCGCCCAACAAGTTGAGCGTTTTCGCGTCGCCAGCGAGCGATAGCTCATGCCAGCTCACCTGGCCGTCGAAGCGTTGCAACGTGCGATACAGCACGTTGCCTTCGGTGAAGCCGCTGCGTACGCGCGCCGTCGCGTACAGCGCAAGCGGCTGAGACTCACGCAGTGACAACAGGCCCAAAGAGTGGTCGAGGTCCCCGTTGGTGAGGACGATGCCCTGAATAGGCGTATCGCGCGGCGACCGTGGATGAAGCTTGGAAAAGCTCTCCAGCTGCTGACGGATTTCCGGAGATGCGTTGAGCAAAAACCAGGAATCGCCATCGGCGCTCACCGCGACACTTTCCTGCGTCCGCGGCCGTGCGCGGATTGTCCCGCGGCGCACTCCCAGGCAATTTGGACATCCACAGTTCCACTGGGGGAAGCCGCCGCCCGCCGCCGATCCCAAAACACGAATCAACACCGCGCATGCTCCTTTTCGGGCGTGCCCCGAAGGCGGCCCATCCACGTCGGTGACGGAACTGCGGACCAGACTACGAATTCAAGTGCCGGGGCCCGAGCCTAGATTCAGGCTAAAGCCGGGCCCCGGCTGGACCCAACGATCTTCACAGACCGTTGTCGTCCTCTCCCTGATACGAGCCAATCTCTGCGCTCATGTCGATCTCTTCGAACGCGGGTGTTTCCCAATTCATGATTAGCCTTTCGCTCCGACCCAAACGGGGCCTCTACAATAATTAGCTCGCGGGCCGGTGTCGGTCAAGGCGTATAACTTTTCGAAACTATTATCAAAACTGCCACAGGCGCGGCATTTGAGCGCCCCCGGCCCTAAGATACGCCGGCCGTCAGCGTCAGAAAAAGAGCGCTAGCGTAGCGAGCACGGTGAGCGGCGGGGCGGCGCTCACATGGGTCGCCGGCGACGCTAACGTCGTTCCGGGACGGAGGCTCCAGTTCGACACGTAGGCCTCGCGGTCGTCCGCGTACTGCCGTGCCAGCAAGTTGTAACCCTCGACGCCGACCTCCAGCTGCTCGTAGCGCAGCGCTGCATGGCCGTTGAGCACGTGATCTACGGGCCCAACGAGACGGTCCGTGAGATGACGACCGGCCAAGAACGTATAGCCCACCCCAATCCGTCCCCCGAGTGGTCTGCCACGTACGGTGGCGAGCGAGCCGTGAAGGCCGATGTCCGCGCGCACGAGCAAAGGCGGAATATTCGGCACATAATGCGATATTCCGGGGGCGAGCGTGGTGAACGTCGCGGTCGAGACCGAGCCCGCTAGCGACGCCAGGACCCAGGGAAAGGGCTTTGCGACCGCGGATCCAACGAGGCCTCGGCGAACGCTGGCGCCCTCGGTCGAGAACCCACCCGACGTCGCTTCGAAAACGAGCTCATTGGCGACCCGCGTTTCAAACACCGAACAAGTCGCCGTGTAGCGTTCTCGGCGCGTGCGCGCGCGGAAGCCGAGCTCGTACGAGCGAACTTTGGAGTACGGCTTGGCGCCCTCCTGAATGCTGGGCCCGGCACCCGAGATCCCGGCCGAGGTCGCCACATTTGCGGTAGCCTCCAGGGAGCGGAAGCCTTCTCCATAAGAGGCGACGGCGGTGAGCACGGGCAGGAAATCGTACTCGGCGGTGACGCGTGGGCTCACGGCTATACCCTGTGCCGTGCGGTTGGCGCCGGGCAGCGCGCCCGCTGCGGCTTGCGCGGGTGGAACGTCGTAACCCAATCGGTCGTTGATCGAGACGCCGAGCAGATCCGCACGCAGGCCGCCCGAGACGCGTGCGTGCTGCCAAAAGCGTAGGCTCAAATCCAAATACGCGGCGGCGTCGAGAGTATCGAGGCCTGCGTCCAGCCGGCGATCCCAGACCACTAGGCTACCTGGCGTGACCAAGCTCTTGGTCTGATCGGTATGCCCGACGCGCACGCTGACCCCAGGCTCGACACTCGCTTCCAAAAAGCTCGTCAAGTGACGCGGGCTGGCGTGCAGTCGTGACACCACGCCCGCGGCGGTTTCGCGGTCAGTCGTCTCCCACACGTCTCCGGCGCCGCCGGCCAGCTCCGGGTCGAGGGCGGAGCTCAGGATGTTGCCGGTAAAGTTCTCGCGCGCCAGAAAGTTGGTCCACATCGCCCATGGCGCGAGCTCGAAGTGAGCGCCGCCAGGGGTCACGGTGTCGAAGTCCGCGCTCACGATCACGCGTGAAGTCTGCACGCCCTGACTGTCCGTGAAGTACGGATAGCGGTCGTAAAAACCGATTCGACCGGCGTCCACGTCGGCCTCCCGCAGAACGCCTGGCAATTTGGCGCGGGCGCCGTAGGCCGTCGCCAGTAAGCGTAAGTGACTGTCGGCACCCAAATCCAGGCCGTATTGCGCGTTCAGTGTGCCGGATTGAGACGCGCGTTGCGAGCCGAAGCCGTCGGTTTTGCGCAGTGCGAACGCGGCAAAGGTCTGGTCGTCCAAACCCTTGGGTGCGGCAACACCGACCAAGCGCGCCTGATTAAAGGCGCCGTAACTTGCCTTGAGCTCGTTCGTCCGCTCCGTGACGCCTAAGTCGAAGTACGCGCTGCCCACGATCGCCGTGTCGCCTTGGCGTGGGTCGTACGGACCTTCGAGCACTCGAATGCTGCGCACGACTTCGGGGATGATGAAGTTTGCGTCGGCATAGCCCTGGCCTTGCACGTGCACCGGACTATTGATGGGCACGTTTCCAACGCGCATTTCGATACCGGAACCATGTTCCAGGTCGAACCCGCGCAGATATACGTCATTGCCCAGGCCTTCGCCGTCCTCGTGGTCGACGAAGAAGCCGGGGGCGGCCGAGAGCATCTCACTGGTCTGTTGGTGGGGAGAAGCGTCCAATAATTCGCGCCTGATGCGAATGTCGCCCACGCCGCGTGGGGACGGCCAGTTCTTGCCGCGCACTTCGATGGTCAAAGCGTAGTCTTCGTCTTGATCATCGGACATGAGCGACGCGGTCGGCGGGCTCGACGTGATCGGCGGGGGCGCGCTCGACGCGGGCGGCGGGCTCTCTTGCGGGGGCGCGGGAACAGCGGCCTGCGTGGTTTCAGGTGGACGAAAAACGATCACGTACTCGATGCGTGATCGAAAGGCATGCCCGTCGCGCGCGGAAGGGCGGAAGGTGGCACTGCGCGCGGCCAAGAGAGCGCTGTCGTCGAACGCTGCCGGCGCGTCCGACGGCAGATGTGAGACGACGATGGCCGACTCGACTTGGCCTGACTCGTCGATGACCAAGGACAGCACCACCTGCACCTCTATCGCCGGTACCGCCGAGGGCAGCGGGGGCACAATAGGCCGTTCCGGCTCGGCAACGGTCAGCTCGGCGTGCGCAAAGCGCGCGCCAAGCAGCACCGACGACGCGATGAGCCAAGCTGAGAGCGCGGGAGATCGACGTTTCAATTCAGGACGAATTCGCCAACGATAACGCTATCGCCTGGCTCATTTGAGGTGAATTGGTAATTGCCTTCGACCGCCGGCGTCAGAAAAGTCACCGACACGCTGTCCCCGGGCGCAATGGCCGCGATATTCGCCTCGTTGGGAAAACACGAGGTTTGTTCGCAGCCTGCGGGAAGACCAGAAGGAATGCAGGCAACCTTGAAGCTATGGGCTTTTTTACCGACGTTCGTGACGGTGAGCTTCACCGTGCTCGAATTTTCCACGGTAATGTTGGGCTGCGTCGAGCCGCTCTTCACCCCGCCGACCGCAAATGCGGTATCGCTCACATTGAGGAGCACCGTGTTGGTTCCACCCACGATTCCATCTTGGTCGTCCGGCTGGCAGCGGTCGTCTTTATCACCATTGTCGCTGTTGCTGCAGCCAGCGGTGAGCGCAATGGCCGAGGTCAGAAACAGCACTTTGAAAAGCTCGTTCACGAGCGAAGAGTACAGGCAACGCGCGGGGCCTGAGTATCGGACAACTATCGGAGGCGGCTGGGGCAACTTGGCGGTACCGCCGTGATCTCGAGGGCAGCGCTGGCTCCGCGAGCGGTCGGGTCCGCCCTTAGCTACGTGCTCCTCGGGTTGCTTGCGGGAGCCGCGTACGTTGCGTTCGACATCGTGTCGGAGGCCCGGCTGCGAGCCGGCACGCTCACCGGCCCATTGGCCGACGCGCACTACTTGGTCGATCACTTGATCCCCGTGCTCGCCGGATCGCTGATCGGATTGTCGGTTTACCATTTGCGACTCCGTGCTCGCTTGGCCGCAGCCGAAGAAGCGGCCGGGCGTGCCGAGGCACTGCGAGTGCGATTGTTGAAGGTCGAGCGGGACCAAGCCGTCTGGGTCCTAGCCGCGGCGGTGCTGCATGAGCTCAATAACCCCTTGCATGCGCTTGGACTGTTGCTCGACGAATATCAAGATTGCGCAGAGGACGCCGCGCAAAGGAGCGAGCTCGTGGATCGAGCGCACGCCCAAGTGCGCCGCGCGCTCGCTCACCTGGATACCCTGCGTTCGATGCAAGGCAACGGCGAGCCGGAGCTGCAAATCTTCGGTCTCGACCGCTTGCTTCTCGCCATTACCGACGACGCGCGCGGGCTCGCCAAGACGGACGGCGTAGTGGTCCACGCCGAATGGCCAGCGGAGCTTCCGGTACGAGTCAACGCTGACCCGAGCTATGTGCGCGCCATACTGGAGAACCTGTTGGACAACAGCCTACATTCGCTACGGGCCCAGCCGGGCGGCACCGTCACCATGACATTGACCACGGAGGCGGGGCGAGCCTGCGTCCGCGTGGCGGATGACGGCCCCCCTTTGGAGGAGAGCGTGCGCGCCACGTTGTTCGACCCGCTACGCACGACCAAGACCCACGGGCTCGGCCTGGGCTTGCCCATCGCGCGTGCTCTCGCGCGGGCAATGCGCGGCGAGCTTTCAGTGGACGCCAAGGCGCAGAAGGCGTTCTGCTTAGAGCTGCCATTGGCGGGCCGCGCATGACCCGCGCCGCCTCGGCAGAAGCCAAAAAGCACACCATCTTACTGGTGGAGGACGAGCTCGACACACGTGAGCTGCTCGGTCGCGCGATCCGGCGCGCGGGCTACGAGTGCGTTCTCGCCAGTAGCGCCGCCGAGGCGCTGAGCGCGGCTCGTGCCAGCGAAGCGATCGACCTCGTGGTTACCGACGTCGTGCTCGGCTCAGAAAGCCGGGCCGGGCTCGAGCTGATGAAGGCGCTACGCGCGCACGGCGTGACCGCCAAAGTCGTAATCATTACCGCCTACGCCGACGTCGAAAAGCTGAAATTTGCGCTGAACGAGGGCGCGGCGCATTTCTTGGAGAAGCCCTTTCGCGCGCCGCAACTGTTACAAGCCATCGAGCGCGTGCTGCTGAGCGGTCGCCCCCTCGATCACGCGGTCGATGAAATTTTCACCCGCGCGCAACTGACCGAAAAGGAGCGGACGGTCGCGCGGCTATTGCTCGACGGCTTGTCCAGCAGCGAAATAGCCGCGTTGGAGCAAAATAGTCCGAAAACAATTCGTCAGCACGTGACCCAAATCTATCTGAAGTGCGGAGTCGCCAGCCGCGCGCAATTTTTCCGTTTGGCTTACTTGCGTTGATGGAAATCGGCGCGACTTTAGTGCGCTCGACGACGAGCCGGTCTCACGCCTACTTGTTTTTATGGTCACGCGCGCCTCGCGGTTCTTCAAAGCCTTCGGCGGCGCGGAACGGAGCGACATCCAACGCCTGGCGAGGCCGGCTATGGGTCGCGAGGCGCTCCTCGCTCCCGCAGGGGTCAACCAGTGGTCACGGCACCCTCATCGCTGCGAGCCGGCGTAAAGATGTGCGAGGCGCTGGTGTTCCCCTGCCGCGAGAAGCACTAAGCTCGTGACACCCGCAGGCATGTCATCTGATTCGCGCCGCGCAATCGACGCCTTCTTCAATCAAATCGATCGACTTGGTCTTTGGCGCGCCCTAAGACAGCCGCATGGCGACACGACGCGTGCTCTTTACATGTGCTCTGTTTGGGCTGGCGCTCGCGAGCTGCCGTCGCAAGCCGGACCCCAAGCTCCTGTATCTGAGCGCGGAGAGCAGCGGCGAGATCGTCGTGGTCGACCCCGACACGGCGGCGGTGCAAGCACGGATCGCGGTGGGCAAACGACCGCGCGGCCTGAAAGTGTCGCGCGATGGGCGCTTTTTATACGTGGCGTTGTCGGGCTCCCCGCGCGGCGGTCCAAACGTCGACGAATCAACGTTGCCGCCAGGGGACCGCTCCGCGGATGGCATCGGCGTGGTCGATCTCGTGGAACGCACGCTGCTGCGTACGCTTCCGAGCGGGCAAGACCCTGAGGCTTTCGACCTGTCGCGAGACGGCAAATGGCTCTACGTGTCGAACGAAGAAACAGCGGAGCTCAGCGTGCTCGATCTCGAGAGCGCCAAAATCGTAAAGCGGGTGCCAGTTGGCGAGGAACCGGAGGGTGTCACCCTGCGTCCGGACGGCAAAGTCGTGTACGTCACCTCCGAGCGAGGCGGCCTCGTGACGGCCGTCGACACGGCGACCTGGGCCGTCTTAGGCACCATTGTCTGCGGAGCTCGGCCGCGCGGCATCGCCTTCACGAAGGATGGCAGCACGGCGTTCGTGAGTAACGAGCTCGGCGGCACCTTGACCGTGTTCGATCCGCGCCGCAATCAGCCTACCGGCACGATCAAAATCGAGTCCAAGGGGTCGACGAGCGAACGCCCGATGGGCCTCGTACTGTCGGCGGACGACAAACATTTGTTCGTTACCACCGGCCGCGGCGGGGCGATCGCGGTGATAGACGTCGTCAATCGTCGCTTCGACCACATGATCGAGAAAGTCGGGGCTCGGCCATGGGGTATCGCGATGGACGGCGAAGGCAAACGGCTCTTCACCGCCAACGGTTCGTCGAACGACCTGTCGATCATCGACGTCGCCCGCGGTGAAGTCGAGACGCGAGTCGAGATCAGTGGGCTGCCCTGGGGCGTGGTGAGCGGCGCGCCACGATAGCCGCGCCGCGGTTCTTTCAGACCAGCGCTCGCGACACGTGGGGAAGAGTTGCTTTAGACGGGCCGCTCGCGCTTGGCATCTATTTGCCGCACAATGGCGCGTGGCCTCCGAACCTAAGACCGCGCTGCCCAAGTTAATCGTGTTCGCCCATGGCGCGGGCGCGCCTTCCTCGCATGTTTGGATGCAAGAGTGGGCCGCGCGCTTGCGCCCCCTCGGCGCGCTGGAAACGTTCGATTACCCTTACATGCAAGGGAAAAAGCGTGCTCCCGATCCCCAGCCGGTCTTGATCCGCGCCCACCTGGCCGCGATCGACGAGGCCCGCCTTCGCTACCCCGACCACGAGCTTAGTTTGATTGGCAAAAGCATGGGCTCGCGCATCGGGTGTCACGCTTCGCTCGAGCGCCCCGTAGCCAAGCTCGTCTGTCTGGGGTACCCGCTGCTGGCGCCGGGCAACTCCGGCAAGGTGCGCGATCAAGTGTTGCTCGAGCTCGAGACGCCGATCCTCTTCGTGCAAGGCACGCGCGATCCGCTTTGCCCGTTGGAGCTGCTCGGGCAAGTGCGAAAAAATATGAAATCACGCAGCAAGCTGTTCGTTGTCGACGCGGGAGATCATTCGTTGCAGGTCAGCAAGACGCAGCTCAAACAGGCCGCGGAAACGCAGGCCGCCGTGGATCAACGGATATTGCACGTGATTCGGCATTTCATAGAGGACACACCTGGTGCCCAGTTGGGGCGCTCTGAGCCGCCCGCTTCGGACGAGGGCGGTGACGGTGGCGGTCGCACGAGTTCGCCATGAAACTCGGCGGGCGGAATTGTTTCAGACGCCTCGCGCAGGACGAGCGGCAGAGCTCGCCGGTTCTTCGCGTAAGTGAACGACGCGCGTCGCCGTGCTAGACCGCCGCGCCTCGGCTTTGATGGGTCCGTGCTCAGCGCCGGGAAGGGCATCGCGACGAAGTGAACGTCAGGGCGGCTTCGTATCGGCTTCGTAAAGCTCTAGCGGCAAGCCATCCGGGTCAGCAAAAAAAGTGAACCGACGACCGGTAGCGGCATCGACGCGAAACGGCTCCACCGCGATGCCTTTGCCGCGCAGGGACGTAACCGCAACATCGAGGTCGACGACTTCGAAAGCCAGGTGACGCAGCCCGCACGCCTCGGGATACGAGGGCCGCGCCGGCGCACTTGGAAAGGAGAACAATTCAATCTGCGCGCCGTCGGGCAACGCCAGATTCAATTTGTGAGAATCGCGCTCGGCTCGAAACTCCTCCAAGACGATAATCAGACCCAGGACATCCACATAAAACCGCTTTGAACGCTGGTAGTCCGAGCAAATGATGGCGGCGTGGTGGAGGCGCGAAAGATTCATGGCCCGAGCGGCAAAGGCGCGACGCTCAACCCGCGACGCGGCATTGCTTACCCGCCTGCACGTCATGGGCAGGCGAGCCGCGGCGTATTACGGTCTCCACGACCTCTCCTGGCTTGGCGCTCAAACGCACGCGCGGCGTCGGATCGACGTTGGTCCAAACATCACAGGATACGCGCGTTTGGCAGCGATTCGTCAAGATGACCACATGGCTATAGCCGTAGGCTTCGAGCCGCGCGCTCGCGCTGACCGAAGCGCAATCCGTAGAGCCTTCCGCGGAAGCGGCACGCACGAAGGCGGCGGTTGCAACGGCTAGAAACCAGACTGGGCGGAAGGAGGCGCGAACGGCCATCATTCCGTCGGAGACCAATAACCGTCTTGCCAGACCCATTGTCTTCCGTCCCACACCCATTGCGGCGCAATCCAAACCCAGCCTGGGTACGCCGGGGTCGCCCAGTACGGGCCGCCGATCCACAGCCAAGCGCCGCCGCGCCAGCCCCAATATCCCCTACCCCAGTACGGACCGTAGCCGCGCCCTGGCAACACGTGCACGCGCCCGACATAGCCGCCGCGATAAACCCCCGCACGATAACCGACACCACGGTAGCCGCCGCGGTAATTACCGCCTCCGCGATAGGAGCCCGCGCCCGCGCCGCGGTAATCACCGCCTCCGCGATAGGAGCCGCCACCAAGACGAACGCTCCCGCCCACGCGCGGCCCACCTCCGAAGCTTGCTCCGCCTACGACATGCCCACTGCCGCCAAAGTGACCACCGCCCCCATGGAAACCGCCTCCGCCGCCGCCGTGGGACCCGCCCCGCGCAAGCGCGGTGTCGGGCATGACGAGGCAGGTCAGGGCTAGAACGAGGGGTAGCGCATTCCATCGGCTCATTGGCTTTGTCCTTCCGCTCGAAGATAGCGCGCGACGCGGGAACACGCCTTGATCAACCGACAAATCGCGGAATTGTTCCCGGCCCGCAATCTCCTAAGGTAAAAAAGCGGCATGAGCGGAACCCCGAGCAATTTGAAGGTGTTTGCCGGTGCGTCGCACCCCGAGCTGGCAGCGGAAATTTGCCACCATCTCGCGATTCCGCTCGGTCGCTCGCACACGGTTCGGTTCTCCAACGAGAACTTGAAGATCAAAATCGACGAAAACGTGCGCGAGCAAGATGTCTTCGTGGTGCAAAGCGCATGCTCACCTCTGTCCGAGCACATCATCGAGCTATTGATCATGCTGGATGCACTGCGCCACGCATCGGCGCAGCGCGTAACGGCCGTCATTCCTTATTTTCCGTACGCGCGCAGCGACAAGAAGGACGAGCCGCGGATCTCGATCACGGCACGCTTGATGGCCGACCTGTTGGCGACCTCGGGCGCGAACCGGGTGCTGACCATGGATTTGCACTCTCCACAAATACAGGGTTTTTTTTCGATCCCCGCCGATCAGCTGACGGCCGTGCCGGCGATTTGCGAACGCCTCAAGCAAAATGACATTTCGAATACGGTCGTGGTGGCGGCGGATGTCGGAGAAGCCAAAGATGCCGGCCGCTTCGCCCAGCGGCTCCATCTGCCCCTCGCCTTCATCGACAAGCGGCGCTCAGGGGACGACGAGGATGCACGCGCCGCGCACGTCATCGGCGATATCGCGGGCAAAGATTGTCTCCTGGTGGACGACGAGATTGCGACGGGCGGTACGATCTTCAGCGCGACGGAATTTCTGCTCGAGCGTGGCGCTCGCTCGGTATCGGCAGCCATCATTCATCCTGTGCTGTCGGGCCGCGCCGCCGAGCGCTTGGCCGCCTCACGTCTGAAGCAGCTGTTGGTGACGAACACCATCCCCATCCCGGCCGACAAACGCTCGCCCAAAATCGAAGTTTTGTCGCTCGCACCGCAGAT
Organism: Myxococcales bacterium; assembly: GCA_903642325.1. GTDB lineage: Bacteria > Myxococcota_A > Polyangia > Polyangiales > Polyangiaceae > PMG-095. The sequence goes on along the minus strand of CAHJWM010000004.1, from coordinate 84,665 downwards.
TGCGACGGCCATCACGCACATTCACGACGGCCGCTCCGTCTCCGAGCTGTTCAGCTGAGCCAACGTGCCGCACCGTTTTTGCGTTGCCTCGACAGACAACCCGGAGCCAAGCGTCGGTGATAGGCTCGCCGCCCATGCGCAAGCTCACGCTCTTCTACTTCGTCCTGGCCCTCTCCGCTTGTCCGACCGCTACGCAGAATAAGGCCGGCGGAAGCCTGCCCCCATGCTCCAAATTCGGGGACAACTGTGAATTCTCCCCGGGCAAGCTCGGTAGCTGCGTAGTGAAAGACGGCTGTACCGAAGCTGCGAGCGCGTGCTTCGTGTGTCAATCACAGCACTGACGTCGCGGCGCTCTCTTGCGTGTCGGCCGCCAGATTCGCCGACATTGTAAGGTCTCGCCCGTTAGCTCATTGCGTTGAACCGTGATTTGCCGCACGTTGCCGGCTCGCAGTATGAGCATGATCCCCGACCCTCCACGGAGCACACCTTCCACGCCGGCCCAGCGCAAAGCGCTCGGGTATTTTGCGCTCGCGGCGCTGGTCGCGTTGTTATTTTTGGCGGCGCCCGTCTCGTCCGGGCTGTTCCTCGGCACGCTCCTGGCATTTTCTTTGCTCAGTGTTTACGACCGCCTTTCGAGATATTCGAAACGGCCTGTCCTGACTGCGGTAGTTCTCGCCTCGGGCTCTGGTTTGGCGATTTTGGGCGGAATGTTCGGACTCTTGTACTTCGTGGTCATTCGTGGCGCGGCCACCGCCCAGCGCCTTGCCGAAGGCTTCGAGCCGGAGGGCACGCTCCGCAAGCTGACCCAACGCATCGAGCAGTTGACGAGCTCCCTGCCTTTTGGACCGATCGATGTGACCAGCCGCGTGCGGACCTTCGCGGCCGATGCCGCCTCCCGTTTGGCGCAATGGATCGGAGCCGTTGCCGGCGCGACGCTCGGCGGCGGCCTGACGCTGTTCTTCACGATCATGACCACGTTCTTCGTGCTCCGGCATTGGGCGGAGATCCAAGACCGCTCGGAACGCATGCTCCCGCTACATCCGAAACACACGCGGGTGGTCATGTGGGAGTTCCAGAAGGTCGGCAAGGAGGTGTTCATCGGCACCATGCTCACCGGTCTCGCTCAAGGGTCGTTGGCCGGCATCGGGTACGTGATCGCTGGCGTGCCGGAGCCAGCGTTGCTTGCCACCATCACCGCAGTCTGCTCACTCGTGCCCGCCGTCGGTACGCTCCTCGTCTGGGTGCCTGCCGGCATCGGCTTGTTGGCCACCGGGCACGCGGGCGCGGGAATTTTCGAACTTCTCTGGGGCGGATTCGTGGTCGTCGTTCTGTCCGACTATGTGATTCGGCCCGCGCTGGTGGGAGGCCATGGTCACGTACCTACGCTCCTCACCTTCGTTTCGCTGTTCGGCGGGGTAGAGGTATTCGGCCTGCTCGGTTTGATTATCGGGCCGGTAATCGCGGCCGTCGCGCTGGCACTACTGCGCACTTACGATCGGGAAATCTGCGCGAGTTGAAGCGAGCATCCACCGGGGTTACCTCTCAAAACGCCGCGCCTGGGCCGCTCCGTCAAAAGTGCGTGAAGCCGTCGTCACTTCGGGCTAGTTCTGCTCCACCATGACGCTTCGCAAAGACGTACTCGCCAAGGCCGCAACCGTCGCTCGAGGCCTTGCCATTGATGCGGTGCACGCGAGTCAAAGCGGGCACCTCGGCTTGCCGCTCGGCTGCGCTGAAATCGGCGCGGTTCTCTTCGGTCACACGCTCGTTCACACGCCCGATCACCCGGAGTGGCTGAACCGCGACCGCTTCGTGCTCTCCGCCGGGCACGGCTCGATGTTTCTCTATTCGTGGTTGTGTCTCAGCGGCTACCCGGAAGTCACAATCGACGAGATCAAGCGCTTCCGCCAATTGGGCTCGAAGACGCCCGGCCACCCGGAGCTCACGCATGCCCCAAGCGGCATAGAGACCACGACGGGCCCGCTCGGGCAGGGCGTCGCCAACGCAGTTGGGATGGCTACGGCCGCGAAGATGGCCGAGGCACGCTTCAACACGAGTGAGCACACGATTTTCGATCATCACATCGTCTGTCTGGCGGGCGATGGCTGCATGCAAGAAGGCGTGGCGATGGAGGCGGTTGCGTTCGCTGGGCACCAGAAGCTCGACAACCTGATCCTGATTTACGATAGCAACGCCGTGACGCTAGACGCCATGGCGAAGGCAACGCAAAGCGAGGACGCGGCCAAGCGCTTCGAGGCGATTGGCTTCGACGTGCAGACGATCGAAGGCCACGACATGGACGTGTTCTATGCGGCCTACGAGCGCGCCAAAATCGCGGGTAGCGGCAAACCGCAGCTGATCATCGCCAAGACGCTGATCGGCAAGGGCATCCCCGAAGTCGAAGGAACGCAGAAGGCACACGGCGAAGGCGGCGCGAAGTTTGCCGAAGCCGCGCGCAAAGGCCTTGGGTTGCCGGAAGCTCCATACTACGTGTCTACGGAGGTGGCGGCGTACTTCAGCGAGCACAAGCAAACCTTGAATGCCGGCTACGAAGCGTGGTCGAAGGTGTTCGACGGCTGGAAAGCAAAGAATCCCGATCTTGCGACGCTGCTCGGCTCGGCGAGTGCCTCTGCCCACACCGTGCAGAAAGACACTGCCCAAAAGACGCCGCCGCCTGAAGAGCTCCTTGCGGCGATCCCCGTCTTTCCGGAGTCCACCAAGATAGCCACGCGCAAGGCCGGACAAGACGTCTTGCAACCTCTGGCGGCCAAGTCACCGCTGCTCATCGGCGGTAGCGCCGATCTGTACGGTTCCACGCTGAATTACATCGGCGACTTGAAGGCCGGCGACGATGACTTTACCCCGGGTCATCGTAGCGGACGGAACATCCGCTTCGGCATTCGCGAGCACGGCATGTGCGGAATTCTGAATGGCATCGCCGCGCACGGCATCTTCCGACCGAGCGGGGCCACGTTTCTCGTCTTCGCAGATTATTGCCGCGGCGCGATTCGGCTGGCCGCATTGAGTCACTTACCCGTTATCTACGTCTTTACGCACGATAGCGTCGGCGTTGGGGAAGACGGCCCGACGCACGAGCCCGTGGAAACCGTGCCTGGCTTGCGCGTGATTCCGAACCTGGACGTCATTCGACCGGCTGATCCAGAGGAAACCGCCGGCGCATTCGCCGCCGCGCTCGATCACGTGGACGGTCCGACGTTGCTCGCCCTATCGCGCCAGACCGTGCCGTTGCTGAGCGAAATCCCGGTCGCAGCGCGCCGAGACGGCGCCTTCAAGGGCGGCTATATCGCGCGGAAGGAGACCAGCGATCTGAAGTTGATCTTACTGTCCGCCGGCAGTGAGCTGCAGCATGCGTTGAAGGCTGCCGACACACTCGGGACCGGGACGCGCGTCGTGAGCATGCCGTGCTTTTCGCGTTTCGACCGACAACCGGCCGCCTACCGTGAAGAGGTCTTGCCGATGGCGTGCCGCAAGCGTTTGGCGATCGAGGCAACCGTCAGCAGCACGTGGGCGCGTTACGTTGGTCTGGACGGAACCGCCATCGGCATTGATCGTTTCGGGTTGTCGGCGCCGGGTAGCGAGGTCATGAAGGAACTAGGCATCACTGCTGAGCACGTGGTTGCTGCCGCTCACGCACTCGGCTGAGCTCCAGCTCACAAAACAAGCAAGGCGCGTCTCGGCGAAAACCGAGCGCGCCTTTCGCCGCGAGGCGGAGCTAAACGGCTAGCGATTGACCTTCTGACGGTCCTCGCCGCGCAACTCCTGGGCGCGCCCTTCCACCTCGAGCCGCTCGTTGTCAACGACTGCCCCGACACGATTTTTCACCGCGCCGACGACTTTCTCTACGCCACCTTTGGCCCGTTCCGCGGCCTTCGCGGCCTCTTGCTTCGACTTGCCTTCGAGCTCGCGAGCCTCGCCCTCCGCCTGCATCCGGTCGCTTCCGATCAGGTTGCCGATGCCGCCTTTGATCTTGCCACCGAGTTCTTCCGCTGCGCCTTCTGCCCGTTTGCTATCATTGCTCATGACGTGCTCCTGGTTCGGGACGGCTATCTCCGTCTGACTGTGCGCTGTCTAAGCAATCGGCGTGCCGACCGGGAAAGAGCGGGAAAATGCCGGCAGTTTCGGCGAATCAGTGTGGCGGCTATTCCCGGAGGGGCGCTTAGCCGCACTGAGCCGGCGCGCCTGAGGACCCGCTTTCCAGGGCGTTACTGCTCGATGAGCAAGGCTAGCGTTTGCTTCAGCTCATCGCGTCGAGCCACTAGCAGCACGGTCATTCCGCCCGTGATTTCCGACCCCCCGCGTGGGCCCTCCACTGATCCGTCCGCGGCATATAAACCGGCGAATACGCAGGAGCGCGGAAACCCGGGCAGCACCGCGATTTCGCTAATTGTCTTGCCCACGACCCGACTCGTCTTCGGAATCGTCACCTCGAAGGCGACGGACTCACCGTTGCCGAGCATCATGGCGTGCCTCACCGCTTCGTGCTCGATCGCGGCCGCCAAGGCGCCGATGAAGATTTCGGTTTCTGATAAGATCCGGTCCACCCCGGCGGCAAGGTACACCGCTCGGTAGTCGGGGTCGCGCATGCGCACCATGACACGCGGCACCTGCTGCAACTTAGCCAGCGAGACGACGGCCAAATTGTCCGCATCACGATGCAGCATCGCTACGACCGCCTCCGCTTGGCGAACTTCAGCCTCCGCCAGCACCGACGCATCCGCGGCATCCCCCAGCAGCGCGACGATGCCCAGCTGATTCGTGGCCCGCGCACAGACCAGTGGATCACGGTCGATGACGGTGACGCGGTGCCCGGCGGTAGTCAGGTAGGCGGCGACACTCAGGCCCGCTCGTCCCGCCCCCGCGATTAAAATGCGCATGTTCAGCCTGGTCCCTTGCTGGCGCCGAGCAATGCAGCGGCCACGATTTCGGTGTCTAGCTCGGAGGCGTGGGCCTCCGCCGTCTCCATACTGATGATGCCGCGACGTGCCGCGTCCTGGAGGGCGGTCTTCTGCGCGGTAAGCACGGCCAGATCCGCGACGCGGTTTGGCGCGGCGTCAGTGCTCGGAGCCCGCAGGGTGCGTTCGGCGACGATCACTTTACGCTGGAAAGCCGCCCAGCGTTCGCCATGCTGCTTACGCGACACGAGCCCGTCAGTGAGCAGGCTGTCCAGCTCGGCCTGACCCCGGCGCGCGCTGATCAGTGTCGCGCGCGCCCGCTCGGCCACGCCGTCTATCGAATCGTCCTGCACGCCGAGCCAGATCAGCATGCGCCGAAAGGGAAAACCCTGCGTGACGAGGGTCACGAACGTGACTCCGAACACCACCGCGATCAGCCGTTCACGATATTCGATGGACGCCGGCAAGGCCAGGACCGCGGCCATAGACAGCGCCCCCTTGATGTTGCCGAACACCATCACGTGCTGCCACCGTGTCGGAACGGCGTCGGTCTTGAGCGCGCTCAGAACCGCGAAGCAGCCGTACACGGCGACGGCGCGGCCGACATGCAGCGCCAGCACCGCCAGTGCGATCGTGCCCGCCTGGTCGATGAGCAGCTGGGGGCGAAGCTGCATGCCCACCAGGAGAAACACCCAAACATTGAGCACGAAACCCGCGGTCTCCCAAAAGCCGTGCAGCGCCAGCACGCGCGAAGGGTCGAGCACGTCGCGGGCCGCGCGGCTCACGAACACGCCGACGACCACGACCGCGATCACGGGCGAAGAGTGCAGTTCCTCCGCGGCGAGCGACGCGGCGAAGACCATGACCAGCGAAGCAAGGGTCGCCGTCAAGTTGTCCGGGCTGTGGCGCAGTACGATCGCGCCAACGGCCCCAATGCCAGCACCCAGTGCCACGCCCCCCACGATCGCCACGAGTAGCGCGCGCGCGGCCAGGCTCGCTTGGAAATGTCCCTCGGTCAGCATCTCCGTCGTCACGCTGACAAGCACCAGAGCGGTGCCGTCATTGAACAGGCTCTCGCCCTCCATGATCGCAGCCAGCCGGTGCGGGACGCGCACGCTGCGAAACGCCAGCAAGACGCTGACCGTGTCGGTAATGGACAACAGGGCACCAAGCAACAGCGCTGCCGTGAATGGCAACGCAAGCACCCACGTTGCCACGCCCGCCGTACCAAGCAGCGACAACAACACGCCGGGCGCAGCAAGCGCCAAGATCGGCCGCCGCGAGCGCTTGAGCGCCGAACCGTCAGTGAACAGCGCGGCCTCGAACACGAGGATCGGCATGAACACGACCAGAATGATCTGGGGATCCATGGGCGTGCGTGGCAGTGCGTGCATGAACACGAGCAGCGCCCCGACCAATACCAACGCTACATTGTATGGTACGCCCACCCGTTTGGCGGCAATGGCTACGGCCGAGCCCACCGCCAGCACGAACAGGATGGGTGCTAACTGCTGTTGCACCAGCGGAGTCTCGCATGACGCGGTGAAGTCGCGCTATGCTCGCGCGACATGACCGAAGCGCGTTTTCCCTGCCCGGCCTGCGGGCACCTCGTCTTCAGCGAAGCGCCTGGCTCGGATGACATTTGTCTCGTGTGCTTGTGGGAAGACGACCTCACCCAGCTCCGTTGGCCGGATTTAGCCGGCGGCAAAAACGCGGTCTCCCTTAGAGAGGCCCAGCACAACGTAGCCACCGTCGGCGCGATCGAGGCGCGCTTCGCCGGCGACGTTCGCCCCGCAACCGTCGAGGAGCCTCTCGACTTCGATTTTCGCCCAATTTCCGTGGCGGATTCGTTCGAGGCGCCTGACGACAGCGCGCCCTGGCCCGAGGACCCCACCACCCTCTATTACTGGCGTGACACGTTCTGGCGCGCTGTCAGTCGCCCGAGCTCTTGAGCCGGAACAACAGGCGCTCGATTTTCCGCATCAACAGCTGGGCGTCGGTCTTCTCGACGTAGTCTTCCGCGCCCAGGGAGAGCGCGATGCGGCGCTCGCTCTCGTGATCGTGGCGAGCAGACCAGATCAACACAGGGATCCCCGAAGTGCACGCATTGGCCTTGAGCTGGGCCAGCACGTCCCGACCATCCGCGTCCGGGAAGCTGATATCGAGAACGATCAGGTCCGGCTTCTGAGTGAGCGCGCTCGAGACTACGGCACTGCCCAAGCTGACCTGCAGGACTTGATGCCCAAACTCCGTGGCTACCCTCTGGACGGCGCGCTGCACCGTGGGGTCATCGTCGGCAAGTAGAATGCGGCACTGCCCCATACGCCTACTATACAGCACCGCCGCGCTGAAGCTCGCATCTGGCAAATTGAGTTCCGATTAGAAGCTGGCGAAATCCGTCACTGGGCGTCGCGTCACGAATGGCGTTGCCCTTGGCCTCGGCGACCATGACGGGGCCCGGAATTACAGCAGTTGTGGATGCGAGGGCTAGGCGGGGGCACGCGGGCACCCCTGCAAAGTCGATCGTGACCGAACGCGCTGGAGCAACTGCCGGCGTTTTATCCCGCCCTCGCCACCGGCGACCGCAACAATTGCGCAATAAGCCCGGGCATCGAAGCGTAGCGCGGGTGTTAGACTGACGGCCTCATGAAGGACAGTTTGGTTCGTTTCGGGGTGGCGATGGAGTCGAGCTTGATCGAGCAGCTGGACGCGCTCGCTGCCGTGCGTGGCTGCAACCGTTCGGAGCTGCTGCGCGATCTGACCCGGCTCGAGGTCAGCCGCAGCGCGCTCGACCTGGGCGTCCCCGCATTTGCCGCGGTAACGTTGGTGTACAATCACCATGTTCGCGAGCTGTCCGAACGCCTGACCGCATTGCAGCACGACCTCGGAGAACAGGTCCGCTCGACGATGCACGTACACCTGGACCAAGAGCACTGCTTGGAAGTGATTGTCATGCGGGGCCGCTCGGACGAGCTGAAAGCCGTAACGGAGCGCATGACGGGCACGCGCGGTGTGATTCAGGGCGGCGCAGAGTACGTGGCGGAAAGCACACTCGGCCTCAGCACCAACGGACGACGCCTGCATCAGCATGAGGGCTTAGAGCCTCACTCGCACCCGCATCCACACCCGCATCCGGTCTCTCACGCACAGGCGCACGGCCACGCGGCGATCCGCCCGAGGGCTCGAAAGCTGCTCGGCAAGACGACGCGCAAGGCGAAGTTAGCCAAGCCCAAGGGCCGCGCGTGATCTCTACTTCGGCGTTTCGCACCGTCGACGGATGAGCTCGCCCCGCGGGCGTGGGCTAGGCCGCCGGCACACCAACCAGTGTAGCCACGAGCTCCACTAGCTCGAGCGGGTCCACCGGCTTGGAGACGTGGCGCTGGTAGCCTGCGTCGAAGGCGCGCTCAGCATCGCGGCTTCGCGCGTAGGCGGTCAAGGCCACGGCTGGCATCTGTCCGCCCTCCTCGGGAGGCAAGGCCCGCAGCTGGCGCATCAACGTGTAACCGTCTTCGTGCGGCATGCCGATGTCGCTCACCAAGATGGCCGGACGCTGGCTTGCGATCAATGACAAGGCCTCTTTGGCGGACGCGGCTAAATGCACGACGGCGCCTGCTTCTTTGAACGCCTCGGCAACTAGATCGCGCGCGTCGAGCTCGTCGTCCACGACCAACACACTGACGCCATGCAGCCGTGTCCCCGCCTGCGGCGTGGCGCCGACCCAACGATCGACAGGCGTGAGCGGGCGCGCCACTGCATCGGTGGCAGCGCGCGCCGGCAGGTGCACCACGAAGGTTGCTCCGCGTCCCTCGCCCAGGCTACTAGCGTCGACCGTGCCACCGTGCGCGGCAACGATCTGTTTCACGAGTGACAGCCCCAAACCGAGTCCGCCGTGTCGGCGCGTGGTCGAGCTGTCGGCTTGCCGAAACGGGTCGAAGACGAAGCGCAGTGCCCGCTCGGGGATGCCTTCACCGGTGTCACTCACGTGGATCTGGACCTCGGAGCCGATGCGCTCGGCGCAGATCACGATTGAGCCGCCCTTGGGTGTGAACTTTACGGCGTTCGTTAACAAGTTCCACAAAATCTGCTGCAGGCGGTCAGCGTCCGCCGTAATCGTGAGCACGGCCTCGACGCTCGGTTCGTCGACCTGCAAGCTGATGCCCTTGGCATCCACTGCGGGCCGCATGCCCAGCGCCGCCGCGCGCACTGCCTCGCCCACGTTGACTGCGCCGAGCGTGAGCGCGAGCTTTCCGCTGATGATACGCGAGACGTCGAGCACATCCTCGATCAGACGCGCCTGAGCGCGCGCATTGCGCTCGATTACGCCGAGCGCCCGTTGCACCTCCGGTCCCAAGCCGCGCTCACGCAGGACGACGGCCCAGCCCAGGATCACGTTCAGGGGGGTTCTGAGCTCGTGGGACACGGTCGCCAAGAAGTGATCTTTGGCGGTGCTAGCGAGCTCCGCCTGCTCGCGCATGGCTCGCTCGCGAGCCCTTGCGGCTCGTACTTCGGACACCGCCTGGGCATTTTCGATCGCCAGCGCAGCGCGCCGCGCGAAGTCCTCGGCGAAACTCAAGTCGCTTGAGCTGTAGTGGCGCCCCGAGTCCGCGTAAATGAAGGTAATCGCGCCCAAGGTGCGGCCGGCCTCACTGCGTAGCGCCACGATCATCACGGACTCGAGCTTGAGCTCGCGCAGGATCCGGAGGTGGTCCTCGTCTTTGGCGGCCGCCTCTACGAGCGCCATCGGGATCTCACTGTACAACTCCGATTTGCCGCTGCGCATGACCTGGGGTGAGCCCGTGGGCGCATCGAAATCTGCAGGGTAGCGTTGACCAATTTCGTGCGCATACGCCACCTTGGCCGGATCCACATGCGCGACCGCAAGCTGGCGTTGCGTACCCGATACGGGATCGAGGATGTCGATCGTGCACCAATCGGCGAGCTCTGGTACGGCGAGCTCGGCTACCCGCTTGAGCGTGGCGTTGAAGTCCAGAGACGAGACGAGCGTCTCCATGGCACGCGCCAAAAACGCACGCCGCTTCTCCGCCACTAATTCGCGGCCACGACGTACGGCGCGCAGCAGCGCCTGCGCACACAACTTCGCGAACGTTTCGGCAAAACGACGGTCCTCGGCAGAGAAGCGCTGCTCGCTATAAAACCCCATGCCGAGCAACCCGACGGGGCGGCTCTCCACGATCAGCGGCACCGACCAGAAGGCCTTGGCGCGCGCGCCCGTGCTTGGCGTCCCGGCAAGCTCTGGGAAGATCGCCGTATATTCTCGTTGGGTCTCGGCCCAAACCGAGACGCCGGTCTTCAGCGTCTCCAAGACTCGTGAGTTGCCCTCTGTCGTACTGATACGCACGATCTTCTTCCAGATTTCGGGCGCCACTCCCCGGTGCGCTAGAAGGTCGAGGCAGCGCTCGCTCTCGTCCAACGTGTACAGCGTGGCAATGTCGGCGCCGGCGTGACGCATGCCTTGCGCCACCACGAGGTCTGCGACCTCCGCAGCTTCCACCGCTCCTGAGAGCGCGAAGGCGAGCTCCATCAGCCCCTCGAGCCGAGTCTGGGCTTCGACCTGAGGCGAGGGAACGGGTGCGTTGGCCGCGCCAGGGGTCTGAGTGTCGGGCTCCGCCAAGGTGGCCATTACAACGCATGCGCGCCCTCCCGTCACCTTCGACGCTCGGTTCGAGCCATTGCCGGCGCCCAAAAAATGCCACAGTTTTCCTCCGAAGCCGCGGGACCAGCCCCCGTCTGCTACAAGACCGGCGTGATTTCTGGGCCTAGCATCCACGTCCTAGTCGGTGAGCGGGTCGTGCTCCTGCCCGAGCTCGCGGCCGGCGACCGGGTAGTGCCACTATCAGAATTCGGCGAACTGATCGTGATTTCACGGGCTGCTGCCGCCGCGGCTCAGCACGCGGTAGCCGTGGCGAGCTCGGCCTTGAGCGCCCTTTCTGGCGTGCAGGACGAGTCCATTCGTCTGTTCTTCGAGGAGTTCGCGGCGCGGCTGGAAAACGAAGCCGTGTTCGGAGAAATACGACGCGCCAACGAGTCGGACGTAGCTTCCGCGCACGCTCGCGGCCGCAGCGTCGGTCGGCTCGAGCTCACTTCCGGCATGCGCTCGCACATGATCTCGGGGCTGCGCGGTTGGGCCGACTCGGATTCGCGCGTCGGCGAAGTGATCGAGCGGCGACAAGGTACGGGCTATGTCATCGAACGTCGGCGTGCACCGCTAGGCATCGTCGCCTTCGTTTTCGAGGGCCGGCCGAACGTCTTTGCTGATGCCGCAGGCGTGCTGCGCAATCGCAACGCGGCCGTGTTCCGGATTGGTGGAGACGCCCTTGGAACCGCCATTGCGATTGAAGAACATGCGCTGCGGCCTGCCTTGCGCGCGGCCGGTTTGCCCGAGGGCGCGCTCAGCTTGGTGCGCAGCAAGGAGCACGCCGCCGCGCACGCGTTGTTTTGTGAGCGCGCCGTGCGGCTGGCGGTGGCACGCGGCTCCGGTCGGACGGTCTCGCTGCTCGGAGCCATTGCCAAACAGCATGGCATCGCGACTTCACTTCATGGCACGGGCGGCGCCTGGATGTTCGTCGAGGCCAGCGCCAGTCCCCAATTCCTCGAGAATGCCTTACGCTTCAGCCTAGATCGCAAAGTCTGCAACACGCTGAACGTCCTCGTCTTGGAACAGGCCGCGATCGAAAGCCTGGGGCCCCGCGTCCGGGCCGTGCTCGGCGCGCTCTCCGCGAAGGTGGCGGTCGTGTCGGGCTCCGAGGGGGTGCTCAGCGGCACGAGCTCGATCAGTGAAGCGGAGCTTGGCCGGGAATGGGAATGGGAGGGCCAGCCCGAGCTGTCCTTGGTGGTGGCTCGCGATTTCGAGCACGCCGTATCATTGATCAATCGCTATAGTCCGCGCTTCGTTGCCTCTATTTTATCCGCGCGACCGGGCGCTTTCGAAGCATTTTACCAGGCCGTCGAGGCGCCTTACGTCGGCAATGCCTTTACGCGCTGGGTAGACGGCCAGTGGGCGTGGCACCGGCCCGAGCTCGGGCTGACGAATTGGGAGACCGGGCGGCTCCTTGGGCGAAGTGGATTCTTGTCGGGTGATGATCTGACGAGCGTGCGAGACGTGTTCATCGATCAAACCGGGCGCGCGGAGCACCGCCGCTGAGGCGACCGAGCCTAGCTCAACGCCCGACGCGCCAAGCCTCGGCGCCCGTAGCCGGCTCGTACGCGCGGAGCGCGCTCCAATTTACCGCCAGCACGTACTGGCCATTGTATCGAAAGAGCTCCGGGTTGCTGCTGGCGATATCAGCAATCGGCAGCTCGTACAGGTGATTGCCCGTCGCCTCGTCGAGAGCAACCAGCAAGCCCTTGTTGCGATCCGCCGGCTCCGCCGCCCAGAGCAGGATTTTGCCGGGTGATACCGCAATTGCAGCACCGAACGTACAGCTCGCGTAGCTCAGCTCCTTCGTCCAAACCGGTCGCCCATCCTCGGTTACCTTCACCGTCAAAATCTCGGTGCCCGCGGCGCGCTTGGTGAGCGCGTACGTGCGCGCACCGAAGCGGAGCTCCGTTCCTGAATCAGTGAGCCCCATCATTCCGGGTGTGTGCTCGCCGCTGTACCGGTGGAGCACTTTGCTCGGACACGTCGTGCTCGCCCCGCCGGGCAACTGCACGCCTTGGGTGGTGCCATCATCCGTGCGGAGCTGCACGCAGCCCGTGCCGACACCGTATTCACTCACCTTGTCGCGAGCGACGACTTCAGTCTTGGCCCATGGACTGCGGGCGTTGAAAAAATCGATTCGAAAATTAGCATCGGCGACGAAGAAGCCATTTTCGCCCAGGCAGCCAAGCTGTGTTGCCCTCGCGGCAGGGGTCGTAAACAGGACCTGTCCCGACTTGCCGTCGACGATCACGGCCCGGTTGTCCCCGGAAGCGCCGGCGAGACCCGCGACGTCCAAGATGCCGTCGCCATTGGCGTCGATCAAGCAACCAGGCGGAGAGCTGCTCCAACTAATCGGGCTCACACCCGCCGAAAGCCCATGAACTGGGCCCCCAACCTGGCTCAGCGCTCGCAGCGTCGGCGAGCCCGTCACGAGGACACGCAGCACAACGCTGACGGCGACGCCGCCCAGCACAGCAAGCGCGGTCATGGCGCCGAGGACCCTACTGCCGACCAGGCTCCGCCGTGCGCCGGTGGCACGCCGCACGTAAGGCTGCGGCTCGGGTGCGTTACCGAACCCTGGCCACGGCGATGCGCCGAGCGGCAGCGGCTGAGCCGGAACCGTTGTCGTGCTGCCGCAGTATGCACAGCGCACTACGCTGCCGGTTGCGACTTCGAGTGGCGCGCCGCAGCGCTCGCATTTCAGCAGCATTGCGGAGGACGATAGCGCGTTTTCGTGACAACACCTGTGCTTCGAATGCTCGGATATCGAGTCGAAGAGCTGGCTCGCCGAGGGTTGATGGCTATCGACAGCGGACCCGTTCGCCCCTATGACGCTCCACCATCGAAGGAGTAAACGTGAAGACATCGTCATTCGCCGTTAGTTTCGGGTTTGTAGCCCTGGCTCTGCTTAGTGGTTGTGGTGGCTCCACGGAGCCGCCCGCAGCGGCGCCGCCTCCCGTCAGCGAAGCGCCGCCGCCTCCGCCACCTCCGCCGCCTCCGCCGCCACCAGAAGCCAGCAAGTCGGAACCGCGAACGCTCGACGTCGTGATCGAAGCTCGCAGCGGTTCGAAGCTCAGCGGTAAGGCTACGCTCACGGAGACCGAAGGCGGCGTACACGTTTTGCTGTCGGTGGAGGGAGTGACACCGGGTGGCGACCACGGCGCCCACGTGCACGAGAAGGGGGACTGCAGTGCGCCAGATGGAGCCAGTGCCGGCGGTCACTTCAATCCGCAAGGCAACGACCACGCATTGCCGACGGTCGCCAAACGCCACCTCGGCGACTTTGGGAACCTCACGATTGGTAAGGACGGGAAGGGCTCGATTGACATCACGGTCCCGGGCGCGAACCTAAAAGCCGGCGATCCGAATTCGTTTGCGGGTAAAGCGATCATCATCCACGCCAAACGAGACGACGGTGGCCAACCCACCGGCAACGCGGGCGGGCGCATCGGCTGCGGCGTGATCGGCGCGTAGCAGCCGGGGGATCCCGGGGGGGGGTCGGCGGCCCCCGGGCTTTTGCCGCGGTCGCTCCGCGCCAGAATCTCGCGCGCCGCAAATGGGCTGCCCGTCGATCTTGCCGAGCCAATTCAAAGCCTGACTCGTACTAAGTCGCACGCGGCGCGGCCCGCGCTACGCTTGCGCGTCAAGATGTTCCCCTCCCGCCTGCAACGAGCTCTACTGTTGGCCACTCTGAGCGGCGCGTTAGCCGGCGCGCCAGGCTGTTCCTCAGGCTCCGACTCGGACACGACTACCAATCCTCTGACCGCTAACGTGCTGCTTCAGGGAGGCGTGACGGAGCTAGCGTTGCAACAGATAGTGAGCGTCGAGGCAGACGATTGGGGCTGGGCGGGCGGTGTGTTCGATGCGCCGGCCTCAGACCCCACCGCCACCAGCACCGCCACTGTGCCAGCGGGGCGGCCCTATCCGTTCGCGTGGCATGCCGACCGTACGGACCCGCCCTTCGCTGCGGCGGGCGCAGCGGGCTTCGCTGACACAGGCTCAGCGGGGTTCACGGGCATGGCTTATTTGCTCGTGTTCGGCACGCCCAGCAACGCCAAGCTACTGCGCGTCTTTACTGCGACTGACCACTACACGCCAGACGCCGCCGCGTGGAAGGCGCTGCGCGCCGTCGCCGGGCCGATCACGGTTACGCTCACGACTGCAACATTCGACGGCGACACCTTGGCCGCGGAAGGCGGTCCGCACAAAGGCCAAACGCTGGTTCTTACTATCGCGAGCTGACGCCGGTCTTGCGTGACTGGCAGATACGCGTTTGCGCGCGGTTCGACCGCAGCTCTGATGAGCGACGGGGGCCGCGCGTAGAGCCGCGACATCGCGCCGAGCTCGATTGCGCCAGCTCGACCGCGAACACTCTTTCTGAAGCGCGGAGCCCACCCCGCGATGAGCCCTCTCGGACCAAACGTGCGTTGCCCCCGTAGGGAGCGTCGCACGCGGGCTGGTTGGTGGTCTCGCGCAACCATCTGAAATTCGTAACCAAATATGCTCAGAATGGCCGGATTTGCGAGAAACAAAAATCTAGTAACGTGGTAAATACCTTGCTATTGTAGTGTCACTGCAACCCCCCGCGAACAGCTAGAGGAGCGAGCCTTGCCCATCGAAGTACCGAGCGTCCGGATCCTGATCGTGGACGATGACAAAGCGATCTGCGACTTCATGCAATCGCTTTTGGAGAAGGACGGTTTCATCGTCAAAACCCTCGGCGATCCGACCCTCGTCGAGGATGAGGTTCGTCAGGGCGACTACCACGTGATGATCCTCGATCTCATGATGCCCAAGATGGACGGCATCGAGGTTTTGAAAAAAATCCGCGCCGTCGACAGCGACATCGCGGTGATTATCTTCACCGCCCATCCCAATCTAGACTCCGCGGTCGCGTCCATGAAGCTCGACGCGGTCGACTACATCAAGAAGCCCTTCAACGTCGACGAATTCCGCGAAGTGCTTGCGCGCGTGATGAAGAAGAAGGGTCTTGCGCGCACGCCCGAGGAGCAGCTGCACAAGATCATCGGCGACACGATACGCACCATGCGCAAGGAGAAGGAGCTCACGCTCAAGCAGATGAGCCGTCGCACCGGCCTCAGCATCTCGCTCCTGTCGCAGATCGAACGTGCCGAGTCGAGCCCGTCTATCTCGAGCTTGTACAAGATCGCCATCGCCCTGGACTCGAAGATCCAGGACCTATTCGGCAACAACTGACGCGACGCCCGCGCGAGTGCCTCGGGCCGGGCGCTCGCGCGTATCGACAGAACCGCAGCTGGGCGCGCTCTGCTACTTGACCGGTGGCTCCTCGACGATCGTGCCGCAGTTCGTGAACTCGAGGTTCGTATCCACGCGGAAGTTCGATGCGTTCGAATGACGCTCGGCGTGAAACAGATCGAGATCATAGCCGCTGCCCGCGCTGATGCCGAGCTTGGCCGCTTCCTGATCGAGCGAAATCGATGAGCTCTGTTGCTGGTGGAGCCCGCCCAGATCGATCGCGAGCTTATGGTTGATGAACACCCATAGGTCGTCGTCCCCCGTAAACGCGAAAGTCTCGCCGCCCTTGTAATTGAATCGGGTGTGAACCTCCGTGGTAAACCCAAAATTGTGAGGTTTACCGGGAGTGTTTCCCCAGCCTGCGCCGTCGAGCGGAAAAAAGGCCGTGCTTTGGAAGGTGAGCACGCCGCCATTCGGTTCGAAGTAAAAGTAGACGACGAACGGCTTATTCACGTTTGGCGTGGCGCGGTACCATTGGTCGAAATGCGTCTGATCGGTCGTCTGCTGACCATTCGAAGGATCGTAGATCGGACCGTTTCCTGCGTAGACCGGCTTCTGATCCGCGCCGAGGGCGGGCTTGACGATGCCGAGTGAAGGGCTGGTGCCGGCGAAATGCTCGAAGTCCGGATGGCCACCCATCTCGTTGTCGCCCTTGAAGTCGCGCACGATGCCCAAGATCTGCGTGCCGCAGCCGGTGCTGACACTGCTAGAACCGGCACTCCCGACCCCACCGCCCGAGCCGGTGGCCCCGGCCGAACCAGTGGAAGCTGGATTGATGGCAGCGCCTAGTTTGTAGCCGCCCTTCTCTCCCCTCGTAAAGTCCACCGGCAACATGTAGGGAGCCGGCGAACCGCTGCCTCCGCTGCCTCCGCTGCCGTTTGCCCCGCCGCTCGTGCCGACGTCCGGCGGAAGGTTGAACCCGCCCGCGAGCGTGCCACCGTGGTAGCCGCTAACCCCCGAAACCTGCGAGTCCGACGCACTGTTACCGCCGCAGCCCATCAGCCCGCCCAATAACGGAGCCGCCACACAGCCTGCCAACAGCGCGAAGCTCTTGGCACACGCTCTGCTCAGGCGAGGCCGCTTGGAAAGGCCAAGCCGTGCCCGCACGCTTCCTCCGAGAACGCTCCGCTGCCAACGAAGCCAACCAAAGTTTGTATCCATCGTAAGACAGTCTGTCTCACTTCCGAGCAATACGCACCGCGATACGAAAACGCAAAAACGTCGCGACGAACCCGAAGTGGATACACGCAGATCCGTAGATCTTTCCAGCCCGGGACCGTGTCCCAGCTACATTGTGCGCAAACATCCGAGCAGCACTCCGCAAGTGCGTCGTCGAACCATCAACCAATGACAGAAGAATTTCTGAGTGCCGAAGCCCACCCGCCGCGCTCCGGTCGCGTGGCGGCTAAAAGGATCAGCTCGGGCGCGGCGTTGACCATCGCAGATTCACGTTGAGGGATTGCGCTGCCGCACCGCGCGTCAGAGCTTGACCTGAAGCTGGAGCGCGCCGGTGAGGTAGTCGGTATCGAAGCGGATGATGTCGAAGTTCCAATTGAGTGTTCCGGGCTGAACATAGTGTTGCGAGAGATCCCACAGCACTCGAAACCGCTCGGAGAAGTCGAAGTTGATTCCCGCGCTGAAGTACAGGATCCCGCCAGTCTGACTATGCTCCCGATCCGCGTCCAGGTACTCCGCACGGAACGCGGGTGTCACGAAGGTGCGACCGACTTGCTGCCTGAATGAGGCCATGACCCAACCAGCGGCGAAGTTGCGCGCGGCACCGCGACGCAGCAATAGCGGTGTCACCACGTCATTGTCGGTACGACGACCGGCCATGAATTCGGTTCGGAGAGTCAAACGACCCGAGGTCAACGTGGCGTCCGCCGCGTAGGCGGTACCGCTGTCAGCCGCCTGGTACCGGAAGCGGTATTCTTCGAACCACGTCTGAACGGTCGTCGGCCTGCTACTCACACCGGCGCCGACACGGAAACCTGCCCACGGTTCGAAAACCACACGCCCCACGAATAAACCCGGGCTCGCTGATGTCTGCGCGCCGACTGCGCCCGCACTCGTGGCCGCGGTCAAGAGGGTCAGTTGCGGCACCGGTCGGACCGTCAACATGACTCCGACGTCGCTGCCCGCATAGCCCAGGTGCTCAAGCAGCTCGTGGGCTGGGCCCTTCTCGGCTAGCTCGAATTCAGGATCGTGCACCAGCTCGAACAACGAGAACGGGAGCTCGAAGAGGCCGGCGGCCAAAGCGAGTCCTTTAGTAAACGAATATTGAGCGAACCCGACCTCGAACACTGCTAGCGCTCGATCATCTCGGAACAATCGTGCCAGGTCCAAGCGGAGCTCGCCGTGAAGATCGGGCAGCGGGTTGGCTTCGACTTCGAGCCACGCGCGCCGGAGTTGCATGCCATCACGCGCCCGAGCCGTGTCACGGATAGTGCGCAAGGTGTCCGCTTGCAGTGACGGGCTCGGATAGTTGTTTCGCACGAGCCGCTCGAGCCCCGGCGAAGTCTGTTCGCTGGTTTGTTCGAGCCGCGCTTGCACGAGCGCGCGAGAGACGCGGATCACGTCCGGTTGAGCGTTTTCATGCGCCAACACGAGCGGAAGCAAAAACATGGATCAGCGAGCAAAACAGTAAAAGCCGCCCCAACCCCCGCTCGAACCGATACTGCTGCCGTCTCCTGCACCATTCGATTTGAGATCTACGCCGGGCTTACAGCTGCGTTCGGGATGTGCCTCGATCCAATTATCCACTCCGCCCACGAGCCAAGCGTGGCCGCAGAACACCTGCACGTTCTCGAGCGTGTTATCTGTCCAGTTGTTGCAAGTATGCTCGGGGTTATCCGGATAGTAGATCCTGCCAAGCTTGTTCGAGCCGGTGATCGCATCCCACGTCGAGCCGAGCGAGCTGGTTGCGTTTCCGCTTTCGTCCGGGAGGTCGTTGACCACTGCCGGATCACCCCGTGGACGCTCAGCAACGAGGCCGCCGATGTCGGACGCAATCAGACGCAGATTCCGGTCATACCAAGGGCCTTCGCCGATCCGGTCGATGGCTTGCACGGCGCGGCCGTCCGGACCCGTGGTTGCGCTCAGAAACGCGCGCCAGGTTTGACCGTTGAAGCCTTCGTCTTCCGCGATCGTTTGGCATATCTTGTCGGCGCCTTCGATTCCCGTCGGCATGCCAAACCGCAGGTCACCGCCGAAACCCACATTGCTCTTCGACAAGCGCCGCATGGCGGCGAGGCTCGTATAAAAGAAGCTGAAGTGAGCCGTGGCCGGCCCGTTCGTGCTGTCACTTGTGGAAGCTCCGTCCCCCAGTGGGTTGCCGCAACCGCTGATGATACCGAACGAAAGTAACAAGAGACCGGCGCGAAGATCGATTGGCGTTTTCATGTTACGGAGCACCACCATCAGGAGGTGCGACCACGCAGCTCGATGTCGTGAGATCACAGGTGTACCCTTCTGGGCAGTTGAAACTGTACTCGCACCTGCATTGCCCCACCGGAATGCACGCACCGAAGCAGCCATCGACCACGGCAGACGTTTGACTCGTTGGACATGCCGGGCGAGGGGTGTCGCAGTGGACTCGATACTTGTCACAACTGTAACCGTCGCCGCAAGCACCGCGATGTACGAACGGCCGATCGGCGCAGGTATCGCGCGCCTGGAAGGTCACTCCATTGCAGTCGCAGTAAGGCACCATTTGCATCGGACATGGATGCAGCAGGAAGGTCTGCGGGTCGTCTGACGACTGCGGATAAAACATCGAGTGAGGGATGCACGAGCCCGTGTAGGCGCAGTCCCCGGAGAGACAAATTGAATTAGGCTCGCAGGGTTTATTGGGAGTGCACTCGAAGGGATCGTCGAGCGGCGCCGAGGCGTCTGCGGCGTCGCCGCCAGAACCGGCTCCGCCATTGCCCGATGCCGACATACCGCCAGAGCTCATTCCCGAGCTACCCCCGCCGGCTGTCGGACCAGCGCCCCCCGCTCCGAAGTCGCCCACTCGGCAGTCCCGTGAGGCGCCACGCGTTATCCACTCGCGCAGCACCGCGATCTCCGAAGACGAGAGGGGCGCGTCTGGTGGAGGTGGCATGGCACGAGAAAAAATGCCGACGCACGCCAATTTGCCAGTTACCTTATCCATGAGGTAACTCGATTCCGGACTGCCCGGCACGACGCGCACACGTAATGCGTTGTTGCACCGATCTAGCCCGTTCCGATTGACGATACTTTCGTAAATATCTTTGCCGTTGGAAAGATCTAAACCGTTTTGCTTGGTGAGGGCGTCATGACAGCCGGACGTTGCGCACGCGCGAATGATGAACGGGGCAATGCACGCGACATCTTCACTGGTAGGGTCAGCCGACCCTTTGCCGGGCGTTGACTGACGCGTGTGCTGGCAGCAGATGACGAGCACGGCGCCAAAAACGACGCAGACTTGGCGTAGGAGCGTGGTGCGCCGCATGGTGGGTCTTGAATGCATTCGTGCCATTTCAACAGCTCGAGAAATACCCGGGCGACCTCGGATCCGGGCGAAACGTAGGTGACTAACACAACGAGCCCTTGCTGCGTAGTTACCCGAGAATTGCGGCCCTCTGCTTCGGCGCGAGGGATTCATGTTCCGTTTGGCACTTTGCGAGCGCCGCGGCGACGACGACGGTGAGCTGCCAAAGCGCTCAGGCCTAACGCTACTGCCCACGCCGATCGACGGCCGCCAGGAGCCGTTCCGCAGGCGCCGCCGGCTTCATTCCTACTCGCTGCGAGGTCTCGGACGGGCGCCGTGCCGGCGACACCCGATGCACCACCCTGAGCGGAAACCGGAGACATGCCGGGCGCGCCCGATGTATCGCTGATGCGTGACCCAGGGCCTCCCGTACTGCCGCCCACGGCGAGCCCGCTCGTGCCGGCGCTACCAGCGATGGACGGCGCGCAGTGACCGAACTGGCATTCCTCGCCGCTGAGGCAGGTGTTCGCCGGATCGCAACGGCGAAAGCCAAGCTGACCTTTGGCCGCCTCCGCCATGAACGCCGCCGCGTATTTGGCAAAGTGCATGCTGTGAGAGACCGATCCGCGGCTGAGCGCGAGCGTGTCATCGGCGGTGTGTATCTTGGTGTTGCTCTCGTTGGTCGTCGACTCGTGCACGAAGTGAACGGGGAACCCAGCTTGGTTCCATGCCGCGTGATCCGAGCAAGCGTAACCACAGCGCGTCAACTTCCACGGCACGCCGACGTATTGGTCAATCAGCTGTTCAGCGAATTGATTCAGCCGGTCGTCCGTGAAGTCAGTCACGATGCCAAAATAGGGCTGGGCAGCGGCGCTATAATTGGTCATGTCCAGTTGCAAAATGGCAACGACATTGGTCTTCTTCCGCGCCAAAGCCGCCGCTATTTCCGAGGAGCCTATTAGGCCCACTTCTTCCGCTGCGTAAGCGTAAAAAGTGACGGTACGGTCCGGCACATAACCGAGCTCGAGGGCAACGCGCGCGACCTCATCGAGCACGGCGATGCCCGACGCATTGTCATCGGCACCCGGCGCGTTGCCGCCTTGAATATTGATTGAATCTAGATGCCCGCCCAAGATCACGAGCTCGTCTGGATATCTCGCTCCGCGGATGGTCAACGAGACCGACTGCTGCGGCGTCTTGACGTGGTCGATGAGCTCGACCGAGACGTCTGTTCGCACTCCCACATGCTTTTGAAAACGGTCGCGCATCCAAAGCGATGCTTGGAGCCCGCTCTCGCTCTCGTGAAACCGTGTTGGCATGGCGGCGAGCTCTTGAATCGTCGAGAGCAGATTGGACTCCTGCAACGATTTCAGTAGCGCATCGACGGTGACGCCATTGTCGATAGCGTATGGGCTCGAGAGAGAACGCGCCTGGTCAAGTGGCGGCAGAGGCGGCACGAACGCACCTGGGAACTGAGCGGGGGGCTCTGTCTTGACGCCGCCGTACCCGTCCAGAATGAAGCCGCCGCAGCGGTTCAGTGTTGAATGCATGGCTTGTGACGCGCGCGTCAGCTCCGCGCGCGTCAGGTGCAGCGTGAAAAGTGGCGAACTCGGCTTCTGCTCGATGCGGGTGCTCGGGAGCCCGCCAAGGGCGCTGCGGATGGCGTCGACACCAGCGCGATCCGTACGGACCCGAGCACGCTCCAGCGGCTCAGCCGGCGAGGAGTCAGATGCGGGCGTACTGTTTCCACAACTATACAGCAACGTCCCACAACACAGCGCGGCTGGCGCCAGAACATGTACAGCCGCCGCCAATAGTGCGTTTCGCCTCCAACTCCGGTTCAAGGCTCGGGTGCTCCGGTCGGTGACGTTTGTGCGCGCTGATGAGAAATGGGAAAGGCCGGGTGAGCGTCACCTGGCCCTCCGGGAGTCACGGTCCGATCCGACTCTAAAACGCAGTGCTCTGATACTGGGTCCACAAGGCATCGGCGTTCTTGCCGAAAGTTGCCGTAAGTAGCTTGTCTACCGCGGTGAAAGCGCCGTCGCCGCTGGTGCCCTTCAGCGCCTCGTCGAGCT
Organism: Myxococcales bacterium; assembly: GCA_903642325.1. GTDB lineage: Bacteria > Myxococcota_A > Polyangia > Polyangiales > Polyangiaceae > PMG-095. The sequence continues at coordinate 62,291 of CAHJWM010000004.1, read as the reverse complement.
TGTACGGCAGGTTGAGGTCGTGTTGCGGGTAATTCTCCTTGTGGAATGCGCACGGCCCGGTCAGCCATGAATAGAAGAAGCCGGAGGTCGTGTATGGATCGTGCCACGAGCCGCCTTTGACCCAGCGGTTTCGCTGATAGTAACCCGTGCGTGTACGCACCAGGTCAGCCATGCCCTCACCGGTGCCGTTGGAGCCGTAGTGGCCGTCTGCGTTGCCGGAGCCGAATTGATATACGTGTACCGTCTCATGCTGCAACACGCCGAGCATCTCTTGTTTGATGAGGGCTGCGCTCTTACCAGCGGCGAAGCTCTTGATGTAGGCCAGACTGAACTCGATGTTGGCGTTGGTGGCGGTGGTTGCCGCGACGCCACCATAGGTGGAGCTCAGATGGACCGTGATCGTCTTCGGTTGCTGCGGCAGCTCGCTGGGCTGTCGAAACAGCATCGAGCACACCGTGCACGCGAGGTCCTTTTCGGTCGTGCTGATATCCGGCACGGCGTCCGTAAAAATCTTGCCGCGATCGTTCGGGTCGTCGTTGACGAAATTGATGTTCGGCTTGCAGGCGGTCTCGAACGCCGGCTGACAGGAGATCACGCCGAAGTCCCCGACTGTATTGCCGCCGCTCCCGGCCGAGCCACCGGTACCGCCGGCTCCAGCACCACCACCAACTCCCCCTCCACCAATTCCCCCACCACCGCGGCCGGCGGACCCTCCGCTTGCTGCGCCGACCATGCCGCCAGCCCCGCCAGCAGCGGCGGGCGCACCGGCGGTTGGCAGGGCACCGGCAGTTCCATCAGGCGCGCCGCCAGCACTCACGCCGGTGCCCGCACTGCCGGCTGGCGTGCCGCCGCCGACCCCCGCGCCGGCGGCCGATATGACCGGAGCCCCGGCGCTGCTGCCGGCAACGCCGTCAGGGCCAGCTGAGCTATCTGATCCGCCGCTACAAGCAACGGCAGCGGCGGCAAGACCGACCAGCGCCAACGTGCTGACTGAAAAAGTACGAGTATGTTTCATGAAGACCTCCCCGATTCGATCGGTTACTACCTAATGCGGCGCACTTTCGAATTCGGCTCAGTCAAAACGTAGAAGCGGCGAGCGTTTTAAAAAACCATCGATCCAGCGCAGCGTCGTTATCCAACCATAACAAAACAATGGCGTTTCACGCGAATCTCGGACCAGCCGAGCCGCGCGCTCGTGCTGGCGTGGTTCGACGGTCGAGGTTCCGGGGGGAGCTCAGAGAGTTACGACAAGCACTCGCCCGCTGGAATCACCTTGCTTGTGCTGCTTCGACGTCCCAGTCCTAGAACAGTACAAGCGGCAGTACGAACACCGCAGAGCCGCTGCGTCTTTCACCTGCCGAAGTAGAACCTTAGAAAGCTTACCAAGTTGAACTGGGTCGACAACGGCGATGTGCGGACTTGATGCCTGGGCATCCGCGCTCCGACATCGGCGTCAGGCTTTGGGGTTCACGGTTCGACACGCCCTTTCGAGCACCCCAACCGTGAAATAGGCCTTCTTTTGCACTTTGGGGCAGCGGGTCCTGTGCAATCGAGATAAAGCTTGTCGCTGATGGAGCCCTTCAGCTCGCGCCACAAAAGCGAACGCCCGTGGCCAATGAAGCGCCGCGCTTTTCTGGGTTGCTGAGCGCCTCGAAACGACGGCGAGCTCGTGCGCCGGAAGCCACACGCCTCCCTGCCCTTGTTCCTAAGTACGCCAACGAGATCACGGCCCTAGACGTGCGAGACATCTTACAAGAGCTGGCCAACGCCGGAGCATCCGGGCAACAATGCCTGCGCGTCCCAACGACATCTCGGCTGGCATTCGGCTCGCGGGCGCTGATCAGCAACTTTGGTATTACCGCCACGGCGCTCGGGGAACTTTGGCGGATGGACATTCCTGCCTGAGAACGTCTGCCGCACGCTCGGCTTTCGAAGAATGCCAAGGTCGAGAAGCGAGAGCGGGCAGTGCGCACGAGGAGATGCCGGCGGAGCCGCTTCCTCAAACTGAGGAATGAGCCGTGCTCAGTCGGGCGAATCAGAAAACGAAACCCAGGAAGATTTTGCGGTGCCGAAGCCCGGACTTGAACCGGGGACAACGCGCTTATGAAGCGCGTGCTCTAACCAACTGAGCTACTTCGGCTTGCGGGCGGCGGGAATATGGTCGGGCTGGGCTTGGGCTGTCAAGCCGCGGAAAAGGGGGGCGCTGTCGGCTTCGAAGCTGACCCGAATTATGGTGCTCGTGCTGCCCTGTATTGGCCAAAGCTGCCTGGGCCCGGGCCTTCGCGACCGACGACGTGGTTCAGTGAGTCGTAGCTCATGGTGATTAGGGCGCGCTGGCCCAGCGCCTTTGGCAACGGACCGAACGACGGAATGCGGCGCACGAACGTGAGTACGTTGCCATCGTATTCGTCGATGCCGCTTGGGCGGACCATGCGCACGCGCTCGAGGCGGCCGTCGGCGGCGAGGGCAAGTTCGAAGATCACGTGCCCGCTACGCCCTTCGGCGATCGCCCAGTCCGGGAACGAGCGCCGGAGTTGTTCGTCGACGCGCTGTTTCAGCCCGGCGATGAAGCCTTGGATGCCGGGATCGTTCAACGCATCTAGGCCTGGACCGAAGCCGCTGGGCGTGGAGTGCGAGCCCATGCCTTCACTCCCCGACCGACCGGGCAGGCCGCCGCTGGGCTCACCACCCACGCCAGGGCCAGCCGGCGCCCCGATGGTGCTAGCGTGAATTAGCGAAGCAACGCGCGCCGCCACGGCTTGCGAGCTGTCCTCCGTGTCATTGGGGCGCGCGCGCATGTCTGTAGGCAACGCGGGGCGGGCGCGCATGACCCAGGGTCGCGCAAGCAGGACGGCGGCCCCGCGCACGGGCACGTTGCCGGGAGCGGCGCCCACCGCGCCTTGTAGCGGCACCGCCTTTGACGAGCCTGCGACCGCTGTGCCGGACGGCTCGGCGCTGTCCAAGCCCACGTCGCGCAGTGCTCCGCCCGGCGCGCCCCCTAGCGGCGACGCGGGGCCGCCCCCTGACGAGCCGAGCGCGGCGTTTGCGACCTTACGCCGCTCGCGTAGCGCGCCTGGACCCGTCGCCAAGAACGTCAGCTCCATCGGCATTGGGGTGGAGCGATGATCGTCCCAGGAGCGACGGTCCGCGGCCGTGCGCAAGCGCTGGACCTGGCTGCGGTCGAGGTGAGTCAATACCTCCGTTTCCAAATTGAGCGGGTCGATGTGACTGTCGAGGTTGGTTGCAGAGACAAGCGTAGCCCGCGAGCCGCCGCGGCCCACCCGGTCGGTGTCGGGATGACGTTCCAGGGGACCGCCGCCAGCAGGTGGCGGCGGCGGCGCGCGAGCGGCTTCCGGGGCGTCAGCCGCCCGCTCATTGTCGAAGGTCGAAGAATCGAAGCGCGGCAGCTCCACGTCCAGCGTCGTCGAGTCTCGTGCGCGCAGCGCCGCTTCCTGCTCGATTGCACGATCCCGTCGCGCTTGCGACAGCATCAGGGCCCCGCAGGCCAGCGTGAGCACATGGCCGATGACCGACGCTACGAATGCGCCCGAAGCGACCCAGCGTCGAGCCATTGGGCAAAGCCTGGCAGAATTTCAGCTGCCGGCCACAGGTACTCGAAAACATCGGCGCGCGTTCTCGGTCGTGAGCGCGGCAAAGTCCGCTTGCTCAACGTTCCGAAGCCCCGCTACGTGGGCGCCAGTGTGCACGACGAAGGCCGGTTCGCAGCGCTTTCCGCGCATCGGTACCGGCGCCAGGTACGGGCTATCCGTCTCGACCAGAACTCGATCGGATGGCGCCCACGCCGCGACGTCCTGGATGGCGCGCGCGGTCTTGAACGTGACGATGCCAGAAAAAGATAAGTAAAAACCGAGATCGAGCGCGCGGGTTGCGAACGCGCGATCCTCACTGAAGCAGTGAATCACGCCACCAACGTCGCGCGCATTCTCCGACTTCAGGATCTGAAGCGTGTCTTCGGCCGCGTTTCGGGTGTGGATGATCAGCGGCTTGTGTGCGCGGCGAGCCAGCGCGATGAATTGCCGAAAAACCTCGACCTGCGTCTCGCGCGGCGAGTGATTGTAATGGTAGTCGAGCCCGACCTCACCCACCGCAAGCAGCCGCGGGTGCGCCCAGCAGCGCTCGAAATTTAACTGCCCGTCGCGGGCGGCGTCGTGGGGATGAACGCCCACGGAGGCGAAAACGTCTGAGTGCCGCTCGCTCAGGGCCAGGGCTTGTTCCGCCTGCGCCAGGCCGCCGACCCCGACACACAGGAACGTGGTAACGCCCGCCTGCCGGGCGCGCTCGAGCGCCGCCTCGACGCCGTCCGGATTGTGCTCATCGTCTAGGTGGCAGTGCGTATCGAACCAGGTCATCGGCGAAGCCTCACACGCACGAACCATAGCAGAACTGCGACGGCGAGAATGCCGGCCATGACCACGAGCTCGCCCACTTCCACGGCACGAGCCACCAAGCCGAGCGCCAGAAGTGCGAGCGGGGCAGAGGCCCCTTCCCGAAGCGTGAGCCCGTGCTGACGCGTGACGGCAAGGTAGGCAAGCGAAAGCACGCTGACGGAATACTGAAACAACACGGCCACGCTGGAGAGCACGAAGAGCCGGCCGAGCGCGCCGACCGAAAGCAACACCACGACCAAAACCAGCGTCACGAACAGCGCGCGCCGCGGGACCTGTTGACCGGTTTCAGCGGCTAAAAATGCGCTGGCCGCATTGCCGCCCGTGGTCTCGAGCGCAGATAAGTAGCGCGGCGTCATGGCCATCATACCGAACGCGATGCCGACCGCCGACACGTTGCTGCCAGCGCTGACTAGGCCGGCCAACCGCGCCCCACCGAGCGAGCTCGCCGTGGCGATCAACGGAGCGTCGACCCGGGCAAGATTAGGCAAGGAACGCACGCAGGCCCAATGCAAGAGAGCGTATAGGCCGGCGCATAGGACGAGCGAAAAGATCGTGGCGATCGGGATCGCGCGACTCGCAGAGCGCACGTGCGATCCGGGCACGGGCACGATCTCGAAGCCTTGCATCGGGAACACCAGAACTAGTACGGCGCGACCCCAGGCGACGCCGCCCGTGCTCGGCGGCGAGCCTACCGACGCGTGCGCGCCAAGCAGATAGATAGCCACGAGCAGCAGAAGCGGCGAGAGCTTAGCCACCGTCAACGAGGACCAGACCCAAGCGCTCGGCCTTAGCCCGACGCTCGCGACGAGCGCAAAAACGACGGCGGCAAGCAGAGAAAAGAGCCTTTTATCGTGGCTGAAACCCAAAAGCGGCGCCGTGTACTCACCCAGGCCCGCGATCACCGCCGCCGTGCTCAGCACGGCCGAGGCATACGCGGCAAAACCGACGACGAAGCCGACCCGTTCGCCGAATGCGGAGCAGGCCCACACGTAGGGGCCTCCGTCTTTGTCGAAGCGGGAACCGAGCTTTGCGTAGCAGAGCGCCACCGGCAGGAGCGCAAGCAACGTCAAACCGTAGACGAGCACGCCGCGCTCGCCGGGAACGAGGGCCGCTACGAGGTTCGGCGTGAAAAAGATGCCCACACCGACGATGCCGTTGATGCCGAGCGCGAGCAACGACCACAACCCGAGGGCTGGCGAGCCGCTGGTGTTCCCCAGATCTGCGTCGGCGCTCACCACTCCGCCCGCTCAGCTGCGAACGTCTAGAAAGCGCTCGCGGACCAACGCCACCGCCGCATCACCTGCGGAACCGCGCTGATATCCGAAGCGAGCCTGGAGCACAGCGAGTGCTTTTTCGGCCGCCGCGCGGCGCGCCTCGTTCAGACCGCTGCCATCCTCGCGTAAGAGCGCGACGAGATCACGGCATAGCGTCGCTACCGCGACGCGACGCTCGGCGAACGCAGACTCTCGCAGGCGACGCAATTGAGACGAAAAAACGCGCGCGTTGTCCAGCGGCTCGTCCGGGTGATCGATGGCCCAGGCCGCGATTGTCCCGATCAAGCCATTGCGCAGATCCTCTGGCTTGTCGGGCGAACCGAGCAGGGCCTCCACCTCGCGCATCATGCGCTCGTCCGGCTCCTCGTATTGACCGGTCAATGGGTTCCGGAACTTCTCTCTCTTCACCCAATAGCTCACGTGCGTCACGTAGCGGTCGAACAAATCACTATAACGTGTTTCGTCGACCAACCCGCTCGCGACGCGGAACTCGTCCTCGAACGAATCGAGCAGGCGAGCGTGCAAGGCCTTTCGAAAGAGCACATGGTCATGGTAACCGCCCGCCAAGCGCTCTTGCTGAAGCCAATTATATTCGCTCGTTCGCTCGCACAAGCGATCTAGCTCGGCCAGCACCGCGAGCGGCGACAAGCAGTCGTAACGGGGGTCTTGGGCCGCGTCCAGCAGCACCGTGCGCATCTCGCGCGGGCTGGCTCCAATGCTGCCTTCGTAGATGGGATAGGCTTCGCTCTCGCGATACAGCTGCCCGATCGAGGCGCGCAGTGACTTCGCCGATTCGTCGTCGAGGCGCGCCGGCGCCGTCCCGCTGGCGTACAGATCGAGCTTCTCGATCGCGGTGAGCTCGGTGACCAGCTCTTGCAGGGGCTTTTCATAGCGCTCGCTAGTGGGCCGGCGCATGCGCGTGAGCACCGCGAACATCGCCGCCATGCGCGTGGCGTGGGGGGCGACGTGCTTCTGTACTTGGGACGCAATTTGCGCGTCGTAAATGCGCTGCTCGTCCAGCCAGCTCAGCAGATAAGGCGCACGGATCAGCTCCAGCCGACCACGAAAGCTTTCGAACTCGGGATGCTCCCGAAACGCGTTCAAATGCACCTCATTGCCACTCGCGAGCATGACGCAGTTGACCTGCACGTTCTGCGAACGGAGCGCCACCTCTCCTGTCTCCGCAGTGATTTGCAAGTACTTGAATGCGTCCAGCGGGCGCTTGAGCAGGTCCGAAAATTCCAGCAAGCCGCCCGCTGCATCGAGCAGCTCGCCGAACGCTTCGAACAGCGTCACGGATTGCAGCGCGGTGGGCAGTGCACCGAGGCTGCGGTCGGCCGTGACTTGGCGTTCGCCCGCGTCGACCGACAGCTGCGGGCCTAGCGTGACCGCGCCCACCCGGTAGCGCCGTGAGATGAAATAGCGCTCGACCTGCACGTGACGCAACACTTCGTCCAGGGACCCGCCGTAGCTCGTGAGCAGCGCCTCGTACACCTGCTGGCTTTTGTGCGAGAGGGTGCCACGCAGAATCCAAGCAGGCGGGGGCTCGGACGCCCTTCGATCCTTGAACATGCGCTCCAGCAGCTCTTTGCGCGCGGCCAGCGGGATCAAGAACAGTGGATGATCCCGAACTTCGACGAACAGCCGAGAGTCGATTTGTTCGTCCGGCAGGTGAGCGTAGCTGTTGTCGTCCGCCGAGCCCTGCGCGCGCTTGCCACCGAACCCAATCGACCCGCGCAAAGTGGCCTGCGTCGGGAATACCCAATGAAAACGGTACAGCGCGCCTTCGTCGAGGACCGAGTAATGTTCCAAGGCTTTGGCCACGCAGGCGGCGACGGTGCTCTTGGCCGAGCCATTCGGGCCGTGCAGTAGCAGCACGCGGTTCGCGCGGCCCTCGCGTGCGAAATTACTGAGCGTTCGGTAAATCTCCGCTTGCACGGCTTCTTGCCCCACGAGCGCGTCCGAACGCGCCTCGCCCGGCTCGAGGAACGGCAGATCGAATAACCGAAACCGCGAAAGCTCACCCCACGGCCGAAGCACGGTCTCACGGCCGAAGTGGTCGAACATGTCGCGCAAATAGCGCGAGGCATCCCGTGAGTGCCGAACCGAGTCGGTGGCGAACAGCGCGAGATACTCACGAAAGGACAAGAGCCGGCGCTCTTCCTTGAACTCTTTCTGCACCGCGAGCGCGATACGCGCTAATTCTTCGAGAATCCGCTCGGGCATGAGACTCAGCGTATCACGCTTCGCAGGGCCGCTACTTGGCCTCGATCTCCAGCGCTAGATCGCGCTTTTCGATCATGCATTTGTCATCGGTGCAGATCGAAAATGAAAGCTGACCGGATACGGTGTGCTTGCCCAGGCTGGTGGGCGTGAACGCGACGGGTACGGTAGCGCGAGCGGGCTCGAACTTCACAGAGTCCTTCGTGACCACCATGTTTGCGAACGTGAGGCCCGGTGCGTCCTTGAGCTTGAACTTGTAGGGGTACTTGTCGTTCACGTGAAACGGCGGCTTGGCCGACAGCACGACATCTACCTCGGCCGCTTTTCCAGATGCGTAGTCGCCCTTCGGCTGAAGCACCAAATCGAAGCCTGCCTCGCTGTACCTGCTCTCCGCAGCCCTAGCTGGAGCGGCGGCCGAATCCGTAGCGACCGCAACCGGAGCGCCGGAGCTGGAGCTCGGTGGGCTCGACGCGCTCGGTTCGGTGGCCGCCGTGGTGGCCTCCGCAGCCGGCGGGGCTTGGTTCTTACAAGCTGACACGGCGGACAGCGCGAGGACGAGCGCGGCACGCGCGCTGAGCGGACTTACCATACGTGTGGAATACCACACCGGTTCTTAGCGAACCAGGCGACCAAGGCCCGACGCCACGCTCAGCGGACGAGCATGAAAATGACGACCAGCGCGATACCCACGAATAGCGCGCCGCCCCCGACCGCGATCAACACCAGCGCGTTGCTGGAGCGCTTTGGAACACCAGCGATGTAGTCGCTCGACGGTGCCAGGGATTCGGTGGATTGAACATACCCCGCCGAAGCTCTACCGACCGGCTCGGCTCGAGCGCTTGCCGGCAACGGGTTGGCGGCCGCAGGCGACGCGGGAGCCCGGCCGGCTTCGAACGGGTCGCCCAACGTGTCCAAGCTGTCGGACTCACCAAAGAACGAATCGGCGACGCTCGCCGCCTTGGGCGAGGTCTCAAGCATCAAGCCAGGCAATGCCGCGTCTACGCGCGCAACGAGCTCCGCCTCACTGGTTTTGGCCCATTCCGAATGGTTGCCAGTGAGCCCGTAGGCGGCACCGACCGCATCGGCCAAGGCGCCCGTGGACGCGATGCGCAGAGCGGCTAGCTTTTTCAAGGCGTGCGTCATCACGCGATCCATCGAAGGCGGGACCAGGTACTTTTGACCCCGGCCCGCCTCGCTCGGCAACTTGGGTTCCTTGGTTAGGATCTCCAGCAAAATGCTGGGGCCATTGTTGCCGATGAATGGCACGCGACCCACCACGCACTCATAGGTGATGGCGGCCAGAGCCCATACGTCTGCGCGCTGGTCGAGCGTGTCCAGGCCCTGCGCCTGCTCGGGTGCCATGTAAAACGGCGACCCGATCGTGGTGCCCATCACGGTCAGCTTTTTAGCCGACTCGTGTTTGTCTTTGGCGGACCCAAAGTCCAACAGCTTTGCGATATCGCCTTCGCTCGTTTGGCACAAAAACAGATTGTCCGGCTTCAAGTCGCGGTGCACGAATTTCCGGGCGTGCGCCTCGTCCAGACCAATCGCCACCTGGCTGAGAATGCGCACCAGGCGTCCGGGGGGGATGACGCCTTCGCGCTTCAAGGTGGCGCGCAACTCCTCGCCATACAAAAACTCCATCACCAGAACGTAGCTGCCATCGCTCGTCGGTTGAAAGTCGATGACGTCCACGATGTGATCGTGCGGCAGCATCTTGCTGACCTCGAACTCACGCTTGAAGCGCTCGACGGCGATCTCGTCGCGGGATACGTCCGGATGTAGCACCTTGAGCGCGACGTTGCCGCGCGCCTGCATATCGAGGGCCTCGTACACGCGGCCCATGCCGCCGTCGGCGACCACACGCCGCACCTGATATCGGTTACAGAGCAGCTGACCGATGCGCGGATCCTGATCGTCGGCCAACACGGGGACTTGCGTGGCGCTCGTTAGCTGAGAGCCGTCCACCGGACAGAAGCCCGCGTCATCCGGGTACAGCCGGCCGCAAATGGAGCAGGCCTTCATGCAGCCCGAAATGCCTGCAAAGAGCCCGTCCGCCGAGCGCTCAAGGGGTGTCCGACTGGCCGCTGGAAGCGCTAACCCCAGGGCGATAGTACAAAATCCGGTTGCAGCTCGGGCACTGCTCGAACTTATTTTCGCGCGTCAGCTCTTGGAAGAGCATCGGCGGCAAGCGCATGTGACACGCCGAGCACGTACCATCGGTCGTCGACGTGATCGCCGTTCCGCGGCGGCCGCGGATTAGCTCGTAACGGCGATACAGGGCCGGCGGTACATTGGCGACCAGCCCTTTGCGTACGGCCTCTTTTTCCGAAACCACGGCCTCACCTTGCGCGAGCCGACCCACGGTTTCGCTCTCGACCGCGCTCAAGTCGAGGACGATGGCGTCGCGCTCGTTCGTAATCTGCGCCATGTCCGTGCGCGCTTGTTCGAGGAAGCCATCGAGCTTCTCCACCTCGATCTCCCGATCGCGGTATAGCTTGCGCAGCTCCTCTATCTCACGCTGGGCGGCGTTTGCTTCGCGCTCGGTCCGGCAGCGCGAGAGCTTCTCGCGAGAGCGTTCGACTTGAATGCTCATCTGCCGCACTTCACCCATGAGATCACCGCGCATCTTGTCCATGTCGCCCGAGTTTTTCAGGCTACGGGCAAGCCGCTCCTCCAAGGATGCGAGCGTCGAGCGCTTGGCGTCGAGGCCTTGCCGCTCCTGATTGACCGCGTCGCGTAGCTCCTTGAGCTCTACATCGAGCGCCGCTAAGTTTTCGAGATTGTCGATTTGCGCCTGGATTGTCACTGTCTAAAACGGCTCCTCGCGTACCCTTGAGCAAAAAGCAAGCTAGGGTTCAGTGGGCCCACCTGGGTTCGAACCAGGAACAACCCGGTTATGAGCCGGGGGCTCTGACCGATTGAGCTATAGGCCCGAGCTGCTGCGGCGCTCGGGGGTCGGCAGTTACGGCCTCTCGAGATCCGAGTGGGCTGCCTTCCGGAGCGCCGAGGGGGCAGATTCCGGCCGATGATGAAAGCAAGCTCCACGCCGCGAAGCTAATCGAACCCGGCAGGTAGGGCAATGAGATGCGTTTCCGGCCATTGGGCAGGGCTTCACTCACGCGCGGATCGCGCCACCTGCCGGCCGCGGCGGCGAGCCCGTGTGGCCCGGAGGATATGTTACACCTACCTGGGTTCTTCCGACGCTTGACACGCGAAACCTATCGGCGCCGACAATCCTCAGAAATTCATGGATTCCCTGGTCGTTCGTGGTGCTACCCAGCACAACTTAAAGAACGTCAGCTGCGAGCTGCCACGCAATCAGCTCGTGGTGATCACCGGGCCAAGTGGGTCGGGCAAGTCGTCCCTCGCGTTCGATACCATCTACGCCGAAGGCCAGCGCCGTTACGTCGAATCCCTATCGGCGTACGCCCGCCAGTTCCTGGATCAGCTGCCCAAGCCTCGGGTCGAGAGCATAGAAGGCTTGAGCCCGGCCATCGCCATCGAGCAGAAAGGGCTCGGCAAGAGCCCCCGCTCCACGGTTGGAACCGTCACCGAAATCGCCGACTACTTACGCCTGCTGTACGCCCGCATCGGCGTCCCGCATTGCCCCAAGTCCGGCAAAGTACTGCGCGCCTACACCGTCCAAGAGATAGTGGACTCGATCCTGGAGCGTGGCGAAGGCGCTCGCTTGGCGCTCCTGGCACCGATCGTGCGCAAGCAAAAGGGCGATTTGAGCGCGGAGCTCGAGCGGCTCCGGCGTGAGGGGTTCGTACGCGCGCGCATCGACGGCGAGCAGGTGGACTTGGGCGACGACCGCGAGCTCGACCGGCAAAAGACCCACGATTTGGACGTGGTCGTCGACCGCATTGCCGTGCGTGATGGCGCGAAAGGGCGCGTCACGGACTCGGTAGAGCTGGCGCTCAAGCTGGGCGACGGCACATTGCTGATCGACGCCGTCGACGGCAGCGAGCCAGTCGTGATGAGCGAGCGTTTGGTGAGCTGGGAATTTGGCATCACCCTGCCGCCGCTCGAGCCACGGCTATTCTCGTTCAACAGCCCGCACGGCGCGTGCCCCAGCTGCGACGGGCTCGGCGTGCGCTCGGCGATTGACGTCGGCCGGATCGTGCCGGACGAGACGCGCTCGCTGCGCGAGGGCGCGCTCGCCGCATTCGGTCGACGCGGCTCGGTCGCTACCGCAACGGAGGTTTCACGCGCGGTCGAATCGTTGTCGGTGAACCCCGATCTGCCGTGGGCGGAGCTGCCCGAGGCGCAGCGGCAGTCGCTATTGTATGGCAGCGCGGGCAGCTCCGGCCCAAAGCGCAAGAATTCTGCGGGAAGCTATGAGGGCATCGTCCCCCGCTTGCAGCACATGCTCGATACTGGTGCCTTCGCCGAAGGCGAAGATCACGAATCAGACGACGGTGGCATTGGCCCGGAAGACTTGGGGCGCTTCATCGTAACGCAAACCTGCGAGGCATGCGGCGGCGTTCGTCTGCGTCCGGAGGCCTTGGCCGTAAAGCTCGGAGGCCGCACCATTGCCGAGCTCTCCGCGATGCCATTGCGTGGTCTGCGAGAATTTCTGAGCGAGTTCGCCGACGAGCGCACGCTGCCACCGCGGGACGCGGCAATCGCGCTACCGCTGATCAAGGCCGTCACCGAGCGCCTCGGTTTCTTGCTGGAAGTCGGGCTGGACTATCTATCGCTCGAGCGCACCGCCCACACCCTGTCGGGTGGCGAAGGCCAGCGCATTCGCCTCGCAACTCAGATCGGGGCCTCGCTCGTCGGCGTGCTGTACGTACTCGACGAACCCAGCATCGGTCTGCACGCGCGGGACAATGCCCGTCTCTTGCAAGCCCTGCGGCGCCTAGTCGACAAGGGCAACAGCGTGCTCGTGGTGGAGCATGATCGCGACGCGATCTTGAGCGCGGACCACGTGGTCGACATGGGTCCCGGAGCGGGCGCCCTCGGGGGGCGCATCGTGGCTCAGGGCACCGCCGCGGAAATCATGAAGGATCCGGGCTCGATCACCGGGCCCTATCTGTCGGGCGAAAAGCACCTGCCGGTCCCGGCCCGGCGCCAGCCACCGAGCGACCTGAAGCTAAAGATCGTGGGCGCCAAGGCCCACAACCTGAAAAACATCACGGTGGACATCCCGCTCGGATTGATTAGCGCCGTCACCGGCGTGAGCGGCTCGGGCAAGAGTAGCTTGATCGTCGATACGTTGCTCAGCGCAGCGCGCGCTCAGCTGTACGGTGCGACCGGCTGGGTAGGCCCGTGCGAGCGCATCGACGGCTTACAAAACATCGATAAGGTAATCAGCATCGATCAAGCGCCGATCGGCCGGACCCCGCGCTCGAACCCCGCCACTTACACCGGGATTTTCACCCATTTACGCGAGCTATACGCGGGCTTGCCGGACGCGCGTGCCCGCGGCTACAAACCCGGCCGGTTCTCGTTCAATGTCAAAGGCGGCCGCTGCGAAGCCTGCCAAGGCGACGGCGTGCTGCGCGTCGAAATGCACTTTTTGCCGGATGTGTACGTGAAGTGCGACTCCTGCGCGGGCCGCCGTTACAACCGCGAGACCTTGGAGGTGAAGTACCGCGGCCTCTCGATCGCCGACGCGCTCGACCTGACCGTGGACGAAGCTGACGAGCTGTTCGAATCGATCCCACGCATCAGGCAGAAGCTGACCGCCCTCCGCCAAGTGGGCCTCGGCTACATCCAGCTCGGTCAGCCCGCGACCACGCTCTCCGGCGGCGAAGCGCAGCGCGTCAAGCTTGCGAGTGAGCTGTCACGTAAGGCGACCGGGCGCACCCTGTACGTTCTGGACGAGCCCACGACCGGCTTACACTTCTCCGATATCGAACTGTTGATGCACGCCCTGTTCGGGCTGCGCGACGCCGGCAACTCGGTGCTCTTGATCGAGCACAATATCGAGCTCATTGCCTGCGCTGATTGGGTGATCGATATGGGCCCTGAGGGCGGGCAGAAGGGCGGCGATATCGTGGTTGCTGGTACACCCGAGACGGTAGCCGAAACCCCCGGTAGCCATACCGGCGTGTATCTCAAACAAACCCTCGCCGAAGTGGGCAAGGCCATGGGGCCCGGGGGAGCCGCAAAAGCCGCTAAGCGCAACGTAAAAAAGGCGGTTCGAGCGCGCTAGCAAGCGGCCGAGCCTCCCCGACTCGAGCGATACGAGAGCCGAGCTAAGTAAAGTCTTTTTCGACGCGCTCTTGGTCCTCTTTGCAGCGGATGCAGAGCGTAGTCTCGGGCCGTGCTTCGAGCCGCTTGACCGAGATCTTCTCGCCGCAGTCGTCGCACACGCCGAAGGTGCCCTTGTCGATCTTGTCGATCGCCTTCTGGATCTTGTCCAAGAAAGCTTTCTCGCGCCCGCGCAGGCGGAACTGAAACGATTGCAGATACTCGCTCGATGCGAGATCCATCTCGTCCGGTAGATCATTGGCGTCGAGCGCCATGTCCTCATCGAGCGTCTGCTGAGCGCGCTTGATGATTTCTTGGCGCCTGGCTTCGAGCATGTCCCGGAATTTTTTTAGCTGGACTTTGGTCATCGGTAGCGGACTCGACTGGCTGTCGGACTCACGAAAAAAGCCCACCTTTTTTGGGGGCCGGTGAAGATAGGGACCCGCTCTGCCTCAGTCAATAGGCCGCGTACGCTAATCGTCCGAACGGCGCGCGCAACCAGATTCGCGCACCCTTGCCCACAACCTGACGCGATGCCTAACGCGTGGTTCTGGGTCGAGCGGGGCAGATTGCCGTAGTGAGCCGGCCGAAGAGCTACAGACCGTCTCGATAAGCTCGGATGGCATTGACGATGGCGTCGGCGATCTTTTGCCGAAAGTCGCCGGTATTGAAGCGCGTTTCGCCAACGGAGCTCGAGATGAAGGAGGCCTCGAACAGCACCGCTGGCATTCGTGCCCCGGCGAGCACGTAAAAGCCCGCGCGCCTGATGCCCGAATTGGGAATGTCACCGTAGCTCGGCAAAAGCGACGCCAGTGCCGCGCGTTGTAAAAGCTCGGCAAAGTGACTCGAGCGCCCTCTGCTCTGGCCGCCTTCGCCTCGGAGCGCCCCCGCGAGCTCCGCTGCCGCGGCCGCAGACGAATCATTTTCGCGCGCGGCAACGCGGCTGGAAGCCGGGTCACGCGCATCGTCGAGTACGAACGTCATTACACCACGGCCAGCGCTGTCTTCGCTGGCATTGCAGTGGATTGATACGAAGAGATCGGCTTGAAAGGCGTTCGCCCGCGCTGTGCGCTCGTCTAGCGCCACGTAGTCGTCGCTGTCCCTCGTAAGCAGCGTGGAAATACCGAGCTCACGCGCGATCAGGGGCGCCGCGCGGTGAGCGATGTCCAGCGTGACGTCCTTTTCGCGAAGTCCGCTCGGGCCAATCGCGCCGGGATCGTGTCCACCGTGTCCGGGGTCCAGAACCACACGCCGAACGGCGCGCGGGCCGCGCGCGAGCTCATCGGCGCGCGGCGGCCCATCCTTCGAAACGTCTATCACTAGCCGAAACGGCTCGGGCACGTAGAACACCTTTCGATACGCCATCGTGGTCAGATCCAGGACCACGCGCGTGTGATTTGGCTCCGCTCCCACGCGGACCCTGGCCACTAGGCCGCCGACTTCAAAGCTCTTCGGTCCCGCGTACGTTGCGCCATCGATGTCGACGAACAGACGCGGGCTTTGACCGCCTTCATCGAGGAAGCCAACCCTGTAGGTCGAGGGATCCGTCACGTAAACCACCACGCGGGCGGCGTCGGCGGCGCCATAGCGTTCGATTTTGGTGACGCGCGCGGCGGCGTGCTGCGAGCCGACCATCGGCACAATCACGCCTTCAGTCGCGCTGGGTTGGGCGCTGGCGAGCGTTGCAAGTGCCACCGGAAGCGGAGCCGGGACGGGCATCGCGCCATGCGTGCTCCCTGCTCCCTCTGCGTCGATCTGCGCGAGAACCACCGGCGACGGACGATAGGCGGTGAGAACGCTTAGTATTTCTGTCGCGCGGCTCTTGCACGCGGCGTCGGCGTCGGGCGCGCGCTCGGCACGATATACCGCTTGAAAGCCGAGACTCGGATCTGCGCGCAGCTCGCCTTCCAGCAAGCCGGCGGAAATCGCCGCCGAGCATCGGAGCTTGGTCTCGCGCGCCGCTTGCCGATACAATTCGATCGCCTCGAGTGCATCGGCATCGCGGTGGTCGATCCGAAAAATCTTCTCCCGAAGCATCGCCGCATCGAGTGAGCGTTGCGCGCCGCGCAGGCCAGTAAGCTGGCTACCCTGGACGGCCCACGCGTCTGCACTGGCGACCGCCTGTGCTCGCTCGGGGAGCGCGCCCACGACGGCCGTCGCATTCGACGACGGCGGGGATGCTGCGACAGAAAGTTCCGCGCTGGATGATTTGTCATGACAAGCAAGCACGAGCCCGGCCGCTCCGAGCAGGCTCGAAGCGCGCCGAATGCACCGAAAGCTCGGAAATGCGATGTTCGCCAACAGTAGGCTCTTAGCTTGCCCCGACCGCATCGGGCAAACCTCCCGACCTCCCCGCGTTGCGGAGGGCCGAGCCGCGATGCTAGCCTTTGGTCTCGCGATTGATGGCCGATCAGCCCGCTAAAAGTCCCCCGTCGTCGGCGCCGCTCAGCGTCGAAGACGCCGACCGGCTCGCCGCAAGCTTCACGCCTTTCTGGGAAGACGAGGACTTGCCTGGGCAGGCGCAAGTGGCCGCCCAACCGCCTGCAGCGGCGCCTTTACATGGGTTCAACAAGCACACGCTGCTCGGCTTGGCGCCCATCACCGTGCCCGAGCCCACGCTCCCGCCCGCTCCGTTACCGCCGGCGCCGAGCGTGGCCATCCCGAGCGCTACCACTCCCGGCAGCTCCACCGTAACACCACTGATGCCCGCACTGGCGGCACCGCGAGGGACCCACCACAAGACCTTACTTGGGTTTTCGCCACCGGCGGTGCCGATGCCCGCCGCGCCGAGCGCGCTCGCGCCAGTTGTGGTGAGCCCCGTGGCCGTGCAGGGAGCGCTCGACGTTCCGGGCTACGCGGGCAAGTACGCGCCAAAGGACGGCCCGGCTACGCCTCCCGTGGTGATCGCGTCCGAGGCTCAGTCCTCGCCCGACGCCATCAACCCGGCGCTGTCGGCGACCCGGCCATCCCGCGCGCGCGTGGCTCCGGGTCCGGTGCCCGCGCGTGCGGCAGGCGCCGCGGTCGAGGTCGACGACCTCTACACTCCGAAGAAAAAAGCAGGACCCCTGCTTTATGCGGGCGCCGCCGCGTTGCTGCTTCTGCTCGGCGCCGTGCTCGGGATCCGCGCACTGAGTGCCGATGCCGACTCCGCGTCGACCCCGATTGCCACGACGGTGGTGCCCGCGGCAGCTGCTCCGGGCTCTATCGCAGCGGCGCAAGCGACGGCCGCGCCCAGCGCAGAACCCCGCCCGCTCGAAGCCGCTCCGGTCGTCATGCCGTCGTCCGCTCCGCCACCGCAGATAGGGAGTGCGGCCCACGTGAAGGCGGCAAAGCCAAAGGTGCAAGCAGCGGCGCCCGCTGCGCGGCCAGCAGCACGCCCCAAAACACCGGTGTCGCCTGCCGGCGACGCCTCGATGCCTGCGCCCAAAGCGGCCGCCACCAAGAGCGTTATCGTGCGAGACTCGCCTTTCTGAGCGGCAAAGCCGTTCCGCCTTGGGGAAATGCCATCTACTCTGAGCGACGATGAGAAAACTTAGGCTTCGCACCCGGCTCTGCCTGTCTCTCGTGTGCACGTGCTCCGTGAGCGCTCGCTTGGTCTGTGCCGCCCCCGCGGTTCACGCGAGCGGGGAGGACGGGACAGTGGCGATCGCCCGCGAGCGGTTCAAGGCAGGCGTCGTCTTCTTCGACAAGAAAGAATTCGACAAGGCGCGGGTCGCATTTCTCCAGGCTTATGCGCTGAAGAAGCACCCCGCGGTACTGCTCAACCTGGCGCAGAGCGAGTTGCGGAGCGCTCACGAAGCCGACGCGGCAAAACACTTCTCGGCCTACTTGCGGGAAGCAACGGACGCCACCGGCGCAGAGACCCAGGCGGCGCAGGCGGGCCTGAACGCCGCGAAACTCGCGGTCTGTGAGGTTGACGTAAACGTCGACGAGAGCGGCGCAGAGGTCTCTGTGGATGGCACTCTCGAAGGCATGTCGCCGCTGCCGGGGGCGGTGTACCTCACCGCGGGCCAGCACACGGTCGAAGCACATAAGGGCGCGAGATCGAGCGCAACCCAAGTTGGGGCGAGCGCTGGCAAGGAGCTCACGCTCACGCTGGCACTGAGCACCAAGCTCGCGCCCGCCGCGCCGCCCGCCGAAGTGGCTCCTGCGGAACGAGCCGCGCCCCCACCGGTACTCGAGCATGCACCCGAGCTCGAGCTACCCGCATCGGATTCGGATGAAGGGCGCAAGCCGTTCTTCCAGTGGTTGACGAGCTCGCCGGTGGGCCTAGCGGGCCTCAGTTTGACGGGCGTGGGCGTGGGCAGCGGGATCGGCTTCGCGATTGCGTCGAACAAAAGCTATTCGAGCTCCGACTCGGTCGCCCAACAGATCAACCAAGCGGCGATCATGGATAGTGGCTCAGCCATGCCGAACACCACCGACCTTTGCAGCGATCCGAAAGCTTGGCTGAGCGGGGTGGGCTACGACGCGAGCGACAAGAAGCCGAATATCGATCAGCGCACCGCCCAGTACGCCCACGCCTGCACGAAATATCCAGAAAACGTGCATCGCGGCGACACCTTCAAGGCGATCTCCAAGGTGGGCTTCGTGATCGGGGGCGTCGCCGCAGTTGCGACCGTGCTCTATTACTTCGTCGATCCGAACGCCAAAGAGGCGGCACGCGACGCCAAGGCCGGGCGCCGGCGCGTTGCAATCATGCCCAGCGTCGGGCCGAGGCAGACGGGGCTTACGGTCGCGGGCTCGTTTTAACGCGCGGCGACGGCGCTCGAAGCCGAAGCGGTGCCGTCATGCTCGGGGGTGCCGCAGCTAGGCGAGATCTTGGCCAACCAGGCACGGAACGTACTGCGCGGTACACCAGCGGCTCGGGCGGCGCGACTGATGTTGCCGGAACACTGTTCGAGCAACGCTTGCGCGTCTTGGGCGGGGCGGCGCGCGTGCGGCGCTTGCCGGCTTGCTTCGTCCACGTGACGTGCGCCAATCTCGTGCTCCGTGCTCGCGGCGGCGCGGTACAACACCGCGCCGAGCTCACGCACATTGCCCGGCCAGCTTTGCTCCACCAAGCGCGATAACGCCGCGCTCGACAACGTTCGCTCACCGACGTCGGCACGCATGCGCCGCAGTAGCGAGTGACTCAGTTGCGCGATGTCGCTGCGACGGTCGCGTAAGGGCGGCAGCTCGACCACGACGGTCGCGAGGCGATGATAAAGATCCGCGCGAAAGCGCCCTTCGATCACGCGTTCGTCGAGCGCGGCCCAGCTCGCTGACACGAGCCGGACCAAGACACGGATCGCCTGCGAAGCGCCCACCGCCCGCACCATGCCGTCCTCCACGACGCGCAGCAGCTTGACTTGGATTGAGAGAGGTAACTCGGCAATCTCGTCGAGAAAAAGCGTGCCCTCGTGAGCCTGCTCGAAGGCACCGACGCGGCTCGTGACCGCGCCCGTGAATGCACCTCGACGATGCCCAAAGAGCTCGGCATCTGCCAGCGACTCGGGCAACGCTGCCATGTTGAGCGGCACGTAAGGCCCATCGCGTCGACCGAGCTCGTGCACGGCGCGTGCGACCATGTCCTTGCCCGTGCCCGATTCACCCTGCAATAAGATCGGGACGCGTGATTTTGCGTGCCGACGGACGAGCCGGGCAACGCGTAACATCGGCGCCGACGTTCCAATCACGCCCGGAAGCGGGTCGGTTGGCGCGTGCTCCTCGTCCGCATCGATGGTCCGAACGCAGATCGCGGACCGCCCGACCACGAATGCCGCGCCCGACTCGGAAAGTAGCGCCGACGGTACGCGCGCCCCGCCGACATACAAGCCATTCTTGGACGCCAGGTCCTCGACGAAGATCCCAGATTCGAGCACGCGCAAACGGCAGTGTAGGCTACTGACGGCTGGATCTTCGACGCGCAGCCGCGCCGATCGACCGCTCCCCAAGGTGAGGTCGTCACCTGAGCGCAAGGTGCAGCTCGCGGGCTCGTTTTCTGTACCTAGATCGAGCCGCCAAGGCCCGCGCTGCGCAGCCCTAGGGCATTCGAGGGTCTGAGAGCTCGGATCACCGCTGGGCGGCTGAGGGGGCATGCGGCGTCCATCGGCTCGAGCCCGGCCCCGGTTGTGGCAAAGTTTCCGCGGGGGTTTCGTGAGCCGTCGACGGGTGCTAACAAGGCGCCCATGCGATTTTCCGCCGCCATGAGCGCAGCGTTCGCCTGGCTTTTTCTTGCTCAGCTGGCACACGCTCAAAGCCCAATTAGTGGCGCACCATCGCCGGAGCCTGCACCTGCCGAGAGCCCGGAGGCGGCCACTCCCGCCGCCCCGGAGACTGCCGCACCGGGCGGCGCTCAACCGCCGGCCGGTGCCCCGGCGCTCCAGATCGTTCCGGCCGACGCGGACGAGCCGGCGCTCGAGCCCATCCCGAGCGCCCGCGACACGCTGACGCGTCACTTCATCGTCGGCGCGTCGCTCGGCCTCAGGTGGCCATTTGGCAGCCTCGAGAACGGCATCAAGCAGAGGGCCGCGCTAGGTGCCGGCCTAGCCCTCAATCTGGACCTGGGCTTTGGGCTGAGCCGCAACGTCGTGCTTGGGGGGTGGGCCGAATTCGATGACTTCAGCTCACCTTCGAGGTGCTCCGCTTGCTCTGCTACGAGCTTCGCCGGCGGTCCGTTCTTGCGCTACCACATCGTGCAGGGCACTCGCTTCGATCCTTGGGGCGTAATCGCCGTCGGCGCCCGCCGAACCGCTGTCGACACGGGCTCGGCAACATCAAAATACTTCGGCCCCGACTGGCTGCGTCTGACATTGGGCGGCGATTGGTATCCCTTCGCCAACGTCGGCGTAGGGCCGTACCTTCAGTTCGACCTGGGGTCGTACACGAGTCACCCACAATCACAATCGGGTTCAGTCGGCACTTCGCTGCACACTGGGCTTGGTACCGGTCTGCGCGTGACGCTCGACTTTCCGGGCAAATAGCCGCCGCCTCAGCGCTCGGAAAGCGCCGAGGCTCGGAAACTTCAAACCGCGATTGCGATGCCGAGCGCGCGCCGCACCTCGGAATATTGTTCGCTGACGAAGTACAGCAAAAGCTCCTTCATCTTGTCCGCGGCCGTTGAGTCGCCAGGCAACGGCGCCTCTGCACCAATCAGCTTGCGCGAAATCTCGAGATCGCCGCATACAATCAAGCCAGCGCGGCAGGCCGTGAGCTCGACCGCCTGATTCCAGCGCTTGATGTTGGCCTTGGCGCCTTCATCGATGAAGCGTTTCACCACCAGGCGTAGCCCTTCGAGTTGCACGGGCTGCATGTATTTCGCCAGCTCTTGCGCGGTGGCACGGATTTGGGCCGCCATGTCTTGCGGCATGGGGGTGCTCGGAGCCGCCAACATCACGCCCGCAAACAGCATGATGGTGAGCTCGGCGTGGGTCGGAAAGAGCGTGCGGATGTAGTGCTCGCCGCGATAGTGCGACAAGTGCTTGCCGCACATGAAGGTGAGCTCCTGCGGCTGGAAGCCGGTGAGCACCGTTTGACCCGCGACCGAGGCCGGTGGATTCGACGGCACTGCCACGATTGCACCGGGCACGTCGTTACGGACGTACAGCTCCGGCGCCTGCACACCGAGCACTTGGGCGGCCCAGCCAAAAGTTTTTGCGAAGGTGACGGTCGATGTACCAGGATCCTGACGAAAGCGTTTGTCGAGCACGGGCGGCTTACCCTGCGCCTGTAGCTGTGCAATTTTGGCCTGCAGCGCCGCCGGAGCGATCATTTCGAAAATCTTCGAGATGTAAAGGTTCTCGTCCGCATGAAAAACTTGCTTGACCCATAGCTCGTTCGACAAGCGGCCCTTCACGGGCAGCATGCCTTGCGGGCGATAGTCCTCGAAGAAACGCTGCTCCTCTTCGTCGGCCTTTTTCATGAAGGCCATGGCCGCGGCCAGGCACCACGCCTCGTCATATCCTTGTTTCTGCAGATACAGCCGATACAAGGAACGGTACGAGTCGATCTTCAGCGGCTCTGCTTCGAGAATGGCGCGTTGTTCGCTGATTGCCTCGTCCCAGCGCTCGCCGACCTCGTACAGCTCGGCCAAAATCTGGCGCACCACGACGGCGTCGGGCTTGTTGCTCGAGGCCATTTTGAACGCTTCGATCGCAGGATCCGTTTGCTGAAGGCGGTCGCGGTAAATGAGGCCGAGCTGATGCCAGAGCGTGTGCTCGAGCTCAGCGTTGCCCTTGCCCGCAATGCGGTGCAGCATTTTCCGATAGGCGCGCTCGAGCTGTTTCCAGTTCTTCTGCTGCGTCAGCACCTTGTTGATGCGTTCGAAGGCTTCTAGGTAGTTCGGGTTGAGGTCGAGCGACTCGTTGAATAGCTCCACGGCACGGTCGGGATCCTCGATCTTATCGCGGTAGATTTGCGCCTGCGTGAAAATGTAGCGAGCCTTGATCTCGCGGCGATCCTCGTCGTCGGCAATTGCCTGCAGCGTGTCGACCATCTTTTGCCAGTCGGCGGCCGATTGGTAGAGCTGCAAAAGCTTGTGTAAAAGTACGTGATCTTGCGGCTTGAGGTCGCGAGCCTCCTCCAAAGCCTCGATCGCCTTTTGCGGATTCTTCTCGCGTTCACTCCAGATGTCGCCGATTTCGTTCAACACCTTGTAGCGCTCTTCGCCATCGTAGACGCCGTCCAAGATTTGGCGCTTGTAGGCGGCGACCTGCTTCCAGTCGTTGCCCGCAGCGTAGATGGCGACGAGTGCATCGAGCGTCGGACGGTGCTCGCCGTTCAGGCCCAGCGCCTTTTCGAAGTTGTTGATGGCCTGTTTGGCCTGACCTTGTTCGCGCTTGATGCAGCCGAGTCGGTAATAAACGTCCGTACGCCGTTCGGTGTCGTCCTCGGCGAGAGCAGTCAAGACCTTCTGATAATTAGTGAGCGCGCTCGGCCAATCCTTCAATTGGAAGGCCACGTCCGCAATGCCGCGAATCGTTTCTTGGTCGGTCAGATCCAAGCCGTTCGCGGTTTGATAAGCCTTGAGCGCCTTTTCGTTGTTGCCGAGCGAGGCCTGGACCTTGCCAAGCAATTTGTATAGAGCGTGCTGCTCGGTGCGCTCCTTGTTCTTGCTCTTGCGAACCAGCATCTCCGCCAGCGGTTCGGCGTCCGAAAAGCGCTCGACCCGGAGGTACTCTTGGACGAGGGGCAACGCCGCCTCTTCGCAGTCCGCATCGCACTGCATCGCGAGCTCGTACGCCTGCAGCGCGAGCTCGTGCTCGCCGAGCATGTCGTCACGCAGCTTGCCAAGCTCGACCAGCAATTTTGCGCGCGCCCGCGGCGTCGGCGTATTCAGCTGTTCTTGCTCGAGGTAACGGCCGGCGCGATCCCAGTCAGATTCGTCGATGGCGATCGTGCGGAGCGCGGCCAGCGACGGCAAGTGCGTCGGATCGAGATCGAGGGCCATCTCGAAGCGCTCTTGCGCTTGGCCGCGGTCGCCGAGCTTGTCCTCGAGCGCCTTGCCGATGCGGTAGTACATCTCGACGCGCTGATTACCGTCAGCGGTTAGGTCCGCGACACGCGTCATGGACTCGATCGCTTGGGCCGCGTCGCCCTGCTTCTCGTACAACTTGCTCAGCGCTTCGAGCGCCGGCACATTGCTGTCGTCCACGTCGACGATATTGCGGTAAGCGTCGACCGCCCGGTCCACGTCCCCGACTTCCTCGGCATAGACAGCGGCGATCAATCCGTAGAGCTCGACCTTGGTGCTGGTGGTCGCGGCCTCGCTAATGTGCCTCTCGTAGGTGCTGATCAGATCGCGCCACTGCTTGAGGCGGCGATAGCAACGCTCGAGCGCGATGTAAGCGCGTTCTTCCCCGGGCGATATCTCGAGCGCTTGCTCCAGCCGTTGCGCCGCAATTTCGAATCTCAGGAAGTGTTCCTCCTGGATGCCCGCGAGCTTCAGCAACACTTCGACGTGCTCGCGCTCCGTCTCGACCACGTCCAACTGACGCTCGAGAATTCCCACCAAATCCGCCCAGGACTGGGTGGTTTGATAAATGCGCTCCAGACCGCGCAGGGCAAGCACATTGCGACCATCGATCTCGACCACCTCACGGTACACTTTGCCTGCGCGGTCGAAATCGCCGAGCGTCGTCTCGTACAACGTGGCCATGCGCAGCTTGGTCGAAGCGATCTGCGCGGGCTCGCTCAGCGCCTGCACCTTCGCCCTCAGGATGTCGACTAGGTCGTCGTAATTCGAGCGCTCGTCGTAGATGCGTTCCAGCGCGGTCAGAGCTTGAACATGATGCGGGTCAACCTCCAGCGCGCGCTTGTAGAACGCGATGCCCTGGTCGGCTTGACCCATGTTCTTGTACAAGAGCTCACCGAGGTCGACCAAGATGGCTTTGCGATCGTCGTTGGCGGTGGCGACGTCCAGCGCGCGAGTCAGCGTTTCGCCAACTTTTTGCCACTGCGCACTCATGCGATGAATCGCGGCCATTTGGCGTAGGACCTGAACGTTGTTCGGGTCGAGCGCCATGATCTGTTGGTAGTACGGCTGTGCGTACTCCGGGTGACCGAGGTCCTCGCCGTACCACTTGCCGAGCCGCAGGCAGAGTTGGATCTTTTGCTTGTCGTCGGATTGTTCCGGCAACCAGGCGTTGGCGGTATTGATCAGCTCGCCCCAACGGCCCGTGGCTTGCGCCATGCGTTCGAGGTAACGAGAAGTCTCGTCATCACTGAAATCTTCGCTGAAGGCATTGACGAGGGCGTCGAAGGCTTGGTTCTTGTCGTCCAAGTGTTCTTCGAAGACCCGC
Organism: Myxococcales bacterium; assembly: GCA_903642325.1. Lineage (GTDB taxonomy): Bacteria > Myxococcota_A > Polyangia > Polyangiales > Polyangiaceae > PMG-095. The sequence continues at coordinate 37,400 of CAHJWM010000004.1, read as the reverse complement.
GCAATCCGGCGCAATATCTCGTTCCTGTCCTGAGTCGACTCGCGGGTCTCCAGCCGATTGAGATAGAGCTCGACCAGCGTTTCCCAGCGGCCGGCGGCGCCGTGCAGCCGTTCCAGCGCCTCGAACGACTCCTGATGCGCCGGCTCGATGCGCAAGATCTTTTCGAAGGCCGGCGTCGCAGAGTCATATTCGTTGACGTCTTTTTTCCAAATCTCGGTCGTTTCGAGTAGCTCGCGCACCCGCTCACTCGGCTCTTGCAGCGCGTCTGCCCGTTGCATCTTCACGCCAATCACCTCTACCCAGCGCTCTTCGGCGCGGTAAATGGCTTCCAACTCGGCCATTGCCTCGAAGTCCGTCGGGTCGACCTCGAGCAGGTGACGCCAAGCTTCGGCGGCATCGAACGGCTGCGCCAAGGACGAACCATACGTCTGACCGAGCTCCCGGTAGACTCCCTTCAGTTCTGCCGGCTCGAGCAGCGCAGCCGCGCGATCAATCGTGGCGTGCAACGCATTCACCAGCTCGTTCGCGTCCTGCCGGGCTCGCCAGACTTGGGCGACCGCTCGCAGGGCCGCAATGTTCGAAAAATCGATGTCGAGCACGCGTTGCCAGGTCTCGAGCGCCTCGTCGTCGCGGTTCAGGCGCTCGGCGAACAAGCGGGCGCGCCGAGTGAGCACGTTGACTCTATCTTCATCGGACTCCGCGATGTCGAAGTGACGCTCGAGCACATCGGTCAGCTCGGCCCACTTCTCTTGGCGCTCGTACAACCCGGCCAACGCGGCAAGCGCCTCCGGATCCTCACCGCGCAGATCCAGCACTCGCTTCCAGCCCTCGATAGCGCCCTCGACGTTGCCGAGGCGCGTCGCCGCCAAGTGGGCGATCTTCGCGCGTATTTCGGCCTCCTGAACATCGCCGCCGGCGTTCTCGAGCTCGCGTTGGTAGACCGTGGCAAGCTCGCTGTAAGCCTCTGTCTGCTCGTAGATGCGACCGAGGGCCCGGATCGCATCCTCGTTCGAAGGAGCGAGCTTGTCGAAGATGACGCGGTAGGCACGTACGGCGTCCTCGGTCTGCGTGAGTTGCTCCTCGTACACTTGCCCCAGACGCGTATAGAGCTCGACCCGCTCGTGGTCGTCCTCCGCGGACGCGGCGCGCTGCTCGAGCACGCCCGCGAGCTCCGGCCACTGCTCGAGAGACGTGTAGATGCGATCTAGGTTCGCGAGCGCGTCGCGTTCGCGCGGCGCGACCGTGAGCACGTAGCGATACGTCTCCTCGGCCTTGACCACATCGGCGAGCTCTTCTTCGAAAACGCGCGCCAGGCGCTTGCCGATGATGGCCTGCGTGGCCCCTTCGAGACCTTCGACCCCCAGCACGTCTGCGTAAGCGTTGGCGAGCGATTCCCAGCCACCGTCGAGCATGCTGGCCAGGCGCTCGATTTCCTCGCTGGCTCGCTCGTCGAGGGGGCTCTCCTTGATGGCACGCACGTGCACGCCAAAGGCAAGTACCGGATCGAGCAGTCGCTCTTCCGCGTCTTCGGCTATGCGGTGAAAGAGCGCGATTCGCTCATCCGGATCGGTCGTGTGCGATAGCGAGGCCTCGCGCACACGAATGAGTTTTTCCCACTCGCCCGAGCCCTGATACAGTGGCTCTAAGATCTCGCCGATCTCGAGCTGTTTCGTTCCGTTCTCGAACAGGGCCTCGAGTGCCTTGCGGGTATTTTCGTGCTCGGGGGCCGCGCTGATCACCTCGCGATAGGCGGTGATGGCTTGGTCCAGATCGCCCAGGCGTGCTTGGTAAATTTGACCCAGGCGATACTTGAACTCCAAAATCTCGTCTGGGCTCTGGCCGATCTCGGATTCGCGCGTGAGGATCTCCGACAAGTCCGGCCAGCGCTCCAAGTGCGTGAACAAGCGATCGAGCGAGCGCACCGCTACCTGATTGTCAGGGTCGGCGGCCAGCACGCGCCGATAACGCACTACCGCGTTGTCCAAATTCTCTAGTTGCACCTCGTACACCTGAGCTGCGCGCAGCCCGAGCTCCACGAAGCGATCTGGGTCCGCCTCGAGCTTGTCGAGCTCCGCGTCGTACAAGGCGGCGACCGCTGGCCAACGGTCGAGCGTCATGGCCAACCGTTCGAGCGATCCGAGCGCTTCTTCGTTCTGACTGTCGACCCCAATGGCTCGCGCATAAGTCTCGAACGCGCGGCCACGATCGCCCAGGCTCTCTTCGTACAGCCGCGCAATGCGGTGTAAGAGCTCCACTTTGGCGAACGCGTCGGCGCTGAAGCGAACCTGCACCTCGAGCACGCTGATGAGCTTTTGATAATCGCCGAGCGCGTCGTAAACCGGCTCGAGCACGGAAGCGGCGGCGAGCGGCGCGCGCTTGCCATCTTTAATGCCCTCGAGCGCGGCCAGCGTCGGCGCGTGCTCCGACTGAATGTTCAAGATCTCGCGATAGAGCTCGACCGAACGATCGATGTCGTCCAGGTGACGCTCGTACAGCTCTGCGATCCGATATTGGTAGCTAACGGCTTCGGCTGGGTCGGCCGTGAGCTCCGCTTCATGCTGCAGAATGCTGAGCAGCTCCCGCCAGTTTCCCGCGCTTTGATAGAGCACGTCCAAACGACTGAGGGCCGTGAGGTCGTCTGGGTCCAGCTCGAGCACCTTCTGATAGGTGTCGATTGCACGCCTGACGTCCGAGAGCTCTCGCTCGTACACCGCGCCGACCTGGTAAAAAATGAGCTTCTTCTCCTCGGTGTCGAGGACCAAGTCCGCCTTCTTCGAGTAGACGGACAGTAGCTCTTCCCAACGCGAAAGGCCGAGGTAGAGCTCTATCAACGCGTCGATACTGCGCAGATCCTCGGGGTCAATCTCCAGAATCTTCAAGTACACGCCAATCGCATTTTCCTGACGCTCGAGCACTTCCTGTTCGAGCGTCGCCGCCTGGTACAGGGCCGCCTTTTGCGCTTCGACATCCTCCAAAACCTGGGCTTTGCGTTGCAGGATCAGCGACATGTCCGCAAAGCGCTCGGCGCTCTGGAACAACGTCTGCAGGGAATCGGCCGCGCTCAAATTGGCCGGATCGATGCTGAGCACCTTGCGGTAAAGCTCGATCGCGCGGTCACCGTCACCGACCAAGTTTTCATACACGCCTGCGGCCGACGAGTAGAGCCGGCTGCCGAGCTCTGGGTCTTTTTGAGTAACGGCGAGCTGCTCGAAGACCCGTGCCAAGTCTTGGAACCGACCGGTGACGCGGGCCAAGCGATCCAGGCCCGTTTGCGTTTCTTCGTGCGACGGGTCGACGGCCAGCGCACGCGCCAAGGTGTCGAAGCCAGCGTTTACGTCACCCGCTGCGTCCTCGTGTAATGCCGCAATTTGATGCAGCAGCTCCACTTTGCGTGACGGTTCGTCCGCTTGGCTGACTTGAACCTCGTGCACCCCAATCAGCTTTTGGTAGTCCCCTTGGCTTCGGTACAACGGCTCCAAAATTTCGGCGATGGCCAGCGAATGCCGGCCGTCGCTCGAAAGACGTTCCAAGGCACCGAGCGCGGTGGCATTCGTCGGGTCGCGGTCGAGCACCTGTCGATAACCCTCGATTGCCGCTTCGGTCTGACCCATCTGGCGCTCACGTAGGAACGCCAGGCGCAGCATCAGATCACGTTGCGCATCGTCGGTTTGGGCTAGGCCCAACTGAGTGTCGAGGTTGTCGGCCAGCTCGTTCCACAGACCGCGCCGGGTGAACAAGCCGTCCAGGGCGTCGAGCGCGACGTGGCTCGTGGGATCGCTCGCCAGCACTTCGCGGTAGGCCGCGATGGCTTCGTTCGGCTTGCCTAGTTTTTCCTCGTAAATCTGCGCCATTTGCGCATAAACCGCCTCGGTCTCCGGGCCCTCCTGGGTGAGCCCAATGCGCCTCCGAAATACGCCAATGAGGTCTTCCCAATGCCCGGTGCCTCGGTAGAGGGCATCCATCGCTCGCAGGGCCTCGGCGTCAGACGGGTCCAGCTTGAGCACCTTTTCGTAGCTGGTGGCGGCCTGCTCGACTTTGCCCAAACGCTCCTCGATTGCCGCCAGACGCATCCAATACTGCCGGGCCAGCGCGGGCTCGTCGAGCGAGCCTGCAACCTCATTGTAAATCCCGCGGAGCTTGTCCCACGCGCCGGCCTGGCCGGCCAGGTGCTCGAGCTCGAGCAACGTTTCGGCTTGCGAAGGGTCTTCCTTGAGCGCGCGCGCTTGCGCGTCGAGCGCTCGGTCGAGCGAGCCCAGCTCGGTTCCGGCAGTGGCGGCGATCTTACGCAGCAAGTACACGCGACGGTCGAGCTGCGAGTCGCTCAGGGCGAGGATCTCTAGCGCGCCGATCAGCTTCTCCCAATCCCCCCGCGCCTCGTAAATGGTTTCCAAGATTGCGGCCGCCTCAGCGCCGAGTGACTCACTCGTGAGCATGCCCTCCAGGGCGACGCGCGCGCCTTCATGGTCCGCGTCGATCTGCAAGATCTCGCGATAGTTCTCGAGGGCCCCCGGTTCGTCGCCCAAGTACTCGAGCTCGGTTTGCGCTAGCCTGAACTTCAGGTCGACGAGCACGCGCTCGTCGCCCTCGAGCTCGATGCGTCGACGAAGCACTTCCGCGTACGGTTCCCAGCTCTTGGTCTTTTGGTACAACGCGTCGAGCGCGGCCAGCGTTGCCGAATCCGCCGGGTCGTCCTCGAGCACCGCCTGGTACGTCTCGATTGCCGCCTTCGGGTCGCCGATCTGCACTTCGTACAGCTTGGCGATCTCATACAAGATCTGCTTCCGTTCACGCGGCGCGTCGGCAAGCTCACGCTTCTTGCCGTACACATCGAGCAGGTCGCGCCAGCGAGCAGTCTGGCGATACAGCCGCTCCAATGCGCTCAGCGCGACCTGGTTGTCCGGCTCGCTCTCGTATACCGAGCGGTACTCGGCGAGCGCGTCGTCGACGCGCTCCGTCTCTTCCACGTACACGCGCCCCAAGCGTAAGCGCAGCGCGTTCGCAACCGCCGTGTCTCCTTGATCGTCCGCGGTGCTCACAGCGCCGCGATACGCCGCGATTACGTCCTCCCAACGAGCGGTCACCTGCGCCACCCGTTCCATATCGGACTGGCTTCGCGCGTCGGCCGGCGCGAGCTTGAACGCGGCCAAGTAGCGGTCGAAAGCTTTCGCCTTGTCGTTGATGCGCGAGTCGTATAGCCCGGCCACTTCGCGGAGCAAGCTCAAGGCGTCCTCCGGACGCTGCACGTGACCGAGCTTGACCTCAATTGCCGTCGCTAACCCTTTGGGGTTGTTTGCGGAGGTATATAGCGGGATTAATCGCTCGGCAGCGGCAAGGTTGTGCTCATCGAAGCTAAGCACCTTCTCGTACGCTTTGGCGGCACGATCCGGTTTGCCCTTTTGGGTCATCCAGAGCTCGGCGATCTTCATCATCATGCCGATGCGCTGGGCAGTGTCGGTGGCGCGCGCCTCATTGCTCTCCAGCACGCGGATGAACTCGTCCCACTTGCCCGTGTCGGCGTAGAAGACTTCCAAATCGTCCCAGCGACCGAGCGTCACGTAGCGTTTCTTCAGCTGTTCCTGGGCACGGCGGTCGTCAGGCTGGAGCGTGAGCAGCGCGCGATAGGCGTCGACCGCGCGCTCTTCGTCCTTCAGCCGGTCGCCCGCGACCTGACCGAGTTTGTTCAGAATCTCGATTTTGGCCGCAATGTCGTAAGTGAGGTCTGCTAGCCGTGCCAAGACGTCGGCGAGCTTTACGTAATCGCGTGAGCGCTCGTACAGTTGAGAAAGCGCGTTCAACGCGTCGACGTCATCTGGATCGTTGTCCAACACGACGGCCCAGAGATCGATGCAGACCTCGGGCTTTTTTACGCGCTCCGTGGCCAAAAGCGCGATCTGCTTGTACTTGGCCGCGCGTTCGGCGCCCGCGGGAAGTGCGCTTGCTTCGCGGACGCTTAGTTGAATCAGCTTTTCCCAGTCCCGGCGCTTCTCGTACATCTCTCGCAAGTAAGCGCTGGCTGCAGGTTGGTTGGGAGCGACCTCGAGCACTTTTTCGTAGGCGCGCACCGCTTCCGCCTGATTGGCGAACTTGCTGACGTATAGGTCTGCCGCTTTGGCATAGAGCTCAGCCTTCTCCGCTGGCTCCGAAACCGCGTCCCCCAAAGCCACGAGGGTCTTCACATACTCGTTGAAGCGTTTGGCGGCCTCTTGCTGGGCGAGCTTTTCACGCAGCGACGCGATCAACGAGGGGTCTGCTCCTCCGCTCGCATTGACTTGCGCCGTGGACGCAGTCGGAGCTGCAGCGGGAGGGTGCGCCGACGTCGCGCTCGCCGAGCGCAGTGACGCTGGCGCAGCCTTCGCAGCGGATACCGCAATGGTCACCGCCGACACAGGGACAGGGACGGGGGACGGCGGTTCGGAGGGCGGAATCACTTCCAGCTCGGCGTCCTCCTCCGCATACTCAATCTCCGGCGTCACGGCATCCGGCGTCAGCACCTCCGGCGTCGGGGCAGGCGCCGCCTGCGACACGCCGGTTTCTGTGTCAGCACGCGACGCCACCACGCCGGCGGGAAGCTGCTGCCCGATCTGAGCCTCGAAAGCCAGAAGCGCAGGATGGGCAGGAGACACGCGGCTCAGCCGCTCGAAGAACTTCCGGGCGCGGATCAGATCGCCTTGCTCGCGCCATGCGATGAGACCGCCGCTGGCCAGCAGGTAGCTCGCCGATTCGGACACACCCGCTCGGTCGGCCAGCTCGTCCGCCAAGCGAACGACCCGCTCCCACTCACCGCCCCGCACCCCAATGGCGTCCTTCAGAAAGGTGAACGCTGGCTCTCGGCTAGGGTCGAGCCTCAGCGCTTCTTCCAAGAACTGACTGCCGACATCGAGATTTTGGTGCCTGAGTGCCCAGCGTGCGCCGAAACGAAACGAGGCGTCGGCCTTCGCAACGGGCGCGTCGATGCGCTTCAACGCCTCGCGCTGAGTGTCCAAAATGGCTTCGGTGCGTTGCGCTTCGACGAGAAGGCCCTCGTACAAAGCCGCGGCGCTCTTGTTACCCGGATCCGCCGCATAGGCCTGCGCGAGGACACCCTCGTAATCGGTGGGCGCAAACCGGCGAGCGATGCGCGCGGCACGCAAAAAGGTAGTCGAGCTCTCCGCGGGCGTCGCCGCTTCGTGCGCAGCGCGCAGTAAGGCCGCGATACGCTCCTGCCACTCGTCTGCGCCAACCTGTACGTCGAGCAAGCGGTCCCCGAGGTCCCCGGGCGTACCTTCCGCGTTTTGAAGCGCCTTTGCATATGACTCGGCGGCGCGTTCGTATTCTGCGACGTCACACAACACATCGCCGAGCTCGCGAAATAGCGCGCTCTTCACGCGTGCACTGGGTGCGCTCTTCAGCTGAAGCTCGAGCAGCTTCTGAACCATGTTCAGCTTGCCCAGCTCCCAGTAGATGGCGCGCGCCTCACTCAGTGCATCGAACAGCGCCGGGTTGAGCTTGTAGGCGTCCTGAAAATGCTTTAGCGCCCGCACGCCTTGCAGAAACTGCGTATGGAGCACTCGACCCAACCGCAGATGGAGGTCAGCCTTCAGCGTGGCATCCTGGGTAGAGCCCAAGCCCTGCTCCAAGGCCTCGACGATGCCATGCCAGTCGTGCTGGCTCTCAAGCTGTTTCAAACGCTGCTCTAGATCCATGCTCCCTCGGGCAAGCTACTTAGCGCAGAGGCCCGCCCAGCGCTGACGCCGGAACGAGCCTCGGACAGTGAACGGCTGAGCGCGCCGGTTGAGCGCGCTCTTCTTCGGATACACCCCGCCGCGCTGGCGGCGTGTGGCGGTCACATTGTCACCCTGGGCCGTCGCGGCACTGCTGCTACAAAGTCGAGGTGTGACTGAACGCAAAATCAAGATCCCAGCTTTTGGATCAACGACGACGTCTCCTCGCACTCATCCTTGAACTTCATCGCCTGCGCGCCCTTGCACACGCGTTTGGTGAATTGGTTCAAGAGGCGAAGAGCCTTCTCTTTCTGGGGCGGATCCATCGTGCCATAAGTGCTGCCGAGCTCGTAAGCAAACTCCGGATGGGCATCGCTCGTGTAGTGCTCTGCTTTTTCGACCGCGGCCAATTGACCAGCCTTGTCGCCCTTCATCTGCGCGACCTTCGCTAGCAAGACCTGCATGTTGTAAAGTTTCGGGTTGTTCTTCTCGTTTGGCGGAACGAGCCGGACACCTTCATTCAGTACCTGCTCGGCCTCTTTAACGAGTTTCAGGTTCAAATATAGATCGGCCAGATCGGTGTAAAAGTAACCTTTGCTCGGGTCGTGCTCGATTGCCTTGGAGTAGTTTTCTGCCGCATTCTGCTCGTCGTCCGTCCATAAGTACGTATCACCTAGGTCGTCGTAGCAGTCGGCGATGGTCGGATCCTTCTCGATGCATTTTTTCAGCGGCTCCTGTGCCTGCTTGTAGGCATCGGCGTTGCCGGCTCGCGCCTGCTCGATCAACGCATGGCCCCGAGCTCCCCAATAATTGGCAAAGTCGGGAGCGACTTGCACGGCACGAGCCAGCGTGGACGCCGTCTTGTCCCAATCCTCCTTCTTCTCGTACGCATTTGCCAATTTCCAGAGGATGCGATGATTGGTCGGGTCCAGGTCGATCGCCTGCTCGTATTTCTGGATCGCCCCCTCCACGTTTACCTTCACCGACTGATCGCCCTCGTTCGCCAGGTTGATGGCCTCTATGCGGTCACGGCTGCAACCCGAGACGACGTTCGCGATACCCGCGGCAATCAAGAAAACCGTAGAAGACTTCAGGAGTTTCATCGCAAGCTTTCCCTCTTTCCAGTCAATACGCATAGGGAGACGCAACCAGCAGAATCAAAAATTCGCAGGCAGAACGCTCGAAGTTAGGAGCCAAGGCTGAGACGAATGAAGCGCGAGACAAGGCACTTTCAAACCGCGACCGCCTGCGCGCATCGCAGGCAGTCAAACAGGCTTGCAGCATAGGCGGACGCGAGCCATGGAGTAAAGCAGTTCGCGCCCGAGCTCAGCCTGCATTTGCCGCGGCTTAGCGCCACTCGCATGGCCCCCTCGCGCGTTCCCGCTGAGTAGCACAGCACCCGACACGCGAAGCGCCCACGCGCGGACGCGCATCTTCTAAACTTACCTTTCGCGGCGTAACCGCCACGATGCAGAAACGCGCGCCAGTCACCTGCCGCGCGCTCCGCCGCACTCGATGGGTTTCGTCAGCCAGGCGACAACATGATCGGATAGACGACGGTCACGATGCCACCTTCGGGCTGCGGGAAGCTAAGCCCGTAAAAGGCAGACACCACGCAGCTGACCACGCCGCTGTCTGGCAGATCCGAACCACCGTTCGAAGCGTTCGAAACCGCGCCGTCTCGCCCAATCACGAAACGTGCAGAAACGCGACCCTCGAGGTTTGGATTCCGCCCAAGCCCTTGCTCGTAACACATTCGGAAGCGCCCGTAGTTCTGACGAACGATGCGCTGAATCACCTCAGGCGGCAGGCGACCACTGACGGTAGTCGCGCCCATACGCACCTTTGGAGCCTTGGTCTGGTGCGAACCGCCGAGTCGCCCGTGCCCAGCCCCAAAGCCCTGGCCGGTGCCCGTGCCGGCTCCATGACCCAAAGTGCCGATATTACCGAGACCAATACCCTCACCGCGCCCGCCGCCGCCTTCGCCGATGCCTGACAGGCCCAGGCCGCCCGCGCCAAACGCATCGCCGATCTCATCGCCCCACATGTTACCGCGCGCACTCACGTCATCGGACCCCGACGAAGTGTCACGGCCCCAAGGTGCTGTTGGCGCATTCGGGTCGCCGGCAGCGCCCGTGTTGAGCAGGCCAATCATGCCGAATTCGGCCGCCTCACGCAGCGCGGCCTGGCGGGCGATGTGCGGGTCCGGATTGTCTTTCGGACCCTGAACCGCATAGCGCTTGTTCACTGCCTTGGTCGTAGGGTTACCCATCGACCCTTCCTCGCCTTTGGCGCGCGTGCCGGTGCCACCTTCCTTGTTGTCCGAGTTATCCTGAACTACCTCGGCCTCTTTCTCTTCCTGCTCGCGCTCGGCCGCTGACTTCAGGTACTGCTGCATCAAATACAGCGCGTCCTTGTCGAGCTCCTCGTCATCGTTCAAGCCCAGCGGGGGAACGAAGAACGCCATGGCGGCGACCAGTCCGCCGATAGCAGCCAGCGATAGCCCAAAGTACATAGCAACGCCCCAGTCGAAGCCGACCGCGACGCCGTGCTTGATCGGTTTTCCGGCATTCACGGCCGCGACCTGGAACACGAAATCACCGATCTCGACGCGTGCCTTGCCGCCGCTCGGCAAATTGAGCTGATGTCCGCCACTGACCTCAGCAGTCGGCTGGGCGCGCTGGCGCGCTTCATCCATCGACATGCGCGGCATGCCAGGGAGCTCCACCGAGCCCCGTGCACCCGGCGGAATGACCACCGCCACTGACGCGCGGTCGCCAATCACGACCGGTAAGCGGGTCGTGCCGAGCTTCTCGCTGGGAATGAAAAAGTCGCACGCGAAATTCTTGCCCTGCTCCTCACCGACATAGAAATTGCGTGGCGGCGTCAGGTGCGAGACATGCAGGACATTGGAGCCCCATAGAATCATCACCTCCACTGATTGCAGGTGCGCGATCTCGACCTCGTCCGAGCTCACGTCCGGGCCACTCTTGATCATCGTGTAGGTGTACGTCCCCGCAGGCGCGTCGTCCGCGACATGCATGGCTTGAGCACGCGCCGTGGCCGCCGCGCCAGCCGCGAATGGATTCGCTGAACGCACCTCGAACGGGTTACTTGCCGCCGCGAACGGGCTCGAGGCCGAGACCGCAAACGGGTTAGAGGCGCCGCCAAAGGCGGGCGGCGGTGCGGCGACGGCTTCGGCGCCAGCGGCATCCGCGCTCTCCAGGACCAGGTACGTCTGACCCACTTGGATCTGATCGCCCACGTGCAGCTTGCACTTGTTGACTCGGGCGCCGTTCACCATCGTGCCCGGCTCGTTCCCGAGATCGATGAGAGTGATGTCTTCGGGACCAGCAACTTCGATCACGGCGTGCATGCGCGAGGCTTGCTCGTCGTCGACGCGAAGGTGGCTCTTCGGATCCTTGCCGACTTTCACGATGTCCTGCGTGACGGTTTCCCGGCGCGTGAGAGCATCACCCTGGTAGAGCGCGAATGTCAGTACAGCTTTTGCCATGTATTCCTGATTGCCAAGCAAACCCGGGACGACCGCCCCGACCATCGAAGGAGCCAAAGCCCCGAACACACTTCAGATATTCTCGACCGACTTGAGCATCTCCGGCACGAACGTTGTCCGCGGGCGAATCAGGGTGGTGCGCGCGGCACGCGGCCGAACCTTGATCGTTGCGTCGTTCGGACCGAACCCGCCGGCGTTCAGCGGATCGTCGGAGAACTCGTAGCCATAACCGTCGGCCTTCTCTCCAGCCGCCTTGTCCTGAGCCAACGCGGAGGATGTGAGCGCAAACGTCGCAATGCCGAATGAAATCACGACACCGAACGAGTGTTTAGAAAAGCGCTTGCTTGACATTTCAGTTTACTCCGAAATTGCACGAACGTGTTTACAGCGTGATTGTACTTTGAATGCAAGCTCGAGGTCAAACGCGAACCGACTGGGAGACCCTGATGCTCGACACCGGAGACATCCCCAAGTTCCCAAAGAAATTCCGCATCGTCACTTCTTGGCGTCGCTAGGCTTCGCGCCGGGAGCAGCCGGCGTATTGGTACCGGGAGCGGTGGCGTCGGCTGGGGGGGGTGGCGGATTTGCGGCGGCGTCTTTGGCGGCCTGGTCGCCCTCTTCGATGAACTTGACGGTGTCAGCTATGTCTTGGCTGCGGTCCTTGGAGCGCTTCACCGCCGCGGCAAAGGCGGGATCGCCGCCTGCCTTGTCGATGAACGTTTGGTATTGCTCCGCCGCCTTCTTCAAGGTCGGCACTGGCGAGCCGCGTTTGGCTCTAAATTCCTGGGTTAGGATCGCCTCGTTGTAATAGGTCTCGGGCCGATCTGGGGCGAGCTTTTTGGCTTCGTCCAAGTGCTGCTGCGCCTCGTCTACGTTTTTGTCGAAGTTCGCATCGCTGATCTCGCCGCGCACCGCGAGCGCCAGCCCGAGCTGAGCTTCGTAGTCCTTGGGATGGAGCTTGAGCGCATCGCGGTACGCCCGCTCCGCTTCTTCGTAGCCGCGGAAAGAAAGGTTGACCGCCGCGTAGTTCATCTGAGCCTCGAAGAACGTCGGGTCCAGTTGACGAGCTTTGCCGAAGCTCTTCACCGCGCCGTTGAAGTTCTTGAGCTGAACTTGGATCAGACCGGTCGTGTTCGAGATTGGCGCGTAGTTCGGGTTCTTCTTTTGCGCCTGCGCCGCAACGAGGGCGGCCAAATCCAGCTGCTGGGCGTCGACGTCGGTTTTGGAAGCTCCTGACACTTCCATGCCTCGACGACCTCGCTTGCCCGTCTTGTCACTCATCCCGGCCTTGGCCTTGGCCTGGGTTAGGTAGTAGACGGCGAGCTGGTTGAAGGCCGGCATGTAGCCGTCGTCGATGGCCAACGCGCGCTGCAAATTACGCTGCGCGCGCTCGAGGTCGTTCTTCCCGTCTTGGTCAGTCTGATCGTTGCCGCGCTCCATCTGTAGCGCGGCCAAGCTGACCAGGGCCTCGACGTTTTGGAACTTCGCGTCGTGAATGATTTGATCGAGCTTGGAGATGGCCCCGTCCAAGTCGTTGGACTTTGCGTAATCGTACAGCGCCAACTGCGCACGAGCGCGGTGAAAAGAGGCGTCGGACTTCACGACCGCTTCGAACTCGGAACGCGCTTCCGCGTCCTTGCCGCAGCGTTGGTAGGCTAGCCCGGCGTTGTATTGGGCCTCCGGAAACGGGCGGTTGGTGTCCGACATCTGCGAATCTGCGGCATCGTTGAACGCCTTGGCGATCGACGTGCACGCCGCGTCGTCCCAGTCTTGCTTCTTGTCGTGACCGGCGAACTGGTCGAGCGCTGCGTCGAAATTCTGGGCGGCCGCCTTGCTGACCTGCCGGCCCTGTCGGTCTGATTTGCCGCTCACCTTGTCCGGACTGAGCGCGCCTTCGCCTTTCACACCGCCACCACAGGCAACCGCCAGAGTTGCAAAGCTCACGAGCAACAGCGTTTTCAAACCAGTCATCGGGTCTCTCCTTAATCCTGAGGGAGGCGGGAAAGGGCCAGGCGCGAAGCCTCGAGCGTGGCCCCCCCGACTCACTTTTTGCCCTTGGCTTTGCTCGCTGCGGCATCGTCCGAGCTCGAGGCGTTGTCCCTCTTGGCAGCGGGCTCTGCGCTCTGCGTAATCATCGGCTCACCGCCAATGCGGAGCGGGTTACCTTGCTCGAGCAGCACGCTGTTGACCCGGTTCGGCGAACCGCGGAACTCATCCACCAAGTGGTACTCGTTCTTGTAATTCTGAGCGAGCCACTCTTCGCAAGTGCGGCTGAACTCGTCGAAGTATTGGTACTTCACCGAGTAACCCAGGCAGGTCTCGAAAGCGCTCTTGGCCTGCTGTTTTTGTGGCTCCGAGGCCTCGTCCAAGCTCGCATAGTAGGTCTGGCGAATCTCGACGTCCTTCCGGAACGCATCCGGGATCGGCGCGGCGCGGAATTCCTTCACGAACGTGCCCCACATTTCACCGACGCGGGAGCCCGCGGCGATGACCCAACGCGGCGGCGGGACCGGCTGCAAATCGACGATCTTCTTGTACTCACCGCTCGCCTTATCGATCAGCGGCCGCTTCTTGACGATCCAGTCCTTTACCTTGGTGTTGATGTGCTTCAGCACATCTTCCTTGGAATTGTTGCCGCGGTATTCGGGGAACTTCAGCTTGTCCACCTTCGCCTTCTCCAGGTCCGCGAAGTAAAACATGCCCTCACCCACGGACTCGAGGGCGCGGCCCAGACGACGCTGTTTGGAGGCGTCGTCTTCGCCGGGAATGTTCATGATCTTGTCCGACGCAGCCTTCGGATCCGCCCAGAGCCCAACCACCGTTCTGTACTCGCGCACGGCAAGGGTTTCCTTGTTGAGCTTGATGTCCGCGCGCGCCAGGAGCGCGTGCGCCTGAGCGATGATGTCGAGCGTGGCCTTGCTGTCGATCATGCGCATCGAGCTGCCGAGCCGTTTTTGGACGTTGCTCCAGTCCTTCTTCTCGCCGTAATGCGCCGCGATGGCATACGCGATCTGCGCCGTTTGCGCCGGCTTCCTAGCCCCGAAGTACTTATTGAAATTGTTCGAGTCGTCGATGCCCTGGTCCTCTTGACCTAAACCCAGGCGCAGCACCACCGCGTCGCTCAGCGCTTGATCGGCAAATTCGCCGTGATAGGCCGTTTTCTTCGCATACAGCTCGAAGAAGTCCGACGCTTTATCGTACACGGCGATCGCTTGATAATTGCCGCCGATCTCATAGGTGGCTTTCATCGCCAGGGGCGAGTCCCCCATACCGTACTTCGAGCTCAGCAGAATGAGCCTTGCCTGAATGGACTTCGCTAGCAGGCGCGCCGCCTGGTAAGCGCGTGCCATGTTGTACACGGTCTCGTCGGCCTTCTCGCATTGCTTCGGGTGATCGCCCTTGCCGAGCGGGTCCTCGCAGTACGAGCGCCACAGATCTAAGTACGCGTCCCCACCCTTCTTGTAGCTGTCGAGAGCGTCTTTGTAGTCGCCTTTGTCTTGCTGTTGGTCCGCGAGCTCCACCAGCTTTTGCGCCTTCAGTCGACGGATGTCGAACTGGATGCGATTCAACGTCTCGCACTGTTCCTTGTTGTCCTCGGCCTTGCTGCCTTTGCAATACAAGTCGAGGAAGACCGGCACGTCTTTGCCCATCTCGTCGAAGCACTCCGGGCGCGGCGGCTCCGCTCGCGAGCCGAGCACGTTGATCGCCTCGAGATAGAGTTGGGCCGCGTAAATTCCGGCGTCCTTGTCCGCGTGATTGATGGCCACGTCGCGAAACGCGAGCGCGGCTTCCTCCCAGTGCTGGGCCTCGAAGTAGGTGCGGGCGCGGGCGTACTTGACCTCCACGTACTGTTCTTCCGCGTCTTTATCGCCCTTTGGCGGCTTCACGTAGCAAACATAGCGATTGAACGCGTTGACCATGCCCTTTTGCATGTCGGTGAGAGGCTTGGGCTTGAACTTTTCCCACTCGCCCGCCTTGGCCTCACGATCCTTCTCGTCCGCGCCCTGGGGCCCCAAGCCTTTGCCCTTGCGATCGGCCGCGCCCTTGTACATTTGGTCGTACATCTTTTGATAGCAAAGCACCGAAGCGTATGCGGCCTCCGCCGCTTGCTCGTTCTTCGGGTCTTCCGCCACCACCGCGTCGAACGCCGGCCCGCATTCCTCCCAGCGCTGCTGAAAATACAGCAAGTCCGCCATGGCGTACTTGATCTTGTACATCGTGGGCCAGTCGGCCTTGACAATGCGCGGGAACTCGAACTTCGCGAAATCAGCCGAGGTGAAGTTGTCGGCAACCTTCTTGTACAGGTACGCCGCCAGATCCATGGTCTTCTTGTCACCGGTGCCGCGTACGCCGCCCGAGCCGACCGCCTCCAAGTGCCAGCTCATCGCGGTTTCGCTCAGGAGCTCGGCCGTCTTATTTGCACACGAAAGCCTGGAGGCTTCGGCGTGCTTGTCCTTCATGAAGTCGTTATAGACTCGAACCTGAGCATCCATTTCCTTGCGAATGGCGTCCTTGTCCCCAGAGTTCAGGGCGGAGGAAGCGGTGGTGACCTGGCCCTGGTAAAAGCAAGACTTGTCGCCCGGGTCGCGGCTGAGCAGGTCCTTGTACAGGACGATGCCCTCCTTGTAATGGCCGGTGTCTAGATAAGCGAGGCCGAGCTCGTTCATCATGTCGACGGTTTTGTCCGTTTCGCCACCCTTGTCGCCGCTCAGCGGCTTGAAGAAGTTGAAGGCTTTGGACGGATCACCGCTGACCGCGTACACCGGGATGGTGTCGCGCCTTGCGGCCTTCGCGAGCTGTTTCGCGTTGGGCAGATCGCCGTAGGTATCGCCGTACTCGATGACCTTCTTGAACTCGTTCAGCGCGTTCGCGTACTCGCCTTTGTTCCAGAACACATAGCCGAGCTTGTAACGAGCGTAGCCGTACACCTTGTTGGTGGGCGGGGGGTACTTGATCACTTCCTTGTATGCAGCAGCGGATAGATCCCACTTCGCGGGATCGCCTTGGGCCTCTTGGAAAAACAGCTCACCGAAGGCCAAATATGCATTCGGGATATAGGGCGACTTCGGCGCCTTCTGAATCAGCTCGAGGTACGTGGAGCGCGCGTTCTTCAGATCTCCACCCTGCTCGTACTCGTAGGCAAGGTAGTATAGAACCTCGTCGATTTTCGAGTAGTCCGGGTAGTCGGTCTTCATCAACACGTAGTAATTGATGGCGCTTTTGCGAGCGGCGGCCAGGATCTTGTCGGCCGCAACTGCGTCCGAACGGAACTTGGCCGTTGGCTTCCCCTTTTTCTTCGCGTCCTGCCCTGCGATGTCGGCGGCGATCTTGTCTCGTTGCGCCGCGCTCTCCAACTCCACGTAGCCTTCTGCCAAGCGCCGCGTCAGCTGCGGGCGATCCGGTGACTTCTTCGGCGTGCTGCGATAAAGACGCTCCAAGCCCTGAATCTCGGTGATCAGCAGCGCCCGGGCACGCGCTTGCAGACGGCTCTTGCGCGTGTCGCGTTCGGCGTACTTGGTCAGCTCCTCTGGATTGACCGGCCTCGAGTCGTCCTGACGTTTCTTCACGTCCCGCGGGGGCGGAGCGCTGGAAAACGCTGCCGCGCGTTTGCTGTGTACGTCCGCCATCTTGCCGGCGGGACACTCGCTCAAGGCCTTGGCGGCGTCAGGGGCAATGCATTCTGCGCTCAGATCAGCAGGCTTCGCTTCCGTAATGGCGACGGCGGTGGCCGCCGAGAACAAAAGACCGAACGCAACCGTGATGCCTACAAACGCTCTTTTGGAGCTCATTGCCATTACCTCCCACACGCCGAAACAACGCGCTGGCGATAGTAGCCGAGCTCGTCACGCCAGTACTCACCGTCGAAGGGCCAGATCACGTGCTCCTCGTCAGGCTTCACGTCACCGAAGGTCTTCGACTCTGCAGCGCTGACCTGCCCGGTGGAGAGCTTCTCGTCGAGCAAGTTGCGCTGGGCCGCGGTGATGTCGATCAAAATCTTTTCGCCGTCTCGCAGGCGTTCGTTCAGCTCGTCGACGTTGCGCTGATAGCGTGACAGCGCAAGCTCCCCCGCTTGCCGCACCGCGAGGTCGCGCGCGAGCTTCAACGCGTCCCCAACCTGTTGCCCAATGCTCGAGCTTCGAAAGGTGGGTGGCGATTGCTTGAAACGCACATCCTCTTCCTCGAGCAATTTGACGTAGTCGATATTGCGCAGCAGCTGACGATCGCTCAGCGCGTTCTCGACGATCGGGCGAATCCGTTCATCCAGGTTGCCGCCGCCGGAGCGAACCTCGAGCAGGAACTTGAAGAATGGCTCCTCTTTGTTCTCCCCCTTGTAGTTGCTCAGTACTTTCTCGAGCTGTTCTTTGATCGGCGTGTATTTCTTGTTGAATTGGGCAACGACGGTCGTGGCTGCCTCGTAGTTGCAGTTCGAAAAATAGATGACCGCCTTCAACACGGAGGCTTCTGGATAAAACGAATTCGGGAAGTACGGCGACTGCAGGGTATGAATGTTACCGAGCGCGTGCGGATAGTCGCCCGCCATGAAGTAGGCCCATGACTCCTCGAACAGCGCGTCGAGCCAGTACTCACTGGCCACGTCCACCTGATTCCAGAACTTCACCGCCGCGCTCAGCTTGGTGCTGTCGACCGTTGGCTGGTTGGTCTCCGCGTCCGTCTTGATGGAAGACGAGTAATAGGTGCGAGCCATGGACAGGGACGCCAAATCGCGCAACCGATCTTCGTCCTCGACACCTTCTACGCCTTCGTTGAGCGCTTTCTGAATGCGCTGGAAGGCTTGTACGGCAGGCACCGACTTACGAACCTGGACGTAGCAGATGCCGGTAAAGAACTGAGATTTGACGTAGTACTCACTGCGCCGGTCGACCTTTTGAAACAAGCGAATCGCCTCTTCGAATTGACGATTGCGGTACTTGTAGCGGCCGAGCATGTAGTTGAGCTGCCAGAACAAATCCCGCTGCTGATCGTTGTCGAAGCGCGCCACTTGCTCGTCGTTGTACTTACCGACGCGCTCGATGATGTCCGCGGGCTCCGGCAGCTGAGTTGCCAGTTTGGCCAGCCAGAGCAAGGTCTCCTTGAACTTCACGTGATGTGGGTTGTCCGCGATCACGCTGAAGAGGGCATAGCTTGCCTGGTAGAACTTCAGGCGATAGAGCGATATAGCGAGCAAATACTCCGCCAGCTGCTTATTTCCGGGGTCGTCGCCCGTCTGGCCGCTGACCACTCGGTGCAGCGCCTGTGCGGCCTCGCTCCACTTCTCCTTGTCGAACAACGCCTTGGCCGAGGCGGCCGCCTCCGTCATGCGCCCCGCAACGACCGGCGCGGAGGAAGCAGGCGCTCCTTCGTCGAGATCGATGTCGACGGCCTTGCCCGTTCTCTTGGCCGGCGCTGCCGGGCTTTCGCTGGCTGCCGGCTTTCCGCCCTTGGCCGGCCTCGCGCCCTTCTTGACCGGGGCCGGAGCATCAGAATCCAGGTCGATGACATCCTGCGCTCGCGCGAGGCGAGGAACCGCCAGGCTCGGGAGAGCGACGGATGCCAGAATGCAGACCGCAACGAGGCGCTTTCGGAACATGGATCCTCTGTAGTTGGGTTGAGATCGGCGCCTTTACGGGCGGCGCCGCGACCGAGTGCGGGGGGCCTCTTCGGCCAAAGCGGAAAAACCTAACAAGTACCGCTACATACCACCCGCGGTCGTGGGCATGTTAGAGATCGCGATGCAAGCTTGTCAAGCACCGATGGAAAGCAGTTGCAAGTGAGGCGAGAGACCGCTGCGGTGCGCTTTCGCGTTACTTCAAATTTGCTGCGGCCTGGAATTTTGAGAGAGGTCGGGTTCACGCGTTGGCTCCCGGGACGTGAAGCAACCCGCGGCTCGGCGCGGTGTCGGCACGAGGTGCGGTTTGAAAACACCGCAGGCGTTGCTGCCATGCCTGGCTCAAACGAGCTTCCACCGCCGCTCGCGAACGTGGGTGCATATCCCACTGTCGATACAAGCGTGCGAATGCGGTTGTTGCCGAGTGAGTGCACCCGTCGCGAAACTGATCGAGTCACCCGAGCACACACATTCATGGAGACATGGGCCCACCGCGCTTCCGACACGGACGATGGAAAAATCCTTGGGCAAGTCCCGAAGGCAAGCCGCGCACGGTGGGCGGCTTCTTTCGCGTTGACTGGATTAGAACCGCTCGACTAGCGTACGCGCGGTTGAGCCGGCGATCTGGCGATAGCCGCTCGAGACAATATTGGACCACCAGTCGAATGGGTGACGGTCAGTCGATGATACGTAAAATCACGGGCTTCTCTCTGTTGGTCACCACGCTCGTCGGTCTCATGCCTCTCGCTTGCCAACCCGGCGGCGTCGGGGACCCCTGCACCCCCGAAGACGAGTACACCACTACCTTCTCGGGCTATAGCTCGGACGAGACGAACCTCGAAGCGCGCTCGTTTCAGTGCGAGACGCGGCTGTGTTTGGTGGATCATTTCCAAGGGCGCGTTAGCTGTCGGTACGGCCAGGGAGAGCCCGTCGCGGGTCAGCCCGCTAATTGCCATGTCCCCGGCGACCCGAACCAGCCCGTGACCGTCGCCGTTTCTCCGCAGCTGAGCAAGCGGCTGGCCGAGAACGCAGTTTACTGCTCGTGCCGATGCGACGGGCCCAACTCGAACGCGCGTTACTGCAAGTGCCCGTCGGGCTTTTCCTGCACGCACGATTTTGACGATGTCGGCCTGGGTCAAGCGGAGCTCGTAGGTTCTTATTGCATCCGGAACGGCGGTCAGTACGACCCGAAGGATCCCGGCGTGCAGTGCAGCCCAGTCGGTGGACCGACGGCGACCGAGAAGGGTACGTGTGGCGATGCGGACCAAGGCTGAACGTCGCTAAGCCTCGACCGCTGCGGCTCGCGCCGCCCTCGGCAATTCAGCGCAACCTCTTGTCCACCCGCCCGATGAGGGGTGGAGATGGCCGCGAGCGACGGGGGAAGCGCAAAGCATTTCCGTAAGCTCGATTACCGCGGGCGAACTCGTACGCGCGGCGGACATGGCTGTGCTTTTGATCGACATGCGCTCGGCTCAACGGCGGAACGCGTCGTGCGTCACTGGCTCGAAGCGCGAGGTATCCACGTGCTAGCCGCTAATGTTCGGGTCAACTATCTCGAGATCGACTTGCTCGTGCAAGACGGGCGGACACTCGCCATAGTCGAAGTGCGCACGCGCAGTCCCGGGTCGTGGACTTCCGCCTTCGGAAGCATCGACGGTTGGAAGCGAACACGCCTGCGCCGCGCCGGGGAACGGCTATGGCGCCGCAAATTCCGCTTTCGACAAGAGTTCGACCATCTACGCTTCGATGTGGCGAGCGTGACGTGGAGCAACGCGCGTGCACATGTCGAGTACATAAGAGCGGCATTTTAGCGCGCTCACGGTTTCCTTAGTCCAGCGCGGCCTTCATCTCTTCGCGCAGCTGGTAGAGGCTACCGAGCGCACCGGGCTCGGCCTTGGGCTCTAGCGTCGTGATCGCGCTCTCCAGCTTCTGGATCTCGATTTCTTGGCGATGGCGCAGGTTGACCACCATGGTCTCGAACGTCTGGAAGAAATCCACTAACTCGTCACCTTTGCGCAGCCTGCCGGGAATCTTCAGACGGCCTTCGCCCACATCGTTGATTTGGCGCTTCATCTTGAAGATGGGACCGGCCACCTTGTGCGTCACTAGAATACCCGCAAAGCCAATCAAGACTACGAGTAGCAAGAGCGCACCAACCAACGTGTAAAGCATCACGTGCTGGCTCTCGGTGAGCGCCGCCGCCTGGTCGCGAAGCGCGCTCGCTTGCCCCTCCAAGGCTTGCTGCTGCACCCTGAGCCGTTCGTCCTGTTTGTCGGCGTCCGCCTTGAAGGCGTCGAGCAAGGCCGGATTATCGCTATAAACCGGGTCCTTGATAATATTCATCTTCACGACCTCACTGACCTTTTGACTTTCAGTGAGGACCTCCCGGCCTCGCGCGACGACCTGTTCGCCCTGATGCATGGCCTGATGACTCTGCGCAATCACCGCCACACTGGTGCGCCAGATCAGCAGCCCGAGCGGGATACTGAATAGGAGCGCGATGCCCACCAGGTACGCGGTGTACTTGAGCTGAAAACGGCTATCGAGCAAGTAATTGCGAATTCGCCGCTGATGCCGGCCGGGGACCGGAAGAGGCGCGGTGGAAGCTTCACCCACGACAGGGGACTCCTTGCAGGGAATAAGGATTCGAGATTACGGCCTCGGAGGCACTACGCGCAATGAGCGCGCACGGAATAGCTCGAGAAAAGCGACGTACACTGGCCGCTACTGTAGGCGAGTGGCGATCTGCGAAAACTTATCGAGTGCGCGCTCGCCGGCCGTTTTTATGAGGTCGTTCTCCGTTTCACTATCGGCGGCGGTCACCCCGGGCTCAGTAAGCTTGGTCGTGTAATTTCCGAGCAAGGCCTTGTCCGGGTAGCTGAACATCGCAATCTCGAGCCGGACCGTGAGATTGCCCGCCACGTATTCGGGCGCGCCGATGCGCGGCGACAGAAAGTAAGACTTCACGTTGACGTGCGGCGCCAGACGGCGTTTGGCATCGAGCAAGGTTTCGCCGGCCGGCGCCAGCGCAAATACCGGCAGAAGCGCCGCCGCACTAGCCATCGCGCCGCGAATGATACCGTCGATCTCTTCGCCCGAACGCCCGGTCTTGTCCGTGACTTTGCCGATAGCTAAATAGTACTTGGTGTCGGTAGTGAAAACGGGGTCCAGCGCTTTTTGAATGGTGGTCTTTACGGTCTCGCTCGTCTCGCTCGTGAGCCGCTTTTGTAGGCATTCCGTGCCACCCAAGCGCAGGCGGCCGAGGGCCGCGGCGGATGCCGCGCGCACCGTGGCATTGGGATCGGCGAGCCCGGTGCACAACGGTTCGACCGCTCGCCGTGACCTCGAAGCGCCGAGAGCCAGTGCGGCCTGCGTTCGGATTCGAAAGTCCGAACCGCTCACCAAGTTTTGCATCAAGTGATCTACGTCAGCCGTGTCCTCGGCCATTGCCGGCCGCGCCATTACGAACCCCACGCCGGCCAGAACGACGGCCACAACGAAACGACGCATCGCGAGCCACGATATCACGAGCACCTGAAGCGACGTCCATCTGCCGTGGGCATCCCAGGGCCGGCCGCTGATCGCGGCGGCGCCATGACGGGCACCCTTGCCACCCTTGCCACGCTTGTCCTCACCTTCTCGTGCACGCTCACGTTGCCTCGTCAGACGACCAAGGATGGCGATTGCTTCAGCACTTTCTCGCCGAACGCACCTTCCGGATTGGGATGTATGCTGGCGAGGTGAGACCGCTGCGCGCGCCGACCAGCAAAACAAGCAAGCCATTTTGCGTCCGTCGATACCGCTGCGCGCGCGCCGTTTCTGCTGTGTGTGCGGCGCTGTCCTACCCGGGGTGGCTGTCGTGCGCGAACGCACAGCCACAGCTTCGCGTTACCGGTGGCTCGACGATCGAGGCCAGCGCGGCGCTACGACTTGGCGCATGCGAAGTCGAGGCACGCCTGCTGGACGACGCAGGGCATCCGGTTTCCGGCGCGCCGCTCAGGCTCAAGTTGCTCGACCCTGGCGTGTCGATGGCGACCGCACGCGAGTGCGGTTCGAAAGGGGGCGAGTTGGCTCACGACTCCGCGTTCGTGTACGCCGTGCGCACCAATGCCGCCGGCGCGCTGTGCGTGCACTTCGACGGCACTCCTGAACGGCCCGAGTTCGAGCTGAGCTTCACGGACCCGAGCGGCCTGTACGCCGCCGCCTCGCTGCGCGTCATCGGTGACCGAGCCACACGCTCTGTTCAATTGGCATTCGCTCCAGCGCAAACGGTGCTGGCGCTCGAGCGCACGAGCCAGGTCTTGTCCCTGGCGACTCGTCCCGAGCCCGCTCTGATGCCCGGCGAAGGGATCGAGACGCTGGGCATAGCGGTTCGTGCCGCGCGAGACGCCGCCTCCGCCCGGCCGATCGGTTTTGTGTCGGTGGAGATTGGAAGCAGCGCTGAGCTCCGCATTCCAAGCGAAATTCTCGGCGCTCCTGGTCCCTTCGAGCTGAGCGCCGAATTTCCGGGCAGCGTCAGCACGCGCGCCGCACGCGCGTTTTTGCACGTGACTCTCACCGCGCTGGTGGAGCTCTCGCTGGCGAGCCCCATCGCCGCTAGCCGTCCCGAACACGGGGTGCAGGTGCGGGTGCGCGCGACTTCGGTGGCCGGCGCCGTACCGAGCGGCTCGATCGAAGCGTGGAGCGGCGGTGTTAGCGTCGGCAGCGCGCGCGTCGCCAACGGCAACGCGGAGCTCGAGCTGCAGTTGGAGGAGGCGCAGGTCAAGGGAAGGCCGATCGAGCTGCGTTATGTGCCGGACGCGACGTGGTGGTTGCCCGGCGGAGTGCTCTCCGTAACGGTCCCCATCGCTCCGCCGAGCCCCTGGCGACGGATCGCCTGGATTGCGGTGGTCGCTGCGCTCGGCGCCTGGCTGCTCATCGGTTGGCAAAGACCGCGGCGCATGGAACGCGCTCGGCTTGCACGGACGGGTCATGAAAGCATCCGCCTGCCGGTGAATGTGCTCGAGCTCGGCGCAGAGCAAGGAGGCTGGCACGGTCGCGTCGTCGACGCGCACGACGGCGCCCCCATCGCCAACGCCGCCGTGCTACTGCGCGTGCCGGCCTTCGATGCGAGCGGCGTGCTGCGGCGCGCGTACACGGACGCGCAGGGCAACTTCACTTTAGAAGGCGGCAGCCCTGCCGGCCCTGGGGCCGCGTTGGAGGTCCGCGCTGACTTTCACAGTGCGCTCGCTGCACCCATGCCGCCGCCGGGCACCCTGTTGTTGTCGTTGGTCTCGCGACGACGCACATTGCTCGCTCGCTTCGTCGATTGGGCAAGGCGCGAGGATGGATCTGAGCGACGTGCCGAAGCGACGCCTGGAGAGCTCGCGCGGCGCGGCCATCCAGTGGAGGTCGCTACATGGGCCAACGCAGTAGAGGAAGCGGCCTTTGGCCCGGACCCCCTGTCCGAGACGAAGGAGCAAGACGTGTTGCGCCGCGAACCTGCGCATCGTCGGAAACCGACTTGATAACCGCAAGCCGCTGAAAGCACGCAAGCCCCATTGACGGAGCAAAGCGCGCGTTTCTATAGTCCGCTACCACTGCCGCGCCGGCGCGGTGAGCCGCAATGATTTACGCCTTAATCGCGCTCGTCGCGCTAATCGCAGCTGTCGCCGCCTATTTCTTGTTCTTCAAGAACAGGCAGACCGCGGAGCTGCCTCCGCCACCCAAGAAAAGCGAGCCGCCGCCGCGGCCTCAGCGCTTGCCAGGGCGCGCCGTTGTTGCGGATACGGAAGCGTCGGACGCCTCGAACAGCCCAGCCTTTGGTTCAGCCTCGAAAACAGGATCGAACCTCGCTCCGACGGCAACGCCAATCACTCCCTCGCAAGCCCCCGCATCGGCAGGTCGCCCTCCGCGCCCACCGCCCTCGCGTCAGCCGGAGCGGGGCCCCCGTGACATCGAAGGCCTGCGTCGCGGCTTGTCGAAAGCGCGTGGCTCGGAGGGGTTTTTCGGCCGGCTTCGAGCGCTTTTTTCTGGCAAAAAAGAGCTCGGGGCGGAGATCACGAATCAGATCGAAGAAGTCTTACTGGCTTCCGACGTGGGCACCGAGACCACCAAGCTGTTGCTCGACCGCGTCAGAGAAACCCTCGTCCATGGCGACCTCGCGGATCCCGAAAAGGTGTGGGACGCATTGCGAGCTGAGGCCGAACGGATCGTCTCGATCGATGGCAGCTCGGGCGCACTCGAGCTCACGGCCAAGCCGAGCGTCGTGCTTTTGGTCGGTGTCAATGGCGCCGGTAAAACGACCACCATTGGCAAGCTCGCGACGAAACTCAACGCCAGCGGCAAGAAGTGCCTACTTGCCGCCGGCGATACGTTTCGTGCTGCGGCCGTGCAGCAGTTGGTTGTTTGGGGTGACCGCGTGGGCTGTGAGGTGGTGCGCGGTAAGGACGGCGCCGATCCTGGTAGTGTAGTGTTCGACGCGATTAAGAAGGCCGAGCAATCAGGAGTGGATGTAGTACTTGCGGATACCGCAGGTCGCTTACACACGAAGTCGAACCTGATGGCGGAGATGAAAAAGCTGGCCAAGACAGCGGAAAAAGCGCTGCCCGGTGCGCCGCATGAAATATTGCTGGTCATTGACGCGACGAACGGGCAAAACGCTCTTGCTCAAGCTAGAGAGTTTAAGGAAGCGTTGCCACTTACCGGCATCGTGCTCACTAAGCTCGACGGCACCGCAAAGGGGGGCGTCGTACTCGGAATCGCCAACGCACTACATCTGCCAGTTCGTTTCGTCGGCCTCGGTGAGCGGCCTGACGATCTCCATGAGTTTGCCCCAGCTGACTTCGTGGAGGCATTACTCGGTCGCGATGCCGCCGAATGATGCGTCGGCTTAGATTGTCGTCGGGTCAGAAATTTCTAGCTTGTTGATTGTGAGAATTTTAGCGTGATATAGTCTCCCGGCGCTCCAGTATATGGAATTCCGTAATAATTTCAAGTGGTTGCGGTATCTGCACCCCCGGGTTGTCCAAAGCGTCGTTCGAGTGGGAAAGCGGAAGAGGCATCGATGAAGTCAAGTCCCATCGGGCTCCTCGTAGCAGTAGCCCTCGGCATCTTCCCGGCTCAGAGCTGGGCTGCCGGGAAAAGCCATGCGGCCGGAAAGGCTGCTGCAGCGAAGGATTCCAAAGGCGCTACCGACAGCGCAGTCGTAGATGCCGACGCCTCCGGCGCCGGTGCCCCCGCAACCGACGCGGCCGCCGCCGGTGATACAGCCGGGTCGGTCACGGCGACGCCGGCCCCCGGTGGCGACGACAGCGCAACCCCCGGCGGCGGCTCTGGTCTCGACGACATCTGCAAGATCGACCCGGCCGCTTGTCCAAATCTGGATATGGACAAGGAAGCGGCCCGCCCGCTCAAGGAGCAGATTTTCGCCGTCCAACAGGCCTACGCGCTGCGCGTTCGCCGCCTAGAGCTGCAGCTCGGTTGGTCGGTGAGCATGAACGATCAGTTCGTCAGCCATCCCGCTCCCGTGTTGGCGCTCAACTACTACATCACCAACGTGCTCGCGATCGGCATAAACGGCGAGTACTACTTAAATAACGACAAAGAGTTCAACGCTCAGGTGCGGCGCTCGGCGCGCGTCGCGGTGCCACTCACTGAATACCAGTGGGCCGCCGCGCTGAACTTCACGTACGTGCCCGCGTACGGCAAATTTGCTGGTTTCGGAGACTTCATTTTTCACTACGACGCATACGTCGTCGGCGGCGTGGGCGCGATCAGCGTTCGCCCCATCCCCGTCATCGATCCGGATAACCGCAACTTCTCTTTCGAGCCCAAGCTCGCGTTCAACGCGGGCATCGGCCTGCGCATTTTCTTCAACCGCTGGTTTGCGGCCGTCCTCGAAGTACGCGATTACGTCTTCAACGACAAGCTCGAGAACCTTACGGTCGACCGAAACCCCGCGAATAAGAATACCTGGTACGGCGAAACCAGCTTGACGAACAACGTACAGGCACAGTTTGGTGTCGCGTTCTTCATCCCGCCGTCCTTCGACTACCGGTTGCCGAAGTGATGGGCAAAGGGCGAGGCATGACGACCACGAAACAGAAGTCTCTCAAGCGCGTCGTGTCCGTGCTGGCGGCCACGCTGGCACTGTGCACCGTTTCGGCGAGCGCGCAGGCGCAGGAAATTCAGCTGACGGGGCCGCTGGCAGGAGCCCCGGCGGTACGCAAGCTAAGGCTGCATCGCAAAGGGCGCTTCGAAATCGCGCCTGCCGTCTCCTTCACCTTGCTGGACGAGTATCAGCGCACGATTTTGCTAGGCGGTCGCCTTCAATACAACTTTACGGATTGGCTCGCGTTTGGCGCTTGGGGAGCGGTCGGAAGCGCGATCCGCATCTCAACGTACCTTACCGATCAGATCCAGAACGTGAATGCGGGTCGCCGCGCCGCTGACCCTGGCACCGCAGCCAATCCGAACGGAACCTCGCTCGATCGGCAATTGACGGCCGGCAACGTGGGCCCTGATTTCAAGAAGCAACTCGGCGGGATCGACTGGGTGGTCGCTCCGCAGTTCACCGCGGTGCCTTTCCGCGGCAAGTTGGCTCTATTCCAAAGCATCTATCTGGATACGGACCTGTATTTCTTCGGCGGACCCGCCTTCGTGGGCCTGAAGGAGCGCGCGAACTGCAATTCTTGCGCAGGTGTGTTCAAAACCTCGACGCGCGTTGCCATTGCCCCCACTTTTGGCCTTGGCATCAACTTTTACATCAACAAGTGGAGTGCGCTCGGCTTCGAATACCGCGGCCTACCGTTCTCCTGGGACACCAGCGGTTTCGACACCGCGGGCGGCGGCAAGGACAAGAAGTTTCCGGATAACCGGATCACGGACGACGATCGTCGCTTCAACTTCAATCAATTGCTGACAGTGAGTTACAACATTTACTTGCCGTTTCAATACCGCGTGTCCGAATAAGCTCGCGGTCGTCGAGACGAGTGGCGGGCGACGCGCTCGCCGCCTGCGACCGCTCGACCGTGCAACGACCCAGTCAGCGAGCTCGTTGCACGACGCCCGAGGCAAGCACGAAGTCAGGCGGAAGGGCCTTCGTCACGTTGGCCGAGGCATCGGTTGGGATCGGCCAAGCTTTGTCCGCGAGGCCCTGCCCAATTCGGTTTTGCACGCGGCGCGACTCTTCCGTGGCAAGCGCATCGACCAGCGCGGGCACACTGGCCGCGTCGTTCACTGCGAACAAAGTCGTCGCGGCCGTGAATCGCACCGGCTCGCTCATGTCGCCCAAGAACGGTTCGACCGCGACGCGAACGTCATCGGAGGGGTACGCCTCTAGGGCCTGAATGATTTGCACCTTGGGTTCGGCGTTGCGCACGTACTCGGTGTCGAACTGATCGAGAATGCCGAGCAGCTCCTGAGCGACTTCCCCATCGTCCTTTACGATCGCACGCAGCACCTTGAGCGGCCAGGTCAGGCTTTCCGCCTTTCTGCAATAGTCACGAATCGGCTCGAGGGCATCCGCCCCCGCGGCCACGATGCCGTGCATGCACGATTCTTTTTCTTCTTGGTCGGTGATCGATGGGTCGAGCACCCAGTCGAAGCGCTTGAGCAAGGCCGAGGCGGCTTGCGCCGTGGCCATCCGCCCGAGCTCCTGGATCGCCTCTTGACGATCGAAGTTCTGCGAAAGTTTGTTGCTGATTAGCCGCTCCAGGCGCGCGATCTCTTTTTGCGAAGTACGCGGCGGCGCGTCGTTCTTTTTGTTGAGAAAGTCGAAGATTCCCATGGTCCTACTAGGCGAGCTTTGGCGCGAGACCGCGCCGCGCGCTCATATAGCTCGAAACGCGCCGCTGTCCCAGCGCTCGCCGTGACCGGGAATTGTGCAACCGAGCCCGGCCAGATCAGGAGAGCGGAACGGGGATCAGCACGACGGCGGTGCCTTTGATCTGCACCTGATAGCGAACCGGCTTTTTGAGCTTTTGCGAAATTTCGGCCTCGCTCGAGCGGATCCGACCTACGAAGGCCTCGAACGTGATGTGCTCCACCGGTTCCCCGAGCTGGCGCTTGGCGGCGATGTAATCGTCGTACAGGCGGCGGTAATACTGCTCGGCTCCCTCCGCCCCGAGCGCAGCCGAGACGTTGGGGTCGATGCTGCCGACCGAGCTCTCGTCGACCGCGAGTGCTTCTTGAAAGTCGCGCGCGCTCGGACCTTGTGACGGGCGTCCCTGCTCGTCCGTTGTGTCCTCGGCGACGCCCATCAAGGCGTTCAGCAGGGAATTGATTCGGAAAACGAGACCACCGAGCTCGTCGTGCTCCAATTGAAAGCGGAGATCGGAATTGCCGTTGATGATTGCGAGCAAGCCGTCCTCGAGCTCCGAGATGGGGCCAGAGATGTAATTACCCAAGAGCACGCCGCCCACCAAGACCAGCAGCAGGCCTAGGCCGGCGACCGCGAAAACCGGCCACAGTAAACCACTCAAGCTCTCGACGAGCGACGCGGGGACGGCGGCGATGATCACGCCCTTCGTGTCTCCGGAGTAGCCGTCGAGGGGAACTGCCCCAAACAACTGACCGCCCCCTGCGCTCTCGACCGTGACGACGCCGCCCGAGCTAAGGGCCTGTTTCGCGGCCGCCATCACGTTGACCTGATTTGCAGCGGCGACGACCTCGGCAGGGGCCGCGCTGTCTGCGACGACCTCTGTTACGTCGGACACGGCCTCCAAAAGGAGGGTGTGCCCGCTCGTCAAGTCGCTCGTACGCGTCATGCGTTCGTCATTCAGCGGCGTACCCACGACCAGCGCGCCGATCACGGCGCCGTTGTCGCCCCGGAGTGGCGCATAGCTCGTCAGCATTTGCTCCTGACGCTTGTGATTGACCCACAAGGCGCTCGCAGATTGACCACTTTTGAGCGATTCTGCGAGCGATGGGTACGCGGCGGCCACGTTTTCGCCGCGCATCAATGCCGACCCATTGCGCCCGACCGCGATGCCGAAAGCGTCGACGATGAGCACCAAAGAGGGCGTCATTTTGGCGAACATTGGCTCGCTCACGGCAGCGTCACGAACGCGATTGGCTTCTGCGGTCGCCGCTTCACTGCGCGCATCCGCCGTGCCACCGGCCAAAACCGCATGCACCGACGGGGCATTGGCATTAATTTCCAACCAACGCTCCAAGCGAAGCGCGTCCAACGCAAGCTGCGAGTCAGCGGCGCGCAAGGCTTGTGCTACCTCACGCTTACGCTCAGCCTGATTGGCGACAACGTCCTTCAGTGACGTGGCCAGCAACACGTACGTCAGCAGGCCGACGACAATGACGATAGCGGCGTTTACGATGATGATCTTCCAACGCATCCTGTGGCCCCTTTGGCTCGACCCCGAGTGGGGTTGGCCGCGCTCGGCAAAAAAACGCCCAGCGGCGCTTTAGGTTCGACGGTACTACTTGTCCGCACGGAGCTAAAGCGCGGAACAGCGACTCGCACGTCCGGACCACGAGCCCAGTTAGGAGGCGCGCCGGACTTCTCGAATAGCGCCGCGCTGAACGAGCATGCAAAAAACTCTCGCACTCGTAGACGACCCACTGTTCTTCAAACACGTCGCGCCTGCAGGTCATCCCGAACGACCGGAGCGCCTCCACGCAGCGCGGGCCGCGATCGCCGAAGCAGAGCTCGACCTCCGGCGGCTCGATCTGGCGGCACGACCTGCAAGCGACGAGGAGCTCGCGCGGGTGCATACGCACGCCTACCTACATCGACTTAACCAGGCGGCCGGCCGCTCCGGCTACTTCGACGACGATACATTTTACAGCCCCGAGTCGGTGGCAGCGGCGCGCGCCGCCGCAGGATCAGCCGTGGTAATCGCGGAAGCCCTAATCCAGGGCACGGCCAATTTCGGCCTGGCGTTGGTGCGACCGCCCGGGCACCACGCGCGCCCGGACGGCGCAATGGGTTTCTGTTTGCTCAACAACGTGGCCGTTGCCGCCGCGCATGCGCGCGCTCACGGCGTCTCACGCGTTGCGATCGTGGACTTCGACGTGCATCACGGCAACGGCACGCAAGAGATGTTTTACGCCGACCCAAGTGTGCTTTACCTGTCCTTGCACCAGTCGCCACTCTATCCTGGTACGGGCACGTTGGCCGAACAGGGGGTGGGCGACGGGCGTGGATACACCCTCAATATCCCCCTTTCGGCGGGCGCGGATGACGCAGTGTACGGCGCGGCCGTGGAACGCATCGTCGCGCCCGTGCTCGAGGCATACAATCCTGGCCTCGTATTGTTCAGCGCGGGGTTCGACGCGCACGCACGTGACCCACTTGCACAGATGCAAATGACCGACGCAGGGTTCCGCGCCCTCGTACGTCGCACGCTCGGTGCATTGTCGGCGGGCGTGGGGGTGGGTCTGGTACTCGAGGGCGGCTACGACCTGTTGGGGCTAGGCCGGTCTCTGCGCGCGTCATTGGAGGGCCTGGGCGAGGGGCCTATCCCTCAAATTCCCGCCACCGTCCTCTGGGCGACTCACGAACGCGAGCTCAGCCGAGCTACAGCAGCAGCAGCGGAAATTTGGAAGCTCGCCTAAAAAAATTACTTGGTTTCGATCGACATCCTCCGGTTGCTGACGCCCCCCGAGGTGAGCTAAGTACCCGCCTGCGTTGGCGGTCCAGACAGGCCGCCGGCCACCGTGACTACGGTGGGTGTAGCTCAGTGGTAGAGCACTGGATTGTGGCTCCGGTTGTCGCGGGTTCGATCCCCGTCACTCACCCGAATATTCGCGAGAACCCCGGTGCGGAGTGGCCGCTGCTCCCACCGGGTGCGAGAAGGATGCTGCTGCATCGAGAGCTGCTCGACAATCGCTTCGTATTGGCGCGCAGGCAGGGCGGTGTTGAAACCGCGCCGTTGGCGAATTGTCGAGTAAGCTGTGCTGAGGAGGAAATGCATTAATGATTCATGTTTGCCCGCACCGGTCGCTTCTGGCGGTTTCGGTACTTGCCGCATTCGGCTGCAGCGATTCCGTCCCGCTTCCTAGTCAAGGCTCGGTGACGCTCAGCATCAGGAGCGTGAATGTGAATGCAATGTCTTGTCCATTCACGGCTAAAACCTACTTGGTTGGGGCGCCAGCGCCGACTAGCTTCGACCCAGGGCAGAGCGTGGTGGATGGCGAACACGGCGCGGCCGTGAACTGCTCGGTCCAGGGCAGCGGCCCGTACACGTTCTCCGGTTCACTAGCGGCCGCGACTAGCGAAGGCCAGCATATCACGGTGACGCTGACTGACGGCACGGTCGACGCCGACAAGGCAACGGGGACGGTCGGTGTCAGTATCTACACGCCGGATCTCGCGGCGGCTTTTGTTAGTGGTGCGACTCCGTGCACGCTCACGACGAACAACAAACAGGTCAAGCCGGGTCAGCCGGGGAGTATTTGGGTCGACTTCGAATGCCCAACCATCGCTGCCCCACCCGCCAACCTATGCGGCGTCGGCAAGAGCACGATCGTTTTTCAGAACTGTAACGGCAATTGAACGCCAAAGGCGGCGCGCGCCGCCGGCCATTCGATCCGCGTGCGGCGGAGGCACGCGGTCGACCCTTGCCAGCAGCAGCGGGCCGCTAACTCCGCCCGTTTTAGCTCCTGCCCGGCTCGGCCTTTGGCGCGACGACGGCAGCCGGCGGAGTGTCGGCCGTTACATCTGGAATCGATGCCTGCCCAACGCGGGGCGCTACCATGCCGGGCGCGGCTAGCGTGTCGGAGAGGCCCACGTTTTCACCATTGCTCTCGATCCGTACGACGACGGCGGTGACGTTGTCCTCACCGCCATGCTCGTTGGCGAGCGCAATCAGCTTTTTACAGACATCGGATAGCTCGGCTGACGATTGGACTAGATCTAGGATCTCGTCGTCGTCGATCATGCCGCTCAGGCCATCCGAACACAGGACATAGGCGTCGCCTACCTGCGCATCGTCCGCCTGGAGGTCCACTGCGACGTGCTCCTGCATGCCGAGCGCGCGCGTGATCACATTTTTGGGCAGCTCGCTTCGCTGTTCTTCAGTGAGCTCGGGCATGGCGAGCAGGTAGTCGTTGACCAGGGAATGGTCGCGGGTCATCTGCTTAATTTGGCCGTCGCGGACGCGATAAGCCCGGCTGTCCCCGACATGGCCGATATACATTTTTTTCTTACGCGAGCTGAACAGACAGCCGACCACGGTGGTGCCCATCCCGTGATGCTCGCGCGAGCGCGCGCTACGCTCCACGATTTGCCGATTGGCGATCTTGATGCCCGTCAGTAGCCGGTTCTCTTCTTCCGAAAGGCGAGAATCGAAGTGGAAGGGCCAGGTGAAGTCTTCCGCGGCGGTGGCACGAAAGAAATCGACGATTGCCTCCGTGGCGAGCTTACTCGCGACATCTCCGGCTCGGTGCCCCCCCATGCCGTCGGCCACGATGTAAAGTGTATGGTCGTCTAGGATCGCGAAGCTGTCCTCGTTGTGGTCCCGCTGCAGCCCCACGTCGGTGACGCCGGCAGCTACTGCACGCACGGGTGACTTCCCTGAACCGTTGATCGATTAGCCATGCGGGCCAGACCCTCACTGAGAGCAACCCGCACGATTTCACGCGCGACCTATACTGTCAAGCGACGGGCCGGGGGCGCCTGCGGCTCCCGCTCCTCCCCGCGTTCGGTCCCCGCAAAGCTCGGCAGGAGCTTTGCCCGCGCTGCTAGCAGTTCAGATGGCGAGAATTTCCTTCTCTTTCACCTGAATGATGTGGTCGATCGCCTGGCCGGCCTCTGTCATGACTTCTTCGACCTTTTTCTTGGCCCGCTCGACCTCATCCTCGCTCGCATCTCCGCCCTCCTTGATCTCGGCGAGCAGGTCGAGCGCTTCGTGGCGTGCTTTACGAACGCCGACTTTGCACTCTTCGCCGTCCTTCTTGGCGATCTTCACCAAGTCCTTGCGGCGCTCCTCGCTCAGCGGTGGGATGGGGATGCGGATGAGGTCACCGTCTACTTGCGGGTTCAAGCCGAGGTCGGACTCTCGCAGCGCTTTTTCTGCGGCTTTGACCTGGGACTTGTCCCACGGCTTAACCGTCAGCAGGCGTGGCTCGGGCACGCTGACCGTGGCCATCTGCCCGAGGGGCGTGGTCTGCCCGTAATAGTCCACGCGGATCGAATCGAGCATCGAAGGATGCGCGCGACCTGTACGAAGCTTTGCCGTTTCGCGGCGCAGCGCGTCCTTGGACTTCTCGATTGCCTGCCGCAATTCGTTCAAAACGTCGTCGATCATCGGCGTACCTGCGTTTGGGGTTCGAGCGCCAACCTGAGTTTGGGAGGCGGTTCTATATCACCGGTGCGAAACTCGGGCGAGGGGCGGTCAAGGCATGTTCCTTTCTTTTGCGAGCATGCGGAGTGCTTTGCCGTTGTCTCGGGCCCCATAGCCGGGACAACGGCCTAAGCTCTCGTGCTTTGCGCATGCTGGGCACGTGGGTCCAATGAGCCCCCTGTCGCCGCCAGCGATCGTTCGACGCATCTTTCTCACGCGGACTAGAGTCCCGCCAGACTGTCTACACCGTCCTCGAGCTTTGCATGCAACTTCGTGTCGTGAGCTGGAACATTCACAAAGGTATTGGCGGGGCCGACCGCCGCTACCGGTTGGAACGCGTGATCGAGGTCTTACAGAGCCTGGCCCCGGACATCGCGCTTCTGCAGGAAGTGGCCGAGGACATGCCCCGCTCGCGCTTTCATGATCAGCCGTCGGCGCTTTCGGATGCGCTTCACATGCCACACCTGGCGTTCGGGCCCGAGCACCGCTTCCGCATGGGAGGCTACGGCAACGCGATTTTGAGCCGCTGGCCGCTTTCGGATGTAGAGCGTGTCGATCTCACGATCGGCAAGCGCAAGAAACGCGGCGCGCTCACGGCGCGCGCGCATGTTTCGGCTGCCGGCCACACGCGCAGCCTAGTCCTGGTCAATATGCACCTGGGCTTGGCCGGCTCCGAACGCGGCGCGCAATTGGAGCGTTTCATCGGCTCACGACCGTTTGCTCATCTGCAGCGGCGCACGCCCGTGCTGTTAGCCGGCGATCTCAATGACGTCTGGGGCTCTCTCGGTCCACGCTATCTGGAGCCTGCGGGTTTCACGCGCTGCGGGTCGCTACTAAAAACTTTTCCCGCTTATCTGCCGATGCGCCCATTGGATGGCATCTTCGCGCGCGGAGATCTGGAGACGCGCAGCACCCACATTCCGCGCAGCACCCTCGCGAAACAAGCATCCGACCACTTACCCTTGGTCGCGGATTTGCAGTTGATCGGCTTGGATGGCTAGCGAGCCCTCCCCTGCCTCATGTTACGATGGTCTAGGCAAAATATGACCCGTACCAGCAAGCTCCGCCAAACTCCGCAATGGCAGGCCCTACAAGCCCACTACGAGGCAATCGAGGAAACCCAGCTGCGCGAGCTGTTCGTGACAGACGCTACGCGTGCGGCGCGGTTGAGCGCCGAGGCCCTCGGTATCTTCCTCGACTACTCGAAGAATCGCCTCACGGGCGAGACCCTCGAGCTCCTGTTAGCGCTCGCAGAAAGTGCGGGGCTGAGCGCCAAGATCAAGGCCATGTTCGCCGGCGAAAAGATCAACACGACCGAGGGTCGAGCGGTGCTTCACACCGCGCTTCGCGCACCGAAGGGCGCGTCGATTCTGGCGGATGGCAAGAACGTCGTGCCCGAAGTGCACGCCGTGCTCGACAAGATGGCAGAGTTTTGCGAGCGCGTGCGCAGCGGCGCTTGGCTCGGGCATACCGGTAAGGCCATCAGGAACGTGGTCAACATCGGCATTGGCGGCTCCGACCTCGGCCCGTACATGGCAACCGAGGCGTTGCGCTTCTACAGCGCCCGTCACCTCACGTTTCGCTTCGTCTCGAATGTGGACGCCACTGATTTCGCCGAAGCCACTCATGGCCTCGCGCCTGAGGAGACGCTGTTCATCGTCTGCTCCAAGACGTTCACTACCCTCGAAACGCTGGGCAACGCGCGCACTGCGCGCGATTTTCTGCTGGCGAAACTGCACGATCCCGAGGCGGTAAAAAAGCATTTCGTGGCGGTCTCGACCAACGCCGAAGAAGTGGCGAAGTTCGGCATCGACACCGCCAACATGTTCGGCTTTTGGGATTGGGTTGGCGGACGATATTCTTACGATTCAGCCATCGGTCTGTCGCTGATGCTGGCCATCGGCGCTGACGCATTCGGCGAGATGCTCTCCGGCTTCCACGCCATGGACGAGCATTTCAGGACTACACCCCCCGCGCAAAATCTTCCGATTTTACTCGGCTTGATTGGCGTTTGGTACAATGATTTCTTCGGCGCCCAAACCTATGCGGTCCTGCCCTACGACCAGTATTTAGCTCGCTTCAGCGCTTACCTGCAGCAGCTCGACATGGAGTCGAACGGCAAACGCGTTACGCTGGAGGGTGATGCCGTGGACTACGAGACCGGACCTATCCTCTGGGGGCAACCGGGCACCAACGGCCAGCACGCATTCTACCAGCTCATCCACCAGGGGACGAAGCTCATCCCTTGCGATTTTATCGGCTTTTCGCAAACCCTGAACCCCATCGGCACGCATCACGACTTGCTGATGGCCAATTTTTTCGCCCAAACCGAAGCCCTTGCCTTCGGCAAGACCGAAGCCGAGGTGGCGAAAGAAGGGGTGAAGCCAGAGCTCGTTCCCCACAAGACCTTCCCCGGAAATCGGCCGACGAATACCCTGCTGTGCGAACGGCTAACGCCGAGTATGCTGGGCAAGCTCGTCGCCCTTTACGAGCACAAGGTCTTCGTGCAGGGCGTGATCTGGAACATCAACTCCTTCGACCAGTGGGGCGTCGAGCTGGGTAAGGTGCTGGCCAAGCGCATCGCCAGCGAGCTCGAGAGCAGCGCCGAGCCGGAGCTCACCCACGATGCTTCTACGAATAATCTGATTCGTCGCTACCGCGGCGCCCGAAAGGGCTGAGCCGAGAGCTCAACCCGCGAGCTCCTTCGCGACCCCTGCACACAGCGCCGCCGCCCGCGCGGGGTCGAGCCTGCCCGGCTTCCAGAGCAGGCCGAGGCCCGAGTGTTCATCCGGCTTCGGAATGATGTGAAAGTGGACGTGGAACACGGCTTGGTGCGCTGAGCTCTCGTTGTTCTCCAGCACGTTGAAGGCGCTGACACCGGTGAGCTTCTTCAACGCCCGGCAGAGGCGGGGCAGCGCGCGGCCGATCGCGGCACTCGACTCGTCCGACAACAGATCGAGGGTGCGTGCCCGCTCCTTGGGGATCACGAGCGTATGCCCGTAAGCGAGCGGCGCGATGTCCAAGAAGGACAGGACGTGCGGGTCCTCGTACAGCTTGTGGCAGGGGAGCTCGCCGCTCAAGATCTTGTCGAAAATGGTTTCTGACATGCGCCCCGATTTAGAGCCGCTCGCGGCCATTTGCGGCGGGACGCGCGCGGCGGCGGCGGCCGACCACCACGAGCCCGAGTCCGAGCAAGACCTCGGCCCACAGCGGTTGGCGTGCGCGACCGTGGATGATGGCGCAGCCGCCGGTGTCACCGGAAGCGGGCGGCTCCGCCGCGCTGGCGCCGCTCGATG
>CAHJWM010000003.1 GCA_903642325.1 Myxococcales bacterium | reverse complement strand
CGCGCGCGGCCTGCGCGATGGCTGCGGCCGCGCTCGGGGCAAGCGGCGACTCTGCAGAAAATCAGCGCTTAGTGGCGGCCGTCGCGCGCGCGGACGAGCTTTGGCAAAGCGTTCCGCGCCGCGCGGAATTACGCAAAAACTAAGCGTTGCGCCAAGACCCATGGCTGGTCGGCCCCTGTTTTCGAACTTCACGGTACTGGTGCTAACTTGGCCCGCGGGCTCCGAAGTACCCGTTACACGCGCATGAGTCTTTCGAAGCGCTTCACTCTTCCGGCCCGAGCTTTGGGTCTGTGCTCTGCCGTTCTGAGCACTACTGCGCGTACGCGGGCGGACGAACCGCGTACGGCCGGCGAGCCCAGCGTGCTGCGGGAACCGGCGGAGATAACCCAAGTTGCCGACGCATTCGATGATCGCGACCCGTTCGACCTGCACCTTTCCCTCGGCTACGAGAGCACATGGACCTCGTCCCTCGTTCGTCGCGACACGTCGAGCGCGCAGGCCGGGCTTGGGACCGATGGCTTCGTTCAACGCAGTCTCAACGTCGCGCAATACAAGCAAAGCACTAGCCGGCTACAGACGCGCGCGGACATCGGGTTATACAAGGATGTTGCGCTCGTCGTTCGCGTGCCGATCATTCTGGCTGACGACCGGAGGCTCATCGGCGTCGACGGTAGCGAGAACCAGCAAACCACTACGCTTTCCGGCAGCCCTGGCGAACAATTGTTCAGCCTGCCTTTCCGGGCTCCCACGCGCAGCGGAATCGAGTACTTGGCCGTGGGGGTGGACGCCGCGCTCATGAATCAAACGCGCAACGCGCGCAGACCCTCCTGGGTAATCGGCGTCGAAGGGCGTTTCAACGTGTCCGAGCCGATGCACGCCTGCAACGCGTATACGGGAGGCTTGAACCAGCCTGGCGGACAAGCTCAGTGTGCCTACCCTTCCGATATCGATCGCAACGGCGTCGCCAACCAGCAGGCAACCGCGGACGCCGGCGCACCGTTGGAGGGCCGTTTCAGCGGTAGTCGCTCACCGGGCGTCAGCCGCGGCACCACCGCGTTCGAGGCTCATACGTATCTGTCGCGAAGGCTGAAGTACATCGAGCCCTACGCGGGATTTCGGGGCCTCGTCGAGCTTCGAAATGACTCCAGCGATTACGGCTCGACCGACTTGAAAGGAGTGCTCGTCAGTCATCCACCGCGGCGTGCGACGCTGCTCTTCGGCGTAAACGTAATGCCATGGGAAATTTTGGATCAATTCCAGCGCATCACCCTCGACTTCCGCTTCACCGGGACGTACGTATCCGAAGGCCGAGACTACTCAGAGCTATTCGACGCGCTCGGCTCGAGCGACGCGCCTTCACTGCGCCTGCCGAGCTACGCCGAGTACCAAGCGTGCACGCCCGGAACGACCTGTCAGAACGCGACATCGGTCGTGAACCCCCAGTCAGAGAAAGTCTATTTCACCGGCATCACGGATGTTCAGCAGCACGGAACCTACCGCCTGAGCACGGAATTTACCTGGCAGGCCGGCGAATACATCAAGTTTCACATCGGCGGCGGGTACACTCTGATTCAGTCGCACTTCATCACCTTCGATCAGGCGTGCAACCCAGAGCTCCCGAGCGACGCTAGCAAGGCCGGCCCATGTCACGAGCAAGTCGCAAGTGCGAGCGCCGCAAATGCGTCCGGCACACCGAACCCGAACTATCGCCACACGATCAACGACCCGGGACAACGCTTCAAAGTGGACGATTCTCGCGCCGTCGACGCGTGGGTCAACGCCACGGTCATGTTTTGACGCAGCCAATGACGCCATGCGAAGCCCTATCGTCGTAGCCACGCTCGGAGTCACGCTGCTTGGCGCCCCCGGTCACGCGTTGGCGGGTCCGAGCGACGCCATTTTGCTACCGGCGGCCATCCCCGAGCCGGTGGAGCTCGAGCTTCGGCCCGAGAGCGTCGAGCAGCTGACGAAGCTGGCCCGTCAGCTCGACGCTATCTTGAGCGAGGCGGTTCAGGACTTGGGTCTGACGCTGACCGTATCGGATCGTGCGCGAAAGGTGCCCACGGACGACGCGTTGATCGAGCGCGCTCACGACTCGTGGCTCATTTCACCACGGGTGAGCTTGGAGGGGAGCGGGGTGCGCTTGCGCATCGTCGCAGTAGCGCCAGGTCAAAACGTGCTGCGTGAGCGCACGCAGCAGATTAGCCTGCCCGCTCTGGAGGTGCGCGCCAGCGTGATGTTGCGCGATGTCGTCCACAGCCTACAGCCGGGTACGGAGAGCAGACCCGCGCCGCCGCCGGGCGAAGTGCTCGACTCCGACAGCCCGCGTTCGCAAGGGCGCGCGGTCCTGGCGCTGAACTCCGCGGTCGTGGGGGGTTACGTTGGGTTTTCGTTGCAGCATGCCAGCGGCTCGGAGGACGCACGTTTGACGTATCCACTGGTCGCGCTCGGCACCGGCATCGGCCTCGGCGCGTCCATGCTGGTCGCAGACGAATGGGACATCACGCTGGGAGATGCGTGGTTCTTGTCGGCGGGCGCGTGGTGGCCGATTGCTTCGGGTGTGCTGCTCGCCAAGAGCTACCGCGTGCAGGACGAGGACCGTTATGTTTACGGGTTGGTGGCGGCCACCGTCGGCGTGTCACTCAGCACGGCGGCGCTCACCCTCAAACCAATGAGCGAGGGCGGCGCGGTGCTCACCCATTCCGGCGGCGCCGTGGGCACGTTGATGGGCGGCCTGACCGAGATGGCTTATCGCGGCAGTACCAAGCTCACGCCCGAACGCGGCATTGGTTACGGCGCGGGCATCGGTGTGCTCGCAGCGGGTGTGTTGGCGACGCAGGTCGAAGTGACGTCTTCGCGCATGTTGCTGATCGACTTGGCGGCAAGCTTGGGCGCGCTCACCGGCGCCGCCGCGGGCAGTCCGCTTTTGCTGGTGCGTGAAAAAGAAAGCGCGGGGCGAAACCGACTGTGGCTCGCCAGCATCGCGACCGGCACGGTGCTTGGGGGTGGCATCGGCTGGCTGACGACCCGCGGCTCCAGCAGCAAGAAAACGAGCGTTGAAATGCCCACTTTGCCTTACCTGGGGCTGGTGCCGGAGGATCAGATTCGCGGCACCCGCGCTTTCGTCAGCTTGGGCGTGCAGGGCCTGTGGTGAGCAGGGAGGAGCGAGTGGAGCTAAACGCGACGGCATCGGACGGCGGGACCAGGCTCGATAAATTCCTGAGTCAGCGAGTACCGGGTATGGGCCGCCAAAAGGCGGGGGCGTTGTGTGCCGCGGGCCTGGTCCGCATCGACGGTCATCGCGCCAAAAAATCGAGCTTGGTGTCGGCGGGCAGCACAGTCACGGTGGAGCTCGACGAGCCACGGTTCGTTGCGCCGGAGCCGGGCTTGGGGTTGGAAGTGCGGCTCCAGCGAGCGGACCTCGTCGTCGTCAACAAGCCGGCCGGCATGCCCAGCGCGCCACTTCGGACGGGTGAGCGAGGCAGCCTGTGCGGTGCGTTGCTCGCTCGCTATCCGGAGATGCGGGATATCGGTTACCGCCCACGTGAGCCAGGCATCGTTCACCGACTGGATACTCAGACGTCGGGCTTGGTCCTAGCCGCCAGATCCAAGGACGCCTTTCTGCGCCTGACGCGTGCCCTCGAACGCGCTGCCATCCACAAGCGCTACTTGGCGGTAGTGTCCGGGGCGGGCTTGACGGAATCGGGGGAAATCGCGCGCGCGCTGGCGCCCGACCCGGCCCACCCGGAACGGGTTCGCGTGCTCGGGCCGGGAGAGGACGTCGCGGCCGGAGGCTATGCGCGACGCAAGGTCACCCATTACCGAGTCCAGCAGGTGAGCGGCGGTCGAACGTTGGTCGAGCTGAGCGTGGGCAGCGCGTTTCGTCATCAGATTCGTGCTCACTTAGCGTCCATAGGTCACCCCATCGTGGGAGACACAGTGTACGGAGGCGAACCTGAAGCGAGCCTGGGCGGCCGCCACGCGCTTCACGCGAGCGAGATCCGCTGGGACGGCGACGACACACTAGCTGGCTTCGTCGTGTTCGAGCCGCTGCCGAGCGAGCTCGCAGCCCTGCTCTAGAACTACTATTCGTGTATTGTAAGGCTTCGTTATTGAGATAGCGCCATCGAGCGAATTAGTTTGAACGAGCGTGAGTACGCTGCGCGACGCTAATCGCGTCCGCTCAACAGCTCCTCGGCTGTCTTCTTGGTTCTCACCGGCGCCGCAGGCTTGGGGGGAGCGGCCGGTTTCGACGCAAGCGGCCGAGCCGCCGCGGGCTTCGGGCTCGGCGGCGGCGCGCCTGCGGCCGGTGTGGCTGCGACCCGTGTGCCGGTTACGGGCGTGGGGCTCGGCGTCGGCAGAACCGCGACCGGAGGCGGATCGGAGGGGCGAGCCGCGCTCAGCGTCGGCGTGGCGACCGACGCGGCGGGCGAGTGCACATCGACCGCGGGGCCCTTCACGCGCCACAGCAGCAGCCCACCGACGCCGCCGAGCAAGACGACGATGGCCGCGCTCGCGACCACGATCGGCGCGGTGTTCGAGCGCGGGGGCTTGGTCTGACCCCAACTCGCTTGCGTACCCGCGCTCGGGTGTGGCGGGTATGCCGACGATGCGGGCGCTTCATGGGTGGCTGACTCCGCGCCTAAAATTCGAGATATCCGCTCCAACGAACGAGAAGTCGCGCGCGAACCAAACGGCGATAGCGCTTGCGCAAGCTCCCTCACCGATTGAAACCGGCGCGCGCGATCTTTTTCCAAGCAACGGAGGACCGCTGTTTGCAAGGCGTCCGGAATGCCCGGCGAATGGTCGCGAACGGCAGCCGGGGCGGCCGTCAAGATCAGCCCGCAAATTTCGGGCAGCGAATCCGCGGAGAACGGCGGCCGGCCCGTGAGCAATTCGTACAGAACGACGCCAATCGCCCAAATGTCCGTGCGCGCGTCGACGTTGCGCGACGCCGTCATTTGTTCCGGCGACATATAGAGCGGCGAGCCCATGATGGCTGACGTCTTGGTCATCGAGTTATCGGAGGCCGACGCGTTGGTCACCTTGGAGATGCCGAAATCGAGCACCTTCACCGTGGCCGTGCCGTCCGGGCGGCGCGTGAGAAATAGATTCGCCGGCTTCAAATCCCGGTGCACGATGCCGAGCGCATGCGCTTCGGCCAGTGCCTCACAGGCTTGCAAGACGGCGTCGACCGCGTCCGCGGGGGCAAGTGGCCCGCGCTCGACGAGCAACGCCGCCAGGTCTCGCCCGTCCAGGTGCTCCATCACCATGTATGGCGCGCCGTTGTCGAACGTGCCGACATCGATCACGCGTGCCACGTGCTCGCCGCGGATCTTCACCGCCGCCCGCGCTTCCCGACCGAAGCGCGCGACCGCTTCTGCGTTTTGCAACGCCTCCGGCAAAAGGAATTTGATCGCGACGCGCTCGTCCAAATGCAGGTGCGTCGCCGCCACGACCATCCCCATGCCCCCTGCGCCGAGCACACGGTCGATGCGGTACTTGCCGCCGAGGATCTGGCCGGGAAAGACCTGGGTCATTTTGAATTAAGCCTGCCCTACAAGATGTATCCCGACCCCCCCGCGCCGTCCAGGGGCGCGTCTCGGCGGAGCTCCGCCCGTCACGCTAACCCTCGAAAAATGCCGGCGAGCACGCGGAGAAGCAATAACCTCACCCGCGCTCAGCGCAAAATTTGGCTTCCCACAAGCCACGCGCAGCGCTAATTCGGAGGCTTACATGTTGGGATTCAATTGGTCTTGGCGGGTTAGGATTGTTAGCTCCATTGCTGCGGCAATTGCTGGCGGCTGGGTCAGCACGGCCGCAGCGCAGGGAGGCGACGCTGCGCTCGCAGAGTCCTTGTTTCGTGAAGGAAAGCGCCTGTCCGGTGAGCACAAATATGCCGAGGCCTGTCCGAAATTCCAAGAGAGCTACAGGCTCGACCACGGGCTTGGTACGCTCTTGAACCTCGCGAGCTGTCATGAATCCGAAGGCAAGCCGGCGTCCGCATGGGCTGAATTCAGTGAGGCCATGGCCCAGGCCAAACGCCAGGGCGACGCCGATCGGGCCCAGTTAGCGGATGAGCACATGCACGCGCTGGAGCCCAAGCTCGCGCATGTCAGCATCGGCGTGGCTCCCGGTGCCAACGTCGCCGGGCTGATCGTCAAGTTCGACGCGCGAGAGCTGAGCGCGGCCGCGCTCGGCGTACAAATTCCTGTCGACCCGGGCAGGCACCTGCTCGAAGCGTCCGCACCGGGCAAGCGTCCGTACTCGCAGACCTTCGACACCACGGCGGCCGCGACCGTCTTGGCCGTCACCGTTCCCGCACTGCAGGACGCGCCGACCGATGTGCCCCCAGTTGTCGGCAACGCCACTCAGGCCACTCCGGAAACGAGCTCGCTGCCTGCGAATGTACCCGTCCAACCTGCGACCACGGGCAACCCGAGCTCCAAAACGGGGCTCGTCGTTTCGGGCGTGGCGACGGGGGTTTTTGCGGTGGGCGCCGTGGTGACGGCTATCGTCTATTCGAGCAAGCGGAATGACTTCAAAACCGCCAATGACGCCCGCGACGAGACGCGCTTCGACAAACGCGATTCGGCTCAGACGATAGGGACCGTGAACCTGATTCTGACCGGTGGAACCTTGTTGTCGGCCGCTTTTTTGGGCTATTTCCTGATCACGGGGGGTTCCCAAGAACAGGCGCCCGCAAGCACGGCTCGAGTTCGGATCGAGCCTCTCGTCGCGCCAAGCGGCGCTGGCCTGCTGGTTCGAGGTGCGCTGTGAACCGAGCGCCGTGGTACTGGATCTTAGTGGCGGCCGCGCCCGGCTGCTTGCTCGCTCAACCGCTCGACAAGGCAACCTCCAGTGACGATAGCACTTCGATGGCCGGTGCCGGTGCGTCGGGCAAGGGCAACTCACACGCGGGTGCTCCGAGCGACGGCGGCGCGGATGGCTCGAGCGGTGCGCCCGGCTCCGGTGACAAGACGGAGCCCTTCCTCGGAACGTGGACGGCCGTGTCGGGCACTCTGACGCTCACCTGCAGCGGCATCGACCCTTCGAATACGGATGTCACCGGTGAAAGAACATGGGAGCAAGGAACCACGACTGATTTGATTCAACCGAGC
Source organism: Myxococcales bacterium (assembly GCA_903642325.1). GTDB lineage: Bacteria > Myxococcota_A > Polyangia > Polyangiales > Polyangiaceae > PMG-095. The sequence goes on along the minus strand of CAHJWM010000003.1, from coordinate 162,591 downwards.
TTCGAAGGCGACTGCGAATTCACGGCCAATGTCAGCGGCTTGACGGCGACGGCCCTGGGCGGTCAAACGTGCACGGAGACCGGCACTGACTCCACCAGTGGCGACTCGTTCACTCAGCAACTCAAGTTCGACAGCTACGAATTCGTCGTTTCCAGCGACGGCGGGAGCGCGAGCGAAACCTTTTCAGGCACCGACACATACACCGACACCACCCGAAACGTCACCCTCACCTGCTCCTTCGATGAGACGGCCAGCTTCACCATGTAGCGCGCTTCGAACCGTTGCTCGGCGCTTTCGCATAGTCTCGCCGATTTCGCGTTCGAGATGTCCGGGGCGCGAAGGCGGCGAGTTACGGAGCCGTTGCTCCGCGGCAAGCGCATCGCTCCACGAGAGCCGCGGTGATTGGCGAACGACGCCACGGAGCTTTGCGGGCTCGTACCTGGTCCGCGACGCCGAAGGCTTCGACGAGGCACGAGCGCACACGTGACCATCGAACCGAACGGCTCCCTAGGGCGTTGCAATGCCATGAAGAAGTGGGTGGGTCGATGGTCACGCGGATCGGCGGAGAGCACTCTGCCTTCGGCGGCAGTGCCGGATCCGGGTAGTGAGCTCAGGCGACGTGCGCTGGTGACGAAGCGCTGCGGGGGCGCACGGTGCGCTGAGCCCTTCCCGTCGCCACCGGGGCGCGGCTTGAGTCTTTTTCACGGACGAGCTTCACGAGTGATAGTACGAGCTCGACGCAATTCGCCTGCGTGGGCAGGCGCGGCCGGAGTACCGCGGCGCGTTCGTCGCTTTTGCGTCCACGGGTCCAGACGACATTGCGCGGCAGCGCACTAATGGCCTGAGAGCCCTCGCGTGCCCGGACCAACGTGAACAGCGTCGACGCGGAACCCGCGAGCCCCGGTGTGAGCTCCACTCCGACTTCGATGCCGAGCAAACCGCGGGTCGCTCCCGGCACTTGGATGAGCAGGCGCACTTCGTCGGGATCGCGCGCGCCATCCGGGATGCGTGCCCAGGCGACGACTTTGATGCCGGGGCGGCGCCGCAGCTTCTTGGCCACGCTCGCGAGCAAAGGGCGCGTGGCAAGCGCGAGCTCTGCCGGCAACTGAGCGAAGCGACCGGTAAAGAACAACGGCAGTAGACAGGGCATTCCCAGCACGACCAAGAGGGACTGGTACGGCACGCGCGCAAACAAGCACCACGCGCCGCCGATGAAACCGGCGCAGCCCAGCAAAAAAATGGCCAGACCCGGCAACGTGCCCGCGTCCAGGAATCGGCCCGGAACGCGCTCGCCCGAGCGCGCAAACGCCTCCGTATCCGATAGCGGCAGCCAGCGACCGGGGCCACGCAGCACTGTTTTCGCCGGCACGGCGAATTGTACGGCGAGCGCCATGGCCGTCACCAGCAATGCCGAGCCGAGCGTTGCTCGATCGAACCAAGCGGCGCTAATGAACGCCCCCGCGACGAGGCAGCCCGACGCGGCGGCGCGCGGTCCCACGGGTATCTGCAGGAGCGCGCGCGGCGTGACGCCTCGCACTCGGCACATGTCGGCAAATACCCGCCATTTGCCGGCGACGGCGAACGAATAAGCGAGCGCGCCAAGCGCGGCGGCGAGCCACCACGTGAGCCGCTGCCCGGGCTGCGCGGCAGCGAGCGCCAGCGAAGGAGAGCCCGGCGCACGCTTCAGCGCGTTGACCGGTGGTGGCGGATTGGCAAAGGCATCGAAGGCCTTCGCACTCGCTAGAACGCGCCACAACACCGGTTCACCGCGTGAAACGTGGGGCCGCACGATGTCGAGCTCGTCCTTGTCGGCCAAGCGGTGGAGGTTGCCGATGAAGACGCCGCCGAGCGCGTCGGTGTCGTCCATGCGCCCGGTGCTTTCGTTGGCGTCGGGTAGCCTGGGAGCGCTGGGTCCCGCTGGTAAACGAAAAATGACGCGCGCCGAGTCGATGCCCTGCGCAAAGCGCGGGCCAATCCAGCGCACTTCGACATCGCTACCCTCGCGACGAATCCGGTCGCGCTTGAGCAGATTGGTCCGATATCGAATATGAAATAGGTAGAGCCCCGTGCGCAGGCCCTTCTCGCGGTCGAGCTCGAGCACGAGCGTGCCGTCGTCACGTTTGTCGATCAAGACGGGCGTCGCGGGCAGGTCACTCTTTGTTCCAGGGACGGACGACACCGTCGCATCGGGCAGAAGCTCCGCGTCGAGGTCGACGCCGCTCAGCTCGAACCCAGGCAGCGGGCCCCCGCGCACGGCGAGCGTGAGGTCCTCAGTTACGATCGCCATGCCGGCGCGGTTCACATCGACCGTCGCCAACTGCGAGCGCACTTCGCTCTCCACCCAGGCCCGCGCCGAGCCCGAGATCAGCGTCAGACCCGCGACCACACACATTGTGGTCATGTGTCGCCGGATATCGTACATTTTTCCCCGAGATACCTCGATTGGCCTGGCTTGGACAACTTTTCGAGGGACTCGGTGACGCGTGCACGGGTCAAGGCCCGGTCAAAGATCCATGCCGGCCAGACATCAAGACCAAGGCCGGGACGAGCGCTCCTAGGTCCTCCACGGCGGCTCGGGGAACGGCCATGCTGCTGGTGATTTCAGGACCAGCGCTGTCGAGGTCGTAGCTGAAGACGATGGGCGTCCCACCGCGGTGGGGCAAGGCGCCGATCATATTGTCGGCCTCCGCGCCATTGGCTCCCGCCGCGCTCAACTGCCCAGCAAAGCGCGCAACCGTCAAGAAGCCGCCGGCGGCGCGCGGCGTGCTCTTCAAGGCCTCCAGTCCGTCTCGGCTTCCGAGCACCAGTTGCTTCGAATCCTTCAGCGACGCCAAGCGTTTGATCATGGCTTTTTCGTCCGGACAAACGCCGACCCAGCTGCGCTCGCCGTCGTAAGCGACGATCAAGGTCAGGGGCAGGCTCTTCAGCGGAGCTTTACTCTTCACCATCGGCGCTTCAATCCCCGAAACGCCCTTGGCGACGCGCGCGAACAGCTCTTTCGGCATGTCCATGCGATAGGCCTTGGCGCCCGGTTTGAAGCCTGGGACGGCGACCGCATGAGCCGAGAAACTCGGCAGCAACGAGTCGTCCAGAGCGAAGCGCTGCCGCAAAATTCGGCGCGCGTCGCGACTGTTCAACAATCCGCTCAAGCCATCGAAGAGCTCGAAGAGCTTCTTCGGCTCTTCATCCAACGCCGCGAGCTGCCAGCCAAACGCGCGATAATCCGCCGCCAGCAACGGCTCGCTGGGGAGCTCCGTGAGCTCACCCTGGGCGCGCACTTGCTTGGTGCTCTGCTCGAACAGTGCTTCGATTGCCTTGCTCGACTGATCGCGCAGCCCGGTCGGGATCTTCTCTGCTTCCAAGAATGCGTCCAACAAATCGGCCAAGGTGTGACCAACCGGTTTCAGCCGGCTTGGCTTCCAACCGACACCAAAGCTTGCCGCCGTACTGTCGGCGGGGAGCTGCCAAAATAGCGCCGGCGGCGGCGCGACGCTGCTCAGGGTCTCGCTGCTGGCCTGCACGAGCCAAGACGTTTGCCCCGTAAACTTGAGGTCGAGTCGAAGCGTGGCCTGATTTTTTCCGCTGTCGAGCTTGGCGTCCAGGCGGAGCCGGTCCAAATCTTGGACGAAGGCCGTGGTCTCGTCGATCAAGCCGTACGCCACGTCGGACAAGGCGCGGTCGAAACGCGGATTGTCGAGCTGAACTTCGCGCAGCAAGAAACCAGCGAACAGACGCGCCGATGCTATTTCGGCGGCGTACTTGGTCTTGATCGGCGCGAGCCGCAGCTCGAGTTGAAAATCGACGTTGGCCAACGGCTCGTTGGGCAAGCCGCGCGTGGCGTAGTTGAACAAGCCATCCACATCGCGCGCGCGCTCACCGCAAACCAAACGCGCGGGCACGGCGCCTACGGCAACGCCCGCCGCGCAGGACCAAGAGTCCGAGTCCCCCACCCGATACACGCCAGCCCTCAGTGGTCGCACCGGCTGACCCTTGGCGCGTGCGTAGCTCAAGGCGCGATCGAGCGAGGTGAGACCTACCGAAATCACGGCCAAGGGTTGTGGGACCTTGCCTTCACCGAGCGGATCGAGCGCCACGGCCATTTCCAAAGGTGCGTCCCAGGCGACTACGCTCTCCAAATCCTTGAGCTCCGTCGGCAGAACGTCGTGCAACTTATAAGGAAAATTTGCCCAGACGGCGACCGTCTCGAGCGCCATCTGCGGGTTCTTGAAACGCGCTAGAGCAAACAGCTCGCCCGGAGCCTGAACCGGTGTCATGTCCGGCGCTTCCTCTTTCACGACGGGCGCTGCTCTGACCGTCACCGGAGCCGCTACCTGCGCCTTCGGGCCACCGCCGCAACCTGTGGTACCGACGATCACCGACCCGAGGAGCACGGCGCGATGAAGTGAGCGAGCCGCATAGCGCGGACGGAGCTTGAGCATTCGAGCCACTCTACACGCGGCTCGAGCGAAGCACAAAAACGCAGACGGCGTCTCGCAGCTCGCACGCGCGAGCTGCGACGACGCCTCTACGTCTCGCTCCTTGTGAGCGCGCTCAGCTCAGTTCGTCTCTTCGAACTCGGCGTCGATCACGTCGCCCTTTTTAGGCTCGTCAGACGCGCCGCCACCGCTCGGCGTCGGCCCTGCGCTCGGGCCGCCACCGCCGGGCGGCCCGCCCGCGCCTTCGTACATCTTCGAGGCCATGGCGTGAGCCTCTTTTTCCAGCCGCTCGAGTACGCTCGTGACTTTTTCGTCGTCTTGCTTTTCGACGGCGGCCCGACCGTCTTTGATCAAGGCTTCGATTGAAGCCAGATCCACGCCGCCCAGCTTGTCCTTGTTGTCGGCGATCTGCTTTTCAAGCTGGTAACACATGTTATCGAGCTTGTTGCGGCGGTCGATCTCCTCGCGGCGCTTCTTGTCCTCGGCTTCGTGCGTGGCCGCATCCTTCACCATGCGGTCGATGTCATCTTTGTTGATGCCGCTCGAGGCGGTGATGGTGATGCGCTGGTCTTTGCCGGTGGCAAGGTCTTTGGCGCCTACGGACAAGATGCCGTTCGCGTCGATGTCGAACGTCACCTCGACCTTGGGCACGCCGCGGGGTGCCGTCGGCAGACCCTCGAGATGAAACTTCCCGAGCGTGCGGTTGTAACGAGACTCGGCGCGTTCGCCCTGAAGCACATGGATCTCCACCGACGTTTGGCTGTCGGCCGCGGTCGAATAGATCTCCTTCTTTTGCGTTGGAATCGTGGTGTTGCGCGGAATCATCACGGTCATCACGCCGCCCAGCGTTTCAACGCCGAGCGATAGCGGCGTTACATCGAGTAGCACGACGTCCTGCACGTCACCCGAGAGCACACCGCCCTGCACGGCGGCGCCGATGGCCACGACCTCGTCCGGGTTGACGCCCTTGTGAGCCTCTTTGCCGAAGTACTTGGTGACGACCTCCTGCACCAACGGAATGCGGGTGGAGCCGCCGACGAGCACGACCTCGTTGATGTCGCCGACCTTCTTCTTCGCGTCGTCCAAAGCGCGTTTCAGCGGCTCGAGCGTGCGGTCGACGAGCGGGCGGATCATCTGCTCCAGCTTGGAGCGGGTCAGTTGCTTCTGTAGATGCTTGGGCCCACTCGCGTCGGCGGTGAGGAACGGCAAATTGATGGTGGTTTCTTGCTTGTTGGAGAGCTCGATCTTGGCTTGCTCGGCCGCGTCCTTCAGACGCTGGATGACCATCTTGTCGTTGCTGACGTCGATGCCCGTGTCTTTGCGGAACTCCGCGCTGAGCCAGTCCATCAACATGTGGTCGACGTCGTCACCGCCGAGGTTCGTATCGCCGTTCGTGGCGATGACCTGGACTACGTTGTCACCGACCTCCAAAATCGAGATGTCGAACGTGCCGCCGCCGAAGTCATATACCGCGATGATTTCATTGGCCTTCTTGTCTAGGCCATAAGCCAGCGCGGCCGCCGTTGGCTCGTTGATGATGCGGCGCACCTCGAGGCCGGCGATCTTGCCAGCGTCCTTGGTCGCCTGGCGTTGGGCGTCGTTGAAATACGCGGGCACCGTAATCACGGCTTCCGTGACTTTCTCGCCCAAATAATCCTCGGCCGCCTTCTTCAACTTTTGCAGCACCTTGGCCGAGACCTCCGGCGGCGCCATGGCCTTGCCCCGCGCCTCGATCCACGCGTCGCCGTTGGGGCCCTTCACGAGCTTGAAGGGGAACCGCTTGGCATCCTTCTCGCTTTCTTCGAACCGGCGACCGATGAAACGCTTAGCGGAGTAGACCGTATTCTCGGGATTGGTCACGGCTTGACGCTTCGCGATCGTACCGACCAAGACTTCGCCCTTGTCATCCCACGCGATGACGGAGGGCGTAAGACGCGCTCCCTCTTCATTGACGATGACTTTGGCTTCTTTGCCTTCCATCACTGCCACGACGCTATTGGTCGTTCCAAGGTCGATGCCGATGATCTTGCCCATACTTGATTCTCCTGAACGGCGCCCTCACCTGTAGCGGGGCGCATTTGGCCGTGCTCGCTGGCGGCGCCCAACAAGGGCGCCGCGAAACCGTGGTTCACGACGAGGCGAAATAGCCCCACGCCGCGAACGCGAGCAACATAACCACCGGCCCGCCCGGGTCAACGGCGGATGTGTGCCGTAGTCGAGCGCGCGAACCCGCGGTCGGCCGATTTCGGGTTGACAGGCGCGGCGTAAAAGCTACTTTCCGCGTCCCTGTTGGGGCGGTAGCTCAGCTGGGAGAGCGCTGCGTTCGCAATGCAGAGGTCAGGGGTTCGATCCCCCTCCGCTCCACCATCAGGCCCGTTCGTCAGTCACCTCATCGGAGCTTCTTTTCGTTTAATTGAGGCGCGTGCCTCGAAACGAGAGCAAGTAGCGCGGGAGCACCGGCGTTGCCTTGGGCTCAACGCCCGCGGCGTTTACGGCTCAATCGAGCGAGCGCCAAGCCGGCGAGCACCCACACACTCGGCAAGCCCATGGGCCGGCGGCCTGGGCTCACGCTGCATGAGGAGTCGGCGGGCGTCGATGCGGGCGCGATGCAGGCGCCCACGCGAGTGTCACAGGTCGTGCCTTTCGCGCATCGTGTCTGCTCGCTGCAGAGCGCCGCACAGTATTGTTCGTCCGTCGATTCAGTCGGTCTGTAACATCCGAAGCCAGCCGAGCAATCCTGCGTAGCCAGGCAGGCCGCACCTTGGGTGCCCCGCGCGATGCCAGTCGCCCCGGCGCCCGCCGTCGAGGAGTCGTTCGCTTCGGCCCCGCCGGCACCTGCGCTCGCAACATCGCCGCCTGCCGCCACCCAGGCGGCGGGCTCGTACTGACCTTGTTCTGCAGCATGGCTGGCGACCTGGCGGATCCAGTCCTTCCAGGCTGCGACTGAGCCGTACACGGGGCTTCTGCAGTTGTCGTCGCTGCGCGAGGCGACGCCCACGACATTGCCGTCCGCGTCCAAGGCGGGGCCTCCGGAGTCCCCCGAGCAAATTCCGGCTTCGCCCACGAACTCGTCGGCCTCGACCGGCCCTTTGCACTTGCCGGGCGCGCAGTTGACCTTGAGCCCCGAGCGTTCACGGCGAGCGCCAGCCTCCCCTGCATCGCTCGGCGAGTCCTGGCCGTAGCCGACCGCCGTGTACACCTCGCCTGCCGCCGCCGGCAGGTCGACACGCGGGATGAGCGGAGTAGCCGCGCTCGCCGGCACAGAGGCTTTGAGCGTGACGAGCGCGATGTCGAAACCACAGATGTCGGCGCCCTCGGAGGGCACCGAAATGGCGGACGCGGGGAAGGCGCTCGTGGCTTGATCGATCGATGCGGCGTTCGTGGCGAAGAACGTGTTCGAAGCAAGCGGAACGCCGGCTTTCGTTTCACCGCATTTCACCTGTTCGCTCGTTGCGTCCGAAACGCAGTGGCGCGCCGTGAGCAACAAATTCGGTGCAATCAGTGAAGCGGAGCATAAGGCGACGCCCTGCGCTCGGTGCGACACCAAAAGGAACACGCTCGAGTCGGTGCTGTCGAGCTCACCGCCGCTGATCGCGAGAGACTTGCTCACTGCTTGCTCGTTGCCCGCCCCCCCCGAGCCGCACGCAAGCGCCAGCCCCCCGGCCAGCACGAGGCCCGCGCCTCGGCGCGCTGACCTCCGCGAAAAAAACCCGTTCATCGAGATCATGGGATTGTTCGGTAGCCTACGGGCGGCGCCCTCCGAACGCTAGTCGACCGCCGGTGCGCCCAGCCCCCGAGCGCCGCGCCAAGGTGCTCGACGTGGGCGCAGCGAAGACAACCCAACCTTCATTCGCTGCCGTTCGAGCAGCAGCGAGCGCCGGTGGAATAATCGAAATAACTTTCGCCGTGGGAGGAGATTTGCGCGTCGCAGCCTTTGTTAGTCGAGCGTGCGTAGAACCCGCCTAAAAACATGCTGTCCTCGACCCATTCGTCCAGATTGCCGACCATGTCGTAGATTTTGTCATTCGACCATTCGCTGGCGCACGCCGGGCTGGCACCGGTGAGACGAAGCAGTGGCTCGTTGCCGTCTTCGACCAAATTCAGGCGCGGGTCCAAGAGACCGATCGAGGACGACGCGTGCAGCACGTAACCGGGGTGAAGCGCGCGGTGCACGTTGCAGCGGCCCGCGCGGAAGCTCGAGCCGTAGGGGAACTGGGTGTCCCTTCGACCGCGGCACGCGCGCACCCATTCGTCTCTCGTGCACAGCCGCTTGTGGGCGTTTTCGCACGATTTTTTGGCAACGTGATAAGACATGTACGCTTGCGGCACGACGCCTGCTTCCGATACCGCGCGCGGTTCGAACGCTTGTTCCCGCTGATAGCGCGGCAGCTCGGGCAGCGGCAACGCGCGTGCGGCGAGCGTGCCGAGCGTGTTTCGCTCGCTGAGCCAAGCATCGTACACGCTTGCCGCAAGCTTCGCGTTCGGCGGATAAAACGGCGACAGGCGTTTTCCGGTTGCAACATCCACGGTGCTGACTTCGAAACGATCGATGCAGAAGGAGCCGACGCGCACCATGTCATGCCCGCAAACCCGACCTGTCGTGCGCGGCGCCTGCGCACGCAGTGTTCCGAGCGCAAGGCCCGCGAACAGAAAGACGATGCCCGCCAAACGCCGCCGCATGACCGGCAAACTAGCAGCTTTTCCGCCCCGCCTTGAACGCGAAGCCGCGGAGCCACGCGGCGGCCTGGCGTGCGGGGCGCGGCGTGACGACACTGCGCGCGGCGAGCCATTGCGCCATTCGTCGTCCAGGCCCATCTTGTGCCCGCAATGCCGAGCGACCCAGCCGAGCAGCGGCAGCGCCTTGTGGAGCGGATCCGCGCCTCGACCGGCATCGATGATCGGCGCATCTTGGACGCCTTTGCGAACGTGCCGCGCGATCGGTTCTTGTCCGAAGCTCAGCGCGCGGTTGCCTATGAAGATCGCGCGCTCCCGCTCGACGACGGGCAAACCGTGAGTCAGCCGAGCATGATCGCGATCATGCTCAAAGAGCTATCGTGTGAGCCGGCGCACCGCGCGCTCGAGGTGGGCGCTGGTTCGGGCTACGCGGCGGCCGTGCTCGCGCGGCTCGTGCGCGAAGTCTATGCGATCGAGCTCCGCCCGGGGCTCGCCACACGCGCGCGCGCCAATCTGCAGCTGACGGGCGTCAACAACGTCCGGGTGCTCCAAGGCGACGGCAGCTACGGCCTCGCCGACCATGCGCCGTATGATCGCATTCTGGTATCCGCCGCACCCGCCCGCGTTCCGGACGCTCTCATAGCCCAGCTGGCGGTCGGCGGGCGCATCGCCATCCCGGTTGGAAACGAGCATTCGCAAACGCTCATCGTCGGCGCGAAAGTGGGCCCGAATGACATCGAATGGCGGCGCACGGTGCCCTGTATCTTCGTGCCTCTCGTCAGTAGTTGACGCAGGCCGGGGCAAACGCACTTTTCACGCCGAGCCAACGGTGCGCGACGTGAACGCCATGGGGCTCGCGCCCACGCGCTGATACGCCCGCGCCCACAGCTCGTCGGGCTTGGTCTCGAACACCACCTCCGGCGTCACATCGGTAGGTAGCCAAGAGCCTGACTTGATTTCATTTTCGAGCTGCCACGGGCCCCAACCTGCGTAGCCTAGCAATGCGATCAAGCCAGGCGGCACGGTTCCGTTGGCGATCGCCTCCAGCACCTTGCGCGAGGCACTCGCCATGATCCCCGGCGAGACCTCGAGTTGACCTTCGAGCTCGCTCGGCAGGACGCCGCCCGGGTACAAGAGCCAAACCTGCTCTTGCGAAACGGGACCGCCGATGCGAGTGACGCCCGCGATCTTGCGCCCGCTCGGAGCCAGCTCGGCTTGCGCCAAAAGCTCGCTGAAGCTCATCGACTTCTGGCCGTTCAGCACCCAACCGAAGGCGCCCTCCGGGCCATGCGCAGAGAGCAGGATAACGGCGCGTTCGAAATTTGGATCGGCGAGCGGCGGCGCTGCCAGAAGTAGGCCCGGGGCCAAACGGGATGACATGCCCGACAACGGTATCGCGCGCAGCGACGGTCGTCGATCGACGAGCGGGCAGACCAGGCCGCGCGCTGGGGGTGCGCCGCCCAATGCCCTAAAAACGCGGCTGTCGAACGAAGTTCGCTCTTTTTTGGCGGGAAACGACAAAAACGCAGCACGCCGCGCGAGACCGCGAAAGCCGCGTTTGAGCGCCGATGGCTTACTGATAGAGTGAGCACCGGTCGATGCGCGTCACTTTTTATGGCGTTCGAGGTTCGGTTCCTTCTCCCGGGCCACAGACTGCTCGCTATGGGGGCAACACCTCCTGCGTTGAGGTACGCCTCGCGGACGGTTCGGTATTGGCGCTCGACGCGGGTACCGGTCTGCGCCAGATGGGCAATACTCTGCTGCGTGAGGGCCGCCCCTCACCGGTGCACCTGCTCCTTTCCCACACGCACTGGGACCACGTGCTCGGCTTGCCTTTCTTCGGGCCGCTGTGGGGCAAGGACAATCACATCTTCGTCTACCCGTTGGCGAATGACGCGCAGGAGCGCTTTCAGCGCAACATTTTCGACGACATTCACTTTCCAGTGAGCGTCGAAGACATCCCCGCGCGCATGGAATTCGTCAAACCGGACACGCTGAAGTGGCGCATCGGTTCAGCGACGGTGAGCCGGATCATGCTCAACCACCCGGGCGGTGCGCAAGGCTTTCGCATCGACGACGACGGCGGCAAGTCGCTCGCCTACATCACGGATAACGAGCTCCGTGCCGGTAAAGCACTAGTTACGGTCGAGGAACTTGCGCGCTTTGCCGACGATGTGGACGTCCTCATCCACGACTCGCAATATCTGATGGCGGATATGCCGCGCAAGCACGGGTGGGGCCACTCGGTCGTGGACGACGTCCTGAACCTCGGCGTGCTCGCCGAACCGAAGCAATTGATTTTGTTTCACCACGATCCGGACCGCACGGATGACGCGCTCGACGCCATCGGTGAGCGCTCTCGAAAGTGGATCGCTGCGCATTCGAAAGCTACGGAAGTGGTGGTCGCCAGTGAAGGCTTGACCCTCGACCTGTCCAACGTTGGGCTGAAAAAATAGTCGCGTTTCGAAGTCCGCGCTTTTGGCGCGGGCTACTTCGGGGTAATTCAGCGCGCATGAGAATTTTTCGAGCGACCGCAGGGGCGATTTCGATGCTGGCCGTTTCGGCATGTGCTGGGGCGCCCAGCCAGCCCGCGACATCTGCAGTTTCGCCGCCTAGCGCATCAGCGCCGAGCGCCGCCGCGTCGGAAGCTCCTCCGCCCGACGGGGTGGGGGCCGCGCCAGCCGCGCCGACGATGTCGGCCCACGATGTCTGGAAAGAAGGCATGACCAAGAATCAGGAGATTGCCTTCATGAAAAAGAACGTGGTCCCGGAAATGGAGCCGGTGTTCAAGAGCTACAATGCAAACCGCTACGAGGATTTCAACTGCAGGACCTGCCACGGCCCGAGGTTCCAGGAACCGAAGGACTTTTTGCCTTCGCTCACCTTCAAGGACGGTAAGCTCACGGCTTTTGCCGAGCACCCGGAGCTGGCCAAGTTCATGGCCGAGCAGGTCGTGCCGCACATGGCCACGGCCATGGGCCTACTGCCTTATGATCCGAAGACCAACTCCGGCTTCGGCTGCCACGGCTGTCACGAGGTAAAAATGCAATGAGCGCTCGCTGCGCGTCCCGAACGCGAGCCGAGTTTTAGCCATGAAAATCATCCTGTTCGGTGCGAGTGGCATGCTCGGCCAGGGCGTGCTGCGTGAGTGCTTGCTCGACCCCGAGGTGACGAGGGTCGCGAGCGTGACGCGCCGCTCGAGTGGGCAGCAGGCGGCCAAGCTGCACGAATACGTGATGCCCGATCTCTTCGACTTGTCGAGCATCGAGCCGGAGCTCTGCGATTACGACGGTTGCCTGTTTTGTTTGGGGGCGTCCAGAGCTCACCTGAGCGAGTCCGAGTACCGCCGTATCAATCACGATTTGCCGCTAGCCGTAGCCCGGGCGCTGTTACGCCAGAGCCCCGGTCTGGTCTTCGAGTACGTCTCCGGCGCTGGCACCGATAGCAGTGAGCGCGGGCGCGTCATGTGGGCGCGCGTGAAGGGCGGTACCGAAAACGCGCTCTTGGCGCTGCCGTTCAAGGCCGCCTACATGTTGCGTCCTGGTCTGATCCAACCACTTCACGGCATCGTCTCGAGGACGCCGCTCTACCGCGTATTGTACGGTGTCATGGGCCCGTTCTTTCCGGTGCTGAAAGCGCTAGCACCAAAAGCGCTGCTGACGACTGAGGAACTGGGACGGGCCATGATCTCGATCGTCAAGGAAGGCGCTCCCAAGACCATCCTCGAGGCGACGGATCTGAACGGCCTGCTGTTGCAGAAAAGCGCCAAATAGCCGCAGATCCAGGTTGCTCGAAGCGGGGTCTGTCTGCAAGAATTTGTGAATGTCGAATCGGCTGTCGCGTGACACGGAAGACGCGGCCAAGGTATTGTCGGCCTTCCGCGATAAATTCCATCCGCGCGAGTTGCTCCCTGAAAAGCTGAGCGCGGCCGAAGACCTGCGCGCGAAGTTGGTCAACGTCACGAGTGGAGTACGGCAATGGGCCGTCAGGTCGCTGGGGGATGACACGGTCATTTCCCTCAACGGCGCAGGCGCCGTTCAGGTGCGCACGGACCCCGAAACCGGCCAAATCCAGCTGTCCGTGGATGGCAAGGTCTGGGCCCAGCCGGCGCTGGAATACGATGTCTTCAACCACGAATGGGTTGGCGCGGAGCTCGACTCAGAAATAGTCTTGCCGCCTGGCGAACGGCGGCCACACCAGGCGGCTTTGGTTGCCCTGACCCAGGCGCTGGTCCGCTTACTTTCGGCAAACGGGCGATAAACGGGCCCGATTTGCGGATTATGGAGACTTCAGAACGCACTACCTCGGCCGTACGGTTCGTAGTCCGTTGTCTAAAATTGCCAGCATAGGGCCCCCCGCCTCCAGCCCGGACCCTGAGTCCGGCGCGCATGCCGTGGCAACGCCAAGGCAACCTCCCAAGCAGACCGACCCCGCGCGGCTCGCGACGCGCCGGCTCAAGGATACACGAGCGAATGGGGCATTCGGTCGCTTCACTCACTTGGCTGGTCAATGGCTACGCAAGCCGATGACCTTGCTGCATGAGATCGCAGCCACGGTCAGCGCCGACATCGAGCTGCGCGCGCGACTCGAAGCGCTGACGTCAGCCGAAGCGGACCGTGAACGCGACCGTGAATTATTGCGCTCCGTGCTGGAATGCATGGAGGACTCGGTGGTCGTCGCTGGCCCCGGGGGCAAAGTGCTGATGACCAACCACGCGGCGCGCTGCGCTCGACCCGCCGAGAGCCTGGAGACAGTACAGAGCCTCGCGGCGTACGGCTTGTTCTTCGAGGACGGCACTACCCCGCTCACGACGAGCGCCGCGCCGGCCACGCGTGCCCTGCACGGCGAGCAGGTCCGGGATTTCGTGCTGGTGCGCCGCCAGGCCGGCCTCCCGAAGCAGACTCTGAGTGTCAATGCCTCGCCGATTCGCGATTCCGCCGGCAAAATCGTGGCGGCCGTGAGCGTGGCTCGCGACATCACTCGGAGCAACGCCGCGAGTGAGGCTCTCGCCAAGAACGAAGCAATCTTCCGCACCGTCTTGCAAAACCTGCCGAAAGGGGCGGTGTTGCTGTTCGATCGTGACCTCCGTTATATGATGGCGGAGGGCAAGCAGCTGCTCGTCAGCATGGGTTTCACTACCGGTGATGTGCTGGGCAAAACGCCGTTCGACGTCGTTGCGGACGGGCGGGCGGAAGCGCTGGCCCAGCGCTACCGCAGCTCGCTCGCAGGGTTTACCGAGGAGTTCGAGCTGACGCGTGACGAGCGGACGTTCGCGTGCACCATAGTCCCAGTGCGCGATGCCCTCGGCCTAGTGATCGCGGGCATGGCGCTGGTGTACGACGTCACCGCTCACAAGCAGGTCGAAGAAGCTTTGCGCATGCAGACTTTGGTCTTTCAATCGACGCTCGAACATATGCGTGAGGGTGTGGTCATGGTCAGCCCCAATGGGGAGTTCGTGGTCTTCAATCACGCCGCCAAAGCCTTCTTCGGGGTTCAACCATTGGCCGAAGACATCCCGGCCTTGCTGAGCAAGCTGAGCTTCTTCCACGAAGACGGCCAGACACCCATGAAAGAGTGCGAGCAGCCGCTGGCGCGGGCGCTGTACGGCGAAGCGACATTCCCGACCGATGTCGTAGTGCGGGCGGGCGCCGACGGCCCGGCGACCCACTTACACGTCACGGTCGATCCAATCCTGGACGACCGCAATACGCTGCTCGGTAGCGTCGCCGTGCTGCACAACGTGACCGCCCAACGGGCGGCCGAACGCTCCGCGCGCGAGGAAGCAGCGTTGAGCGATCTCTTGCAAGGTATCGCCGTCGCCGCCAACAGTGCGCACGACGTGCACGACGCCTTCCAAGTTTGCCTGGACCGCGTGTGCACTTTCATGCGTTGGCCGATCGGGCAAGTGTACCTCAAGCAAGCCACACTGCTGAAGTCTGCCGGTTGGTGGTACGACGCGGATCCGGAAAGGTTTGCGCGTTTTCGCGAGGTGGGTTCCACTCTAAACTTCGCCCCTGGTACGGGCATGATCGGCAAGGTCTTGGCTTCGGGAGAGCCTACGTGGATCGCAGATTTGAAGAGCGACGAGGGCTACGTGCGGCCCGAAACGGCGGCGGAAGCGGGCTTGGTCAGCGCGTTCGCCTTTCCGGTGCTGATCGAAGACGAGGTCGTGGCCGCGCTCGAGTTCTACTCGGAGCGCAAAGAGGACGCTGATTCGCGCCTACTCTCGCTAATGGCCAACATCGGCACGCAGCTCGGCCGCGTGATCGAGCGTGAGCGAGCGCGAAAGGCGATCGAAGAACAATCCGAGCGCGTGCGCAGCCTATCGATCCGAGACGAGCTCACGGAGCTGCACAACCGGCGCGGCTTCTTGGAGCTCGCAATTCAGCAGTTGCGCTTGGCCGAGCGCATGAAGCGCCCGGCGCTCTTGTTCTTTTTCGACCTGAACGGCATGAAGCCGATCAACGACGAGCTCGGTCACGAAGAAGGCGATCGCGCGCTGTGCGAGATGGCGGACGTGCTGCGCGTCGCCTTCCGCGGCTCGGACATCATTGCGCGCCTGGGCGGAGACGAATTCGTGGCTCTGCTTCCAGACGCCGAGCGTTCGCTGATTGCGCTCTTCGTGTCGCGGATCGAACACGAAATTGCCAAGCGTAACGCCCAGCCCGGTCGCAAATACGAGCTTTCTGCCAGTATCGGCGGATGCGCCTTCGACCCGTGCAACGCGGAGTCGATTGACGAACTGATCGTCCGGGCCGACGCCCTGATGTACGAACAGAAGCGTCTGCACGGCAAAACTCGCGATTCGGCCGGGCCAGCCGGCGGCGGCCGTGTGAACGTCAGCTGAGCTCGACGGCGAACCCGACGGGCAAGCGCACGCGCCCACCGACGCGCGTGGTATAGAGGTCGTCCTCGAATCAGCTGTTGCTCGTAAGGAGACAATTCTGACATGGCGACGTCGAACCGAAGCGAGTTCACCGAATTGGATGGCTATTTCCGCGCTGCCAATTTCCTGACCGTAGGCCAGATTTACTTATGCGAAAATCCGCTGCTGCGTGAGCCCTTGAAGGCGGAGCACGTGAAGCCTCGGTTGCTCGGTCACTGGGGAACCTCGCCGGGGTTAAACCTGATCTGTGCTCACCTAAATCGCGTTATCCGGCGGGATGACCTGAACGTTCTCTTCATGGCCGGGCCCGGGCACGGCGGGCCGGCAGTGATCGCCAATACCTATTTGGAGGGCGTTTACTCCGAGGTGTACCCAAAAGTCACTCAAGACGTTGCCGGGCTACATCGGTTGTTCCGCCAATTTTCGACGCCGGGCGGGATTCCGAGTCATGTGAGCCCGCCTACGCCCGGCTCGATCCACGAGGGCGGGGAGCTCGGCTACGTCCTCACGCACGCCTTTGGCGCCGTGTTCGACAACCCGGATTTGATCGCGGCGGCAGTGGTGGGCGACGGCGAAGCCGAGACAGGGCCGCTCGAGGGGTCCTGGAAAGGCATCAGCTTTCTGAATCCGAAGCGGGACGGCGCGGTGCTGCCTATTTTACACTTGAATGGTTACAAGATTTCCGGTCCGACGGTCCTTGGCCGATCGAGCGATGAGGACGTGGCACAGCTGCTGCGGGGTCACGGCTATGATCCGCGCTTCGTCGTCGGCAACGAGCCTTTCGCGGTTCATTCGCTCTTCGCCAGCGTGCTCGATCAGTGTCTGATCGACATCAAGGCCATACAACGCGACGCGCGAGCTTCCGGGTTGGTGACCCGCCGTCCGCGTTGGCCAGTGATCGTGATGCGCACGCCCAAGGGCTGGACCGGGCCGCGTGAAATCGACGGCTTGGCGATCGAAGGCACCTTTCGCGCGCACCAAGTTCCGATCTCGGAGGTGCGTGACAACCCAGCTCACTTGGCCGCGCTCGAGAGCTGGCTACGCAGCTATCGGCCCGAGGAGCTGTTCGACGAACAGGGCAAGCTCATGCCGCAATGGGCGAGCGCGGCGCCAACGGGAACGCGACGCATGGGCGCCAATCCCCATGCCAACGGCGGCACCCTCATGGTGCCCCTCCGCCTACCCGACATCGCCAACTACGCGCTGCCCGTGCCCAAACCAGGGGCGGAGCTGCACGAATCCACGCGCCAGCTCGGACTCGTATTGCGGGACGTGTATCGGGACAATCCCACGAGCTTTCGATTGTTCTGTCCGGACGAGACGCAGTCCAATCGGCTCGGGGCGGTGTTCGACACCGAGCAACGCTGCCTGGTGGCGCCGCCGGTGGCGGGCGACGACCACGTTTCACCCGAGGGACGGGTGATGGAGGTGCTGAGCGAGCACAACTGCCAAGGCTGGCTCGAGGGCTACGTGCTCACCGGTCGGCATGGGCTCTTCGCCACGTACGAAGCGTTTGCCCTGATCGTGGCCTCCATGGCGACTCAACATGCAAAGTGGTTGGAGTCTTGCAATGATCTGCCGTGGCGGGCTCCTATCCCCTCACTCAATACGCTACTGACCTCCACCTGCTGGCGCAATGATCACAACGGATTCAGCCACCAAGGGCCGGGCTTCATGGATACGGTGCTCTCGAAGAAGGGCACGGTAGCGCGCATTTACTTGCCGCCAGATGCAAACTGCCTGCTTTCTGTGGCGGATCACTGCCTACGCAGCAAAAACTATTCGAACCTCATCATCATCGACAAACAGCCACAACTTCAATGGCTGTCGCTCGACGCCGCACGCGCGCATTGCACGGTCGGCGCTTCGGTCTGGGAGTGGGCCAGCACCGATCACGGGAGGGATCCGGATATCGTGCTCGGCTGCGCCGGCGACACCGCTACGTTGGAAACAATGGCGGCGGTGGCCTGGCTACGAAGCAAGGCCCCGAACCTGCGCATGCGCGTGGTGAACGTCGTCGATCTAATGACGCTGTTCCCGCCCAACGATCACCCGCATGGCATGCCCGACGACCGCTTCCTCGAGTTATTCGGTGCGGATCTGCCCGTGATTTTTGCATTCCACGGCTACCCGGGCACGGTGCACCAATTGCTTCACGGGCGCCAGGAACCTGGCCGATTCCACGTGCGTGGCTATCGCGAGGAGGGCACTACGACGACGCCTTTCGACATGGTGGTGCTCAACCGCACGAGCCGATTTCATTTGGCGATGGAGGCGCTGAAACGTGTACGCCGGCCCCCGGCCAACGCGAACCTGCTGCTCGACGAATGTCAGGAGGCGATCCGCTCGCATTCCGCATACGTACGAGAGCACTTGCAGGACATGCCCGAGATCAGCGATTTCAGGTGGAATGGTGCCTGACCCCGCCGGCTCTGGGGATGTCGTTTTGTGCCTCAACACAGGCTCGTCCTCGCTGAAATTCGCGCTATTCCGCGCCACCGCGGAGGGCGAGGAGTCGCTCGCCGAAGGGGCGGTCGAACAGGTCACCTCTGTCGCGGACGCCCTCGGCTCCGCCTTCCGGCAGCTCGAGGAAAAAGGCTTACCGCAAGCGTCGTTGGTAGGTCACCGCATCGTTCACGGTGGTCCGGCACACCTCAGTTCGACGCGGGTGGATGCGGCGCTCGTCGCCAGCCTGAAGGGTTTGATGCCCCTGGCGCCGCTGCACCTTCCTTACGGCATTGCGGGCATCGAAGCCGCATTTTCCCGGCTTCGCGACGTCCCTCAAGTCGCTTGCTTCGATACCGCCTTTCACGCCCATCTGCCAGATTGTGCCGCTCACTTCGCGATTCCCAAGGCGCTCTTCGATGAAGGCATCCGTCGTTACGGCTTTCATGGCCTGTCCTACCAGTACGTCCTGTCAACGCTCGGTACCCCGCCGCCCGGACGCGTGGTCGTGGCCCATCTGGGCAGTGGCGCGAGCCTCGCGGCGATCAAAGATGGGCGGTCAGTCGATACCACCATGGGGCTGACACCCGGCGGCGGGATTCCGATGGGCACGCGCTCTGGCGATCTCGACCCCGGGCTGGTCTTGTACCTGATGCGTGAAAAGGGTTTTTCCTGCGATCAGGTCGAGCAGCTTCTCGAGCGCGAATCGGGTCTTTTGGGCATTGCCGGGAGCGCCGACATGCGCGACTTGGTGCAGCGCCACGAGAGTGATGCGCTGGCGAGGCTCGCGATCGAAGTGCTGGGCTACTCGGTGCGAAAGACGATCGGCGCCTACATGGCTGTCCTCGGCGGGCTCGACGTCCTAGTCTTTACCGGCGGCATCGGTGAGCACACGCCGCTGATCCGCGAAGCGGCTTGTGAAGGTTTGAGCTCGCTAGGGGTCGCCCTCGACGCCACTAAGAACGCGCGCAACGAAGCTGAGATTCAGCACGGGTCGAGTCGGGCTCGCGTGCTAGTCATGAAAACCGATGAAGACCGGATCGTCGCGCGCAATACGCGGCAACTAATCCGAAATGGAAACGCACTCTGAGTCGTGGCCAACGCCGATCAGCTTGCACCAGTATCATGGCGCAAAGTTGCCATGCGACGTTCGATGGAACAGTTGGCGTTTGCGGTGCTAGTCGGCGCCAACCAGGCAAACTTCGCGGGCATCTTTGATCAACTTGCCGGACGTCACCTTGGCTAGCGTGGCGGCGCGTTCGCTTTGCGCCAAGCTGCCGTCCAGGCAGCTGATGGCGATATCCAATGCTTGCAGGTCATCCGCCTCGAACAGTACGACTTGAGCGCGCTTTCGTACCCAGACCGTAAGCATTCTTAGCTTTTTGAGGTCGCCTTTTCGAATGGCGTCCGCCGCAGTTTCTAGGCCCACGCGGCGTGCAGCGCTCAGCTCCACGCCATCGAGCACGGCTGGGTCGCGCTTCTTCTTCGGGCCTTGGCTCGAGCACGCGCAGAGACCGGCCCACAGCAGCGCTGCGTTGAGCAACCGGACGAAGCGCATGCTTCTCATTCGAAACCGAATCAGCATAACGTGCTTACTGCCTCGACAGCCGAGCGGTTCAGTCGGCAGGCAACGGTTCGACCAACCGTTCGTCGTCATTCTTCGTCGAATTGACCAGGCTCGAGATCGGCACGAGCTCCAAACCCTCGACATCTGGCTCGAGCAAGCTGCGATAATTCGACGCGGGATCGAGCCATGCTGCGTATGAGCCGACTGGCAAAATGACAGGCATGCGCTGGTGCACGCTGGCGACCACGCCGCGCACGGCCGTAGTCAGGATGGCGCACGCATCGACTAGCTGCCCGTCCTTCAGCGGCGTCGGCCCCCAAAGCCCTGCGAACGCGAACGGCTGGCCGTCTTTGCGCTGGATGAGGAAGGGCTTTTTAGCTTCGACCAGCGGCTTCCATTCATAAAAACCATCCGCGATGATCAGGCAACGGCGCTCGCGGATGGATGCTCGATACAAGGGCGCGGCAAGGCTCTCGACACGAACATTGAACCCGCCCGAATTGGAGCTCGCCGGCTTGAGCCCCCAACGCACGAGCTCCAGCTGATGGGGCCGCCGGAGGACGGCAACGGGCTGAGTCGGGGCGATGTTGAAACGGGGCAAGAGCGGCAGTTGCTCCCCATGCAAATCGAAGTGGGCCCAAACGCTCTCGCTTTTGGCGCTCAATTTATATCT
Organism: Myxococcales bacterium; assembly: GCA_903642325.1. Lineage (GTDB taxonomy): Bacteria > Myxococcota_A > Polyangia > Polyangiales > Polyangiaceae > PMG-095. The sequence continues at coordinate 141,910 of CAHJWM010000003.1, read as the reverse complement.
ACCGCACATCGCCTGCTCCGTTGAAACGCAAACCTACTTGCGCTCCGGCTTAACGTCAGCCGAAGCCCTCCACGTTAGCAGCTAATGACGCGTCGGTGAGCTTGGCGAATGGTCACATGCGGCCCAACGCGGCGCTGCATGCCGCTGCCGGGTCTCGGCGCATTTCGATGCCGGCTCAGCAGTGCGCACTAACCACCGCGCCGGCACGTGGTTTGCACGCGCAGCGGCAAATCCTGGAGGCTACCTCGACCATTCGTTCATCCACCGTGTTCTGCTTCATTTCCTGTGCTCCCCTCTTGCTCTTGGCCGCCTGCGATAAATCCCCCGCCGACCCGAAGACGGCCTCGGATATGCCCGCGCCGCCGCCTCCACCCCCGCCTCCGCCTAATGAGTCGGCGGCGATGACGAGCGCGAGCGCGGCGCCCGCGGCGCCGCCGCCGGGGGCGGGCGACCCAATGGTGAAGCAGGACCCCGACATGAAGGCGGTCACGGACCAGCTCGCCGCGCTGAACGGCAAGCCGATCGAAACGCTCGACGCGACCGAAGCGCGCAAGCAACCCACGCCGGCCGATGCGGTGATGGCACTGCTCAAGAAGCAGGGCAAGAGCGGCGCTCCGGAAGAGGTGGGCAAAGTCACCAACCGCACCATTCCGGGCTCGGCGGGTCAATTGCCAGTCCGCGTCTACGTACCCAAAACCGGCAAAGCTCCCTATCCGCTCATCGTCTACTATCACGGCGGGGGGTTCGTCATCGCCACCATCGACACCTACGATTCTTCGGCGCGGGGTCTCGCCAACGGCGCGGAAGCCATCGTGGTCGCCGTCGAGTACAGGAAAGCACCGGAGAACAAGTTTCCCGCCGCGCACGATGACGCACTCGCCGCGTACGAGTGGGTATTCAAGAACGCGGCTTCGCTCGGCGGCAACGCCAAGAAAATCGCGCTCGTTGGCGAGAGCGCGGGCGGCAATCTGGCGGCCTCGGTCAGCATGGCGGCCCGAGACAAGAAGGAACCCATGCCCGTGTACGAGGTTCTCGTCTACCCCGTCGCGGGCTCTGACATGAACACCCCTTCATACATCGAAAATGCGAACGCCAAGCCGCTGAACAAGGCGCAGATGGCATGGTTCACGGATAAGTACTTCCGCACTCCGGCCGACGGCAAAGATAAGCGCATCGACCTAGTGAATGCGAACCTCATGGGGCTGCCGCCGACGACCATCATCAACGCCGACATCGATCCGTTACGCTCTGACGGCGAGCTACTGGCCATGAAGCTGAACGCAGCCAAGGTCGAAACCGATCAGAAGACTTTCTCGGGCGTAACGCACGAGTTTTTTGGAATGGGCGCCGCGGTTGCCAAAGCCAAGGAGGCGATGGCGCTGGCGGTGTCGAAACTAAAGGTCGCCTTCGCCAAGTAAGATCGAGCCACGCGCGCTATTCAGGCAGAAACGGAGGGCTGCTGCTTGACGAGCCTCGAAAGCCGCACTCCGCGCGCGACCGTTATTGCGCCGCGGATTGCGAGCCGTCCGACGAAGGCGGGTTGAGCCGCAGCAGCACTCGTTCGATCTTCACTACGAACAGCTCTGCGTCGCTTTTTTCGACGTAATCCTCGGCGCCGAGCTCGAGAGAAATGCGCGCGTCGGACGAATTGCTCTTGCGACCCGACCAAACGATCACTGGAATGTGCGCCGTGCGCTGCTCGGCTTTCAACTTGCGAAGTACGTCCCGCCCGTCTGCGTCCGGAAAGCCAATGTCCAGGACGATCAAGTCCGGTTGCGTCTCGAGCGCCAATTCGAACACGGAGCTACCGGTCAGCGCCTGCACGATTCGATAACCGCGCTTGAGGGCAACATGTCCGAGCATTTGCTGCGCCAAATCGTCGTCGTCGGCAATCAGAATGGTTTGAGCTTGGCTGGCGTGCGCTTCTTCCGGCATCGTTCCTCTGGGGCGCGCCGCTATCGCCGACCGCCAGTTATAGGGTGACGCAAGTACCGCAGGACTCAAGCAAGTCGCACTGCAATCTCCACTTGCTCGCGTCTGGCTCACAGCAGATTACCGCCTCCTACATTCAGAGCTCGTGACTATCGTCGAACGCTCGAATCAGGAATCGCGGCTCAGCAAGCTTCGGCGTGCGACGCGATGTCGTCCTCGGCTCGCGTCAAAATCGGCAGGCCGCAAACGGAAGCCCCGAGCTGTCCGTGCCGCTGAGGCATTGTGTGAAGCCGTAGTCCGCGCATTTTACGGTGAACGGTGCACCGCCGTAACAGAATGTCAGCTGGGATCCATCATCCGAGCAGCTCTCAGTACACTGGGTGTCGACGTCGTCGCCCTTGCAGCCGGGGGCCAGGCAGTACTCCCGGCCCGCGGGAGTCGTGTTGCAATTTAGACCAACGGAGGTGCAATCGTATTGGAAGAGATCGCCGGCGGAGCAATCATTGACAACGTTGTTGTTGCAGGTCGGCGTGGCCGGCTTAGTGCAATGCTGTAGATCCAAGAAGCAGCTTGCCTTACCGCCGCCGGTCGTTTCGTCCTCGTCCACGCAATTTCCTAACGAGGAGCAGGAATTGCCGAACGCTTTACCCTCCCAGCAGTAGTAGCGCGACTCGTCCTGACCATTGCCGCTGTGGCAGTAAAACTTGCTGTCGTCATTGGGCTTCCCTACACATGTGCTGGGGGCGATGTCGACCGTACAGTCCGCGTACAGGGTGCCGTCCGGGTAAGTGAGCGTGCCACAACCGCTGCCCAGCGCGTTGCAATCAAAAAAGCTGTCATCGCCGCTGTTGTTTCCGCAATTGATGGCGAGACCATTCTCGCAGCGGGTTCCCTTCGCGCCGCCGCACAAGTCACTGTGGGCCACACCGACGTGCTCGCAAGCTTCGAAAGCGGCGCACGTTAGAGAAGTGAGATTACACGATTCGCCGTGCAACGCGGCCTGCGTGTTGTAGGTCACGCAGGTCGAGATCGTGCGCACGGGACTGAAGCTCGGATCGCAGCCGCCGCGCAGAATGCAAGAGCGAACGACGCCCTCACTGGGCTCGAACGGGGTAGTGCCGTCGCAGCCGACGATCATGGGACTGCTGCCCGCATTGCCACTCGCGCTATTGCCTGTACCCGCCTCGCCCGCCGCGTTGTCCGCGCCACCGTCTGTGGCCGCGCCCGCCTCGTTGGCGCCAGCGCCGCCCACACCCTGGCCAACCGTGTAGTCGCCGAGCCCGATGATCTGGCTACAACCGAAGACGCTCGACGAGCAGACGAGGGCAAGCGTCAGCGCACGCAGGGCGCGCTGCATTACGCCGTTCCTGCGCGTACTCATTGGAACGACCCCGAAACACCGGCGGCGTTCAAGCCGAACCAGGGCTGCATGGCAAGCCTAGGTGCGGGCCGAGAGGCGGGGGACGCTGGCGACTCAGCGTTGGTCTTGTTGCCGGTCAGCAGCAGGATGACGCCTACCGCAACGCCCACGATGCCCGCCCCAAAGCTGACGGTGGATACATTCGCCATGGTCTTGGCGCTGTCCAAATCACTCTGTGTTTTGCATACCTTATCGGGGCAATCCGAGGCTTTGCTCAGCGCCAGCCCACCCGTGACGCTGCCCACGAGCAAGCCCAGCCCGCCAATCCCGAAGGCCACGTACGCGCCAGTGTGCGAGCCCTCACTCTCCGGCGCGGCCGGCGGCACGGTAGTGACTTGGGGCGTGGGGGTCGTGCTGGGAGCGGCCGGCAACGTCGCTGCGGCGTTCGGATCCTTCTCGAGCAGAAGCGTGATGTCCTGATGGCCGCCAGCAACCAAAGTCACGGTGGCGCTCGCGGGCTTATATCCCTCGGCCGTTGCCGCAACTTCATGCGTGCCGGGATCGGTGGGTCTGTCGGCGCCGATCAGGGCGAGCGGTACCGGCCTGCCACTCACTGTGACGTTTGCCTTCGTCTCGCTGGGCGTAATGCGAATGATCAAGTGCGCGATCTTCGGCGTCGCCGCGGTCAACACTTTCTGCGCGCGATCTTGAGCGTCGTGAAACACTTTGGGGGCAGTCGCGGCTAGCGGCTCGCGGACGACTAGGTTCAGATTCTCCGTACCGGCCACGATCTCACCCACGGCGACCTGGCACTCGCCCAGTCGACCCAGGATGGTGGGCGCATGATGCAGCGATTCCGCGCGCTGCAGCTTCTCGATCGCTTCCGGGCACTTGCCAGCGTCTGCCAGTTGCACGCCTTCAATCCCCAGCGTGCGCGCTGCCGCCACATTTTCCGCCTGGTCATCGGCTAAGCTCCTCCGGGCGGCTCCCAGCACGAGAGTCGCGCATAGGGCACCGCAAACGACGCGCTGTAACCTTGGCCCCTTCGGAGCGACTCGCATCAGTATCTCGGTCATTGCATCACGTTCTTAAGACAGCTCTCCGCCGGAGAAAAGCACCGAGCCTAGAAACCCTTGTCGGTGTCCGCGACGCGCAGTCGGGCAGCGGGCCGTTGACTTGCGCCTTACGCCGGCCCCGCCCGACGCGCGTCGAGTCGAGTCGAGTCGAGTCGAGTCGAGTCGAGTCGAGCTTCGACGGCTCAGGCGCTCGCATTCGCAGCGCAAGTAAAGAGCCTAATTTTCACTCGCACGGGAAGCCCGACCGCGCGGCCCACCATTGATCTTGCCCATTGCTCATGGCAAGGTCCGCTCACTTTCATACGGTGAGGTAGCCAAGTGGTTAGGCAACGGTTTGCAAAACCGTTATACGCCGGTTCGAATCCGGTCCTCACCTCCGATTCTCTTTTGCTTTCGGATAGTTAGCGAGGCCCGATCGATTCCCTGATCGATTGCTGACCCGCTACGAGGCTCTGGCAAGGCTGGGAATGGCTCGCCGAAACCACGCCGTCGGGCGCTAGCCAGGTGGAGGCAGCGCTCCGTCGTTGAGAACTGAGCGTGGCCAGCGTCGATCTGAGCCTCGACCTTCGGATCGCGGCGCACTGCGCGCCACGTGATTCGGTGCCGCGCAGATCGTGAAAGCGGATCGGGCGCGTCGTGGGCGTCTCGCTGTGCAGCTCGTGGCGGTCGACGCGCGGCCTTCGGGTCTTGCCTTTGACGAGCTTTCATGGCCTTGAGCCGGCTAGGCGAAGGTGACGCACTTGTTCGATCTGTAGCAGTGCACGGAGGCGCAGCTTGCCCTTTAACATGACGCGAGCGTGCCAGATCCCGCCGCTGAAACGAACTTCGCTTTGGCTTGCTTAGGCATGGAAGCCTGCTTTTTTGCACGCTTCTTGGGGGCTTTTGCGGCGGCCTTTTTTGCGACGTGCCGGAGGGGGGCTTTTGCGGCTTTCTTTGCGATCCGCCGCGGGTACGCAAGGCTCGGTACATACGTTACGGCTGCGTAGGTACCCGAAATAGGTTTTACGGCGGGCGCTTCCGTAGTCTGGAAATGCAATCACGGCCGGATGTACGCCGAGCACTTCGGCGAGAACTTTGACTCGCCTCAAACCTCCCGTTCTTCCGCACTCAATTCGATCGCGGTGACCGAATGGCGACAAACGCCGCGGGCCTAACGCCCCCGGTCTAGTCGCGCAAGTCTTGTCGTCCCGCTGCGTCAACGAGATCGACGGTCTCGAGCGGGCGCCTAGCAGTTCGTAAGGCCTCGGCTGCCCCGAGTACTGCCGTCACGGCGTCGGGGTTACCGAAGCCGGTCATTCGGCGCTCTACGCGTCGACGGCGGCCGCGATGCATATCCGACGCGTCGACTGAGGATTCGATCAAAATTAGTTTAGCAAGCGCGTCCGCGCTCGGCGGTTTTAGTTCGATGCCGTTTCATTAAGTGACTCGCGCCCTTGCTTCGCCCGCGGCAGTGCCTCCGTCAAACACGGTCACGAAGTACGCTTGCGGGCGCCCTTCTGACGGAGGCGCCCGCTTGCCGGGCCGCCGCGGAGGCCAAGTGCAGGCGGCCTTTCTAGCGCTTCCAGGGAGATTTCTGCAGCGAGCGGGTGGCCTTTGCCTGCGCTTTTCGTTTGGCAGTTTGAGCCATCTGCCTCTGCGGATCGTGCCGGTCGCGTTGGAACGCGAGCTCGCGTTCGAGCTTGTGGGCTTGATTCAGGCGCTCGCCGCGCACGGTGCCCGCTTCTACCGCGGCGAGCACCGCGCAGCCCGGCTCGTTCTGGTGCTTGCAATCGCGGAAGCGACAACTCGGAGCAAGCTCGTCGATTTCTGCGAACCCGGTGCGTGATGAATCGGCGCCATCGTCGGCGAACAGGCCGAATTCGCGCATACCTGGCGTGTCGAGCAACATCGCTCCGTTGGGCAGCGTGAACAACTCGCGCGCGGTCGTGGTGTGACGGCCCCGCGTATCGATGGCGCGCACGCTGCCTATGCTCTGTGCCGAGCGACCGAGCAACGCATTGGTCAAGCTCGACTTTCCAACGCCCGAGGCACCGACAAGCACCGCGGTCGAGCCGGGCAGCAGCTCTGCCGTAAGCTCGGCGAGACCCATGCCTGACTCGGTGCTGGTCGAGATCACGGACGCGATGCGCAGCTCGCGCGATAGCGCCGCTGCGTGAGCCTCGAAGTCTGCGTTCTGATCTGCCTTGTTCACGACCACGAGCGCGCGCGCCGGTGCATCGCGAATCGCACGCAAATAGCGCTCGATTCGGCGCGGATTGAGGCCGCGTGCACGGACGTAATCGTCCGCGCCGTCGGCGGCGTGTGCCGCCACCACGATCGCAAGATCGACGTTCGCGGCGATGGTCTGCGCCAATACGCTCTCCGGCGCCCGCCTTCGAAATGCGCTCTTACGCTCTAGCACCTGCACGATGCGCGCGAGCGACTCGCTCGGTCGAGCGACGAGTACGAAGTCGCCGACAGCGGCGTGCTCACCCGCATGCTCGACGTGGCCGGCGAGCACCGCCGCAAATACCTCGTCGCCAGTCGAAACCGAATAGCGGCCGCGTGCTTCGGCGAGCACGCGGGCGGGCACCGCGAGGCCGCGCTCGAACAGCGCCGATGACAAAACTCGAGCTCGGAAAAAGTCACTGAAGCCGAGCCGTACGAGCGACTCGTCGAAATCGTAGGAAGACATAAAAACCCCGATGATGGGCAAGGGATAAAGGCCGCGCTCGAGCCTCGCGCGCGAGGCGCGTGGCGAGCTAAAGAGCTGGAGCGTGCGAGTGGCTCGCGCTCCGGGCGGCGCTCAGGCGGCGCGCGCTACGGAACGCGAGGGAACACGAACATCGGCGATGCTTTTGCGCTGATTCATGTGGGCCTCCTCGCGTTCACCCCGCCCGGGGTGCAGTGACGATTATGTCCAGTTCGCAGGTGCGGTCAACGCTTGCCCCGACGCGCCGTCGGGCAAGGCCCCCGCCGCGAGCTACGCGCGGCCTGCGCCATCCACGCCCGCTTACCCAAAAATCTCGACCTGGCTCGCGCTGAAGCGAGGAGGCGACGCGGGCAAAACCCCGCTCGCGCTCAGGAGAGGGCGTCGCCGATGCTCACAAGGCATACGGCTGCTCTCTGGCGCCAGCGGACTTCGCGCAGGGATTGATCGACACGCACGCCGCGAACACGACGGGCTCGAACTAAGCGAGCCCCGCCCCCCGTAGAACGCGACCCCAACGAGCCTTCGCAGGTGGTGCAGCAGCTGCATAGGCCAGCGTTCGGCTGAGCCACGTACAACACTCGGACCAGCGGCTCACGGACGCAACGACGCCAAGGCCCCTCAGTCAGTGTGACCTTGTGCCGCACGGCGGGCTCGTTTCAAAGTTGGTGACGTGGCGAGCGACCGCGGGGAGTCCGCGTATAACGCGTAACTCTAGGATACCGCGCGCGCCGCTATCCGTCGGATTGGTCGGGATTAACCGGGGTGCCACCGCTTGGCTCTGGAGCGACCTGCGGGCTCTCAACGTCGGTGGAGGCTGCCCGCTGGGGTACTGTCAGCGGTGACGACTCTTTCGTTTCGGGTGTGGGTTTGGGCTGCGGCTCGGCGGCAGAAGGCGGATTTGGCGCTTGGTTCGTCGGCATTGAAGGCGATTGCAATGCACTTACCGTGCCGGGGACAGCCCGCTTGATCGGCCGTGACGCCGGCCGCGCTCGACGGAATGCAGAAGCCGAACTCGGCAGATCAGCTCTTCGAGCTCGCGCGATCCAAATCGCGGTCCCAGTAGAGGGGCGCGCCTTCATTCTTGCAGGCGACGAATAGGGCATTTGCCGATATTGCACTTTGGCCTGGGCACGCGGGGCGAGCTACGACTTTCGATGCCGAGACCAAGCCGAGCCGAGCGGCAATGATCGTGACGCGACCTTCGGCGTTTCTCGAGACTAAGGCTCGGCCGAGCCTTCCGTCGTATCGTTCACGCCGCGGGTCGCGATGCCGAGCACCTCGACCCGGCGAAACGCATTTGGGAAACGCAGCAAGTAGCGCTTGGCTTGAGCCCGAGCCGGCGCGTCTTTGCCTTGGTGAAGCAGATCGATGATGCGTAGGTAAGCGTCGTCCTCCGCCTTGGCCGCGGATGTGTTCGCCAGCGGCGCCCCGACTTTGCTCGCTGATGTACGCGCTATGGGGCGAGCTCGTGGCCGCGCGAGAACGGGCGGGTTCAAAGCTACGCTCGGAGCCGGTGGCAGCGCGCTGGCGGCGGGGCCCGGCAGCGGCATTTGCCATGCTTGGCCGGCGCCCAAGCTGAGCTCCGGCCGGCCGCGCAAGCGCACGACAACGCGACCTTCACTGACCGAAACCCGCTCGGTGCGCTGCTCGGCGACGCGAATTTCGAATACCGTGCCGATGTCCTCGACCTCGCCGTCTGGCACGGAAATCAAGACGCGACGGCCTGCGTGGGGGTGGACCTTGAACGACGCAGCACCTTCCGAGAGGTCGACGCGTGCCACGAGGGCGTCACTGTGCTCTGTCCAACGCGCGCCGGGCGCGGCGTGCACCTCGATGATTTTCGTCAACACGGGCGGAGTGCGGACTGGCTCGTAGCGCCGCCCGATGGCCAATGCGCTCGCCAACGACAGCGCGCTCAGGGCGATGGCGACGGTGAGCCGGCCCCAGTGCCTCGGCTGGGGGTTGACGACCGACTCGTTCATGGTTGTGAGCAAGTGTTGCCGCGCGCGCCGCGTCGCGAGCGCGTGGGAAGTGGGCTCGGGCAAGGCGGCAATGCGTTTTCCCAGCGTGTGCAGGGCCCGCGCCTCCGCGGCGCATGCTCTGCAGCTCTCCCGATGCCGCATCGCACTCACCCGATCGCTGCCGGTGAGCCGGCCGTCGCGTGCTGCCTCGACCTGCCAGAGCCGCGAGCACGCGCTCATGATTCGTCCTTGCGATCGAGGTAGCGACGCAGATCAGAGCGCGCGTGGTGGAGGCGGGTCCACACCGTACCCACGGGGACGCGCAAAGCCTCGGCGATTTCCTGCGATGACAAACCCTCGCTTTCAGCGAGCAGCAGCACGATCCGCTTGGCGTCGCTCAAGCGCTCGAGCGCCACCGACAAGCGTTGCACCTCGTCCCGGGCGCTCAACTGGCGATGCGGGTCGGTGTGCCGCCCGCGCTCGCGTACCGTGAGCTCCCGCAGCGCGCGCGCCCAGCGTGACAGGCCGCGCTGACGGCGGTGCAGCAAGCGCGCCGCAATGCTCACGAGCCACGGACGACAACTTTGCCGACCGTCGAAGGTCGCCGCGGCTTTGGCGGCCGTCATGAAGGTGGCGTGGACGATGTCCTCGGCGTCGCTCGCATCGTTGGTAGCGCGCCGCACGAAACTGGAAACGGCCGCCCGATAGCGATCATACAAGATCCCGAGCGCGCTGATGTTGCCTTGGCTCAGTGCTTGCAGCGCCGCGAGGTCCGTCAGCGCCAAGCTCACGTCGGTAGGTCGTTGGCGCGCGCTCACCGCGCTCCCCACATCACGCCGACCGCCACTCCGCTGCTCCACCAAGGTAACCGCGGCAGCGCTTCGTCCAGCTGCTTTCGCGTGCGCAGCCTTTCGGCCGAGGCATCGAAGTCCGCGCTCACGAAGGGACGGAGCGCGGACGAGCGAGGACCGGATACGCGGAACGCCAGTGCCAGCCGGAAGTCCGCGGCTGCACCACTGACCTCGCGATTACCGTCGTCTGCACTTTGAGTTTCGATGACTACGCACGGTCCGAGGAGCGCGTCCACATTGACCCTTCCCACTCGGGCGCGCCGACCTACGCTGGCGCCAATGGCGCTCGACTCCATCATGAAATCCATGGGGGTTGGTTGATTCAAGAAAGCGTCGGCGATGTCGAGGCGGGCGGTCACCACGAGCAGCCAGCGCTCGAACGAGAAGTCCGCGAACCCCGCCAAGCCGCCGCCAGCGTACACGGGACCCCCGCCAACGCGCAGCGCCCCGCCAATACCAAGCTCCAGCCGAATTGACTGACTGGCGCTGACACGTGGCGGTTCCGGTGGTGGAAACTCTTGCGCCGACGCAGTGAGCGGCACCGCGGCAATAGGCGGTCTTTCTGGAGGCGGCAGTACCAGTAACGCCTCAGCGGCACGGAGCAAGTCTGCCACGCTATCGACCCGCCGGTTGGCGATTCGACCATCACTCGCGGTTATCTTCAGCAGCACGCCGCTACCATCTGGACGCACGGAGACCCGCGCGCAGCGATCTAAATCGCTCAGACCGTGCACATGCTTACTGAGCGCGCTGGAGGCTGTCTGCCACTCAGCTCCGGGCGGCAGGGAAATGTCGAGCTGCGGCGCCAAGCAGGATTGCGGCGCGGCTGCCCGTGCAACCGAAACCGGCAAAGCACCGCCCAGAGCGAGCACGAGTGCGGCGGAGCATCGAGACAGCGAGGGCACGCGCTGTACCATCTCCGAGCGGACGGCTTCCTTCAAACGAAAAGCGCGGTGGCCAGCACCGGCTCCGCTTCGTTTACGGGGGTAAAGCACGTCGTCCGCGTTGCCTCGGTTGGTACCCACGTCGTCGTACGTTGGTTCTCCGGATGCTTGCTTCGCTTCATCGAGCTCTGTGAAAATTAGCGACGAGAACGCGAACAGCCCTAAAATCGGTCAGGCCGTTGCATCGGAGGACGGGTGTTGACACAGCGTTATTCGGCCAGACATGTTCCGAGCGATGGCGATACTCGGTCCCGGCGCTTCCGCGCTGGCTTTGGTCCTTTTTTCTAATTTCGTGGTTACGTCCGCCGTCGCCGATCCAAGCCCAGCGGCCTCGACCACCGCGCCAAGCACGTCGTCCGCCACGACCGTCGCATCGAGCCAAGAAGTGGTGCCGACCACGTCTCACGAGCGCAAAAGCTCGATCGAGCCCGAGGCGGCCGAGGCCGTTATGCCGGGCCGAAGCACGTTCGATATCGACCCGTTCGCAGACAGCGCGATGATCGCGGTGTCGCTTGGCTTTGCCGGTACCCTCGAGCTGATCAACTCAACCGGTGAGATCAGGCCGCAGCAGGTACCGCAAAACTTCGATAGCTCGAGCTTGATCTGGATCGACCGGGGCGCCGCCCGGCGCACGCCCGACTCGAAAGCGGGCGGCTACTCGACGATTGGGTTGGGGGCTGCGGTGGCCTTCGCATTCATCGACCCGGTACTGAGCGGGGTGCGCGAGAAAAGCGTGCAAACGGGCCTAGCCGACGCCTTCATGTACGCCGAGTCGCTGTCGTTCACCATGGCCATGACCAACATCGTTAAGATGGCAGTCCGTCGTCCGCGCCCGATCGCGTACATTGAAGCGGCTGCGCACAAGAACGATCAGAACTACGCGAACAACAGCACCGATAGTGCGCTGTCATTCTTTTCCGGTCACTCCGCGATCACGGCAACCGTGTCCGCCACCGCCACGTATCTCGCGTTCTCGCGCTCGCCGCACACCGCGCGGCCCTGGATCACGCTCGCCGCGGGCGCGGCCCTCACCACCTTCGTATCCATCGAGCGAGTCCGCGCCGGTCGCCACTTCCCGACCGACGTCATTGCCGGCAGCATCGCCGGTGCGGGCATCGGCGTGCTGGTTCCGCACCTGCACCGCACCGAGGACATCAAGCAGCGCCGTGTATGGGTCGGCTTTGCGCCAGTAACCCAGGACGGAGCGCACGGTGGCATGCTGGACTTGTCCGGGGTTTTCTGAGTGCGTTGCGGTAGCACCATGACTTCATTCGGCCCAGCCGGGCGCAGAAAGCGTGCACCAGCGGATGCCGACCGAAGCAAAGGTCATGCCTGCCGATCCGCCGGCGGTGATCGCGGCGGGACAAGCGATTCGCGGAAATCGCGCAAGGGGACCGCTCTATCGAAGATGCCGCCTCCCTGCTTGCGGCGCAGGATGCGTTGCGCTGGGTAAATGCTGCGATGCCCGGAGAGCAAGTAAGCGACGACGCAGACGATGACGACATGCGGGAAAATGGACGCTCCGAGTAATTCGACGGCCATAATCGATAATGCCAACGGCGTGTTTGACGCCGAGCCGAAAACGGCAGCGATGCCCACACCCGCGCCGATCTCGATCGGCAACCCGAGGATTCGCGCGAGAACGCTACCCAAGGTGGCCCCGACGAAGAACAAGGGGGTAACTTCGCCGCCAAGGAAGCCGCTGGCGAGGGTGACCGCAGTGAACAAGATTTTAGCCGCGAACGCGTAGGCGGGCAGGCTTGGGTCTGAAAACGCGCGCGCGATCATCGGTATGCCCAAGCCTAGGTAATCGCTCGTACCGATCAACTTCCACATGACCACGACCGCTACTCCACCAACGAACATTCGAATGGCCGACCGTTGCAACTTCTGCTCGAGCAAATGTTTGAGGCGGTGAGTGAGCTCGACGAACGCCATCGTCGCGAAGGCCATACCGACACCCATCAACCCGAGCTTTCCCAGCACGAGCGGCGTGAGCTCTAAGGGAGATAACCTCGGATACGCGGTGTGAACGACGCCAAGGTGGCGCGTCACGTAGTCACCGACGAGTGACGCAACGAGCGCCGGAGCAAGAGCGTCGTACTCGAGCTTTCCGACACAGACGACCTCGAGCCCGAAGAGCGTGCCGGCGATCGGCGTTCCGAAGACAGAGCCGAAGCCTCCCGCAACGCCCGCCGCTAACAGCTGGCGGCGTGTTTCTGCGTTGACGCGCAGGCTATGCGAAATCCAATCGGCGAGACTCGCGCCCATCTGCACGGCGGTGCCCTCCCGACCAGCGCTGCCGCCAAACAAGTGGGTGAGCACTGTCCCCACGAACACCATCGGCGTCATGCGCAATGGGAGCTGAGGGGTGTTCTCGTAGATCGTATCGAGAACCAGATTGTTACCGCCCCTTATCGGTTTGCCCCAATGGTCATAGATGAAGCCAATCACCAACCCGGCGACCGGCAAGCAATACACGATTGCCTCGTGGGCCTGCCGAAACTTGGTCGCGCTCTCGAGCGTCCTCAGGAACACCGCCGAGGCAGCGCCAGCGGCGATGCCGACAGCAACGCCGAGACCGACCCATTGAGCCAGCGCTCCGGCGCGCTGCCTCATGAGCTGGCTTCCGTAAGGGCAACGTGCACTGGCCTCGACCGTGCCCGCGGGACTACACGCTCTTCGACGATCATCATGAGCGACCTCTTTGTCTTTCGACGCCGAGGATTCATGGGAATCCTACGGCGCCATTACAGCACTTCCGTAGGAGTCATTGGCTACCGCTAGGGGCAACGGGTATCGGCGGACTCCACCGCCATCACGCTTGAAGCCTCACGCTGCTCTGCCGCCTGCGGATTGTCAAGGCTCTGACAACCGTCGGCGCTCCTTCCGCAGCCCCAAGAGCAACCGCCCTGTTTCGGAGAGCTCAGCCGCCCTCGAAGCGCTACGGCTCAATCTCGCAGACGCGCAGAGAAGCGCGCACCCAGAGCGGAGGATTGTCCGCTGATTGCCGAGAGATCGAGCCCGCCGATGCCCAGCGCGTGCTCGCTCAAATGCTGCAAACGCTCGCCGATCACGCAAAACGCGCAGTCTCGCATCGGCAACAGTTGCACTTCGCGGGACAATCCGAAACTGATGCCCGCATTTCCCGCGCCCCCCTCGCCGAACGGAAGCTGGGCGAGGAGCTCACCCAGAGGACTGATCACGCGCGTCATCAGCCGGAGAGCAGTGTGCGAAAGGAGCTCTCGGTCGTCGTCATCCTCATCGAGATGCGAAAACAAACGAAGCAAGACCAGCACCAGCGTCTCGTATGCGAAATTGGCGAGCTCTGCTACCGCGTGGGTCGTCCGATTTCGGATCACATTGCCGGTCGCCGCGCCGAGACGCTGTCTGGCGATGGGGTCTCCCTCGACGGCTCGGGCCGGTGCAAAGCCGCCTCGCATTGCCAATGAATCGAATTCTTCGAGGATCACTTTGAAGACGCGGAAGTGGGCGTCCGGATGTTCGTCGGTGGCGGCTTCCCCTTGCGCCACGATCATCTCGATCGCGGCCAGGGCGGAGGCTCGATCACACACTTCGACGAGCCCTTCCTGGAAATGAATTCGCGCGCCTTGCGTCTGCGCGCGCGGGCGACCAATGAAAAGGTCGCCTTCGGGTAATTGCTCGAAGCCCGCACGGATTTGCGCGTAAAGCCCTCCGATCGTGGTGAAGGCGGGCGCGAAGGGCTCGATGCCGTCGTGCGGGCCCACGTTTGCGATGGGTTCCTGTAATGCGCTTGCTTCGGGTAATTCGAAGCGTACGAATTGCTCCAGTGTCCCGCGTGAGAAAGGCGCCAAGTGCAGCGGGATGGCGAACGGATAGGCGTCCGCAGGCTGGGGAAAGTTCGGCCGGTGCATATGGGGCGCCCAACCGATCGCGCTCAGTAGATTGGCCACTTGGGAAAGGTGCAGCATCTCCTCGACGGCAACGCCCAAAATAGCTTTTTTCCAGCGTCCCACGACCGGCACGTGCTCGCTCGCCAGCCCTTCTTCCTCGCCCGCTTTCAAAGAGAACGCAGCGAACATGTACATACACGCGAGGCCGTGCTCTAGCTCGGCGGCGATGGTCAACTGATAAACTAGTTCTTCCCGCGACCAGCGGAACGCGCTGCCTGATGACGACACTGGTTCTCGAAACACACCGGCATCCTACCCGAACGGCGGGCGGCGTTCGACCCGCGGCCCACCGCTACTCTCGCATCAACGAGCAGCCGAGCGACTTCGCCACCGGAACGCGAATCGGACGCCCGAAAACCGCATCCGCGATCGCATCTGCCAGATACGGGGTGGCATCGGCGTGCAACCGGTTGCGATCGGAGTCGATCCCGCCCTGGTACAGGATCGCGCCCGAGGAGTCGATGAGCACGCAATACGTTGCGTAATTGGCGCGTAGGGCTGCGGCGGCTTTGCCTGTGGGGTCGACGAGGATCCCATAAGGGTAGTGACGACGCACCGCTTCGCGGCGGTCGCGGGCGAGGGTGGCGTCTGCTTCCGAGTCGACCGCGACGAACGCCACTCCCTGGGCTCGGTAGCGAGCCGCCAGGCCACGCAGCCGCTCGTCGTGTTTGGCTTGGCAAGGGCAGTGCGCGGAGAAAAACTCGACGACGGTGAGGCGTGCGGCCGGGTCGATCAGCGAGCGAGCGCCGCCCTCGGTGCTCGGGAAGCGAATGTCGACGACGGTCGGATGATGCGCCGCGCTGCAGGCCGCCACCGCCAGAATGAGCGCGCCGCGCCGCCACTTCAAAGCCATGCATGCACGAGCGTGACGAGAACGCCGGCCAGCGCCGTCTGGTTTACGGCGAGCCGCGACAGCGGCGGGGTTGCAAAGAGGGCACTCTGCAAGCGCCAGGCGTCCGAAAGGGGGAGCGAGCCGGACACGGTCAGGGTCGTCAGGCGATGATTCGAGCCTGCTGCTTCTTCCTGATCTATGGTTGCGTTGCCTTCGACCGCGTAGGCCGCGCTCGCCGCTAAAGCGCATTCGCTGGGGAACACGTAAGCCACGGACGCAAGCGCAGTCCACTGACGGGCCAGCCGCTCATGGACACTGGTTTCAGATGCCGTCACCGTGCGTGCGGTGCGCGCCGCCACGATGCCCGTCGCGTTCAAAAGCCAGGGCCCAATCGCCTGCTCCAAGGCCAAGCCCACGCTCGCTTGCCAGGCGCCGATACCAGTCGCATCCGTGGCGAGCGGCCGAAGATTGCCAGCATCCGACGGCGTACCAGTTGGAAAGGTGATCCCGGCCAGTAGCGCCACGCCGGGCATCACGCGCGACGCGCCAGCGAGCGTGAAGTCGTAGCGAAGGCTGAGATTGAGGTCGCCGACCCCACCTCCTAGCTCTGAAAGGCCGTGACTGGCGCGGCGCGTCTCGAGCATCGGTAGTAGTAATGCCAGCTGAGCTCGCTCGAACATGCGAAGGGCCACGAGTGCGTCTTCTTCCAAGTCGAGCTCGGCGGCGCCGGCGGGCGTGCTTGCGTAACGGCCTTTCGCATCGAACGAGCCCAGCTCGGTCGCGCCCTTCAGCTGCACGCCGACCAAAGCCACTTCGTGCAAACCCAATCGCCCCGGCGTCACCGTTCCCGTTCCTGCGCAGCACGCTTGCCCGCGCGCGAGGCTGTGCCAGCTCAGGAAGAGCGCGAACGCCGCGCACCCTTCAGCGAATGCTGAGCGTCGGCGTGACATGCTCGGAGGGGTCGGACCAGTGCGTGAGGATCTGCCAGGTTCCGGGCATGAACAGCACCAAATTTTCGAGCTCGTAAACCCCAGTCTGCGTTTCGACGACGGTGGGTTTTACCGAGGTGCCGTGGCCCATCGCCGGCATCCAAGGCACTACCTTCAAGTCGAGACCGCCTTCCGGCGCATCCGTCTCCGCATTCACGATCGTCAACTGCATCGATACGACGCCACGCGTCGGGGGTTGGTCGGGCGCCGTACGCACCGCCACTCGCTGTCTACCGGAGTCGCTCATCAGCTCGAGCAGGCTCTGCGACGGATAGGTATCGCCCGAGGCGGGCGCGCCGCCCGCGCAAGCGCTCATCATCAAAGCCACAGCAGCCACGAAGGTCCGCGTCGGAGGCGCATTGCTCATTGGTCCGAGCGAGCTCGTAGCCGTTATGTTCATCACTTGAACATGAGGTGAATGGTCGCATGCTTGCCGAACACGGGACGCCTGCGGAGCGGACGACGAAGCATCTCGAGAGCGGCCAGCCGTTCGCGGCGCATGATTCGCAATTACGCCGATTCCCAGATAGCGAATCAGACCGCCTGTGAGGCATCACGCCTCATACCGTCGCTGCACGGCGCGCGATAACGTCCCTCGGCGCCGGCCGTGATTGGCAATCCGACCGGCCGCAGTCCATCGAAGTGGGGTGTTTGGCCCGGGTTCTGGGGCCAAAGGTTGCTCTTTAGCAGGCTCGCGGCGGGCCCGGCGAAGCATGCCCACTCCTGGTCCGCTTATTGCTCATGCGGCGGCGAACGGACGAATCGAGCCGATGTCGGGTCGAGCGCAGCGGGGCAGACGCACGCTGCAGAAAGCATATATGAAGTACCTGGAAATTTTTGCGATTGGCGCGCTGGCTGCGGCCTGCTCGTCGAATAGCCCTCCGCCAGCGGCCTCGGCCGCGTCCATTGACGAAGCGTCCAGCACTCCGTCCAGCAGCGCAAACTTCGCGCCCGCCTCGAACGACGGAAGCGCGTCCGCTGCGAGTGATGTCAATGGCGCGAACGCCGGTGTCGCGGCCCATCACGCAACGGCGCCGAGCACGGCAAACCCCGCGGGGGCCCAGGCGAGCGCGATGACGCCGCCGAGCGCCACAAACACCGCGCCGGACATGACCGCAAGCAACGCGGCGGCCATGCCCGCGCAAACGCCGCCCACGAACGCGCCCGACAATACGCGCGTGAATGCACGCGACAAGGGCGGCAAAAACCTGACCCCGATGGATCAAGGGGAAGGCACGAGTGACCTCAAAATCACCCAGCAAATCCGGCAAGCCCTCATGCGCGACGGCTCGCTCTCGTTTGGCGCGAAGAACGTCAAGATCATCACCGTCAACGGCAAGGTCACTCTTCGCGGGCCGGTAAAAACCGACGCCGAGCGCAGCGCGATCGAAGCCGCCGCAAAGAGCGCAGCCGGCGCCGGCCAAGTGGATAACCTTTTAGAAGTCAAAAAGTGAGGGCAGAACCATGAAAAAATCAGTCATCGGCATCGTGGAAAGCGAAATTCAAGCGGAGCAGATCGTGAGTGAGCTGCGCGTCGGCAATGTGGCATCGTCTGATATTTCGGTGCTATTCCCCGATAAACGCGGCACCAAAGACTTCGCTCATGAGCACAACACGAAGGCGCCGGAAGGCGCAGTCGCGGGCGTAGGCGCCGGCGGTTTGATCGGCGGCACAATCGGGCTCCTAGCGGGCATTGGTGCCCTGGCCATTCCGGGCGTGGGCCCGTTCATCGCGGCTGGGCCCTTGATGGCGGCTCTGAGCGGCGCCGCGGCGGGTGCCACACTGGGCGGTGTAGCCGGCGCGCTCGTCGGTCTGGGCATCCCGGAAATCGAAGCCAAAACCTATGAGGGCAAAGTTCACGGCGGTAACATTCTGATCGCCGTGCACGTCATCGACAACGATGGCGAAAAGCGCGCCCGCGCTACGTTCGAGAAACACCACGCGCACGACGTCTCCGTCACCAGCGATTCGTCGGTACCCAAAGCAGCCAACGCATGATGCGGCTCGGCGCGGCGCTGGCAGCGTCGCGCCGACTTGCCCTCTTCGAATTGCGCCTGCGCGCAGTGCACCCGCGGTGCGGCTCAGCTCCGCTGCGTGTGTCCCCGTCCGGGCAGTGACTCGGCACTGGTTTTGACGGGCGGGCGCAGCTCGACCTTGATACGGCGCTCGCACCAAGCCGCTAAAAGCTCCATCATCGGCTCGTCATTGCCGAGCTCGGTCTCTTCGTACACGACATCGCCGTCTTCCAGCGCCTGAGTGTGCCAAAAATCGCCACGCCGGGTTGTTTCCACGAGCCGGTTGTCCGCGGCCGCCGCAATCCAGCGATCGATCTTTGCGCAGTCGATGTCGCTCGGCACGATGGACGGTTAGCTCCATGCGGCCCCCCGGCAACGTTCGCCCCTAAGTCCATGGAAGGACTTGCATCCCTTCGAGCCCTTCGGGTTCCGCAATCGCCATTCGGGTCATGGGTTGATGATCGCGCGTTGCAGCGCGCCTCGTCGCAGCCTTCGGCGTCGCGTCGCGTTCAGCGCACCAACTAGCTCGAGCCCGCCCATAGGTGCTGCGCAGCGTACGCACGCCAGGGCCGCCAAAGCTCGGCCCGCGCGAGCACTTCCTGAATGCCGGGGCGGTTGCCTCGCTCGTCGACGAGCGCGCGCATGAGGCCCAGATCGGAGGCAGGGAACGCGTCGGGCTCGCGGAGTTGACGGAGAGCGATGTACTGAGCGGTCCATTCGCCGACGCCGCGGATGGCGCGCAGGCGTGTGACGGCCGCTTCCAGGCCGCGGTGAACGCTAAACAGGTCTGGATCGGCGACCACCGCGGCGGCGACCGCCGAGAGCGTTCCCGCGCGGCTTTTGGGCATGCCGAGCGCGGACAAATCAGCGCTCGCGAGCGCCTCGGGCCGCGGAAACAGGCGGCTGAGGCCGACCGCGGGAGCAGCCATGGGCTCGCCGTAGCGAGCGACCAAGCGTGCGGCCAAGCGCACCGCGACCGCGACGCTGATCTGCTGCCCGAGCACGGCGCGGATCGCTAGCTCGAAGCCGTCCCAGGCGCCGGGCACACGCAGCCCGGGCCGTTTGGCAACCAGCGGCGCTAGCACCGCATCTTTCGACAGGTGCCGCGAGATGGCGAGCGGATCAGCGGCGAGATCCAAGACGCGGCGCAAGCGCGCAATGACATTTGGCACGATGGCTAGCTTCGATACCCGAATGCCTGCGCGGAATGCGTTGGCGCCGCCCCGTCGGACCGAAACGGAGCCCTGAGCGCCGTCAATGGCAATGGTACGCGAGTAACAGTCGTCGCTCACGACTTCCAATCCGGCGATGGCGCGAGCTCGCAAGAACGCGAGCATCGCCGCCCAGTCGTAAGGCGGCTGGTAGCGCAGACTCAGGCTAAACTCGCCGTTTCCACCCACGGCCACGTCCTCCCCACCCAAGCGCCGAAGCTCGCCTGGGGAGCGCTTGAAAAGGGCGGTGAACGCCTCGTTGAAACGGCGCACGCTACCGAACCCAGAGGCGAACGCGATCTCGGCCATGGGCAAATGGGTCTCGTGAATGAGCTGCTTGGCGAGCAGCACGCGGCGCGTCTGGGCCACCGCGACCGGAGACGCGCCCAGGTGCTGCCGAAATAAGCGACGCAGCTGGCGCTCCCCCACCCCCAACCGATCCCCGAGCGCCTCGACATCTCCGTGATCCAGCGCACCGAGCTCGATCAGCGACAGAGCCCGTGACACCGTGTTCGAGGTTCCGCGCCAAGCTCCCATGTCCGGCGCGGTCTCCGGGCGACAGCGCAAGCAGGGGCGGAAGCCCGCCTCTTGGGCGGCGGCCGCGGTCGCATAGAAGACCACGTTCTTGGCCTGCGGCGTGCGCGCCGCGCAGACGGGCCGGCAGTAAATGCCAGTCGTCTTCACCGCCGTAAAAAATCGGCCGTCGAAGCGCGAGTCGCGCTGAGAAAGCGCACGATAACAAGCGTCGTGGTCGAGATCCATGACGGTTCGTGCCACACGCCGCCGCCTGCTTCTAGCGGTTTTCGGACATCGATGGCGCGTGCGCGGGTTACGATGATGTCCGTATTCCGCCAGCTGATTTTGCCATTCAGCGCGACACTGCTCGCCGAGCCGAGGAGCCAGCACATGCAAACCGAGACCTTCGACATCGAGCGCTTCGACACCCCGACGGGCCGTATGGTGCTCGTCAGTGATGGCCAATGCCACGTCCGCGCACTGGACTGGGAAGACCATGACGAGCGCATGCAACGCTTGCTGCGCATCTATCATCGTGGCCGAACGTTGCGCCTGCGCGAGGCGAGCCGGGCCTCGCCCAACCGGCGCGCGTTGATCGCTTACTTCGACGGTGAGCACGACGCCATTACGGACCTACGAGTGGCGTTGAACGGCACCCCCTTTCAAAGCGACGTGTGGAGTGCGCTCCGGCGCATTCCTCGCGGCCAGACCTCGAGCTATGGCGCACTCGCCAAAACGATCGGTCGCCCCGCCGCGGTACGCGCCGTCGGTCTCGCCAATGGCTCGAATCCAATCGCGATCCTCGTCCCTTGTCACCGCGTGATCGGAGCAAACGCTTCGCTCACCGGTTACGGCGGGGGCCTGACGCGAAAACGCTGGTTATTACAGCACGAAGGCGTGAGCGGCATTTGAACCCGGCCCAAAGCAACCGGAGCGTCGGCCCCCCAGTGCTCGACGGCGAGATATCGTGCACTGGGGAAACGCCCGGCGGCGTGTGCCGCGAATCCCGCCTCGGGACGCCAGATCGCCCTGGCTTGCCACGCGTCTCCGCGCGCGGATTGACGCTCGCGTCCAGATCGTCGAATCTCGATCAATGATGCGTGAATCGTGGATAGGAATCGCGCTGATGATGCTCGCTGTTCCAGCATGCAGCGCGCCGGAGCCGGAGCTCGCCGGTAGAGGAGATCACCCGAGTGAAAGCGGGCAGGCCCTCGACTTGCCCTCCGATCGCCCGGCGGCGGCCGCCGTGGGGGTGCTGGGGGCCCCCGCGCCCACCTCTCCAGGGCACGCGGCGCGCGCGCGTCAATTGTGGCTGTTTGCTTGCAGCCGCGATCATCGGTTGCAGCGCCGCGTGCGGGCTGATCGCGATGCGCGGTGGGGCGCTTGGACCGTCGAGTCCTCCGTTCCATGCGCAGGCACCCCCTCGGCCAGCTCCTGGTCGGTCTCCCCGCACGACCATGTCGAGGTCGTGTATCGCTCCTCCGACAATCGACTGATCGAGCTTTTTTATCAGGGCGATCAGGTGGCCGAGGAGCTCGATCTATCGACCTATTCCCGATTCGGGAGCTTGGCCAGCAACTGTAACCCCGTGATCGCGGACCTGGACGACGCGGGGCGCGTTTCGATCGCGGTACGCAATCCACTGAACCAGCTGTTCACGTTCACCGCCTATCGAAACACCTGGCACGTCCAGCCCATGCAAGGCCCGAAAGGCGCGCAAGCGTTCGCTGAATCGACGCTCGTGGCCTGGTACTCGGACCGCAGCGCGTACGTGTCAGCGACGCATGACGGAGCGACCCAAGTTTTCAAGCGCTACACTTGGAAGCAAAGCTTTCGAGCCATCAACACTCCTATCCCTGGTCAGGCCGCCCACGGCTTGATCACCTTCACCGAGCGCCCAACCGGGGTGCAGGCGGTCGCGAGGGACGCAAACGGCGCGCTCATTTCCTCGTTCATCGATCGAGCCTGGAATTTCGTGCCCACGCCCGGCCAATCACTCATCCAAAGTACCGTCTATCTGAGCTCTCCGTACGCGCATCGCTCCGCAAAGAGCGCTCACAGCGCCGCGGTCGCGCTCGAGGCTGCCAGCAATGAGCCCATCTTCATGGGCTTCGACTCGGCCAAGCAGCCCTTGGCGGTGGCCCCTAACGTTCACATTGCCTCCGCAAACGCCTTGGTCACGAACGCGGGCACGGAGCTCGAGGGCGAAAACCTCGTCGCCGATGCCGATGACCAGCTCCTCTGGTGGAATGGCAATGTCGATGCCCCCTTCACGCCCATGGACCTGCGCGTCGTGTACTGAGCTCACGACCGCCCGATGCTAGCCGAGCTCGGCGGCGGTTGGCTCGGCGCGGGGTGCGATGCTGGATCGCGATCGCCCGCTTGCTCGAAGCCCGAACGCGGCCGAAGATCTAGACAGAAAGCACGCGAGCGGAGCGGCTGTGCCACGGTGGACGGCGATGCCGCCAGCCACTGTCCCGGCGCTGCGCATTCGCGCGGTGAATGATAGAGAGATCCGCGCGGCGGCGACGTACGTCCTTTATTGGATGATTGCGGCGCGGCGTACACACGACAACTTCGCGCTCGACCGGGCTATCGAGCACGCCAAGCGCCTGAAAAAGCCGCTCGTGGTGCTCGAGGCGCTCCGCGCGGGGTATCCCTACGCGAGCGATCGCTTTCATCGCTTCGTGATCGACGGCATGGTCGACAACGCGTCGGCTTTTCAGAAGGCGGGCGTCGCGTATCATGCGTATGTCGAGCCACAGCCGGGCGCGGGCCGCGGGCTCTTGGAGGCCATGGCCAATGACGCAGCGCTCGTCGTCACCGACGATTTTCCCTGCTTCTTCTTGCCGAGCATGATCGAGGCCGCTGGCAAGAAGCTACCGGTGCGGCTCGAGGCAGTGGATTCGAACGGCGTGCTCCCGATCCGTGCCCTGGGCAAGCCATGCTTTCGAGCCTTCGACTTTCGGCGTTCGCTCCAGAAGACGTTCGAGGAGCATTGGGCGGCGTCGCCCGTCGCCGCACCTCTACGGGGGCTCGGACTGCCCAAGACAACGCTTTCGGCGCGTCTCCTCGAGCGTTGGCCGAGCGCTCCTCCGGACCTCTTGGCAGGTAAACCGAGTGCCTTAGCCGCGCTACCCGTCGACCACACAGTACCGGTCGTCGGCTACCGGGGCGGGCTGCGGGCCGCAGAGCGCGCGCTGGCGTTCTTCTTGGAAAACAACCTCGAGCGCTACGCCGAGGAACGGAATCACCCGGACAAGGCGGCGACCAGTGGACTATCGCCCTACCTGCACTTTGGCCAACTCTCCGCGCATCGGATCGTAAGGGCGATCGCCGAGCGGGAGGATTGGACGCCCGACGCGCTGGGCCCACGGGCACGTGGCGCACGCGCGGGGTTTTGGAATATGCGTGCGAGCGCGGAGGCGTTTCTGGATCAGCTTCTGACCTGGCGTGAGCTCGGCCTCAATTACTGTGCTCACAGCTCAGATTATTGCGGCTTCTCGTCCCTGCCCGCATGGTCGCAGAAGACCCTCCAAGAGCACGCGCGCGACCCGCGGCCCGCGCTGTTCTCCCGCGAGCGATTGGAGGCGGCCGAGACCTACGACCCGATTTGGAATGCGGCGCAGCGTGAGCTTTTGCGAGAAGGCCGCATTCACAACTATTTGCGCATGCTGTGGGGCAAGAAGATCCTGGAGTGGGGCGAGACGCCGGAGCAAGCGCTGTCGACCGCCGTGTACCTGAATGATCGCTACGCCGTCGACGGCCGTGATCCCAATTCTTACAGCGGTATCTTGTGGTGCTTCGGACGCTACGATCGCGCCTGGGGTCCCGTACGTCCGATCTTCGGCACCGTGCGCTACATGTCGTCAGCAAACACGGAGAAGAAGCTGTGGCTTGCTGCGTACCTGGCGCGTTTCGGCGCCTAGCAAGCTAGTCGGCAGGGTCGTCCGAGTCCTCTGCCAGGTAGCTCAGGATCACTTCATCCAGGGACTGCTCGCTGATCTCACCTTCGCCGAAGATCGAGGACGAGCTCTTGGACGGGGCGGCGGCGAAGCGCGCCGAGGGCCGCGACCGGCTGGACGGCACACTGCCGTCGGTTGGCGCCAGGTTGGGCCGGAGCTCGGGCGGCGGGGGGGCTTGTGGGGGCGGCGCGGAGGCTATTGCCGGCGGCGCGTTGCTCGGCTGCAGCGGCTGCTCGAATGGACCGCACGCGTTTTCGAGCAAGGTATCGAGCTCGCCCATGCGCAAAGCCATGAACATCGCCTTGTGCTGTTCCTTCATCAAGCCGCGCACGAAGGCCTGCATGTCCGAGCGCGCCAAGTGCTCCGCGTACTCGGTACGCGTGGTTCGGATGACGCGCCCGCCGTCCGCAAACAAGTGCGTGACGAGGCGTGAGTTTTTGACGCCCGAGTCCTCGGTCTGAATGTGAAAGATGCGGCCCCGGTGCCGAACGTTATTGTTGAAGCCGAGCAGTGGGGGGGGCACGTTCGACACCAGCAAACCCTTCGCGAAGAGTGACAAGATACCACGCGCGACCGCACCTGGGTGACGACACTCGCGCTGGCTTCGGTCGTACGAACCTAAAAGCTAGGTTCGCGCCGCCGCCGACTTACCTGGCCGCTTCATCTAGACGCCGCATGCCTTCCAGAAGCAGAGCCTCCGGGCTGGCTTGAATCACCTGCTGCGGCGCGGTAAAGTTCGGATCCAGCGAAAATTCTCCCTCAACCAAACTGAGCATGGCGAAGAAGGCTTCTTCCCCACGCAGGTTGGCCCAGAGCGCATTGAAGATCAGGCCGCCCACGAAATGGATCTCGCCAGAATTCGCCCCGTAACGGATTTTGAGCGAACCCGTTTTGCGACCGTACCCGAGGACCTGCACCATCTCTGGCAGCCCCATTTCCTGCAGTGACCCAGCGACGCCGCGGGCGGGTCCACCCCGCGTCGCTTCACGCTCGATGATCTGCTTCAACTTGGCGACCAACAAATCCGCCGAGACCGGCTTGGTCATGAAGTCGGTCGCGCCGAGCTCGAAGGCGCGCTGCGCATCGGTGCGGCCGCCGGCGCGGCCGGTCATCACGACCCAAGGCACCTTGGCGCCCCACGGATGTTTGCGCGCCTCGGCCAACAGCTCGAAGCCATCGTTCGGTTGCAGGTCGAGCTCGCTGACGACGATCTCGATGTCGCCCTTCTCCAATAATTTGAGCGCATGATCGGAGCCGCGCGCCTGCGAGACTTCGAAGCCCTGCTCGATCATGCGCAGCTCGAGCACCGTAGTCTCCTCTGGATCCGGATCGACGATCAGGGCGTGGTAGCGATTGGCGAGGAGGCGCGCCTTCAGGTCTTCGCCGGTCACCGTGTGTTTGAACAGGTCGACCAAGTTAGGGTCGAAGACGGAGCCGCGATAACGCTCGAGCACTTCGCACGCCTGCACCGGGCGTAATGCCTTTCGAAAGGGATTACGGGGGTTCTGCGTGAGGTCGGCGTAGGTGTCGGCGATGGCGAGCAGCCGAGCGCCGAGAGCTATCTCTTTTGCCGCCGCACCATCCGGCATGCCCTTGCCGTCGTAACGCTCGTACATTTGCTCGACGGCCGTCACGACCTCGCGCGGCAGCTGCACGGCCTCCAGCAGGCGAGTTGGCGATTTGTACTGCTTTTGCGCTTGCGAGCGATGCCCCTCGTACTCCGCCACGTTGAGCGCGGTCAAATGATAGGCGCCCATCTTGCCCAGATCGTGAATGTGCCCAGCTACCACCAAGGCGGCGCGCGTCGTATCGGGCAGGCCAATGCGCTCGCAGATTTTCTTCAGCAGGCGGGAGACATGGGCCGAGTGCCCGCGCAGATCCGCGCGCGTATTCTCGATCAACGAGATCAGCACGTTCAACGTCTCGACGTACGATTCGTCGTTGATACCCTTGCCACTGCCGGCGTTACTGCGACCGGCGCTGAAATCTTGGGGCGACAGCACGCGCTCGCCAGTAGAAGCCTCTTTGGCCACGGACAGCGTGAGGCTCTCTTCACTGACCAGATTGCGCTCGTACACGTTGAGCATGGTCGTGAACTGCTCGTGAGCGCTGCGGTCGAGCGTCGCAAAGGCGTGGATGTCGCCATTGAACCCCTTGTTGATGGCGGCGCGCACCGAGCGCGGGCGCCCGACGAACGCTCGAACTTCTCTGAGGTTGGACGCGAGCTGGATGTCGTGGAGGGCCGGCGCATTGTCCGGGTTCGGCGTGACGACGCTCAGGATATTCGTCGCCGCGTCGTAGAGAACGGGGAAGATCAGCTCACGCTCGGCCAGTTTCTTCGGCACCTTGTCGAGCGTCAGGCGGTCGATGTCCGCCTTGGCCAGCTTCTCCGTCGAGACGAAGCGAGTCTTGTGGAGGGCGGCCAGGTATTTGAGGAGGGCCACCTCATCCAAAAAATTCAGATCCAGCAGCGCTTCTTCGACGCGTTCGCCGCTCCGCTGCATATAGTTGTGGGCTGCCTCCTGCTGCTCTGGCCCGAGCAGGCCGTCCGCTACCAGGCGTTCCAAAAGCCGGGGGCTGCCTGCGTTCGACATCGTGGAGCCATGTACTATACCGGTTCGGCCCGGCGCCGGCCCCATGCTGACGCAGCCAGGCCGCGAAACCCTCGTAAGTCCAAAATATAGCCCCGAAGCCGAGACCTCCGCCCGCCATCGGGGCCCCCTTGGCGATGCGCGGGCGAATTGTCGGGTGGAGGATTGTGCCGCGCTTGACGCAGGAAGCGTCGAACGCTAGTAGACCGGCCCCTTTCCCCGCGGCAGTGCCGCTTTGAGGTTCGTCAAGATGCGCAGTTACGTGGCAAAACCCGCCGAAGCAATCGCAACCCGCAAGTGGTGGGTGGTCGACGCGACCAATCAACCGCTCGGCCGCTTGGCGTCGCGCGTGGCTTCCGTCCTACGCGGCAAGCACAAGCCAACGTTCACTCCCCATGTCGACACCGGTGACTTCGTGGTCGTGATCAACGCCGACAAAGTGAAGGTCACCGGGACCAAGGCGAAGAATAAGTTTTACCACACGCACAGCGGCTTTCCTGGCGCTATCCGCTCCGAAAGCTTCGAAAAGGCGATCGCGCGCCATCCAGACCTGCCCGTCGTGGAAGCCGTCAAGGGTATGTTGCCGAAGAACGTGCTCGGTCGCGAAATGCTGAGCAAGCTCAAGGTGTACGGTTCGCCCGAGCACCCCCACCAGGCGCAGCTTCCGGCGACCCTGCCGCTTTGATCTGCTGCTGCCCCTGACATCGCCCGCGATTTTTCCGAGGAATACTTAGATAATGTCCGAAGCTCAGACGTACGCCACTGGTAAGCGCAAGACCGCCGTTGCTCGGGTTTGGATCAGCGCCGGTTCCGGTCAGATCACGGTGAACGGTAAAAACATCGAAGAGTATTTCGAGCGTGAGACCGGTCGAATGATCGCGCGCCAGGCGCTCGAGCTTCTCGAGCTCGTCGACAAATACGACGTGAAGGCGACCGTGGCCGGCGGCGGCCACAGCGCCCAAGCCGACGCCATGCGCCACGGCATTGCTCGCGCGCTGACCACCGAGGATCCGGAGCGCCGCCGTCCGCTGAAGCGCGCTGGCTTCCTCACCCGCGACGACCGCAAGGTAGAGCGGAAGAAGTACGGCCAGGCCGGCGCCCGAAAGCGCTTCCAGTACAGCAAGCGCTAGACCCGGCTTGGCCGCCCCCGAGCCCCGGCGCGGCGCGGGCGAGCACGTGCCGCCCGCGCGCCGAGCCATGCGTGTGGTCTGGTGCTCGTGCTTGAAACGTGTGACATGACAAGCTGAGAGCGTTCCTTGCCATGGTCGACTTCAAGCTACGGAGCGAGTTCGAGCCCAAAGGGGATCAACCCGCGGCCATCGAGTCCCTGCTGAGCTCCTTCGAGGCTGGCATCAAGCAGCAGACGCTGCTCGGCATTACCGGCAGCGGCAAGACGTTTACGATCGCAAACGTCATTCAGAAGCTGCAGAAGCCGACGCTGATCATCGCCCCGAACAAGACGCTGGCCGCGCAGCTGTACGCAGAAATGCGCGACCTGTTTCCGACCAACGCCGTCGCTTTCTTCGTCAGTTACTACGACTACTACCAGCCCGAAGCGTACATCCCGACCACCGACACCTTCATCGAGAAGGACGCGATCATCAACGACACGATCGACCGTATGCGGCACACCGCCACGCATGCGCTGTTATCGCGCTCGGACGTGATCATCGTCGCGAGTGTCAGTTGCATCTACGGCATCGGCTCGGCGGAAACGTATTCCGGGCTGCTGATCGAAATCGTCAAGGGCGAGGAAATGCGTCGCGACGAGCTGTTGCGCCGCTTGGTCGACATCCAATACGAGCGCAACGACATCGATTTTCATCGCGGCACGTTCCGCGTGCGCGGGGACGTCGTAGAGATCTTCCCCGCCTACGAGGAAGCGACCGCCATCCGCGTGGAGTTCTTCGGCGACGAGGTCGACGGCATCAGCGAGGTCGATCCACTGCGCGGCAAGGTGCTCGGCGCTCTCGATCGCTACTCGCTGTTCCCGAGCTCGCATTACGTGACGCCTCGCCAGCAGCTGAACCGGGCGATCGAGGGCATACGCGAGGAGCTGCGCGAGCGGCTCGAGTACTTCGACAAGGCGGGGCGCTTTCTGGAGAAGCAGCGCGTTGGCCAGCGTACCTCGTACGATTTGGAAATGATGGAGCAGATGGGCTTCGTCCAGGGTATCGAGAACTATTCTCGGCACTTGTCGCAGCGCAAAGCGGGAGACCCCGCGCCCACGCTGATCGATTACTTTCCCGCGGACTTTTTGCTGGTGATCGACGAGTCGCACCAGACCGTGCCGCAGATCGGTGCGATGTACCGCGGCGACCGCTCGCGCAAAGAGACGCTCGTCGAATACGGCTTTCGGCTGCCGAGCGCGCTCGATAATCGCCCGTTGAAGTTCGAAGAGTTCGAAAAACACATGCGCCAGACGATCTTCGTCTCGGCTACACCCGGCGACTTCGAGCTGCAGCGTTCCGCCGGCGTGGTGGTCGAGCAGGTCATTCGTCCGACGGGGCTGATCGATCCCGAGATTATCGTCCGTCCCGTAGCCGGTCAGGTCGACGACTTGCTCGGGGAGATCCGCATTCGCGTCGGGCTCGGTGAGCGCGTGCTGGTCACGACGTTGACCAAGCGCATGGCCGAAGACCTCACCGAATACTACGCAGAGCTCGGAGTCCGCGTGCGCTACCTGCATTCCGACATCGACACCATGGAGCG
The DNA here is from genome assembly GCA_903642325.1 of Myxococcales bacterium. Classification (GTDB taxonomy): domain Bacteria; phylum Myxococcota_A; class Polyangia; order Polyangiales; family Polyangiaceae; genus PMG-095. Next base: position 112,328 of record CAHJWM010000003.1, on the reverse strand, counting down.
CATCGAAATCCTCAGGGATTTACGCGCCGGCGAGTTCGACGTGTTGGTCGGCATCAATCTACTGCGCGAGGGCTTGGATCTGCCGGAGGTCAGCTTGGTCGCCATCTTGGATGCCGACAAAGAAGGCTTTTTGCGCAGCTCACGCTCGCTGATTCAGACCATTGGGCGTGCCGCCCGCAACTCGCGCGGGCAGGTGATGATGTACGCCGACCGCGAGACCGAAGCGATGAAGTTTGCGATCAGCGAGACGTACCGTCGCCGCGCCGTCCAGGTCGCTTACAACACAGAGCATGGCATCACGCCCGCGACCATCAAACGCGCCATCTTGGACATCAGCCCGGCGAGTGGCACGACCGATTACTACGCGGTGCCGAAGAGCAACGGGCGCGACAAACCCGGCGCGGCCGCGCGCGAGCCCAGTGAGTTCGAGGTGCTCGAGCGGATCGAGGCGGTGCGCCAGGAGATGTTTGCCGCAGCCGAAACGCTGCAGTTCGAGACCGCCGCCCGCCTTCGGGACGAGCTGAAACGCCTGCAGGGCTTGGCCGGCGATGCCATGCCCGCCTCGAACCGCGGCGGCGCGCCACGCTCTGAAAAGCGCCCTTCGGCGCGGCCTAAACCGCGCGCGCCGCAGACGCCGCGAAGACGCAAGTAGGCTCTTCTAGGCGCGGCGCCTCGGCGGCGCCTCGACGATCCCGCGCCGGATCGCGGCCGCTGATCAGCGGCAAAGCCCGTTGATCTCGGTCACGAGCGCTGACTCGTTTCGGGCCATGGTGTCGAACTCTACGCGCTTCTGGCGCGCACGAGCCAGATCCCCCCGGTCTACGGCGTCGGCAACCTCACGCAGGGTTCGGTCAGCCTCGTCGGCCATGGCTCGGTAGCGCTGCACCTTTGGCGCGAGCTCTTCCGTCTGAATGTGCAGCGCGGTCAAGCGTTGCGAAAGCTCGGTATAGTGCTGAGCGGTACGTCGGCTCTGATCAGCAACTTGCTTCGGGTCGATGGTGCTACCACCGCCCGCGCCCGTCGGCTGGGCGAGCCAAAGGTTGACGGTCTTCACGAAGTTGCCGCACTCCCGAGCTTGTTGAAATTTGCCGCAGCCCAGGCAGGCGAAGGCAAAGAGCAAGAACCACGCCGAACGAACACCCAAGCTCAAACGGGGTCGCCTCGGCGTTTCAGCGCGTCCACTACTTCACGCACGTCTTGGCAGCGCTCGCGCGGAATGATGAGGAGCGCGTCGTCCGTCTCCACGACGCACAGATCGTGCAGGCCCACGAGCGCAATGATTCGCTTGCCGCCCGGCACCGTGCGTAAGTCTTCGATCAAGTTGTTTTGTGAGTCCACGAGCACGGCGCTATCCGACGCGACGTTACCCTGCGCGTCCTTGCTTCCAAGCTCCCAGACCGTGTGCCAGCTGCCGAGATCACTCCAGCCTACGTCCGCGGGAATGACGGCTAACTCTCGGACTTTTTCCATGATCCCGTAGTCGATGCTGATCGACTCCAAGTCCTGAAAGACGGCGTTGGTGGCGGCCCGCTCCGCCTCCGAGCCGACCTTTGCCGCCGCCTCGATGCGCTCGAGGCCTTCGGCGAGGTCGGGCATATGGGTCGCTATGGCGTCGAGCATGCTCTGCGCTCGAAAGAAAAACATGCCTGCGTTCCACAAGTAATTACCGCTCGCCAGGTACCCTTCCGCGACCTCCCGCGTCGGCTTTTCTACGAAGCGAGCAACGCGCCGCACGCCGGCGCTGAGCTTACTACCGAGCTCGATATAGCCGTAGCCGGTCTCTGGTCGGTTCGGCTGAATACCCATGGTGACAATCGTTCCGCTCTCCGCGATGTGAAACGCGCGGGCGACGGCGGCGCGAAACGCGGGCTCGTCGTCCATCAGCTGATCGCTCGGCAAGGCGGCGATCAGCGCGTCCGGATCGCGGCGCTTGATGATCGCGCTAGCCCAGCCGATGCAGGCGGCCGTATTGCGTGGCACAGGCTCGGCCAAGAAAGAGCTTTCGGGAAACCATGGCAACGCCTCGCGCGTGACGCCGACCAGCGACGTGCCGGTAGCGATATAGGCGCGCTCGGGCGGGCAGAGAGCTTCGATTCGGCGCGCAGTGCGAGCGATCAGCGGGTCTTTGGCGCCGGGGCCTATGGCCAAAACTTGTTTGGGCCGCGTGGTCCGAGAGGCTGGCCAAAAGCGCGTACCACTGCCGCCAGCAAGGATCAGAGCGAAGGCTTGAGACATGGCCCCTCGCTCTAGCATACGGGTTACTTCTTCGGCAGAGCCTTGAGCGCCTTCTCCAGCGCGTCGAAGCTTGCGCTATAATCTTTTTCGAGCTTCTCGCTGCGCGCGTCCATGTCGGCCAAGGCACGCTTGGCCTGCTCGACTTCGGAGTCGATGTTAGCGCGCGCGGCGGCGGAGGCGGAGGCACGAGTTTGAGCGGTTGCTTTGGCGCTCCTGGAAGCGGTCTTGTCGGCAATCACGATTTGCGCGTCCGCGTCACTGCGCTCGAGAGTCTTTTTCACCCCAGAACCCTCGTCGACCAGCCGCGCGAGCTCGCGCTTGATTTGCTTGACCCGAACGTGAACCAGAAAACTGGCGAGGGCGATCTCGTCCGCTTGTTTTTGCAATTTTTCCAGGTTGGACTTAGCGAGTGTGTCCTGGTGATCCTCGATGTAACGGTGTGCTTCGTTGTGATCATGCAACCGATCTGCGAGCGCCTTGTCCACGCCACGGTCGAGCGCGCCAACGGCGGGGCTTGCCACGTCGACCGTGCATTCTTTCTGTTTCGCAGCAAATTGGGCCGCGCCCCCTACCTTTTGGTTCAGCGTCTCTTTTTCTTCGCTGAAAAACCGGGCAACGTGCCGTTGTTCGTCCATCTCCTGCGCATAAGCGCCACTTTTGCCGGCCGCGTCCGCCCGGTCTACGACGGCCAGCACCTGCGCGCCGTTCGGCGCGCTCAACGCGCCCGGATAGCTCGGGAACGCGCTGAAGATCTCGATCGCGTGGCTTTCGTCGCTCGCATATTCGGTGCGTAAGGCGAGGAGGGCGGCCGGGTAGTGCTCAGCGTAGCTGGACTCATTGGCCGAAGAAGCGAACGCGGGCGTGGGCTGTGTGCTGCAACCGCTCGATACCGCCACTGCCAACGAGGCAACCAAACCTAGCTCGACTTTTCGCATAGCCGGGACAGTTCATCAGGCACCCCGATCGGGTCAAGCGCGGTCGCCGCCAAGACCGGCGGGACGGCCCGCCGCGCGACACTTTTCGCGCGTAGCTGGAGTAGACGTGCGTCTACCGCGGTACGCACGACGACGCGGATTCGAAACTTGCCTTCAGCCGCCTACGCGCACGCTGTCGAGTAATTGCAGGAACGCGGTCCGTGCGGCCGCGATAGTCTTGGCGGGCCCGGTCATTTTGAAAAAGTATGCGCCGCTAGGTGCTTCGACGATCGCGCCCTGAAGTGCGTAATCCTTCTTCGGAGTCGCGGCCGCCATGGACATGGAACCGGCATCGAAGGTCCCATTCGTTATCTCGACGGTGTGCTGATGGAGCCCGTTGGCCTCGCGGTCAGCGCGCTTTACGTCGCCGGGTGCGACGCCGGTGAACTGCTTCACCCAGCGGTCGACGTTTGCGTCAATCGAACCGCCTTGGCCAGGGCCAAAGTAGAACACGGCCAGATCGCCATCCTCGGTGTCCGTGGCAACGTGCGGCACTTCGTAGCTCGCTTTGCGCATGGCGCTCTTGGGTGCCACGCGCTTTAGCCCCGGCGGATCCAGCCACGTGATCTCGACCGGGGGCGCGGTGGAAGCGGCGGGTGCCGGCGCACTCTCGACTGCCTTCACGCTCGGCGCCAGCTGCACACCGGTGCCCGTCGGCTCGGGCGTCTTTTTGCAGCCGAGGAGGCTCGAGCTCGCCCAGACGAGGAGCACAGGAAGGCCCGATACTGCGCAAAATCCTCGCATAAACCGACTTAGCATGAGTCTCCTGCTTCTAGCATGCGCGCGCCCATCATGATAGCAAGGCCGAAGATGTCTTCGAGCGCGGGCTCTTTCGAATGGGCCGTGTTTGCCGCCGTGGTGGTCGGGGTAATGGCGGTGGACCTCGCGCTCCTGGGCAAGAGCGGGCGACACATGTCGTTCCGCGAGGCCGCGGTGCGCAGCCTATTCAACGTCGCTGCTGGCCTTGCGTTTGCTGGCTTCGTGTGGTGGCGCCTGGGGCGGGACCTGTCGGCCAGTTATCTGGTTGCCTACCTCGTCGAAGAGTCGCTGTCGGTCGACAACCTGTTCGTGTTCCTGGTCATCTTCAACTATTTCAAACTGAGCGAGAGCAGGCAGCATCGAGTGCTGACCTGGGGCGTGGCGGGCGCGGTGGTGATGCGCGGCCTCTTCATCTTCGCCGGCTCGGCGCTGCTCCATCGCTTTCACTGGATGACCTACGTGTTCGGTGTATTCTTGATTTACACCGGTCTGAAGCTCGCGCTCCGCAAACAGGATACGGCGGTCGATCCGGAAGACAACGTGGCGCTCAAGCTTGCTCGGCGCTTCCTCAAAACCACGGACGAATACGACGGTGACCATTTTTCGCTCGTGAAGGGCGGTGTTCGCCACGCGACGCCGTTGTTTCTGGTCTTGGTCGTGATCGAGGTCACGGATCTGTTGTTCGCGGTCGATTCAGTTCCGGCCGTGCTGGCTGTTTCGAAGGACGTGTACGTCGTCTACACCTCGAATATCATGGCGATTTTGGGACTGCGTGCCCTGTACTTCGTGCTCTCGGGCATGATGAACCGCTTCCATCATCTAGGCACGGGCCTGTCGCTGATCCTGATTTTCATCGGGGTGAAAATGGCCATCGTGCACTTCGTGAAAATCCCCAGTCTAGTCTCGTTAGGCGTGATCGTCGTGGTGCTTACCGGGGCGATCGTTTTGTCACTGCTTCGCCCGCGGCAAAGCGTCGCGGGAAAGTCCGAATCCTAGTCCGTGGAGTAACGATCGATGAACGCATTTTCCGAACGCTGTAGCGGCATCCTGCTCCACCCGACTTCCCTGCCCGGCCCGCACGGCGTGGGCGATCTAGGCCCCCAAGCTCGGCGCTTCGTCGATTTTTTGGCCCGCGCTGGCCAGCGCTATTGGCAGATGCTGCCGGTCGGCCCGCTCGGCGCGGGCGCGTCGCCCTACGATAGCCCTTCGGCCTTTGCCGGCAGTCCGCTACTTCTGAGCCTGGAGGTCCTCGTCGATCGCGGCTTGCTCGAGCCGTCCGAAGTGCTCGACCCACGCGCCTTCCAAAGCTCGCGCAAGGCGCGCTATGCGGCCGCCGCTCGCTATCGAGAGCGGCGTTTGCGCATGGCGTTCGCGCGTTTCCAATCGCGCTCCAGCGAGCCGGAACGGCGTGAGCTCGCGCGCTTCCTGCAGCAGCAAAGTCACTGGTTGCCCGACTACGCCCTGTTTCGAGCGATCAAGTCGGCGCGCGGCGCCGAGCCCTGGACGACCTGGCCCATGGAGCTCAAACGACGGGAAACGCAAGCGCTGGAGCGCACGCTCCGCGAGCTCGAGAGCGAAGTTCGATATCAAGAGTTTTTGCAATTCGAGTTCGAGCGGCAGTGGTCGGCGCTGCGCGACTACGCCAACGAGCGCGGTGTGAAGCTTTTGGGTGACGTGCCTATGTTCGTCGCACACGACGGTTCGGATGTTTGGGCACACCAAACGATTTTTCAGCTCGACGAACAGGGCGAACGGCGGGTGGTGGCCGGCGTACCGCCCGACTACTTTAGTCGAGACGGCCAGCGCTGGGGCAACCCGCTCTACGACTGGCGCGTGTTGAGCGAGACGGGCTACGCTTGGTGGCTCGATCGCTTTCGCACCACGCTGCATCGTTTCGATGCGCTCCGCCTCGACCACTTCATCGGCTTCAATCGCTACTGGGAAATCCCCGCAAAGGCCGAGAGCGCGCGAGAAGGCCGCTTCATCAGCGTGCCCGGTGAAGACTTTTTCGAAAAGGTCCAGAGCACACTCGGGCCGCTGCCCTTCATTGCGGAAGATTTGGGCCTGGTGACGGCCGAGGTGCAGGCACTTCGCGAGCGTTTCCAAATGCCCGGCATGCGTGTACTCGAGTTCGCCTTCACCGATGACTCGCGCGACTACCAGCCGCATCGTTTTTCTAAGCAAACGGTGGTCTATACCGGTACGCACGACAACGACACGGTCATGGGTTGGCTCACTTCGCACGAGCGAGCGCGCGCCGAGCAAGACGCGCGAACCCTGCGGGACGAGCGCATGCGCGCGTTGCGCTACGCGGGCAGCAACGGCAACGAGCCTCATTGGGACATGATCCGGGTCGCTTTGATGTCGGTCGCGAACACCGCCATATTCCCGCTGCAAGATTTGCTGGGCCTGGGCACGGACTCGCGCATGAACGTGCCCGGGACGGCCTCGGAAAATTGGGCCTTCCGCGTGCTCGACCATGAGCTCGACCCGGCGATCGCCGATCGCATGGCCAGCCTGTGCGAAAGTTACGAGCGCATCCCAGCGGATATCCGGCAGCCCGTGTGAGCGTACCCGGCATGCAGCGTCCCCGGGGTTCAGCGTCGAGCAGAAACCGGCGTGCGCTCGTCTCATCGCCGGTGGGGCGCGGCTTCGAACTTGCCTCGGCCGCGTTGACATTGCTGCTCGCCGCCCAGAGCGCGTTCGCCGAGTCGGTACCAGCGAGCCCAGGTCCGGATAGCGGCGCCGCGCCGGCCGTGGCTACCGGGGACGCGAGTCCGGCGCCAGAGCCGCTCGCGCCAGAGCCGCTCGCGCCGGCGCCGGGGTCTTCTGCTGCGAGCGGGCGCGACTGTCCTTGCCTGGGGCCGGAGCTCGAGACGCGCGCCGGACCGACACCGCTCGCCGTGCGTTACACCTTGGAAGGCGTGGAGGTGCGCGGCAACACCCGCACGCGCGCGCACGTGGTGCTGCGCTACGTGCCGTTCAAGCAGGGCGACGTGTTCGACGTCGACGATCCAGAGGTCGAGCTATCGCGTTATCGCTTGCTCGGCACAGGCTTCTTCCGCGACGTACAATTTTCGCTGCGTAAGGGCTCGTCACGCGGCTGGGTGGTGCTGGTCATCGATGTCGTCGAACGGCCAACGATCGTGCTCAATGACGTGCGTATGGGCATCTCCGCCGACGCCGACACCCAAGGCAACCGCCGCCCCCTCACGGCCTACGCGGGTGTAGACGTCGCCGAGACCAACCTACTCGGAACCGGCATCACGCTCGGTTCGGCCATGGCGGTGGCGCAGGACCAGCTCGCGTTGCGGGTCCGCTTTTTGGACCCCACGTTCTTGGGTAGCTCGTGGATGACGAGCGGCACCCTACTCTACAACGACGCGCGCGACTTTTTCGGCAACGCGGCGGTGTTGAAGGACGACCCGAGCGGCAACAGCAGCTCCGAGTCGGCATTGGTCAGCTACAAGCGCTTCGGCGGTTCGGTAGGGGTCGGTCGAGATCTGTCTATAGCTACGCAATTTTGGCTCAATTATCGGCTCGAGTCGATCGATGCAAGTTACCCGCTGGAGGCGTCCCACATGCGCGGCTTCCGCACCGAGCCGATCGACTTCGACGTCGTCCGCGGACACAGCGTGTTGTCCACACTTCGCGCAACGTTGGATCACGACACGCGCGACCATCCCTTCCTGCCAACGCGTGGCTGGCACGCTGCCGTCACGGCGGAGGTCGGCCTGCTTCCGGTTGCGTCCGACTACGAATACCAGCGGATCGAGGTGGAAGCCTCCCACTGGTGGCACCTGCCCTGGCACGATCACGTGCTTCGGCTGGAGCTGTTCGCCGGCGCTATCTCGGGCGACGCGCCGTTCTTCGAACAATACTACGTGGGGGATTTCAGCGATTTTTTGCCCTCACGCGTGCTCGGCGTGAACTTCGACCGTCGACCCGCGCCGAACTTTCTTAACACGGACATCGTCGAGGTCCGTTACGGCAAGTACGCGTTCAAGCTCGCGACCGAGTACCGCATTCCCTTGTTCCGTGGTCATCGCTCGATTTACGGCATCGACCTGTTTGCAAGCGCTGGCATTTATGGCGTTGCGGGCTCCCGCGACATCACGAGCCCTCCCGTCGGCTACTCCGGGTGGTCGCGTGTGCCGGTAGATCTGACGGGAAACGTCGGCTTTCGCATGGACACGAGCGCGGGCGGGTTCGTATTTGCGTTCTCCAACGTGCTCGGCTTCATCCCGGTCCGCGGCAAGGGGCCCGCCGGTGGTCAATAGGGGGTCAAACCCTAAATCAAGTTGGCGCTTTTGGCTCACCGCCCTCGTGAGCTTGGCGTTGGCCATGGCGTGTCTGCTGTGCGCCGGCCGCGCCGATGCTGAAGAGTCGTCGAGCGAGGTCGTGACGCGGGACGCGCACTTCGATTGGGACGCCGACGCTGGGCTCTTGTACCTCGACCTCTCGTTTCGCGACTTGATCGATGCAACCTTACAAAGCAAGCTGAGTCGCGGCTTGCCAACGACCATCGTCCTCACGGCCACCGTGTCGCATGCCGGCAGTACCCGCCCGCTGTCGACCACAGCTCAGACCTGCAAAGTGACCTGGCATGTTTGGGAAGAAGCCTACCTCGTCGAGGTGATCCGACCGGGCTCGTCGCGCCAAAGCTGGACCACGACCACCGAAGGCGTGATCCGGCGCTGCACGGAGGTGCGCCATTTGCTCGCCGGCGACGCGCTTCAAATCCCGGCCGGCGTGACCCTAGTCGCGGCCGGTAAGATCCAAGTCAACCCGGTGAGCGCGGAGCTCTTACAAAAGATCAAGCGCTGGGTCATGCGCCCGAGCGCAACCGGCACGGCCGCGCCCGGGGACGCTCTATTTAGCACGTTTACTGGCTTGTTTCTGCAGCGCATCGGCGACGCAGAGCGCCAGCAAAAGTTCACGACGCGGGTGCTCGTACCGACCATCATTCATTCGAGGAGCCAATGATCCATCCTGTTTTTCCGATTGCCTTGCGGCTCGTGGGTCGCGCCTGCTTGGTCGTCGGCTCGAGCGCGGAGCTTACGCTGCGCACGCGCGGCTTGCTGGACGCGGGCGCGCGGCCCGTGGTGGTATCGCGCGCGCCGAACGAAGAGATTCGAGCGCTCGCCCAGTCGGGTCAGATCGAGCTCCACGAGCGCGACTTCGTCGACTCCGATCTGGACGGCAAGTGGCTCGCGGTGCTGGTCGATGAAAATCGTACGCTCGCCACCCGGATTGCGGCGCTCGCCGAAACCCACCGTGTCTTCTTCTGCGCGATCGACCAACCCGAGCACAACGGTTACGCGCACATGGCTCAAGCGCGCGCGGGCTTGCTCACGATCGCCATCAGTACGTCGGGCCAAGCTCCCGCGTTCGGCCGCCGTCTGCGTGAAGAGCTCGAACGCCTGCTGACGAACAGCAAAGTCGCCGACTTCGTCGACCGCCTGGCCACCCTCCGCGCCCAGACCCCGTCCCCCGACCGCCGCCGCGTCTTGAGCGCCGCCGTGTCTAGCGTCCACTTCAGCGGGGAGCTCAACCTGGATTGATTCGGTTGGTAAACGGCACACTGGTAAGCCAGCGCAGCTCGAGCTTCGCCGCTGTTCCCGGTGTAGAGCGGCCGCCCGTCACTCGAAGTTGGGTGTGGCAAGCGGATTGTGCGGCGCCACGACGCCACCCATCGAAGCACCAGGCGGCGCGCTCGCCGGCACGTACGTCGCTAAAACCGCGATCGTATAAAACCGATACTGATGCTGAATCGTGGCCCAGTCCGGCGCCGGAAAAACGCGCTTGATGCAAGCGATGGCACGACGAGCTTGTTTGCCACGCCATTGCCCGCTGGCGCCGGCGAACAAGTGCAGGGCCTTCCTTTGAAAGTCGACGGTAAGCACGTAATTGACCGTTCCCGTTTCATTCGCTTTCGGTGAACAATCCGGGTTCTCTCGCACGGCTTTGGCCAGGGTATCTTCGAAGAAGGGTACGCTGTCGCATACGTTGCCTTCATGGCCGCCGTTCGCCGAGGCGCCACATCGAACGTGCTGCACGGCCGCAACGCGCAGGCGCTCGGCCGGCTTGCCCGCGTCGAGTGGCGTCACCGACGCCCCCGCGTCGCCCGCCGAGAGCGGCGCCTTACCCGCATCGAGCGCGGCGCTGCCCCCGACCGGCGCCGCGGATTTCCCGCTGGGCCGGCGTAACAGATACAGCGGCACGGCGATCAGGACGCTGACCGCGACGAGCGCGACGACGATTTGCGCGCGGAGCGGACGATCGCGACCGCCACCCGGGCCGACCCCCAAGCGGCGCGAGGACGGATCTCCCGAATTTGGTGCCGGAAAGGACGAGCGCGAAGGGGGTCCTGCCATGCCGGCTCGGCCAGAAACGCTCAGTCGTCGAGCAGAGCTTGGACTTGATGTCCGGGCTCTACCTTGACCAAGGTTGCAGCAAGGTCCAGGGCTTCTGGCATCGAGCTTTGCACCTGGGAGACGACCTGCTCGACGACGTTGCGCGCTTCGTCCGGGTTGGGCCCGGCCATCACGAGCGCGAATTTGAGCGGACCGATGCGCCCACCCGTGATGGGCACGATGCTGAGCAGCAGCATCTCGGTCAGCTCGACCACCCGCTGAGCGGCACGTCGCAAGGCGAGCATTTCCAAGATCGTGGGCCGCTCGCTTACCTGGCGGTTGGGCCCACGAATGTGATAGCGCGCGACGGACAAGGGCACTCCAGCCCACTCCGCGAATTGGCGATCTTCATCGAGCGCCTTCACCAAGTGATCGCGCTGCAGCAAGCCGGTGAGGCCGTCCCTCCGAGCCAAGTAAGCGCGCGCACGTTCGTGCGGCGGGGAGTGCTCCTGAAAGCTCACGAGCTTCACGCGCGACTCGCCCAATTGAACTTCGGCGCCGTGCAGCAATGCAATCGTCTTTTTGCGCTCGTAGATGTATTCCGCGTACGTGCCGTTGGTACTGCCAGTGTCTTCGATCGTCCAAGAGCCCGCGTTCCAGCGCACGACCGCATGCGAGCCGGAGACGGTCGCCTCCGGCATCACGATGTCTTGCCCACTACGCCGGCCGATGGTGATCGCCGGCTTATCCAGGACGAACAGCGTTCCGGCCGCTTCCGGTGCATTCGTGCAGTAAGTCACGAGTAGCGCCTGAGACGACGGTACGAAGGACTCACTGGCCGAGCGGCCCGGCGGCGCGCCCGGCGCGATACGTTCCCGGGGGATCTGCACCTGGCTCGTGGTGAGCGAGCTGGGATTGAAAAAGCGCAGGTGACGCGCGGTCGGACGGAGCGCCGCGTCATCGGCCAAGCAACGGAAGATCTGCTTCACTTCATCCACGCTCAAACCCGACGGCACGTCGAACATGATCTGTGAACGCATCGGCTTGGCGCGCGGGCGATATCCGGGCTCGGGCACGCGGCAGGTCCACATCTCCCAAAGCGTCAAGCCGAGGGCGTACATGTCGTCCTCCGGGCTGGCACCACCCGAGCGCAGGCGTTCAGGCGCCATGTAATTCGGCGTGCCGCCATCAGGCGGCGCGCCGGGCCGGCGCGCACTGAGGCGCGCGCGCTCCTGAGCAAAACCAAAATCCAAAATGATGGCGCGGTCACCCGTGACCATCACGTTGCCCGGCTTCAGGTCCCCGTGCACGAGACCTTGCGCGTGAATTGCCGCAAGGCCGGCGGCCACCTCACTCGCGATCTTTCGAAACTCGTCGGCGGTGTAGCCGCCTTGGGCTTTGCGCCGACGAATGTGCGTGTGCAGTGTCTGCCCGGCAATGTGCTCCATCACCAGGATCGGCCCCCATGGGCTCGGCGCCAGGTCGTGCACGCGACAGACGTTCGGGTGACTGACCGAACGGGCCAGCAGTAGCTCCTGGCGCAGCGCCTCGTCGTCACCGGGCATCCGCGATTCTTCGCGGACGACCTTCAATGCCCCCGGCTGCTGCGTACTACGATCATAGGCGAGGAAGACCTCACCCATGCCGCCTTTGCCCAGACTCTGGCGGATCTCGTACCGATCGTTGACGACGGTTCCGTGCCCTAGCGGGGGGACATTTTTAGTGGGGGCAGCCATGCAGAGCGGTGCTTGCGCGAAGCGGCTAGCGTCCTCGATTTAGCAGTACACTGCAATCGGCTCGTTCTGGGGCCGGGGCGGGACCGGCTAGACGGTTGGGGCCTCGCTATGCTAATCGGCGGTTCGGCTCGGTCTTCAACCGGGCCCGCGAACGCGGTCACGCAGCCATCTTGCCGAGCTCGGCAGGACGGCTGCATACAGGGAAGCCGGTGTAAAACCGGCGCGGCCCCCGCCACTGTAACCGGGGACAAAGTTCGGCAAATCCACTGGGCGAAGAGCCTGGGAAGGGCCGAGCGGCGAATGATCCGGCAGCCAGGAGACCTACCGTGCTCGCGCCGGTGCTTCCCATTCGGGGCAGCCCGGTTCGACTTGCGACTCCGCGGGGCGCGGAAGCGAGGCGACATTGGGTGCAGCTTGCGCCTGGCGCCGTTTCTTTCCACGCCTCACGGGTTGCTCACACGACGTCTCACATGAGACGGCATTCGGTTGACCGGGCGGGAGGCCCGCAACCGCGGAGCAGTGACACGAAATGAACAAGCGAAACTTATTGATGGTTGGGCTTCTTTCAGGCGGCGCCCTGGTTTTTTCGGCATGCGGTAGCGACGACGCCAGCCAGAGCGCCGCCAAGGCTGACGCCGGAGCAGGCGGCGAAGCGAGCGGCTCTGCAGGAGAGGCCAGCGCGGGAGAGGCCAGCGCGGGAGCGGCCAACGCGGGAGAGGGCGGAGAAGCCGGCAGCGTGGGCGCGTTGCCGGCGCCACCGCTGAACCCGCAAGGGGTGCTCGTGACCGCGGCCGAGCCGACCACCTACAGCCATCTGCTGATAGCCGGGACCGACTTCACGAGCTCGACCGAGATCGCAAGCGTGGCGCTGGCCACCGGTGCGGTGGATGGCGACGCAACCTATGCGGATGGCGACGCCGTAGCCGTGAGTAGCGGTGGGCTCGGCTTTGCGCTCGAACGCGGCAAGGGCAAAGTCCACTTGCTAAACGGCGGCACGGTCGAGACCACGTTCGATCTGAATGAAACGGCCACCGGCGAAAAAGTCGCGTTGACGAACAAGGCCTATGTGCCGCTGCTCAGCGAGAGCACGGTCACGGTCCTGGACCTCCAGACAGGTAAGGTCGCCAAACGCATCGACTTGAGCCAGTACAACGCCGCGAGCGACCGTGACGGGAGCGCAGATATCGATGGTGCCGTGTATGACTCGACCAAAAAAATTGCCTACTTCTTATTAGGCCGGATCGATTTCACTAGCTTCGACGCTTCGTTTCATTTGCCCTGCGCCAGCACCAACGCTTTAATCGTTGGCATCGACGCGACGACGGACGCGGTCGTCGACCTCAACGGCGACAAGGCCGGCGAGGCCGCCGAGCTCTCGCTGATCAATCCAGGGTCAGTATCGCTAGCCGCCGATGGCTCGCTCGTCGTGTTGGCGAACGGCTGCTACGACGGCGCTGTGCTGAAACATCGAGGTGTCGAGGTCGTCGGCGCAAACGGGACGAGCCAGGTCGTGTTTGTGCCGACCAATGACGATTACATGGGCAAGTTGATCCTCGTGGGCGGGAGCAACGCGCTCCTCGGCACGAGCGACGCTACGACCTTCGAAAGCCATTGGTACAAGCTCGATCTCGCGGCGGGCACGCTTGGCCCCCCGCTCGTGGGTGTCCCGAATGCCGCCTCGTTCGATGGCACGGATGTATTGGGGGTGGGCACCGCCGGCGCGGTGATCCGCTATGACATCGCGACGAGCACCGCGAAGACCGTCAGCGCAAAGTCTTGGGCCGGAGATTATAGCTCTGCCGCATCGACTGCGCTCGTGAGGTGAGCTGAGCGCGCGCCGCTGTCGGAGCACGCTCGGTCTTTAATCCCCAACGGTTTCCGAATCGAAGGCGCACTCCGACGAGCGCGGTCTTGTTACGGCGGACTCTCGATCAATGGCTCGAGAGTCCGCGTTTGCTGACGATCGGCGCGCTGCTAACTTGATAGGATGCCTAGCGTCCTCCGATCCATGGTCATGGCGTGCCTAGGCCTGGCGCTTGGGGCATGTGGTGAAGCCTCGCTGAGCGCGACCCGCCCGGCGCCTCACGAAGACGTCGAAACGCGCGTACTTCGGCCCAAGCGCGAGCGTGAGCTGCCGCGGCTAATCGCACCCCCCCCGGCGTACGGCGATAAAATCGTGTTGGCGAGGGGCACTCCTGTTCGTGCCTCGAACTAGCGTCACTGCACTTTGAGGGTCACGCCGGCCCAGCCGACGCCGCCGCGGTTGTCGTGCACCAATGCCCACACGCGGGCCAAGCCGGGAGCCTTCGGCGCATAGTATTTCGTGCCGTAATCGTCGTTCCAGCCCGAAGTAGCGTCGCTCAGCAACCGCACCGCAGACTTGAACTTCCCGGCGTCGGTATAATAGTCGATCCACATCTGTTCACCCACATTGCGGCCGAGCAGCTGTTTCGAGACATCGTCCTGATTTTGGTTCGAGACGTTGCTCTTATCCACGGTAGGCCGGATGGCATAGGCCGGACAACTCGAGTCACCGTCGGCGGCGCACGATGGCACGCAGAGCTGCGCTTGTTTTGGGTCGTCGCAGTCGATGTCCCGAGGCGCGCTCGAACCGGCTCGCGCCTGGCAGTCGTCGGTACCGGTCGGATCGTCGGCATCGGCGGAGCCGTGATCGGTGCAAAAGCTCGCGGACGCGACCGGTCGCCCCTGAAACTCGAACCCGGAGACGAACGGATTATCGTTGTGAAAGCTTTGGAAAGAATAGACCGATACGTAGCCTGCGACGAAATCGTCTGAGCCTAGCAGCTTGCCTGACTCGTCCCGGCAGCCGATAGGGAACGCAGTCTCCTCGGTCACGGGCACCGGCACGAGCTCGCCGGCGCATACCGCGAAGAACACGTAGGCGATGCCGTAACGCGCATTTTTGGCATCGCTCGGCGGGGGCCGGCGCGAAATGATGTCTTTGGGCATGGCGAACGACGCCCGATCACCCCCGGTCATGCCGGTAAACAGGTTCGGATCCGTGAAGCAGGCGTAGTACAAATCCGCGGCCGGATCGAAGCACGGACCTGACCAGCGGACCACGACGCTGCGAGCCGCATGCTCCGAGGCGTCCTCCCACAGCATGTGTAAGTGCACGGTCTGACCCGGATCCGCGTAGGGCATGTCCTTCTGTATGCCGAGCACGCGCAGCGAGTGCAGCTCGCTCGGCGGGTCGAAGTCTGGCCCGCAGCCGAGCACGGCCAAGCTCACGAGTGGAAGCGCGCGCAACCAGCCCTCGAACATCGACCACTGCATCAGAACTCCCCTCTCAAGCCCAGGCTCGGAATGATCGGGATGCCCGTTTGATAGGAACGCCGGCTGTAGTCGTAGTTGTAACTCAGGCCCTCGACGGCAGCATTGTTGTAAACATTCTGCACATCGAGATAAGTCGAGAAGCGCCAATCGCGGAATTGCCAGCGTTTGTCGACGCGCAGGTCGAGCTGATGAAAGAGCGGCAGACGGGTGCTGTAAGGCTTGCCCTGTAGTTGGGTGTAAGCGCCGGAATCCGCCGCATACAACGCGGGCAAAGCTGGCGTCGCCAGCGAGGCCGTATCCAAACTGCCGGTGACGATGCGAAAGCGGCCGCCGAACTCCCAGCCGCGGCCGAGCCGATAGCTCCCGAGGACGATCAGATTATGCGTCTGGTCGTATTGAAACAGGTATTCAGGGCTATCGGGGCTGTCTCGCCGCACGCTGCGCGACAAAGTGTACGCGACCCAGCCGAAGAAGCGTTTGCTCGGCTTGTACTTGAGCAGCAGCTCCATGCCGACGACCGAACCAAGGCCGAAGTTGTTGTACGTGTATGTACCTTGGTCGTTTGGCGCGCGGGCTACTTGACGCGTCAGATCTTTGTAAAAGCCTTCCACGCTGAGCTCGACTTGCTTGGTCAACTCTTGCTCGACACCGATCGAGTAATGAACGGCGCGATTGGAGTGCAAGCCCGGAGTGCCGAAGACAGGGTTCGTCTCTTGAAACTGCGGCGGCTGATAGTAGATGCCAGCCCCTCCTTTCAGCGTGGTTCGTCGAGCGTTGCTCTCGGGCTCCACCGGGTCAGCGCCTTTCAGCAAGTCGTAGCGAGCGACGATGCGCGGACTGAAATCGCCGTGGCCCGTGTCCCGCGCATAATCGACGCGCACACCGGGTATGATGCGCAGCCGTCGCGAAGGTTGCAGCTCGGCGTCCGCGTACCAACCTGGTCGGAAGGACGTGCTTTTCACGTGCGACTCTTGCGGCGGCTTACTCGCGAAAGGGCCCGGATCTGGCTCACCGGCCCGCGGAGGTTGAGGAAAACGAACGGTCACCTCGTACGGCGCCAGCTCGAAGTCCAAGCCCGCGTTCACCTTGACTCCGGTGGCGACCTTGAAGCCGAGCTCGCTCCGGGCGTAAATTGGGTAGGTGTCGAGATTGAAAAGAAAGTTGCCTACGGAAAAACCGATCGAATTTTTCCCCGCGGACAGCATGGTATCGAGAGATACGGACGGGGTGAGGTCCGTTTGATACAGCATCTGCCCGCGGTAAAAGGACGTCCCGAAGCTCAGCGCGCCGCCCAGCGCCGGGTCCTCCGCGGCGGGGTCAGTGATGATGATCCTGAACTTATCGTCGGAACCGAATGCGCGTAGGCTAAAGCGCGAAGACGCGGTCTTGTGATCGACGATGGCTTGATAGTCGTAGTAGACCGGGGCCGCCGTTACGCTCGAGCCCGCTCTCTCGAGCAGCGGCTTGAGCCAAAGATCGATCCAGCTGCGTCGACCGGCCACGGCAAAGGTCCAATTCTTCGCGGGCAGCGGCCCCTGCAAGAGTAGACGACCGTCGATCAAGTCGACCTGCGCCATTCCGTGAAAGCAACCTTTCTTCTCGGTTGGTGCGCCATACGGGCCGAGGCACTGCGTGTCCGGGCTACGCAGCGCGACATCGACGATACCACCCTGAACTCTGCCATACTTGGCGCCGAAGTTTCCCGGGTAGAAGTCGATCTTATCCAGCAGCTCGGTCGGGACGACGCTCGATAAGCCGCCGAAGTGATAGATCAGCGGCAAGAGCGAGCCGTCTGCATACACTTGCGTGTCGTTCGGCGACGAACCGCGCACGATCAGAAACCCTGCGAGCCCGGGCGGACGCGCGACCCCTGGCAGGCTCTGAAGGGAACGCAGGGCGTCCCCGCTGGTGCCCGGAATACGATCGATTTCTCGGCGCTCGATGGTACGCCGCGTCATTTCTCGCGGCGGTCTTTCGCCCTGCACGGTGATTTCGATGCCCTCCGCAACGGGCGTCAAGCGATAGGTGGCGTTCGTTTCCTGTCCAAGGACGACCTCTTCTTGATTTTCGACGGGTTGAAACCCCGGGGATTCGACGTGAACCCGGTACTGGCCGGGAGCCACGTTCGCGAGCTGCCACTTGCCCGAGTCGTCCGTGGTCACCTGGCGCTGCGTGCCGTCCGGCAAGGTGAAGGTGACGGCGGCCCCCGCGAGTGGCGTGTTGCTCTGAGCGAGCCGAACGATGCCGGACAGGTTGCCCGCGGTCTGCGCGGGCTGAGCCGCTTCCGCGGCAGGGGCCGGGGCAAGGGTGAAGGAGTAACGATACGCGATGGCAACCGGGATGGGAACGCCATCGCGAGTGGCCGGTCTGAAGGTGAACTTGAGCGCCGCCTGCTGGGCGGCTTCGTCGAAGCCCTTGCCTACGGGCGCCGGCACCTCCGCCTTGCTCACGTTGCCGTCTCGGTCGATGGTGAGCTTCAGCGTAACATCCGCCTCTTGGCCTGCTTTGGCCGCAGCCGGCGGATACGTGGCGTGCTCGAAGTGGATCAGCTCCGGCAGCACGATTACCGGTTTCTTTCGTGCGCCCGGGGCCGGCTCCGGCGGCTTGACCACCGCCCCCGATGCTCCGCTCGGCACCGAACCGGTGCCTTGCGACGAGTCGTCAGACTGGGCGGCGGCGGTGCGCTCCTTCGCTAAAGACCCGGATGCGGCAAGCACCACGAGCAGACAGATCCGACGCACCGCAAAAACCATGAACGCCCGCTACTTCGCTAGTGCACGCGCGCTCGCAAGACAAGACTTTCTGGAGAAGGAAGGGGACTTGCTAGGAGGGGCGTGCGGTATTACGGCCCGCACCAAGTGAAAGTCGCCACCTGGAACGTCAATTCGATTCGCGCTCGGCTCAACCACGCCTGCGAGTGGCTCGGGCGCCACCAACCCGATGTACTGTGCATGCAGGAGACGAAAGTCGTCGATGACGATTTTCCAACCGACGAGTTCATGCGCCTTGGCTACGGCGTGGCCATGGCCGGGCAGCTTGCGTACAACGGCGTGGCGATCCTTTCGCGACTGCCGATGAAAGACATCGGCATCGGCCTCGCCGGTCAAAGCCTAGACGCAGATAAACGCGTCATTGCCGCGACAATTTCGGGCATACGCGTCTTTTCTTGCTACGTCCCGAATGGCAAGAGCGTAGCTTCCCCCGCGTTCCAAGAGAAGCTCGCCTGGCTCGAACAGCTTCGGCAGACGCTCGATGCCACGGTCGACCCGAAGAGCGATGTCCTGGTTTGCGGCGATTTCAACATCGCAACCGACGAGCGCGACGTGTTTGCGCCCGAGCTATTCCGCGGCAAAACCCACTTTCACCCCGACGAACATCGCGCGCTGGCCAAATTGCGAGCGTTCGGGCTCAAGGACGCGTTCCGCGAATTGCATTCGGAAGGCGGCCTGTACAGCTGGTGGGACTATCGCGCCGGCGGATTCCGCAAGAACGAAGGCCTGCGCATCGACTACGTCTTCCTCTCGGAATCGCTCAGCGCGCGCTGCGCGAGCGCCATCATGGACCGTGAGCCCAGGCGTCTGGACAAGCCGTCGGATCACATCCCGGTGCTGGTCGAGCTGACCTGAGCGGTTTTTACGAAAAACCGAAGCCTGCGCGGCAGGCGCGCGCGGCGGCGATGCTGACGCGGCCGTGCTCGAAGTAGCCCTCGAGCTCCGGCTCCGCTTCGAACGCGCACGCCACCTGAGAAAGCGCGACGAGATAAACGCATTCCCGTGCCAGCCCACCGCCGCGGTAGGCTCGACAAGCAGCCTCGACGGCGCTGGCCACGTCTTGGCCCAGGGCGATTAGAGCGTTCACCACCTCCTCGAAGCCGGCGCCTCGCCGCACGTCGCGGGCCGCGATGTGCCGACGCGCGAGCTCGCGGCGCCGCGTGCCCTCGAGCAAGCCCGCGCCGCGTTCTAATAGTAAAGCACGGCCCTCTTCCGCGTCGTTGCTCTCGGCAGAGCCTACTCGAAACAGGCCGAGCTCTTCGCGCTGCGCCAAGATGCGTGGCCGAACGTGGCCTTCGATTTCATGAAGCACGATACGGCGCGCGGCTTGCTCACTGTGCCAGAGTCTTGGCCGAATGCCCACGAAGCCGTCGCCAACCGCGGCCGCCGCGGCTTGATTGGCGCGAACCTCGACGCGCACGGGTAAACCCGCCGTCGCGCGTTCCAGAGCGCGGTACAGACTGGCCGCATCGCTGCGGTCGTCGCTGCGGTGTTGTTTCGAGGGCGCGTCGTCCGGCGCGTCGATCCAGCGTGCGGCCCAAGCCTCGGCGGCGTCCACGTCCGGCGACGGCTCGAGCCGGTAACGTCGCGCGCTGCAGGCAGCAAACTCGGCTGTACCGATCACTTCGGCGGCCGCCGCCTCCACTTCTAGCTCGAGGGCGCGGGCGGCATAAGCCGCGCCCAGCGCCCCCAGACCGCCGATTGCGACCGCCGCCGCTTCCAGCGCCGCACGCAACCCGCCGAGAGCGGGACGCGCCGCGTATTCGAAGCGCGGCGCGCGGCACCTTCCCGCGCCCCATTCGCCAATGAGGGCTTCGCGCTCGAGGGCTGCGTTCAGGGGTTGGGCGCGGTCGAGCAACCGAATCTCGGATTCGGCCCGCCGCAGCAGTCGCTGCGTGCCCTGAAAGAGCGGAGTGCGGTCGAGCTCGAGCACACCGCGTGGTTGCGGGGCAGTCGGCATGGCTCAGAGCTTGTTGGCGGCGATGTTGGCAAGCTCGCTCCGCTCTCCCTTGGACATCAGGATGTGCCCGACGATCGGCTCTCCACGCAGGCGGTCGGCCGTCACCGACAAGCCGTTGGTGGAGCTGTCCACGTAGGGATTGTCGATCTGGAACGGGTCACCGGTTAGGATGATCTTCGTACCTTCTCCACAGCGGGTAATGACCGTCTTCACCTCGTGCGGCGTCAAATTCTGCGCCTCATCCACGATCACGTATTGATGTGGCAAACTGCGGCCGCGAATGTACGTGAGTGGCTCGACCTGCAGCTGGCCGGCGTCGAACAGCTCCTCGAAGCCGCGCACACCACGCCGCTTACTGCCGCCCGCGACCAACAAAAACTCCAGGTTGTCATAGATGGGTTGCATCCAGGGGTTGAGCTTTTGGTCCACGTCACCCGGCAAAAAGCCGATATCACGACCGAGCGGCATCACCGGGCGGCTAACCAGCAGGCGCGCGTACGCGCCGTCATCGACCACGCGCCGCAACCCCGCAGCGAGCGCCAGCAATGTCTTGCCCGTGCCGGCCTTGCCCACGACCGTGAGCAGCTTCACGTCGTCATCGAGCAACAAATCCAAGGCAAACGCCTGCTCTTTGTTACGGGGACGAATGCCGAGCAAACCTTCACGCGGCGTCTTCAAGGCGCGGATTTCCTTGGGCTCGTGATGAAAACGCCCCAGCGCGGTGCGCGAGCGGGCACTGTCGTCTCGCAGCACGACGCAAGCGTTGGCGTTGATTTTATCGGCTTCGGTAGGTTTGAACGAGCTCGACTCGAAAAATTTGTCCAACTCGGCGGCCGTAATGTTGAGCTCGATGATGCCGGTCTCGACGCGGTCCAGGTCGACCGCGGAATTTTCGTACGTTTGCGTGGTGAGCCCGAGCGCGTCCGCACGGATGCGGAGATTCACGTCCATAGTCACGAAGATCGTGGGCTTGTCCGGCGCCTCATCGCGGAACTCGAGCGCAGTCTGCAAAATGGCGTGGTCACCAGTGTTCGGGTTGAGCGCGATCTTGAGCTCCAGCCGGCGCACGGGCACGTGAACGAGCAAGCGGCCGCCATCTGGCAAGTCGACGCCCTTCGACAGCGGGCCCTTGGCGCGTTGAGCGTCGAGTAGGCGCGATACGGTGCGAGCATTCCGGCCGCGCTCGTTGGCGTCCCGTTTGAATTGGTCGATCTCCTCGATCACGTAGATCGGGAGAATCACGTCGTTGTCCTCGAACTTCAAAAATGCATGCGGATCGTGGATCAGAACATTCGTGTCGAGGACGTAATTCTTTTTCATCGTCACCTTGCAACGTGCGCCGCTGAGCGCGGATAACCCTGCCATCCCCCCACCGCAACGAGGAAACCCGAGGCGCCGGACCGGAGCCTGAGGGCCACTCGGGGCCGCCAAAAAAGTGCTTGTTAAACGCGCTCTTCGGCCTACCCATGAGTGCTAATGCCGGCCCGGACTGAAATTCTAGGCCTGCGGCGCCGGCGTCGCGAAAGAGCGCACTTTTCTCGATCTCGGCTAGGCTGAGGCGCACGCGCTCGTGGCTCGCAGAGAGCGCTTCTTACTGCCGATATCGACCCAATGTCCGATCAAGTGCGTGAAGGAGATATTCTCGCCGGCAAGTTCCGGATCGAGCGCGTGCTCGGCAAAGGCGCGATGGGGGTGGTCGTGGCCGCCACCCACATTCAGCTGGACGAACGCGTGGCGCTGAAGTTCCTCCTGCCCGAGGCGCTCGAAAATTCAGACGCTGTCGCGCGCTTCGCTCGCGAAGCCCGGGCCGCGGTCAAGATCAAAAGTGAGCACGTCGCGCGCGTCTCGGATGTTGGAACGCTGGACAACGGTTCGCCTTACATGGTCATGGAATACCTGCAGGGTCGGGATCTCGCCGAGTGGATGAGAGAGCGCGGCCCACTCGAAATACCGGAAGCCATCGAGTTCCTCTTGCAAGCCTGTGAGGCGTTGGCGGAAGCCCACGCCCTTGGCATCGTGCATCGCGACCTCAAACCCGCCAATCTGTTCGTAACGATGCGAGCGGACGGTACCCCGTGTATCAAGGTGTTGGACTTCGGCATCTCGAAGTTCACCGCCTCGGGGGCCTCCGAGTTGGACATGACCAAGACGTCGACCGTGATGGGGTCGCCCCTTTACATGTCACCCGAGCAGCTCAGCTCGACCCGCGGCGTCGACGCGCGCGCAGATATTTGGGCGATCGGCGTGATTTTATTCGAGCTGGTTTCGGGCCGCGTGCCCTTCGAAGCGGAGAGCATGCCCGCGCTCTGCCGCAAAGTAGTCGAGGACCCCCCGCCCAGTCTGCGCGAGCTGCGCGGCGACGTGCCGGAAGAGCTCGAGCCAATCGTGCTCCGTTGCTTGGCCAAGGACCGAGCACAGCGTTTCGCCAACGTGGCCGAGCTCGCGAGCGCCCTGGCGCCGTTCGGGCCTCCGGGCGCACTGCGGTCTGCCGAGCGGATTGCCCGCGTGCTCCGCGCCGCGAGCCCGCTCAGCCGTGCCGAGGAAAAAAGCGTTCCGCCCCTCGCCGGTTCAGCGACCGGAAACGCCATTACCTTGAGAGCCGAACCAAGCTCGATTCCCCCACGTCGTAAACGCGGGCGGCCGTGGCTGCTGATCCCGGGCCTGCTTGCCGCGGCGACGGCGCTTTTTGCGGTGAGTCGGGTGGTGCGTCCACTGGAGCACTCGGCCGAGCCCCAAACCTTGCCTCCGAACACGCGACCGGCAGAAAATCCACTCGCGAGCTCGAGACGCGCGTTGCCAACGGTTGCGCCGGTCGCGGCGCCGTCAACTACGCCCGCTGCCGTCCGCAGCGGCGAGCCGGTCGACGACAGGCACGCCAAGCCGAGAGTCGCTGGCCTGCGTGGGCCGTCGGCCGCAGTCGGCTCGCCCCGCATTGCCGGCAGCGCGGCTGGTCCCGCGACAGCCGGTCCCACAACGTCCGATCCTACAAAGGCCGATCCTACAACGGCCCGTCCCGCCGACGATCCGCTCGAGGACCGCCATTGAGCAGGCGCATCAGGGGCAACGGAGCAGCCCCGGCATAGGCTTTTTTTCGGCGTACTTCGCGAGCGAGGTGCGTTGTAATACGCTCGCCGCCAGAACCGTTGATGAGCCGGATTAATCATTCGAAGCTAGGGGCCACGCTCGTAGCCGCACTCTTCGCGATGGCACGTGGCGCGCACGCCCAAGGGGTTACTCCAGAGAGCAGCCTCGCGGCGCAGGCCTTGTTCGACGAAGCCAAGCGTTTGATGCAGGACGGTGATGCAGCCGCCGCGTGCCCCAAGTTCGAGGAGAGCGAGCGGCTAGAACAAGGCATCGGAACCAAGCTCAACCTGGCCACGTGTTACGAGCGCATCGATCGCACCGCGAGCGCGTGGATTTTGTATCTCGAGGTCGAGTCCGAAACGAGGCGCAACGGTCAGACCGCGCGCGAAACTCTGGCGCACGAGCACGCGGCCGCGTTGAGCGAAAAGCTTTCCCGCGTGACCATCGACGTGCCGGCGACGAGCCGCATCACGGGCCTGACGGTGGAACGCGACGGCATTCGCCTCGGAAGCGCGCAATGGGGTCTGTCGGTCCCGGTGGACCCCGGGATCCACACCGTCCGCGCCTACGCCGGCCTTAAAACAATGTGGCAAGTCGACCTGAAGGTCCCGCTCGGTCCGAGCACGCAAACGTTGAGCGTGCCCGTACTCGCGGACGTTCTGGCGCCCATCACGTCACCCGCGCGCGAAGCGAAGATGACGACCGAGACGCCGCGCAATGACGCCCGCCAAACGGCTGCCTATGTGGCGTTTGGTGTGAGCGGGGCGGCAGCGGCGCTCGGAACGGTGTTCGGGCTGCGCGCGATCAGCAAGAACAATCTGTCGAATGAGGCGGCAAACTGCCGGGGCGACTCCTGTCTTACCAACGGCGTTAGACTTCGCAACGAGGCACGGCTCGCTGGAAACGTTTCGAGCACCGTCTTCGCGATCAGCGGCGCGGCGCTGGCCACCGGCTTGGTGCTCGTTCTGCTCGATCTTAAAAAGGACTCGCCTAGGGTGGCTCGGCTCAGCGCCGGTGCGGCCTCGGCGCCGAGCGGCGCACAGCTCATGCTGCGTGGGGCTTGGTGAGGGCCGCCACGCTTGGGGCGGCTCTACGCCTCGTGCTGGGCTTTGCGCTCGTTATTCCGGCCTGCAATGCCGTGATCGGTGCCGGCGCGCCCACTCTGGTCGACGGGTTCGGCGGCGCACGCGGACAGGGTTGCATGGGGGGCGGCTGTGCGGGTCGCGCCGGGTTACTCGACCCGCCATTGGTCGCCCAGAGTGCTGGCGAAGGCGGCGCGTCGGGCGCCGGCGGCGGCGAAAGCGGGCCGAGTGGGGCGGCAAACAGCGGCGCCGCCGGCGCCGTTCCTGATACGTGCGGAACGGCCGACGGGGAGTGCCCGAAGGGTTGTACCGATGCGACAGATGGGGATTGCCCGAAGGAGCCCGGCGAAGCCTGCAGCCTCAAGGACGAGTGCAGAACAGGCGTATGCAGTGCGGAAGGCGTCTGCTGCAACTCGGCCTGCGGAAACAGCTGCTATTCTTGCAAGGTCCCTGCGTTCGAAGGGACCTGCACCGCCATCGACTACTCCAAGTCCTCGGACGTGAAGAATTGCGGCTCGTGTGGCGCGGCCTGCTCGACGACCAACATCGCGCCTTCATGCAGCGGAGGGGTGTGCGGGGGCATGTGTAGCGCGGGCTATGCCGACTGTTCGACGCAAAGCAACGACGGCTGTAAGACGACCACCAGCCGCGATCCGCTGAATTGCGGCGCATGCGGTGCGGTGTGCAAATATGGCTCTTGCGTCGCGAGCAGCTGCGAATTTACGCGCGTGGGTCCGGGTCCGGACAGCGGCGTGACCTTTCGGCTCGGCGTCGGTGCCAGCCTGTTCGCCATGCAACTCGGAGGGATAGCGGCTGGGAAGGTGGCGGCGCTTGGCCTGCTCGCGACGGTGGACAACAGCAATGACAACCCGGTCGATGTCTACCTCGCGCTATACGCCGACGTTGCCGGCGTACCCGGAGCCTTCGTCGCGCAAAGCGAGCTACTCAGGACCACCGACGCTTCGATCGCACCGACCGAAGGCTCGATCGATCCGCCCGTGACAATCGCGGCCGGCAACTATTGGTTGGTCCTGATGGTATCCGATACGATCCGCTTGCACGCGATGGGCGCGAGCTTCACGACCAATTGGTTTCACAACACGGTCCCGGTGAAGTTCGCGAAGATCAACCAGCCTTTGACCGGTGATCTTCGATCGCAAACGCTAAGCCGCGCCATCATGTACGCAATCACCACCCCGTAGCCGCCCGTCCCTCTTGCCGGAGAAATCGACCATGACTTGTCCCCAAATCTACTTAGGCCGCAGTCGCATGGCGGCTCCGTTGCCGGCCGATTACGCAAACGATGCGATCGGCATCTCCGGCGCTCCGATCCCGGCCTCCAGCACCACCGTCATCCCCGTTACGGTGAAGAATCACGGCACGGACAACTCCCCGGCAACGACCGTCGAGCTCTATTGGTCGGACCCGACCACTGGTTTTCACGCGGTCTACGCTCGGCGGATAGGTTCGCCGGTGGGAATCACGGCCGGTATCCCGGGAGCGATCAGCTCGCCCGTCCTCGAAGGCGAGCGGTCGGCTTACTTCGGATGGGCGCCCGATCCCAGCATCGTGGGTGTCAACGGTGGTTATGTCTGCCTAATGGCCATCGCGTACAATACGACACCGCCTCGTACGCCGTGCGTTCAGCAAACCAATAACAGTGCCTCCCCTGCCACGGACCCGCTCTCCGCACTGTACAACGTTCAAGTCATCGCCGCACAGGCCGACCCGTGTCGGGATCCGGACGACCCGGGTGATCCGCGCGATCCGTACGGTGATGACGCGGATCCGCGTGGCCGCGAAGCGACCGGCGATGGAGATTCCGGAGAGCGACGCGATCGCGTTGACCCTGGCCGCCGCCCGATGTGGTTCGCGTTCGCGGCCACGAACATTCTGCGCGATCAAGAAGATACCAAGCTGCACGTTCGCGCGCTGGATCCCGTGACCGATCGCGCCAAGCTTCAGCGGCTCGTGGCTTTGCCCGCCCTGCATCGGGAGCTGTCCTGTCGAAGGCTGAAGTTCGCGCTCCCAACCCGGGTTCAGGTCGCAGCGGGTCGCGAGCGTTTGCTCGTGCCGCTCGGATCCGACCACGGGCCTCGCGAGCCGGGGCCGGTCGATCCGCATGCGTGCGTCCCTCGCATGAGTCGTTTGGGTGCCATGACGAACAGCGTCGCGCTACGCCACCTGCTGCCGGGCGCTAAGCTCCTGGACGCCACACACGGCCCGATCGACCTCAAACTGTTGCCCGGCGAGCAGCAGCAAACGTTCGTGCGCGTTGAGCCGAGTGGACGCGAACACGAGCTGTACGCGATCGAAGTCCGCCACGAGGGCGCCGACGGGCGCCCTATCGGCGGGCTAGAGCTGCTCTTCATCTCCCCGCACGACTACTTCTGAGCGTGCGTGTCGAGACGCAATTTCAACGACTTATGCGTGACTTCGGGCGGTGCGCGCCACGCGCTCGTTGCTAGGCCGGCGGGCGGCGCCCGCGCTAAAGTCGCAGAGTGATTGGGCGCTCTCGCTCGTTTTGGCTGGCAGTAGCCGCGTTGGCGTACGTGTGCTTCGGTGCCGCGCACCTGGCGGGCAGTCCGCTGCCGTGGTTCGCCCTCATCGGCTTGCCGGGTCTGCTGGCCGAGGCGTGGCGACGCACGACAGTGCCCGAGGGCAAAGACGACGTCTCACTGACGTCGCGAAGCGCACTGCGAGTCGTCGCCTGGGGCGGCTTACTTTGGGTCGCGGCGCGCACCGGTCCCGCAGGGCGACCAGCGCTCGACGCCGCCGCTAACCTCGGCGCAGGCTGCGCCGCGGTGGCGGCGTTGGTCGCCATTGCGCGCATCTCCCCGCACGCCGGACTACTGAAGCCGCCGCGAGCCGCACTCTCGCTCGACGCCGCGACCTTCGCGGGCTTTTTGTGGGCGCTGGCGGTTGCGCTACCGCTGGGTATTGCGCTTCTGCCGGCCGAGCGCGTTCGGCTCGACCCGCTCATGATCGATTACGCTTCCACCAGCGCTTCGATCGGCTCACTGCTCGTCTTCGTAGCAGCGAGCTTTCGTTTGCGCGCGCTGCGGCGTCTGGAGCTCGGGGTCGGCGACCGTGCCGCCGGCGCCCTGGCGCTCGCCATTAGCGCGCTCTCGGTCGCAATTCCCGCGAGCCTACTCGACGTCGCTCCGCCCGACCGAATCTTGCCGGTGGCCGTCTGCATCGCTGCTTGGGCCATGACCTGGGCGGCCACCACGCCCGAGCCCACCACGGTGGCGAGCGGGCTGCGCGGAACACTCGCGATCTTGATCTTGGGCACGCCGATCATTCTCGGGGCAGGCACCGTCGTGCGTTCCACACCCGAGCATTCGGGCGCTATCTTGCTCGGGGCAACGACGCTGTGTATTTTCGTTGGGCTGGGCGCGCGCTCCGTGGCACGGCCGCTCGGCCCCGAGCAGTCACGTTGGCTCGATGCCATCGAATCGGCCAGCCGCGGCGCTCTCCAGCCCGAGCCGGATTCTGCGCTGCGCGCCGCGCTCGAAGCACTAGGAAAGACGGCGACCTTACCCGGCGCTCGGCCCGCTATTTTTCGCAATAGTCCGCCCGAAATGTTGTCCGTCGATGTGGCAGGTTACCTGCACGTTCAGACCGCCGAGGCACCGGACCGGCTATACGAGCTCGCAAGCGAAGAGCCCGAACGCACGCTGCGCGCGGAGGCGCTCCACGCGCTCGCCGTGCGCCGGCCCGAAGTGCGACCGCTGATCGCATGGTTCGAGGATCGGCGGGCGTTCTCCGCCACGCTGGTCGTCGACGAAGACGGTCCGATCGGCTTCATCCTGCTGCCCGCCGGCACGCGCACGTCCGCCATGACCCTCGAGGAAGCGCGCGCCGTGCGCGTCCTCGGGGACCGCATCAGCGCGCTTCTGGCGGTGTCGTCGGCACTAGCCCGTTCCCGGGACCGCGAGCTGAAAGCGGTATCCCGCGCTGACCGCGTAGACGACGAGTGCAAACGTCTAGAGCACATCATCTTTGCCGCCTCTGGCCGACATCTAGAGCTGGCAGAGCGCTTATCGCGTAGCGTCCGAACTACCGCGTACAGCCCCGCCGCTCGCCAAGCGTTGGAGCGTTTGCAACGTCTTGGCAAACAAGGCGCGCCGATCTCCCTGCTTGCGGCGCCGGGCGTCGAGGCCATCGGCTGGGCCGCGCACGCGCATCTGGAGAGCGCGCGCGCGGGGGGGGCGTTCGTCATCGTCGACGGCACGAACCCTACCGAGCACGCGCGCGAGCTCTGGCAGGACGCCGAACGTTCGCCGCTCACCCTGGCCGACGGGGGGACGCTGACTATTTTGGACGTTGCGGTCCTGCCGCTCGAAATCCAAGACTTGATTGCCCACTCATTCGCGCGGCGCACGACCGCGTTGCCCATCTCATCGGTAGCCAAGCCGGGCCTGTTCGTTACGCTACGGGTGCCACTGCAGCGTTTGCTCGAGGAAGGTCGTTTGAGCCGCGACCTGACGCGCTGGTTGGGTGCCTCCGAGCTCGTCCTGCCCACACTCTCCGAGCGGCCCGAAGATCTGCAAGCGTTGGCGCTCGAAACGCTGTCCCGCGTCGGATTGTCGCTGCGCGGCGAGCCCCTCGGCCTAGAGCCGGCGGCAATGCGCCTGATCGCCGAGCACGACTGGCCCGGAAACGAGCTCGAGCTGCAAGCGCGCCTCTTGTCGGCAGCGCGCCGAGCTCCCGGCGCAGTGGTGCGCGCCGAGGATCTGCTGGCGACGGGTTTTGCACCCGAGCCTGCGCCAGAAGTAGAGCTTCAGTCGAGCCCAACCCCCGCCCCGCTTCCGGCGCGGCCTCGGCCTCGGCCTCGGCGCGCCCCGCGCGGCCGTTGAGCATCGATTTCGAGTGCGCTGAACCCGAGAGGCAACCCGAAGATCAAATGGGCCGCGGTAAAACCGCACCCGTGCCGTCGGTCGACGTCTTCGGAGCGGCGGACTAAGCTCCGCCGTCTATCGTGTCTTTCGCGCCCATCACCGAACGCAGGAAGTTGGGCGACCGCTTCGTAGTCGAGCGTGAGGTCGGTCGTGGTGGCGCGGGCATCGTGTACCGGGCCTACGATTTGCTGAGTCAACGCACTGTCGCACTGAAAGTGATTGCCTCCGACGAGGCGGTCGCGCCGGAAGAGGAAGCGCGCTTCACGCGCGAGGGCCAGCTGCTCGAAAATCTCGACCATCCGGGAATAGTAAAGACGGTTGGCTTTGGCTTGTTCGACGAAAGTGGCTTGCCGTTCGTGGCCATGGAATGGCTGGATGGCGAGGACCTAGCGGCGCGTCAAAAACGTGAGCCGATGACGTTGCCGGAGGCCGTACAGCTCGCGATCCGCGTCGCGGAAGCGCTCACCGCCGCGCACGCGGCCGGCGTCATTCATCGCGATATAAAACCCGGCAATTTGTTTCTCTGTAAATCACCAGGCGGAGAGGGGCCACTCGGCCCCTGGCAAGTCAAGCTCGTTGACTTCGGGGTGGCCGCGAGAAGCGACATTCGAATCACGCGCACTGGGGACGTCGTGGGCACGCCCGCCTACATGGCCCCGGAGCAGGCCCGTGGCGATGCGCCGATCGACGCGCGCTGCGATATCTACTCCTTGGGCGCGACCCTCTTCGAGCTGATCGCGGGGCGACCTCCACACGTCGGCCCTACCGTCATCGCGACGCTGGCTCGCTTGGTCACGACGGCCCCGCCACGGCTGAGCGAGCTAAGGCGTGACACGCCGCGCGCGCTAGATGACCTAGTGAGCAGCATGCTGAGCACGGACCCTTCCGCACGCCCCGACAATATGCTGGCCGTGCTGGAGGTGCTGCACGAGGTTTCGGAGAACGTAGAGCGCCTGAGCTGGAACGAGAGCAGCCCAGATTCGAAGCTTTCGTCCAGGCTCGGGTCTAGCGGCTCGCGCCTCGTCACCTCCATCGTAGCCATTCGCTTCGCCACGGCCTCCGCCCGCGAGCGCGCATTGGAGCAACTTCGCCAGCGGGGCGCCGACGCCGTGCCCCTCGGGCAAGACTCGATCGTCGCGCACTTAGGCGCGCGCCGAGCGCTCGGCAACGAAGCCGCGGTTGGGCTCGAGCTCGGCCGGCGCTTAGCCCGTGCCGGGGCGCGTGTCGGCGTCGCCAGCGGACGCGCCAAGCTCGATTGGGCCAGCAGCACCGGTGACATGCAGCCGGTCGGTGACGTCGTCGATCGCGCGTCTTCGCTTGCGCGCGACGCCGAAGCGGGCGTCGTGCTTGCCGATGCGACCACCAGCGAGCTCGGACGCGGCCGCTACGAATTTCGAACTCGAGACGATGGCTCATCCGTCGTGGGTGAGCCCGTGCACGGCCGACGCGGCGCCGGCGGGGCCCCGTTCGTGGGCCGGGATCCAGAATTGGCGCAAGTCTTGAGCGCCTTCGAACGCTCGCGCCAGGAGAGCATGCCCGTCTTGGTCTCCATCGCGGGCCCGCCCGGAATCGGCAAGAGTCGCTTACGTCGCGAAGTGATGGCGCGCATCTCGGCGCAATCTGATCCGCCACACATCGTCCTGCAACGCAGTGAAGCGTACGCCCAGGGTCACGCGCTGGGCGCCGCCGCGGATGTGCTGCGCGGGATCATTAGCCTGCCCAAAGGCGCGACCAGCGCGGAGGCGGCGACGGCCATCATCTCGAGGCTGGGCCCATCCACACGAGACGAGCTCACCGCAAAGAACCGCGATCTTTTGGCGCGCTTGCTCGCCAATGAGCCGCTGCCGGAGGGCCTCGACCCACGCGGCTCGCGCGACGTTCTGTGGTTGGCCATGACGGATGTCGTGCTCCACGTCGCCGCCAGCGAGCAAACTGCGATTTTGATGGAAGACCTGCAGTGGGCAGATCTCGAAAGCATCGGCTGGCTCGACCATATGTTGGGTCGCGCCATGGGTCGCTCGCTCGTGGTCATGGCCTTGGTACGCCCCGACTTTTGGGCAGAGCATGCCAGTCGCTTCGCCGGTCGCGATCACGTCCGGCTCGAGCTTCGCCCGATCTCGAAACGAGCCTCGTGCGCCATAGCGCGTGCAGTGGTGGGACAAGCGGTAGCCGAAGACGTCGTCGACCGGATCGCGGAGCAAGCCGCGGGGCTGCCGCTCTTTGCAGAAGAATTGGCGCGCCTGAGCGCTTCCGGCCGCGACACCGCACACGCGCCCACGATAGAGGCGGCCATTCAGGTGAGTCTGGATGCGCTGGATGAAGAGTGCCGCGACGCGGTCGGTCGGCTGAGCGTGTTCGGGCTCACGTGCTGGGATTCTGCCCTGGAGGCGCTCGGCATGCCGCGCGCGGAGAGCGTAATGAAGGCGCTCGTCGCCTCCGAAATCTTGATGGAGCAGAACGTGTCGCGCTTTACCGGCACGCGTGAATGGGTATTCAAGCACGCGTTGGTACGTGAGGTTGCTTACGCCTCGCTCGGTGAGCGCGAGCGCAAAGAGTTGCATGCGTTGGCCGCAGCCTGGCTGTCTTCCATGGGTGAAGATTCGGCTACGGTCGCGGGTCAGTACGACCTCGGTGGCGAGCACGCCAAGGCGGGCGAGCACTGGGCGCGTGCGGCGCAACGCGCCCTTGCCACCAATGCGCTCGCTGACGCCATGAGCATGGCCGAGCGTGCCTTGATGTACGCAGAGGAAAAGCCTGCAGGTTTTCTGCGTGCTTCGTATCTGGATGAGGCTTGGAGTCGTGTCGATCCGCGAGCAAGCGACCGGGAATCGGCGATCGTCGCGATGGACGACAACGTTTACGACGAGGGGAGCGCAGTGCGCGCACGCGGCGCCAGGGCGCGTTACGACGACGCGCGCGGGTCTGGGGAAGGCATTAGCGAACGGCTGGCTGAAGCTCGCGATCAAGCCGCTGTCTTGGGCTTGCTCGATGAAGAAACCCGCTGCTCGGCGGTGCTCGCCTCGCGCAACGCGTTCGGTGGCCACTTTGCGGAAGCAGAAGTGGAGGTCAAGCGTCTGCTCAAGCTTGCGCAGCAGCAGCGAACGACGGCGGCGGCCGTCGACGCCTACCAAACGCAAGCCATAGTTCGCCAAACTCAGGGTGCCCTGGCATCCGCGCTGGAAGCACGCCGAAACGCAGCCAACGCCGCCCGCGGCGCCGGTTTGAAAGAGCGAGAGGCCATGTTGATGACCAACCTGGGCTTCGCGCTCACCACGATCGGCGCGCGACAAGAAGCGCGTTTCACCCTGGAGACCGGTCTGGCTCTGGCCGATGCCATCGGTAGCCTGGGAGCGGTCCGCCACGCGCAGATGAATCTGCTGGGATGGGCCGCGACTTTCGGCAATGACAAGCAGCTCGAAGCGAACTTGGCGGAGGTGCGCGCGGATGCGGATGCAGCCGCGAGCGGCGTGTGGGCCGCTCCCGACCGCGCCAACCTAGGCATGCTCTTTTACCGTGGCAGCGAGCTCTTGCGCGCCAGCGCCGAACGGGAGTGGCGCCGCGCGCTTGGCCTGCTGCGAATCGCCGCGCAATCGTACCGCACCACTGGCCATCGGGACGTGCTGCCTGTCGCGCTCGGGCTTTGGGCCGAAGCCGAACGCCGTTGTGGCAATGCAACTGGCGCCGTCGAGCTGGCGCGTGAGGCGGCGTTGCTACTCGATCAGGGCGCGCCGAGCTTGCTGAACGAATCGGCGGTGTACCTCGCGTTGCACGCGGCTTACGTGTCGATCGGTGAAGAGGAAAACGCACGGCAGGCCATCGCGCGCGGCATGCCCGCGCTCGTGCGCCGGCTCCACGGGCTGGTCGGCACCCCTTATGCGCGACAGTTCCTGACCGATCTTCCGGACAACGCTCGTTTGCTCGCGGCATCGGAAGGCTACGGCTTGGTGCCCGACGCGATTCACCGCGTCTTGGAATCCGCCTCCTGAGTCAGCTTCGAGGCACGAATCCGACGATGGCTCATAGCCTGGTCTTCAAGAAGCGCCCGATTCGGGAACACGCTTCGAGCAGGCGTGGCGGGTCCTCGATGAGCGCAAAGCGTAGGTAATCATCGCCGCCGGGGCCGAAGCCGATGCCCGGCGCAACCGCGACGTGCGCAGACTCGATGAGCTCAGCCGTTGCCTCGAGCGAGCCTTTGCCGGCGAAGGCTCGCGGAATTTTCGTCCATAGAAACATGCTGCCGCTGGGCTCAGCGACATCTTTCCAGCCGGCCGCGCGCAAGCCCTCGACCAACGCGTGAGCACGTACTTTGTAGAGCTCCCGCATTTCCTCTGCGAAGCGGTCGCCGTGCTCCAGCGCCCAGGCGGAGGCCAGCTGGAGAGGCGCAAACGTGCCGTAGTCCAGGTATGTTTTCATGTGGGCCAACGCGGCGATCATGCGCTCGTTGCCAACCATGTACGCGATGCGCCAGCCGGGCATGTTGTAGCTCTTCGACATCGAGAACACCTCGACGGCGAAGGCCTTGACCGCATCGGCGGCGACGCCGCAGTCGAAAATACTGGGGGCGTAGCGCCGCGAAAAGTCGAAGTCCGCGTACGCCAGATCGTGGAGCAGCATGGCGCCCGACCTGCGAACGGTCTGCACGAGGTCGGCCAGTGCTTCGCGCGAGATGACCTGTCCGGTCGGGTTCTGTGGGTAATTTGCGATCACCAGCTTGACGCGCTGGCCCCGCTCTTCGACGCGGGCAATCGCCTCTGCAATGGCCTTCCCCGGCGGGATTTCCAGGCTGGCGGGGTAGTATTCGACCGTCGCCCCGGCGATCTGCGGTGCGTAGGCGTGGATCGGGTAGCAGGGGTCGGGTACGACCGCGACGTCACCGCGATCGAGAACAGCCAGGCAGAGGTGGCTCATGCCCTCCTTGGCGCCCATGGTGATGATGACTTCGCTCGTAACGTTCAAGCTAACGTGGTAGCGGCGCGCGTACCAGGCGGCGGCCGCAGCGCGCAACTCGAGCAGCCCGCGGCCCGGGTGATAGCGATGGTTCCGAGCGATGTCGGCGGCGGCGTGTAGCTGAGCGACGATTTCGGGAGGCGTCGGACGGTCGGGGTTGCCGAGCCCGAGATCGATGATGTCGGCGCCGGCCTCGCGCACGCGCGCTTTGACCGCATCACTGACCACGAAGGCGTAAGGGGGAAGCGACTGCGCGCGCGTAAATGTCCAATCCTGAGCCGTCACGGCGGCACTCATTATCATGAAAGGCTAGCCGCGCCGCCACTTTCCGGCCTGTTTCGAGGGCATGCCGTGATTTTCACGCTCGCCTATCCGCACCTCTTCCGAAATCGCCAGCATTTTCCGGAGCTCCTAGCCGTCGTGATAAAACCTGCGGGTCATGCTTCGATCCGAGATACGCGGCGCCATGCGGGCCGACGAGGAAGACCTGCTCGGGCTGGCGCGTCATCTCAATTCAGTGAACCTTCCCCACGACCGCCCACACGTGCAGCGGCTCTTGGATCATTCAGAGCGCAGCTTTTCGGGCGAGCTGAAAGATCCGCGTAAGCGAAAGTACGTTTTCTTGCTGCGCGACCTGGAGACGGGCAACGCGCTCGGTACGTCGATGATCGTTGGCCAACTCGGGCGCCGTGACGCGCCGTACATTTATTACGACGTGATCAGCGAAGAGAAATATCACGCGGCGCTCGACCGTCACTTTCGTCACACCGTGCTGCACCTTGGCTTCTCGTATCAGGGGCCGACCGAGCTTGGCGGTCTAGTCGTGTTGCCCGAACACCGCGGTGCGCTCGACCGATACGGCCTGTTGATTTCGTATGTGCGATTTTTGTTCATTGCCGTTCATCGAGAGCTATTTCAGAGCGAGCTGCTCGCGGAGCTCTTGCCTCCCCTCGGCTCGGACGGCACCAGCCACCTCTGGGAGGCGCTGGGTCGGCGCTTCACCGATATGAGCTATGGCGAGGCGGATCTGCGATCCAGCAGCGATAAATCCTTCATTCGCGATCTGTTCCCGAGTGGCGGTATTTACGCGAGCCTATTGTCGTCCGACGCGCAGAACGTGATCGGGAAGGTCGGCGCTCAGACCAAGGGCGTCGAGAAAATGTTGCGCAGAATCGGCTTCCGATATGCAGAACGCATCGACCCCTTCGACGGTGGACCGCATTTCGTGGCGTCCGCCGAGGATGTGACATTGATCCGAAACGCCCGCGCCGTGCGGATCGGGCGGGCCGCGGGGGCGCGCCCGGCGGCTCGTTGCCTGCTGGCGCGCGACCTGACGGTTTCCCCGTACTTTCGCGCGGTTCCATGTGACGTTCAAACGCTGAACGACAACCAGGTAGCCGTGGCCAGCGAAGTTCGAGCACAACTTGCTTTGGCCGACGACGACTCGGCGTATGTACTTCCGCTCGGCTGAACGTTGACGCGTGCACTTCCCAGCAAGCTCACGTAGGTTCACGACGGCATGCAGAAGTTGGTCAAGGGAATCCATTCGTTTCAACGCGGTTTCTTCGCCAGCCACCGAGCGCTGTTCGAACAGCTCGCGACAACCGGTCAACACCCCGAGACGCTGTTCATCACCTGCTCGGACAGCCGCGTCGTGCCGACCCTAATCACTGACGCGGCCCCCGGGGAGCTCTTTATCGTTCGAAACGTGGGCAATGTGGTTCCGACCGCAGACCTGCCGGGCGGTACCGCTGCGGCGATTCAATACGCGGTCGAGGTGCTCAACGTCGAGAACGTGATCGTCTGCGGTCACACGCAGTGCGGCGCACTAAAAGCGATCTTGGATCCCCAAAGCGTCGCGCACCTAGAATACGTGTCGAGGTGGGTGCAAAGCACGATCGAGGTGAAAAACTTGATCGATGAAAAGTACGCCCACCTCTCCGGCGAGGCCAAGTTGACTGCCGCAATTCAGGAAAATGTGCTGGCACAGCTCGAGCACCTTCGCGCATACCCCTTCATCGCCAAGCGGATGGACTCCGGCAAGCTGCACCTGAACGGTTGGATTTTCGACGTTGGTAAGGGGGAAGTCTTCGATTACGACCCCGAGCACGGTGAGTTCCTGCCGCTCAGATAGTGCAGCGGCGCTCGCTTTTTACTGGGCATGACGCTGCGGCTCGGACATCGCCGATGTGGATGCCCGAATGAGTTGACGTTACCTGTGCGGCAGGCCGAGCGGCCAGGTGTGCGGCGTCCATGACCCCGTAAAGGGGCTTCGCAAAGCACTGCACCGTTTACTCGGTGAGGAGCACAAGCCGCGATGATGGCGCCCGCATGAACCACGCGGGTTACGCCGTGCGAACCACCATCGCCGTAGCGCAATGGTCATTATAGTTTTGTTCCGCATACACGCGTCGGGTGTTGATGGGGCGGAATCCTTGACCAACCATTCGCGCTTGAGTAAATTCGAGCTCGTGTCTGCCGAACGGTTTATTTTGATCGCTTTACCGGGCAGCAGCTGACATGAAGCGCGCGCTGGTCAGTAGCATCGTCGGCTCAGTGCTCTTGTTGTGTGAGGACAAGGATTCGCCCACCGATTGGGAATGGGACGAATGCCTTGCTTTGCTCAAGGACCTCACGACCAGGACCGATGCCGCTGGCGAAAAAATCAAGGTGCTGGTCTCGACGTTGGGAGGGGGGCCAAACGCCGCGCAGCGTAAGCGTCTGGAGGTCGTGCTCGCGGGTCGCCCCTGCCCCACGGCTGTTATCTCCGATAGCTTGAAATTACGCTTTATTTCGGCGGCGGTGGCGTTGTTCAACCCGGATCACCGAGGCTTTACCACCGCCGAGCGCCTGGAAGCTTATAAATTTCTGCGTTTGAGCGCTCCTCAAACACGTCAACTCGAAGCGACCATGGCGCAGATGGTCAAGTTAGTCGCGCCAGAGCAGCGAAAAATCAGCTGAGCTCGGCCCACCTTAGTCGTCAGTTTCAGCCGGCGAGTCGCGCTTCCTCGACGCTCTCGCTCATCGTGCGCCTAGACAATGCTACGCGATGCGCTTCATCTACGAAGCCCGCAAAGTGCGCAAAAACTTTGTCCACGATGCCGCATAGATCGGCGCGCGTGGCCTCGTCCAGCTCCAGCGCTTCCAGGGCGGAATGTACATCGGTCTCTTCCAAGGTGTGCTGTTGCTCGGTCTCCAAATGATGGCCGCCAAAATAGACGAGGTTCCGCTTCATGTCGCGCGCTACCGCATTGCCCACTGGCACCGCCGCCTCGAGGCCCACGCGGCCCGTCGCTTCGATCGATTGCACTAAGACGAGCTTTTGTAATGAGCTCATGCCCGCGCTGAGCTTGCAGATCTCGTACGCGAGCCGCCGAGTTTCCTTGGTCGCTTCGCCCCACAGCAACCGCACCGCATCGGTAAACCGCAGCTCTGGATCCAGATTCATATTCGTGAGGTCGGCAAGGAACCACTTCCAATGCGTGCCCTCCTCAGCCAGATGAGTATTCACTAGCTCATGATAATGATCCTTCGGGGTCTCTTCGGTGAGAAAGAAGTGATAAAGATCGGCGAAAGTCATGACGAAGTGAGACATGCATGGCACGAATGCCAGCCGCTCACGCGCGGACAAGCTTTCGTCGCGCAAGTATCGAAATAATGGCCGCCCTTCGAATGCGGCAGATGTCTGTTTGATGTGCTCGAAGACCTGCTTCATTTCAATTCTCCAAATCGCGCTCGAGGCGCACCGAGGTCACTGTCCCGAAACGCCCGCCGCCTTCAACATTGAAGGGGCAGACCGAACTATCAACGGCTCGCGGCCGCCGAGGGCGAACGCCCATTGCTGGCATTCGCCGGCGATCACGCCGGGCGTACACTGTTTCACGTGAAGATACCCACGCCGGGGGCCAGGATTCGATCCGGGTCGAAGCGCTGCTTGAGCTGTTTGAGCTCAGGCCAGTTAGCGCCGTATTGCTGTTTCCAGTCGTGCTTGTCGAACGCGACGGAGCCGATCGGGTAACGGGTGCCGCCGGCCCGCCGCGCCTTTTCGAACAGTCTTCGATTGCGGGCGAGCATCTTGGCTTGAAATGCCGGATTCGGTCCGGGTGCAGCCGCGGCGGTCAAGATATCGAATAGGTAAACCCACTCCGTGCCATCAGGCACGGTCATGAAACGACGTCTGAGCTTGGAGCGCTTCTGCGGAAACAAGAGCATGAAGCCAGTCGGACCCACGTCTTCCGGAGTGAGTGAAGGCACCACGTCAGCCAGGTAGCCTTCTACCGTTTCGTCGGGCAGCCAGACGTCGCACCAGGGATGCAGCGTGCCTTCGAACAGACCGATGCTTTCGAAAAACTCGATGATTGTGTCGACGCGGTCCACGTAATTTTTGAAGGAGTCGTCGCTGAAAGTAGCGGCGGACGGCGGCTGACTCAGGCCGCGCAGCAAGTGTGCCGTGTTCGGCGGCGTTGCCGGCTCGAAGTACTTGGCAACGTTCAGCCCATACACCAGGCGGCCAGTAGCGTCGGGCGTGAAGAGAGTGGAGACCTCATCCGCCTCGTTCCGCTTCAATAGCTCGCGCATGTCTTTGAAGAAGGTGGCGTTGTCCGTGTAGTTGAGCACGTAGTTGCGTACGTTGGTCGGGGCACGCACCATGTCCACGATCGCGCGCGTGATGATCCCGAATTGACCCATGCCGCCGAGCGCGGCCTCGAACAGGTCGCTGTTTACGTACGCCGAGCAACGCTTGATCTCGCCCTCACCCGTGACGATCTCGAGCTCTTGCACGTGATCGATTTGGCAACCGCTGCGGTTGGTCGACGGAACGCCAGCCATCGACAACGTGCCCGCGATCGAGAGTTTGGTGTAACCGGTGAGAACAGGCGGCGTAAAGCCGAGTGGGACGGCGGCGTCTACCAGCATACGCCAGGTGGCGCCGGCATCGATGTCCGCCCTGGTGGCACTAATGGAGTGGATTTTCTTCAGGCTACCCATGTCGACGACCAGCCCCGCAAGCACTTGCGATTGCCCGAACGTGGTGTGACCTTGGCCTCGTGGACCGACGAGGATCCCGCGCCGACGGCAAAAACGCATCATGCGCGCAATGTCCTCGACGGAACCCGGCTTGAGCACGGCGACCGGAGCCTCGTGAACGGCGCTGCCGACGTCCGTCGCGTACGGGGCGAGCGATGCAGGATCCGTCAGCAGTACACCGTCCAGAGAGGGAACGCGGTCGAACGCGGAAGCTGCTTCTGCGGACGACACCCACGTGCGGGCCACGGGGTCGAAGCCGAAAACTAGAGCCGCACCCAGCCCTGCAAGAACTCGTCGCCTAGTGACCATCGGCTACCTTTGTTAGTGAGCGCGACCTGTTTCGCCTCTGCGCCCGAAAAAATCGATTATCAAATTCGTATCACGTCTCTTCCAATTAGCAACGCGCTTTCGATTCGGTCGTCCCTCACTTCGCAATCTTTCTGTCCCGCACGCACGCCGTTTCAGTTCTCAATCGAAGTGCGCACTGCTTCCGAGCCACGCGCAGAAGGGGCGCAAGCGCAGCTCGCCAGCACGTCGCGTTCCGTCGCACAGCGGCCACTGGGTGCGGCCCGCAAACGCGGGCTTCTGTCAACGCCTGCGCGCGGTTAAGCAAAAATCGCGCGATCCATCACCATCGTCGATTTGAGCATCGATTCGAAGCACCGCTCGACCGCGGCAAATACGTCGAGAGCCACGTTCTCCGGTACTGCGATCGCAGACAGCTGCGAGCGGTTGTCTTCGACACTGCGTTCGACATCGGCCGCCGTC
This sequence comes from Myxococcales bacterium, assembly GCA_903642325.1. Classification (GTDB taxonomy): domain Bacteria; phylum Myxococcota_A; class Polyangia; order Polyangiales; family Polyangiaceae; genus PMG-095. Next base: position 72,427 of record CAHJWM010000003.1, on the reverse strand, counting down.
GCACGCTCCGCGCCCGTCACGGAACGCGTCGCGAACTCGACCGCCGCGGACAGAACCTGGGAACACATGGCGAAAACCGCCAGGACGACGCCCAACCGAACGCAGTCGTCGCTCGCGGAGATCACGTCCGCGACTCCCCCAAACGCTACCTCGCGGAACGAATCGCCGGGCTCTAACGGGATCGGAATGTCCCCCGGAGAAATTCCGAGCGCCTCGAGCTCCGCCATGAACTGCAAAGCTTGCGCGCGCTCCTCGGACCCGCGCTCGATGAGCTGGGCAACGATTTTCGCGTCGGTCGTTCGATCACGCGCGAGGCGCCACAGACCGCCGAGCCACAGAAGCAGCGACGACAGATGACCCACGAGCTGGCGAACCTGCGCCGGAGTTCCACTTGCCCTCAGGCGACGAAGGAGCGGCTGCTCACGCAGCAGCTCGCGGTGTCGTCCAATCAGCGCCTGCACATCGTTCATGGTCGTCGAGGTCGCGAGCGCACGGCGTGGTGATGTCTTGTGCACGCCCGAGCTCAAATCACTCGTGGCCGGCAGCGAAGGACGACGCGAGGTGATGCTGTACGCTTCTGGCGCCAAGTACACGGTGACGCGCACCACGGAGGCTTCGCGACGCAGAGAAGCGTACGTCAATAGCCCTCGGCCCATGTGCAGCGGTCGCTCGGAGACCGCGCTCAGGGCTCGAGCCAAGCTCTCGCCATCATCACGTGAAAGCAGCGTTGAAACTCGCGCCAGCGCTTCTGCGTCGTGCTTGACATAGCAACGGATAGGCACGTGTACGGTGACGTCTGGTGTGGCAAGCGCGCGACGGAACGAAAAGCAGCCGAGGATGGGACGAGCGTCGAACGGGCCCTGACTGCCGGTGAGCGCGTCGAGCCAACCGTGCGCGTCCTTGGGGTGATTATTTTGGCCGCCCGCAAGCAACCGGTCGACCGCCGACGCAGACTCCGAACAGCCGACGTAAACCTTCACGCGGCCGTCCTGAGGCGCCGCGAGATCGACGGAAAAATACCGGAGTTTCGCGCTCGGCTCGGCCGCCAAAGCGCGCTCGAGGAAGTCCCAGGCGGCTTCATAGCCAAGCCGGCGTAGGGCTTGTTCGACCACGTACGGCGCCGACCCGACGCCCAGTAAACAAGGATTCAGATAGGCCTTGAACAAGGCGGGACGGTCTTCTTCGAGCACTGCTGCGTGCCACAACGTGAAACGCGATTCTGCTCGGGCGTGAGGCACGAACAGATCCTGAATCTTCTCGAGGGACGAGAGATCCGCCAGACCCGCTCTTTCCAGGCGCTTGCCAAACGCCAGCCCGGCCGACCAACTAGAAAACCTCGAGATCGGCTCGGCCTGGTTTTCGACGAGCATCCGAAGCTTGGGAGACTTGCCGTCGAACGAGGCCGAGAGCTCGAACGGCGTGCCGTCGTCCGAAATGTCGTTTGGCCAAATGGGCGAGTCACCGAGCGCCCAATCTCCCCATGCCCCGGCCATCAAGTCGAATACCGCAAGCGCTTGACTCGAGAGCGCCGGTGAAAGGCGAAGCGCATCCGCCAGTGCCGCAAGCTTGTGTTTGCCTAGGGCGCCGAGCGTGATGCCTGGACTGCTGAGCGATGCGAGCGACCCCATTTGGGCCTCAAGCAAGCGTGTGCATGGAGGATGAGGGTCGCATGGCGATGATTTGCATGTCGCTCCTTGTATGCTGATTTCAAAGCGGTCTGCGGCGCCGGAACTTAAGGCATCCGAATAGCGAGTGAGGCCGTGATTCGAACCACGCCCCGCGCTCGACACAGCTACGCCACAGGGCGGCCAACGAGGCCATTTCCATGGCTTGCTACAGCGAGCGTGGTTCGCGAGTAGAACCGACCGAGAACTTTACGTCCAGCTCCCGCAGTCTGTCAAACGCGCCTGCTCCGCGTTCAGTGAGGCAGCAGGCTCGGGTTCGATTCATGAGCGCGGCCCACGTCGTCGAACTCTACGCGGCCGTCCCGCATACGCACGACACGCGGCATGCGTTCCGCGAACGCTGGATTGTGCGTCACCACGATGATGGTGGTGCCGTGCTCACGATTGATTTGGAAAAACAGCTCGTGAATGGCATCGCTCGTTGCACTGTCTAAATTACCTGTCGGCTCGTCGGCGAGCACGAGCTTCGGATCCAGCGCCAACGCGCGAGCCACGGCGACGCGCTGCTGCTCGCCGCCCGAAAGCTCGCCCGGCCGGTGAGAAGCGCGGCTGGTCAAGCCAACTTCTTCGAGCAGAGCGTGCGCGCGGCGTTCCATGTCTTTCCGAGGACGGCCCTGGATCAAGCCTGGCACCATGATGTTCTCGAGCGCAGTGAACTCGGGCAATAGATGATGAAACTGGAACACGAAGCCGATATCACGGTTTCGCACGGCGGCCAGACGCGACCCGCTCATCGTGGTGAGCTCTTCGCCGCCCAGCCGAATACGACCGGAGGTCGGTAAATCGAGCGTGCCCATGCAATGGAGCAGCGTGCTCTTTCCGGCGCCCGATTGGCCAACGATGGCCAAGATTTGGCCTGCGTAAATGGTCAGATCGATCCCCTTCAAAACATCGAGCGTGCGGCCCATGTGCTGAAAGCTCTTCTTGAGACCTTCGATGATGACTAACGCTTCGGCCACTTTTGCCTCACTCGTAACGAATGCCGTCGACGGGCCGCAGGCGACTAGCCGCGACCGCGGGGTAGATGGTGGCGATGGTCGTGATCAAGAGCGCGGCCAAGGCGACCAGCGTGAAGTCCGACCACTCTACGTTGATGGGGAGCTTATCGACGTAGTAAACGTCCGGGTCCAGACGTACGCCGAACCACTTGAGCCCGAGCGTCGCCGCCAGCCCGGTGGTGACGCCGAAGATGGTGCCAATTCCGCCGATCATGACGCCCTCGGTCATGAAGATTTTCAAGATCGCATTGTCGCTCGCTCCGAGCGATTTCAAGATCGCAATCTCTTTGCTCTTTTCGGTAACCATCAGCAGCAACGTGCAGATGATGCAGAAGCTTGCCACCAGAATCGCCAAGGAAAGAATGATGAAGGTCGCAATCTTCTCCAACTTGAGCGCGCTGAACAGATTCTTGTTCGACTCTTTCCAGTCGCGGATCTGCAGATCATCACGGGTAACCTTGGCTTCGATCGCCGGTCGGAGCTCTGACACGCGTTCGGCGTCGTCGATCTTGATCTCGATGCCGGTCACGTTGTGTTTTAAATCGAAGAATTCTTGTGAAGCTTCGATTTTCACGTAGGCGTGGCTTGCGTCGTATTCGTACATGCCACTGTAAAAGATCGCAGCCACTCGGAATTTACGGCTGCGAGGCAGAACGCCCATGGGGCCCAAGTCACCCAGCGGCGCGATCAACGTCAGCTCGTCGCCCACGTACACATGCAGTGATTTTGCGAGCTCGCGCCCAATCACGATCCCTGGGTAAGCATCCAGTGGGGTCACCGCATCGCTCACCTCCGGATCGAGACGCGACGAGTAGGGCTTGATGTCCGGGCCCTTGAGATAGAACTCCCCCCCACTGCCGATGCCGATTGGCTCGTCGGGCGGCAGGTTGGCAAGTTTGTTCGGGTCATCCAGATAGGAAAACTTGCCGACCTCGATATTCTGTAAGAGGTCGATCACGGTCCCGATGCTGGACGTGTCGATGCCTCGCAGCATCACGCCCGCGGTATTCGAGGAGCTAGAGGCCATGGCCTCGCCCGCGGCCACCGGCGTGGCGGCGCGCACACCCTTCACGAGCCGCATGTCACCCAGCAGGTCTTGCCAGTGCTCGAAGCCGCCGACACGTTTGCTTTCTATCTTCACGTGCGCGTTGTTGCCGAGGATCTTGTGTTTCAAGTCGGCGCCAAACCCACCCATGATGGAGACCACTGCGCACAGTGCAAAGGAGCTGACGCCCACGCCCGCGATCGATAGCAAGGAGATGACGGTGAGAAATCCGCTTTTTTGCGCGCGTACATGGCGCGCCGCCACGAAGGATACGAAGCCCCGCCCTTCGAAGCGGTCCATCAGCCAAGGCACGGCCAAGACCATGAAACACACCACGAAAGCCGTACCCGACAGCGCGGCACCCACGCGTACGATCTGGTGCCACATCACGAACGAGCTGCCCCGCGGCTCGGGCAGCCGCGACACGAACGTGCCGAGCAGAACGAGTAGCACGAAGCTCACCCCGGTGAGCCAGCGCAAAAGCGTGCGCCCGCCGCGCCGCATGGCCTTGCGGAGCAGGGACCAGGCCAAGATGCCGAACAGCGCGAGCGCGACCGCAACGAGCGCGATTCGTCCGCCGAAGCCGCCCCCATACCAAAGCCTGAGCACGAAGCCAGTGACGGTCTGGAAGCGACTGACGAGCGGCGGAGCGGCGAGTATCATGCAGACTCGGGCCGCAGCAAGGGAAACGCGATGACATCGCGGATCGACTGCTGCGCGGTCAGCGCCATTACCAAGCGGTCGACACCCAAGCCAAAACCCGCCGCTGGTGGCATGCCGTGCTCGAGCGCAAGCACGTAGTCCTCGTCGTAGTCCATCGTTTCCTCGGCGCCGCGCGCTTTCAGTTCCAGCTGAGCGCGGAAGCGCGCGGCCTGATCGTCTGGATCGTTCAATTCACTGAACGCGTTGCACAGCTCGCGACCGTGCACGAAAAGCTCGAAGCGATCCACCAGCGTGGGGTCGGCGTCCTTCTTCCGCGCCAGGGGCGAGACCTCCGCAGGATAATCGGTGATGAACACGGGCAAACTCTTGTCGCTCAGCGTGGCCCGATAGTCGAGCGCGAGGAAGGGCTCGGCCAGGTACTCATAGGCGACGAAGAGCCGCTCACCCTCGGATCTGCAGTGCGTCAGCGCGCGCCTCAAGTTTCCCCAATCGATCTCTCGCGCGCGCTCGGAGAGCGTCTGCCAAATCTCGACCTCGGCGTCGGCGGGGCTCGGCAGCCGTTTACCGTCGGTGCCCACGCGAAAGGCGATTTCCTCCAAACGCGCCGTGAGCTCGTCGGGTAAGTCTGCGCGCCGCAGGGCTGAGCTCACGGCAATGATCATGGGTATGCGTGCAAAAGGCTCGGCAAGCGAGAAGGGCCGCTCCAGAAGCCAGGCGTCGTAATACGCGCCGTGGCCGAGGGCGCGCAGGCGGCGCTCGAGAAAGGCATCCACGTGCCGAAACAAGCGCTCGCTCTGGTCCATCAGCAGCTCGTACGTGGCGTATGCCTGGTAAAACTCCAGTATCGTGAACTCTGGATTGTGACGAGTGCTGAGGCCTTCATTGCGGTAGCACCGGCCAATCTCGTACACGCGCTCGAGCCCGCCCACTAGCAACCGCTTCAAGTACAATTCTGGAGCGATACGCAAGAAGAGCTCGAGGTCGAGCGCATTGTGGTGAGTCTTGAAGGGGCGCGCGGCGGCGCCGCCCACGAGCGGGTGCAAGGTTGGCGTCTCGACTTCCAGAAAGCCCTCGGTGTCCAAAAAATCCCGCAGCCCCTGGACGATGATCGAGCGTGAGCGGAGCGCCACGGAGACCTCGGGGTTCGCGACTAGATCCACATAACGCCGGCGATAGCGAACGTCGACATCGGTCAAGCCGTGGAACTTGTCGGGCAGCGGGCGGAGCGCCTTCGTGAGTAACCGGAGGGAGGTCGCCTGCAGGCTGAGCTCGCCAGTCTTGGTCACCATCACTTGACCGCGTGCGGCGACGTGATCGGCAATGTCGATGTCTTCCAGCACCGCAAAAGCTTCACCCAACACGTCCGCCTTCGCGAACACCTGGAGCTCGTCACTCATGTCCCGAATGCGCAAGAACGAGGCCTTACCGAAGCCACGGCGGGCGATGAGCCGGCCCATGATGTGAAACTCACGGCCCGCCGCCAGTGTTTCGACCTCGACCGGATCGTAACGCAGCTCGGATATCGGTTCGAGCAAGGCCGCGGCAAAGCTCTGACGGAGCTCACGCAGCAAGCTGCGGTCCGCGACCGAGACGTCATTCGCGAACGGATTCTGCCCACGCGAGCGCAGGTTTTCGGCCTTACCGCGACGCGCGGCCACGAGCTGGTCCTCGCCACTCTTATCCATGATTTGCCGCGCCTCGTGTAGCGCGTGTGGCCAGAGGCGTCTAGCCGCGCCTGTGGCCGCGGCCGCATGCGTTCGTGGGAACGACGGATCAGATCGTGCCGTTCGCGACGCTCCTATTTTAGAGTCGACTCGCAACTGTCTCTTACAATGCCCCTGGCGGAGTGGCCTGCCCGCCCGCCATCTTGTCCGCATTCTTCAACAGGTAAGCCTCGATGAATTCATCGAGATCCCCATCTAAAATTCCCTGCACGTCGGAGCTTTCGTGCTCACTCCGGTAGTCTTTCACGAGCTGATAGGGCTGCAGCACGTAGCTGCGGATCTGACTGCCCCAGGCGATTTGGCCTTTGGCCGCTTCGTACCGATCCTGCGCGGCTTCGCGCTTGGCCTCTTCCAGCTCGTACAGCCGGGACTTCATGGTTTTCAGCGCCATGGCGCGATTTTGGTGCTGACTCCGCTCGGCCCGGCACACCACGACGATACCCGTCGGAATGTGCTTCATGCGCACGGCCGTCTCGACCTTGTTCACGTTCTGTCCGCCCTTACCGCCTGCGCGCATGGTGGTCGTCTCGAGATCGCCGTCTTTGATCTCGATGTCGATCTCGTCCTCGATGTCCGGTGTGACTTCGATTGCAGCGAAGCTCGTTTGCCGGCGCGCATTGCCATCGAACGGGCTGATGCGCACCAGTCGGTGCACGCCCATCTCCGCCCGCAAGTAGCCGTAGGCGTTGGGCCCGGTCACCGTGAATGAAGCGCCGTCGATGCCTGCCTCATCGCCGGGCTGAAAATCGATGACCTCCGTCTTGTAGCCGCGGCGCTCGCACCACCGGAGATACATGCGGAGCATCATTTCACCCCAGTCTTTCGCATCCGTGCCGCCGGTACCGGGGTGGATGCTGACGATCGCGTTGGCGTGGTCGACCGGGCCGGACAGCATACGCTGAAGCTCCGTCTTTCGTACCCGCCCTTCGAGCGTGGGAACCTGCGTCTCGATCTCGCTCACGAGCGCGTCGTCGTTGTCGGAAACGCCGAGCTCGAGGAGCTCGACCGCATCCGTAACGTCTTTACTGAGCGATTCGATCAGGCCGAGCTTCTCATTTGCGGCAGCTCGCTTGCGCATCAAGGCTTGCGCCTTTTCTTGATTGTCCCAAAACTTCGGAGCCGCTGACAGCTCATCGAGCTCGTCGATTTCCCGCTTCAACGCGGGGACGTCAAAGAGACCCCCTTAGCGCAGCAACACGCCTTTGAAGGTCGGACAGAGCATTTCGTGCGTCAGCGAGCATGGCCTGCCGTGTCTACCTCGACTCGCGTTGATTCGCCAGCGGCACTCGCGCCGAGGTCGTCGCTTTCGCCGATCACGTGCGAAAACCAGCCGTCCGTCAGCACATCGAGCTCGACAGCGGCGCTCACCGCTTCGATCTCCGCGGTTTCTCGCACCTCGGGCTCGCTATCCACGTCCAGAGCCCTGACCCGGCTGCGTTGCCAAAGCGCCAGGCGCTGTAGGACGCGATCGATCAGGCGACGTTCGGCCGCGTCTCGCTCGTTCTGTAAGCGCTCGATGCGCACCTCTTCGTTCGCAAATACCAAGCGGTCGAGGTGCCAAGTGAGGCGCGCTTCGAACGCCAAATCGGATGTGCCCGCCTGAGTGTAGCGATAGGGGTCTTGTGTGGTTGGGGTGAGGCGCAACGTTTGTCCGGCACTGTGCTCGGCCCGCAAGCGCAGCTCGGGCAGGGCGGCCGAGGAGCGCGAGCGGCTGCTGAGGCTTCTCAGCCGGCCGCGTACATCGTAGTAGCCGGCGCTCAGCAGGGCGTGCTGCACGGCGCCGCGCGCCAGTTTGGGCGTCAATAAGAGCGGGAGCAGGTCACGCTTCTTCGAAGCGGGCGGCGTGGATACTTCCGCGGGCTCGGCTTGTTTTTTAGGGGGGCCCTCGGCCAGGTGCACGCCGGCTACGGGGACGGCGGGCTGGGCGAGGCGGTCCAGTGGCACGCCGACGGCGAGAAAACCGGTCCATTCGCTCGAAAACGTGCCGGTTCTGTACTCCGCGCTGATTGAAATCCACAAGCTGCCCGGGTTGGGCGAGGCATGGGCAGGGGCCGCGGCCAGAACCAGGCTCATGATGGCGGCCCCCAAAACTCCCCGTCTCATGAGGCAGAGTTCGGCCGCGCGCGGGCTTGGGTTGCGCGCGGTTAGCTTCGGCGCGTCAGGTATCGAATGGCACGGGCCTCGACCGCAGAGTCGACCGCACCAACCAGCGGATGAGCTCGAAAGCTGTGCGGAACGAGATCGGTGGCGACGATGAACGGCAGGAAGCGGCCGTCCGTCTCCCAACCGAGCGTGGCGCGGACTACCGCATCGGAGCCGAGACCGGTCAGCACTCCGCTGCCCACCGCGGCTTGAGCGGAAACGGAAAAATCGTGCGTGCGTCGGTCGACTTTGCCCCCCCGCGTTCGGAAGCTGAGAGCGCGGACGAGCGGACGGCCTTGTGGAAAGCGCATCTGAAGCAAGTTGAGAGCGTGCGCCGGAACCTCCCAGTAGATCTGTCGTTCGTTGGCGAAGGCCAATGTCACGACCAGAGGCACGCTGGCGAGCGTGGGAGCGGCTGGAGTGATTGCGGCGGCTGTCTCCGGCTCCTCCGCTCGCGGCGCAAGCGCGGACTCGAGTGCGGGTGCGGGCTCCGCTGCGGGTGCGAATGGTGCGAGTATAGGCGGCTCCGCGGCGGGTTCGGGCTCCGCTACGAATGCAGGCTCGGCGGCGGGTTCGGGCTCCGCCGCGGGCTCGATGGCTTGCGTTTGCGCGGGGTCACTAGGCGCACGCTCGGTCGCGGGGATGAAGTCGGATTCCGGTGGATCGGCGAAGGAGATGCGCTGTCGACGTGGCGCAGGCTTGGGCAACTCGGCCCCGGTTGCAAGGCGATCACGAAGCGCGCGCGCCGGATCGTGGTCGGGCTCTTTGCTCAATACCTCGTCCAGCATGCGCAGCGCGCGTTCGAGGTGACCTTGAGTCGCGTAGATCTCGGCCAGCGTGACCGTGGCTACGGGCGGTGGGCCCCTCCAGTCCCCTTCGCGTACGCCTTCACCCCGAATGACAGCCGCCGCATCGGGTAGATTGAGGCCAGCTTCGACCACGCTCGCGACGAGGTCGCGTGCGACCCCGAGAAACCCGCGAGCGCGCTTCTGTTGCACTAGATCTGGTTCGGAGCGGCGCACGATTTCATCGCGCATTTCGACCCGCGTCATCAACTCCGCGCGCTCCACCCCCAGAACACGAGCCCTCAAAATGAGCTGCTCGCGGCTCAAACGCTCTAGCTCATCGCTACCTTCGACCATGGCGGGTGCATTATTGAGGCGCGGCGGTGTGCGAGGTCAAGCGGCGCGCAAAACCGGCTAGCTCCAAGCGCCCAGCGCCAAAGGGTCGGGCCGCGCCGCCGAAAGGGCGGCCCGAGCCGCGGCGATATCCTGGCTAATCTGAGCTTTGAGCTCGGGCAAGCCAGTGAACTTCCGTTCGTCCCGCAGACGGGAAATGAGGTGAACACGTAGGCCCGCGCCGTACAGATCACCTTCGAAGTCCAAGAGGTGCGCCTCCAAGCTGAAGCCGCCGCTGACCGTGGGTCGAAGACCAATGTTGGCAACGCCCTTGGCGAGCGCGGTGCGTACATCGCCCACCACGCGGTCCACCAGCACCGCATACACGCCGTGCGGCGGCAGCGCCTCGGCGACGCCGCCGAGATTTGCCGTGGGCACGCCAATGGTGCGACCGCGTTGGTCGCCGAGCACGACGGTTCCACTCAGCGAGTGGGGCCGGCCCAGGACGCGAGCCACGCCGGCTAAGTCACCTATCGCAAGTGCAGAACGCGCGCGTGTGCTGGAGTAGGGCCCCGCGCTGTCGCCGCTCAAGGACGAAGCCCGCGCTGTCAAACCAAGCTCTTCACCCAGCGCGACGAGGGTAGCCAGATCGCCCCCGCGTTCGTGACCAAAGCGAAAATTCTCGCCCACGATCACGACCCTCGCGCCGAGTAGATGGACTACGAAGTCACGAGCAAACTGCACCGGCGAAAGCTGCGACAGCTCGACCGTGAACGGTTCGACGACGACGCGCAGATCGGCACCCAGCCGCTCGATCAGCTCGACCTTGCGTTCCAATACCGTCAACGGCGGGCGCATACCGCGGCCGAGCACCTGCGCGGGATGCGGATCGAACGTGAGCACTAGCGGGCGCAGGTCACTTTCGTGCGCCTCGGCCAGGGCCGCCTCGATCACCGCGCGGTGGCCCAAGTGCACGCCGTCGAAATTCCCGATCGCGACGAGTGAGCCTCTGCCCGGCTGTTCCGCTTTCAGAGTGCGAGCGCGTCTTTTCACGACCCATTCTGTATACAACACCTTGCGGCCCTGCGCGCCCTCGGGAATGCTGGGGCGGCGCTCGATGACACCCGAACAAGCCATCAACGAAGCCCAGGACCAACAGCTCAGGCCGGTGTACTTACTCGTCGGGGAAGAACGCTACTTCGAGGCCAAGGTCGTGCAGGCGCTGCGCGCGGCGGCTCTCGCAGGGGGTATCGTCGGCTTGAACGAGGATCAAATTCAAGCGCAGGACGGCGACGTGGCCTCGGCGCTCTCCGCTGCGCGCACGCTACCGATGATGGCCAAGCGTCGCTTCGTGCTGGTGCGCGGCCTCGAGCATTGGGAACCTAGAGAAGGCGTAGAACTAAAAGTGAGCGGCCCGCTCGATCGCTTGCTCGAGTACGCGCAGAAGCCGGCTCTGTCGACCACCTTGGTCTTGCTCGGTGGCCGTCTGGACAAACGGCGCAAGCTCGTAACGAGTGCGCGCAAAGAAGGCTGGCTCGTCAATTGTGAAGCGCTATCACGCGCGGATCTGCCTGGGTTCATCGAGCGTAGCGCGCGCGTGCGCGGCAACGCTCTCGAGCCGGGCGTGGCGGATCTAATTGCGGAACTGGCCGGCCCCGAGCTCGGTCCCGTGACGGACGCGCTCGAGCGTTGCTGCCTATACGCGGGCGCTGGCCAAGCCGTGACCGAAGACATCGTCGCCGAATGCGTAGTTCGCTTGCGCGCGAAGACGGTCTGGGAGTTGGTCGGGGCGGTGGGCCGTCGCGACTCGGGCGCAGCGCTCATCGCTCTGGATCAGGTGTACGACCCTCAGGACCGCGGTTTGCGTTTGTTGGGCTTGCTCGCGTGGTCTACACGCCAGCTGCTCCGCTTCGAGTCGGCCATGCATGAAGGCCTATCCGCGAGTGATGCAGCCATTCGCGCCGGCGCGCCCCCGTTCAAGGGCCGAGAGCTTGCCGAGCAAGTCCGCCGAATCCCTCGTTTGGAGCTCGAGCGTTGGCTCGAGATCCTCGCGGAGCTCGACTACGCGCTCAAAGGTGGCTCGCGGCGCCCCGCAAAATCGGTGCTGGAACACGGCATTTTAAAGCTATGTCGAAGTGCCGAGGCGCGCCGTTCCCCGCGCCCCGATGAGCGCAGAGCTTGACCAGGCCCGGCCGCCGCCCCACATTTATGAGGTAGCGTGATGGATACAGTGTCCCGGGAAACTCAGCCCTCGACTCGGATCGAGCAACTTGCTCAAGCGCCTCTTCCCACGCGTCACGGCATGTTTCAGCTCCGGGTGTTCCGTTGGGAAGATCCGGCCGCCCATCCCGCGCTCAGCCGTGAGCATTGCGCCCTGATCATGGGGGATGTGCGGAGCCGGCGTAGCGTTCCGGTCCGGGTGCATTCCGAATGCTTGACCGGAGAGGTCTTCAGCTCGCTCAAGTGCGACTGTCGCGAACAGTTCGACCAGGCCCAGGCCGCCATCGCCAAGCATGGGTTTGGTGTGATTTTGTACCTCCGCCAAGAGGGCCGCGGCATAGGCTTGGTCAACAAGGTACGCGCGTACGCCCTGCAGGCCATGGGCGCAGACACGGTAGAGGCAAACGAGCTCCTCCATTTGCCGGTGGATGCCCGAACCTACGACGTTGCGGCGGCCATGCTGCGTGAGCTGGGTATCGAATCGATCGAGCTACTGACGAACAACCCCGTCAAGGTGGATGAGCTGCGGAAGCTGGGGATCACGGTAGACAAGCGGTTGCCCGTGCTGATTCCGGCTAATCCATTTTCAGCGTCCTACTTGGAAGTAAAACGCCTGCGCATGCAACATGAGCTGCCGGACCCGGGCTTGCTCGTAGATAGCGTCGTCAGCGTCAGCCAAAACGGGCCACGCGCAGCGCAGTAGCCGTCAGCGCTTTTCTCCGCGGGCCACGGCCGCCTTGAGCGCGGCAAATCGGGCCTTGAGCTTGGGAGCGTAGCCCTCCTTGTTTATTTGTTTGATGCGCCCAATGGCGAGCGCATCCTCCGGCACGTCACTGGTTACGGTGGTGCCCGTGGCCACGTACGCGCCGCGGCCGACCACGACGGGGGCAACGAGCTGCGAGTCGCTGCCGATGAAGGCATCGGCTCCAATCACCGTCTTGTGCTTGTTGAAGCCGTCGTAGTTGCAGAAGATAGTGCCCGCGCCCACATTGGCGCGCTCCCCGATATCGGCGTCACCCAGGTACGCCAAGTGGTTGGCCTTGGCGCCGCGCCGCACGCGCGTCTTCTTGGTTTCGACGAAATTGCCGATGTGCGCGTCCGCCTCGACCTCGGACTCAGGGCGCAGATGAGCAAATGGACCGAGCTCTGCGCGGTCGCCCACGCAGCTCGAGGTGACGACCGTGTAGGGCTTGAGCAGCGCGTCGGCGCCGATGAGGGAGTTGGTCACGACGCAGCCCACGTCGACGATGGTACGCGCTCCGAGGCGGGTTTGGCCGCGCAAGATCACGCCATCTTCGATGCGGGCGTCCTCGCCTATCTCGACCTCCTCGTCGATGAATGGCGCGCCGCGCACGGTGACGCCGTTCCGCGCGTGGCGTACCCGGATGCGTTCGAAGAGGTGCGCTTCCGCCTTCGCCAACTGACTGCGATCGTTCACGCCCACGAGCGCCTCGCCCGGACCCAGGACCGCGGTTACCCGGCTGGTCCGCGCCACGAGAGCGATCACGTCGGTCAGATAATATTCGCCCTGCGCGTTGTTCGGCGAAATTTGCGCCAGCGCGCGCCGCAGGACTTCGGTCTTGCCCGCATACATGCCTGCGTTAACCTCGCTTATCGCGTGCTCTTCGAGGCTCTGCAAATCACGCTCCTCACGGATCTCCGAAACGAGACCAAAAGCGTCCCGCAGGATACGGCCGTAGCCAGCCGGTTCGGCCAATTTGCAGGTCATTACGCTGAGCTCGTCCGCTCCTGGCGCATCGAGCGCGCGTACGAGCTCGCTCAGCTCTTCGGCTCGAACGAGCGGCGTGTCACCGCACAAGATCAACACGCGCTCGGAGTCGACCTGCTCGAGACCAACGCGCGCCGCGTCACCCGTACCCCGCGGTGGATCTTGAACGACCGTGACGACCCGGTCGCCGAACGCGTGCGACAATGAGTCCCTGATTTCCGTGCGACCGTTGCTGACGACGACGGCTCGTTCGACGCCCGCGTCGAATGCTGCGCGCACCGCGTAGTGCAGCAAGGGCCGCCCAGCGATGGGGTGCATCACCTTGGGCAGGGCGCTTTTCATGCGCTTGCCGAGGCCAGCAGCGAGGATCACGGCAGTGAGACTGGACATGCCCATGCACTTCCCACAGCGACCGGAAAAATGCCAGAAAGCAAGCTAACTTGCGGCCGCGAGACGATCTGACTCGTGCACACTACGGGGCGCCCGGCTCAGGCAGCGGGACCGCCGCCTCGCTCGGCGAGGCCGCGGGCAATTCCGCAGCGGACGACGCATCGAGCGCGGGCTCGAGTGGCAACAGTGTGCCACTGGCCAAAACGTCCGAATCGAGATCTTCTTTATGCCGCGGCACGGAACGACCGCGATCGACATACACGACGATGTTTTCGCCTGCGTAGAGTTTGTCGGTTCGAGCGCGCCGGTTGATGCGCTCCATACTGCCCACCGTCATGCCATATCGCTTGCCGAGCAAGGCCAACGTGTCGTTCTGGCGCGCGTTCACGATCACGCGCTTTCGCCCATTTTGGCCTTCGAAATAATCATAAAAATCCGGCGTGCCCGCGACCAGCACGCGGGTCTGCGACGGCGCAATCGTACGCGCCGGAAAGCTCTTGCTCTTATCCACGAAGAGCTGGAGGGTCATACCCGCTTGCAGCCGCGCGCTTTCGTCGAGCGCGTTCCATGAACCAACGTCTACGACGCCCACGCCAAACACGTGAGCCACGCGCGCTAGCGTGTCGCCCGGTAGCACCCGGTAAAAAAGCCGTGCCCGTCCGGCATAGTCGAACTGACGCGGCGGGACGACGACCACTTCGTCGTTCGCTTCGGCGATGACTGTGCGCCCGGCCCGAGGCACGAGCAGCACCGTGCCCGCGGCTAGAGTCTCCTTCGGGTCTACGCGATTGATGGCGCGAATGCGCGCTTCGCTCACACCGTGGGCGTTCGCGATGGCCTCGACGGTGTCGCCGAATTTGCTGACATAGGCCTCGAACGCGTCATCGTCAGCCGAGACGCGCGCCAACGCAGAAGTACATTGCGTCCCGCGGCCGGCGGGGACTCGCACGCGCCAACTCGGCTTCGCCGTGCCCGGCCGCGCGGGCGGCGTGCGACCCGCCAAGTAGCTCGGATTTAGCGCCTCGACTTGGCTCTCGGGCACATCCGCGGCGCGCGCGACCTCTTCCAGAGACACGCTCGGCCCCACGAGCACGACATCGAACGCCTCCGCTGAGTCTGGTTCCACCGTGTCGAGCCCGAAGGCTTGCTTGTTGTTCATCACGATTGCCAGCGCGAATATCTTCGGCACGTAAAGCGTCGTCTCCCACGGCACACCAGCCTCGTAACGCACGAGCTCCCAGAAGTCGTTGCTGTTGAACTTCCGGATCGCGCGCGCGAGCCCGCCGTAGCCCATGTTGTACGACGCGATCGCAAGATCCCAGCTGCCAAAACGGCGATACAGATCGCTCAAGTATCGGCTGGCCGCTTCGGTCGAGCGCTCGGGGTCGAGTCGCTCGTCCACCCAACGATCGACGGTCAGTCCGTAAGTCCGTCCCGCGTCGGGCATGAACTGCCAAAGCCCGGCCGCCCCGGCGGGTGAGCTGATGGTCGGGTTATGACCGCTTTCGATCATCGATAGCCAGACCAAGTCGGTCGGCACGCCCGCTCGCGAAAGCTCGGCTCGCATGGCGGTCGAGTAGCGGCCGCTCTTCTTGGCCCAGACGCGCGCAATCGATTTGCCACTGGAGCTATCGCGGTAAAATCTCAGGTACTTGATCACGAACTCGTCGAGCACCACGGGCAAGTTCGGCAGCGTGAGGCTTTTCAGCCACGCGGCGTCAGGCGCTCCGTTCAACGCTTCTCTCTGCGCGCCGTTCGGACTTAGCGTGGGCGACCCCTGCAGCTCGGGGCGGCCATCGGCCACCGGTGCGGGAAGGTCCCACGACCAGCCCGCCTCCACACCGCTCAGCGGCCGAGGAAAAAGTACCCGCTCCGCCGCCTTCAGCGAGCGCAGCTCGGGATCGTCTTTACCGGCTCGCAGGTCTTCGTCCGTGAGCCCGCCCGCGATTTTTTGACGCGCGGCGCGATTGGCGAACGCGTGCGGCACGTTCGCGGGCAAGGTCGCGGCGGGCTTGTGCGGCGGCTTGCCCTTTTGATGCTTGCCCGGCGCGGCGACTTTTTCCAGCGTCGAGCTCGGGTCCAGCCTGCCGGGCCTACTCGAGCTCGGAAGCTCGGCCTCCTCTTGGCGAGCTGGCTCGGGCGCGTCAGCGACCGGCAGTGCACTGACCGAGCGCATGCCCGCGCCGCGCTGTGGATCGGGGGCAAGCTCAGCGGCACTGGACGCATCCGGCGATGTCGTCGGCTCGCTCGTGGCGGGGACTTCGGCCGGTCGATCCGGAGCGCGTGCCCCCGCGCTGACGGCCTCTGATTTGGGCTTCTCTGGTTTAGTCGAGCGAAACTTCGCGCCCAGCTGAGGCTTCGGGGCGGCATCGGGCTTGGGGCTCGGCTCGGTTTTCGGCCTTGCCACGTGCTTCACGCTGCCCGTTGGCGCCGCGTCCGGCGCGGCCCTCGCGGGGAGTGCCGCCAAGCCGAGCGCCAAAACGAGCCTCGAGGCTCGAAAGGCGTGGCGGGCTCGGGGCATGGTAGCGTCGTAGCGAGGTCCACTAAATTGGTCAAATATCCGCGCTTTTTGCCGTGGATCTTGATCCCGCGGTGGCGCTTGTGCCTGGTAGCGCGCGAGATGACCGCCAAGACCCGCACTGAGCTCGACACTTTCGGCCCGATTGAAGTCCCGGACGACCGGCTCTGGGGCGCCCAAACCCAGCGCAGCTTGCAGAATTTCGACATCTCCGGCGAGCGCATGCCGGCGGAGTTACTGCGCGCGCTGGCGATCGTCAAAAAGGCCGCCGCACTCGTGAACATGGACCTACAGGCGATCGACGCCAAAATCGCCAACGCCATCGTGGCCGCCGCCGAGGAAGTCATCGCCAACAAACACGAGGGCGAGTTCCCACTCGTGGTCTGGCAAACCGGGAGCGGTACGCAAAGCAACATGAACATGAACGAGGTGCTGGCCAACCGCGCCAGCGAAATCTTGGGCGGCGTACGCGGCGAGACGCGATTGGTGCACCCGAATGATCACGTGAACCGCGGCCAGTCGTCGAACGACGTGTTCCCAGCGGCGATGTCGCTTGCCTGCACCGACGCGGTGCGCGCGCGCGTGCTGCCGGCCGTCACGGCCTTGCGTGACACGCTGGCGGAAAAGTCCGCCGCCTTCGCGACTCTCGTCAAGATCGGTCGCACCCACTTGATGGATGCCACACCGTTGACGCTTGGCCAGGAGCTCAGCGGCTGGGTGGCACAGCTGGATCACGGCTTGAAACACCTGGAAAGTGCCGTACCGCACTTGGCCGAGCTGGCTCTCGGCGGCACCGCCGTGGGCACGGGCCTCAATGCCCACCCCGAGTACGCGGTGCGCGTCGCGGCCAGAGTGGCTGAGCTCACCGGGCATCCCATCGTCACCGCGCCGAACAAGTTCGAGTCGCTCGCGGCCCACGACGCAATCGTATTCGGCCATGGTGCGCTGAAAACACTGGCCGCATCTTTGATGAAGATCGCCAACGACGTGCGCTGGCTAGCGTCCGGCCCCCGTTGCGGGATCGGCGAAATCTCGATTCCGGAAAACGAACCAGGTAGCTCGATCATGCCGGGCAAGGTCAACCCGACCCAGTCCGAGGCCATGACCATGCTTTGCGCACAAGTGTTCGGCAATGACGTGGCCGTGAACATCGGCGGCGCGAGCGGCAACTTCGAGCTCAACGTGTTCAAGCCGCTCTTAGCCTACAACTTCTTACAAAGCGCGCGCCTGATCGCCGATGGCTGTGACAGCTTCCGCAAAAATTGCGCGGTGGGCATCGAGCCCAACCGTGAGCGCATCCAGCAACACCTGGAGAGCTCGCTGATGCTCGTCACCGCGTTGAATCCGCACATTGGCTACGATAACGCGGCCAAGATCGCTAAAAAGGCGCACAAAGAGGGGCTTACCCTGCGCCAGTCGGCCGAGGCGCTGGGGCTCGTATCGAGTGAAGATTTCAGCCGCTTCGTGAGGCCGGAGGAAATGCTCGGGCCAAAGGGCTGACGCGGGCGAGCCGGCAACACCTCGAGTCAGAGGCGCGCCATGCACTCGATCACCCGCCTCTGCCCCAGCGCGAGCATGCACGCGCTCTCGCCCCGGCGCTGAAGGCTTCGACGAGCGCGAGCTCGCGCACTGACCATCGCAATCAGTCCCCGGTGATTGAGATTCATTCATGATCACGAGCCACGGCCGCGAGCACGCAGCCTTCGGCGGCAAAGCCGCCTTCACCCGCGGACGCGCTCGACGAACCGCCGTTCCCACCATAGCTCAGGCCGCACGCGATCAGATATGAGCCATATTCGGCTCGCATCAAGAAGCGCGCCGAGCTCGATTGTGAACCGCGGAGAACCGATCCTAAGCTCTGGGCATGTTAGAGCCGCTCTTGATAGAATCGAAATGGCCGATCGCCGACCGCCGCAAGCTCCAGCTCTTTTCTCTGGCCACGCCCAATGGGCAAAAGGTGGCCTTCGCGCTGGAGGAGCTTGGCCTCCAGTATGAAGCACACACGGTGCGCATCGGTCAGGGCGAGCAATTCAGCGAGGCATTCAAGTCGATCAGCCCAAACGCCAAGATCCCCATCCTTTTGGATTTCGATGGCCCAGGCGGGAAGCCGATTTCGCTGATGGAATCCGGCGCTATCTTGATCTACTTGGCCGAGAAAGCCGGCAAGCTGCTGCCCACCGATCCAGCCCGGCGCTTCGAATGCCTCGAGTGGTTGTTCTTCCAAGTGGCGCACGTGGGGCCGATGTTCGGCCAGTTCGGGCACTTCTTCAAATACGCGAAAGACAAGTGCGACCATCCCTACCCGCTCGAACGGTACACCAACGAGAGCAAACGCTTGCTCGGCGTGCTCGACACCCGGCTGACCGAGCGTGAGTACCTAGTCGACGACTTTTCGATCGCCGACATTGCGACATTCCCCTGGGTGAACGCACTCGGCTGGGCATACGGCGCCTCGGAGATCTTTCGCATGACTGAGTTTCCGAACGTCCAAGCCTGGCTTGCGCGTTGTGCCGCGCGCCCGTCCTTTCAAACCGCCAAAGACGTGACGAAGTAGCGTCGCGTTCGGTCTGTTTCGACTCGAGCTCGTCGTTCGCCAGCGACCGCTCGTGGCCGCAGCATGAGGTCAGGGCTGGCGCGCTCGAGAGCGCGAAGCCAGCCAGGTCAGCATCCCCACGATGAGGGCAACGCCGAACGCGAACAGCGACCAACCGGGGCGAGCGATGCCCAGGCCGTTCCGTCCGACCACGCCTTCGAAGAGCTGTACGAGGACGGCCGCAAGGCCATAGGAGGCGGCGCTATAAAGAACCGAACGCCGCAGCCGGAGCGACATCTCGAGGGAGCGCGGCGTGCTCGGCCAGACCTCACGCCGAACGTGACGAATCCAAAGCAGCGCGGGGGTGGCAAGTGTCGCGAACACGCCGATCAACGACAACATGACTTCCGCCGTACTGAGGTCTGTGCCTCGCACCAAGCGCACGAGGCCGGCCGCGATGACCACCAAGTTCACGAAGCCCCAGAACAAGCCCAAGGACGTGAAGAAAACCAGACTCGGACGTGCAAGTCGCACGCTGCGCGAGGTTTCTTCCAGCGCTTCTTGCATGGATCCGGGCTCCGGCGTGGCGAGTAACGTGCGAGCCGCTT
Organism: Myxococcales bacterium; assembly: GCA_903642325.1. Lineage (GTDB taxonomy): Bacteria > Myxococcota_A > Polyangia > Polyangiales > Polyangiaceae > PMG-095. The sequence continues at coordinate 53,054 of CAHJWM010000003.1, read as the reverse complement.
CCTCGAACAGCGTGCCACCGGAGCCGCTGGCGGGAACGACGAACACGGGCGAGACGGCGCTCTCCGGCCCAGCCACCGCGTCGAAGGGCGCGAGCGCCTGCTCCAATAACTCCATACTCGCGAAGCGTTCCTTCGGCGCTTTGGCCATGGTGCGCTGCACGATGAGCTCCAAGGCGAGCGGGATAGAAGGTTCGAGCGTGGATGGGCGCTCGGGCTCTTGGGTCAATACAGCGGTGAGGATCGCCATCGGGTCGTTGCCGTTGAACGGCTTTCGCCCGGTGAGCGCGCGGTACAGGATCGCGCCCACGGCGTAGATGTCCGCGCGCGCGTCCACACGGTCGCCACGTGCCTGCTCGGGCGCCGTGTAGTCGGGCGTGCCCATCACGGCGCCGGTTTTGGTCAAGCCGTCGCTCACCTCCGAGACCTTGGAAATACCGAAGTCCAGCACCTTCACCGTGGCGTTCGGACCGGCCAAGAACACGTTTTCCGGTTTTACGTCACGGTGCACGATGCCAGCGGCATGGGCCGCGGCCAGCGCGTGACAGACCTGGCGTACGACATGCACGGCCTCGATCACCGGGAGCTTGCCGAGCCGATCTAGATACTTGCCGAGCTCCTCGCCCTCGAGCAGCTCGGCAACGATGTAGGGCCGCCCGTCGGCGCTGGTGTTGACGTCGTACACACCGACCACGTTGGGGTGCGTGAGCACGCTGGCGGCCTCGGCTTCGCGCTGGAAACGCGTCACGACCTCGGGCTCACGCGCAAGCTCGTGATGCAAGAGCTTGACCGCGAAGCGCTTGGTCTGGAGCCTCGTGTGCCGTGCCTCGTACACGCGCCCCATGCCACCCTCGCCGATCACGCGCACGACCTCGTAGTTGCCATCGAGAAGCTGACCCACCAGTGGATCCTCGTCACTCGGTGCATCCTCGAGCGGTGTCGCATCGCGGGGACAAACCCGAAAATCCGCCGGATAGCGCGCGCCGCATGCCGGGCAGACCCGCGGGTTCACCGCAGCTAAACTGCTCTGCGGCGCGCGCGGCAAACTGGGAACCGAAACCGGCCGCGCCGACCCCTCGGAGATCGACGACGAAGCGGGCCTCAGGTCGGACATGTGGCGGTGGCATGCTAGCGCCTAGTGCGCGGCCTGGGTACGACCAACCCGCAGGTCCGCGCGGATTCGCGCATTCGGCGGCGTTCTGCTTCAGCCTTTGATGACCAGGAACGTCGTGCTGCCGCGGCGATTCACGAGTAGTAGGACGCGGCTCTTGGACTTCGCGTAAAGCTCCTGAAATTGTTGGGGCGATCCGATCCGAGTGCGATTGACCTCCAGCACCACGTCGCCTGGTCGCAAACCGGCCCGGGCGGCGCTGCTCTGCGGATCGAGGCGCGTGACGACTACGCCTTGCCTGACGCTGTCGTCGATCTCGAACGCGCTCCGCGTTTGCGGACTGAGGTTCTCGAGCACGATGCCGTCCAGCGCCCCGCCTTGAGCGGAGCTCGGCCCCGCCGCCGCCGTGGCCTCGGCCTCGGGCATTTCACCGAGCTGCACGTCGGCGGCCGTAGCCTTTGCTTCGCGCACCAAGTCGAGGTGCACGGTGTGACGCGCGCCACTGGCGGCGATCATGTTCCGAAACTGCCCACTGGTATCGACGACCTTGCCGTCGACCTTGAGCACTACGTCCCCCCGAGCCAGGCCGGCCTTGGCGGCCGGCGTGCCCGGCTTCACGTCGGACAAGAGAATGCCGGTGGCGCTCGGCAGCTTCATGGCGTCGGCCAACTCTTGATCGACGTCTTGGATCGCGACGCCTAGCCAACCGCGCACGACTTTGCCGGTTTTCTTCAGACTATCCATGATCGGCGCGGCCATGTTGCTCGGAATGGCAAAACCGATGCCTTGGTAGCCGCCGCTACGCGACAAGATCGCGGTGTTGATGCCAACCAGCTGACCTTCACTGTTGATCAAGGCGCCGCCAGAGTTGCCGGGGTTGATCGCCGCGTCGGTTTGGATGAAGTCTTCATATGCCTCGATGCCGAGATCCGAACGGCCTTTGGCAGAGACGATCCCCATCGTGACGGTCTGGCCGACTCCAAACGGATTGCCGATGGCCAAAACGATGTCGCCCAAACGAAGACGACCCGAGTCACCGAACTCCACCGGTGTGAGGTTGCCGACGGAGCCCTTGATTTTGATGACAGCCAGATCGCTCTTGGGATCGGTGCCGACGATGGTCGCATCGTAGTTGTGCCGATCGGAGGTCGTGACTTTGATTTCCTGCGCGTCGGCCACGACGTGGTTGTTCGTCAGCACGTAACCGTCTTTCGAAACGATCACTCCCGAACCCATGCCTTGTTCACGACGATCTTCCTGGCCTTGGTTGCCAAAGAAAGGCAGAAAACTTCCGGAACCCGACATCTTGGTGACCTTGGTCATCGAGATATTCACCACCGACGGCAGCACGCGGGCCGTGATGTCGGCGATGGACTCCGCGCCGGTGTGGGCCAAGAGCGGGTTCGGCAGCACGGTAACCGGCGCCGTTACTTTGGTTTCGGCGGCGATCTCCGGGTGCATCTGTGCGTTGGCGGATTTGGCGCAACCGCCGGACGCGACCGCGCAAGCCGCGATCAGGAACAAGGGATTGGTCAATGGCCGAGTGAGCATCGCTTTTCCTCAATCTGCGCGGGCACCATGCCGCGTGCCGGGTGAACACCCGGCGGCAAAGATTCATTCCTGCCCGGCCCGGCGAAAGCGGCCACTACCCTCGGCACTGCCGAGGACACCCCGGTAGCGCCTGGGTCTAGCGGAAAAATTCCCGAATCTTGTCGGCCTGCGCCCGGGCGTCCTGCCGGCCGATCTCGATCAGCTCGTGGGCGAAACTGCCGTCGAACAGCAAATACGATGCCCAGTCCGCCTCCGGCTCCGGTGCGTCGCTGGCGAATTTTTCGATGATGTACCGGGCTACGGGTCGAAGGTTGCTGGTTTTTAGCGACCTTTTTATGAACTCGCCCGCCACTCGGCCTAGATCTTGAGACGGCTGGAATACCAGCTTTTTCAAGCGACGGTAAGGCGCGCCGCGATGCTGGATCCACACTCTTTGAATGCGCTCTAAATCGTCGCCGTCAAGCGTCTCCTCCAGCACCTCCATCACCTGGTTCAGGCGCTCGAGCACTTGCAGGTCGTACGCAACTGGGTCGAGTAGCAGCGCGTTCAGGAGCTTGCCAATCAAGAACACCGAGCTTAGCTCTCCGCCCTTGCCCGCATCGGCATGCTCGGCGGCGGCTATTTCACGTTGTGAGCGCTCGTGACGGACCGACACGATCACGAGCCGCTCGGCACCCGCGCGGATCGCGGGCGCGATCGGCGTGTTGAAGCGCAGGCCGCCGTCACAGTAGTAGTGCTGACCGATGCGCCGCGTGGGAAACAGCAGCGGGATCGCCGCCGATGCCAGCACGTGGTCCGCCGTGATGGGCTCGAATGACGTTACTTTGCGCTCGTCGAGCGTGGGCTCGATTCGGCAGTGGGGGGCGCGCTCGGTAAACAGCGTGGTACGGCCCGAGAGCACGTGCAGCGCCGCCACCATTACGGCGTCGATCCTGCCCTGGTCGATGTTCTCGTGCAGCTTCGCCCAGTCGATGCTCCTGCGCACCAGCACCTCGATACCGCGCGAGTCGAGCAGCGAGCTGCCTGAGCTCTCGCTCGGCTTAGATCGAAAGCGGGCCAATGATTCGGGCAGGCGGAGCAAGCCGAAGGGACGAAAGCGCGCGTGGTCCTCGAGCCGCAGGCTGTTCCAAACCTCGGCCAAGCGCTCCACGCCGTGGTCGGCATGCGCCGAGTTCGAAGCCAAGTAGGTGGCGTTGATCGCCCCTACCGAGGTTCCCGCAAAAATCTGGAATACTGGGTCCGAACCGGGCTCCGGATCCAGAACCTCCATGATGCCCGCGACGATGCCGACCTCATAGGCACCGCGCATGCCGCCGCCGGACAGCACGAGGCCCGTTTTGGGCTTGGCATGCGGCGCATGAGTGCTCACTCCGATATCGACTCTCCCGCCCCGCCTCCGCCCAGGTCAAGCGAAAGCCTCAGAATCCGGGGCCCCGACGCACAGGTTCGAGCCGCCTGGCCGGATCCCTGCGCCTTTTAATGAACGGGGCGCGCTGCGCGCTCATAAAAATGATGCGACGCTGCGCCACGCCGATGACGGCCTCGCCCGAGAGCTTCGCAATTTCCGGAATTGCGCCCCACGAACCCGGGCTGATCAGCCCTGATCTGCCCGCCCTCGCCGCCCACATCGGTCCGGAGCCGGAGGACTTCGTGGTCGACGAAGTGCCGCTCTACGCTCACAGCGGCGAAGGCGAGCATCTGTATGTGCGGGTCGAGAAGCGCGGCTTCACGACGCCCGCCATGTTGCGTGCGGTGACTCGAGCCGCCGGCGTCGACGAACGCGATGTGGGCTATGCCGGGCTGAAAGACAAGCACGCCGTGACACGGCAGTGGCTGTCGCTGCCATTAAAGGCGAGACCGCCGAGCGACTGGCAATTACCGGAAGGGGTAAGCATCGTCGAGCATACGCGACACGGCAACAAGCTCCGCACTGGCCACCTCTTGGGCAATCGCTTCCGCATCACCCTCGTCACGGCCGACTCGTCCGCACTCGAGAAGGCCTTGCCCGTGGCCGATGTGCTGCGCACCTTCGGCTTGTACAATTACTACGGCGGCCAGCGCTTTGGGCGAGCTGGGGACGGCCTGCGCCAAGCCATGGGCTGGCTCGCCGAGGGCGCGAAGTTGCATGGGCTGCCCCGCTTTTTGACCAAGCTTTACCCAAGCGTGATCCAAGCCGAGGTTTTCAATCGCTACTTTTCCGCACGTCGAGCGCGCGGTCTCGGTCAGCTCATGCTGGGCGAGGTCGTGCGCCTGAACAACGCGGGCGCAATGTTCGCGGTCGAGGACGTGGCGGGGGAGCAACCGCGGCTGGCCAGCGGCGACGTCCACCTGACCGGTCCAATTTTCGGTCCCAAGGCGCGTTCCACATCGGCCGACGCAGCGGCGCTCGAGCTATCGGTGATAAATGAGCTCGGGTTGAGCGAAGAAGCGCGAGCGAAGCTTGCGCGCATGGCGCCCGGAACCCGCCGAGATTTGATCGCCAAGGTCGAGCAGCTGGAGCTGCGTTGGTCAGCGGTGGGAAGGCTCGAGCTCGCGTTCTCGCTGCCCTCCGGAAGCTACGCGACGGAAGTAGTCCGACAATTCACGCACGCTCCTTTTCTGATCGAGCAAGCCGACCGTGGCAGCGATGCCTGAGCCGCCGGGCGAGATCGCCACGTCGAACCGACCGGCACCTCACCGAACGCTCAAATCTTGGCCCGGAGCCTGGACTCGCTGGCACAATTTCGGGCGTGAACGGGAAAGCCTCGCTCGTGACCCTTGCCCTGACCGCGCTGAGTGGCTGCGCGCGCGAGGCAAACGTCGCAAGTTATCCCCCAACGGTCGGCGAGGGCTGGGTGGTGCCCGCAAACTACGACTGGCCGCCCCGCGCACTTTCGCGGCAAGCGGTGCACTCGAGCCCGCTACGGACGCCTGACGCAATTGCCGCGCGCCGCCCGAGCCCAGTTAAGATCGCCGCGGCGGCGCCGTCCTCCGTCTTTGCGAAGACCCTCGGGGACGTACCGCGACCGCGCGCCCGAAACGAGCTGCGCTCGATCTTACCGGGCGGCACCGACTGCTTGGCACGCCTGACTGAGCGCGGCGTTCACTTTCGAACGCTCGAGCGGGAGCTGGGCGTGAAGACGCCCATCGTCGTGGCTGGCGAGATCGGCGGGGTCCGCTACTATTCGGGGGCGAACGGCCAATTGATCGCCGACTGCCGTTTGATTTTGGCATTGAGCCTGATCGGGCCGGACCTTTCCAACTTCGGCGTGACCGAGATACGCTTCTCGGGCGCCTACGTGTACCGCCTGAGCAACAAGGGTCGTGTCAGCCTGCACGCTTATGGCCTAGCCCTCGATATGCATGGCTTCACGCGACTCGGCGTACACTACGAAGTGCGGCAAGACTTCCGCAAAGGGCTCGGCGCGGAGCGGTCCGAAGACGCCCCGGTGGCCAACGCGTTCGCCCGCCGTTTCCGCGATAGCGGGCTATTTCACGAGTATTTGACGCCTGATGACAACGCAGACCATTACGACCACATTCATGTCGGGGTCTCGCCGCTGCCCGACGAAGTGTCGTAAGAGGAGAGCGCGTAATGCGCGCGCACGATCTCGCTGGTGAAGCTTGCACGCAAGTAAAACCCGCGAGGCAAGGCGGCAAAGCCGACGCCGTCCGCGTCGATAGCGCGGCGCCGGGCGTGTGAGTCCGCGGCTTTAGGCCGAATCTGCAGGCAGCGCCCGATGTGGCCGGTGATCGATTCCACGTCACCCCGGCCGATGATGCCGGCAAGCTCTTCCCAATCGAAGCGCAACCTGGCTTCCACTTCCGGCGTGAGCGACCACAAGAGTGGTTCGCCGATGCGGCGTTCGGGCACCGCAATCTCGCGCTCGCCTTGGACCGGGATCCAGAGCACACGGCTCAACTTGCGCCGTACCCGCGAGGCTTGCCATTCGACCTCGCCGATTTCGGCCAACGGGATCGTGCACACGAATGTCGATTCGAGAGCCCGGCCGCGTCCGTCGACCGGCAGGGTTTTTAGCTCGATGCCGAGCGTCTCGAAGTCGGGCAACGCGCGCGACCCCGCGCTCGCCCCGAGGGCCCGTTCTAGCAATGCACCCACGAAGCCCTTGGCACGCCGCAGATCGGGCGGAGCCATGAGCGAGAAACGCTGGGCGAGCTCGGCGAACGATAGACCTGAGAGGGCGCGGGCGCGGGCGATCAGCTCGGCCTCGGTCTGGGGCTCGCAAACGCGGGTCGGGACCGTCACGCCCTTCCTTCCTGACAACGAGCCGCGAGCTCGAGGCGAGCCAGGGGCGAAAAGAGTAGTCACGAGCGCGTTCCGGCGTAGCAAGCTCCTGCGTTGGTATCACGCACTCGGTACAGCGCGAATCCGCAAAAGAATAGCCGGCCGCGTCTAAAATGCGCGCTACCCTCGGACGTGGTTCGGTCGCGTTTAGTCGGAAGTGAGCATCGGCAGTCCCTTTGGTTCGTCGTATGCGCAGTGCTCGGCGAGGCCTGCGCCCTGGCCACACCGGACGCCGTCGAACGCCAAGCGCCTCATGCCGCTAGCTCGAAGCGCACCGGGTCGGTACCCGCAGGCGCCTCCAGCGGCGCAGCACTGAGCGAGTCGCAATTCAAGGCGACGGCGTCCGTTCCAATGACGGCGATCGAGGCTCGCACCCCCACCCGAGAAGAAGCGCCGCTTGCCGCTGACCAGGGAGGGCCACGGGTCTACGCGCGTACGCGCTACGTGTGGATTCGACCGGAGCCGGACGCGAGCAAAGAGTGGATCGGCTACCTGTGGACCGGCGGCTCGGTGGCGCTGAAGAGTAGCAAACCGATGTCTGGTCCGGGCTGCACGGAATGGTACGCCATCGAGCCGCGGGGCTACGTGTGCGTAGACGGCAACCGTGCCACGTTGAACGCCAATGACCCGGTTTACCGGGCCGTGCTTCCCTACGCGCCTAATCTCGCTTCGCCATGGCCGCATCGTTATGGTGAATCGCTCGGCCTCGATAGCACATTGGCGCTGCCCGGTGCTTCGATCAAGCTTCCTGACCTGCCGCTCGCAATTCACGAGCCGCGTAGATCGCTTCATCGCCGCTCGACCGTGGCGTACAGCAACGAGGTCGGCGTGCAGGGTCAGGATTTTCTGCTGAGCGCCGACTACCAATGGCTGCCAAAGGCACGCGTCACCCCATATCCGGTCGTCAAATTTCAGGGCGTCAGACTGGGTCGAGACGCGCGGCTTCCACTCGCATTCTTCCGAGCCAAGGACAGACCGGCGTATGTTCGCGCCGCCAACGGCGATTTCACGCTAGCGAGCAGCAGCTTTGCGCGTCTCAGCTTCGTCGAGCTGAGTGAGGAGCATCAGACTGCGGGCAGCGACCACTACCTGCGCACGAAACGCGACGATCTGTGGATCAAAGAAAGTGACGCCGTGCTTCCCGTCCCGCAAGCCAAGACGCCTTGGGGAGCGAGCGTCGGTCAACAAGACGGCTCCGGCGCGGCGCCCAAGGGACGCGCCACCTGGCTCGAAGTTGCGGTGACCGCCGGCTACCTGATCGCCTACGAGGGCACGGACCCGGTATACACGACGCTGATTTCGCCTGGGCGCGGCGGCTTCGCGAAACCTGGTGAGGATCCGATCGAACACGCGCTGACGCCCACCGGCACGTTTCCGATCTCCGGAAAGTTCGCCACCGCAACCATGGAGGCACCCGGTGAGTTGATCCATTCGGACGTGCCGTGGACGCAAAATTTCAGCGGGCCCCACGCGCTGCATACGGCTTATTGGCACGACAGCTGGGGCGAATTCAAAAGCGGTGGCTGCGTGAACCTGTCACCCATCGACGGTCGAGCCATGTTCGAGTTTACCGAGCCGGCGCTGCCAAAGGGTTGGCACGGCGTGCGCTGGCTGCCGTGGCTCGGCCCTTCCACGCTGGTGGTGGTCCACCGCTAGTAAAGCTCGGCGCCCCGAGCGTTCCCGCGCTCGGCGCTCGGCGCTCGGCGCTCGGCGCTCGAGATGAACGCTCTGGCTTGCGAATCCAAGCCGGTCTCTTTTGAATGGTCACGGAACACGACGGGGCCGGCCGAGCCTTCGGCGGCGCGACCGGATGCGAGGGAATCGGCAAAAGCCGCTGCGCTCAGGTGCGCGGCTTCGCCAGAAAGCGAGGACAATCTTGGCGATTGCCGGACGGGAGACGAGCCGCGCTAGGGTTGCGCCCGGGCCAGCTCGAGCTTCAGCTCGTGCAGCTCGCGCTCGAAGCCGCCCGACAAGATTGGAAAGCGGCACCATGTCTTGGGATCCAAGCTCTCGTCGTCCACGTGAAAGCTTGGGGCATAGCGCTCACGCTTCCACTGATTACGGCTCCAGAGCCGGAAGAAACGGTCGAGCCAGAGCCACAGCTCGTGACGCGTATAATTGGGAAACTCGGCGCGGATCACCGTCAGTACCTCACGCGGGCTGCGCTTGTCGCGAATGGCAGAACGCTCGATGGCATCCAATACTTCGTACGGCATCAGGTCGGCCTCATCGGTCTGAGATGCAGAGGCGGGGCGGAGCTCGGCCGTCGGGGCCTGCACGTTGACCGCGCGCAGCTCGGGTATGCCGGCTAGGCCGCAAGGCCCGCCCTTTTCCAGCCATACCAACCAACGCCGCAAAAACGCCTTGTCGATCCCGGCGATAGGGCTCAGGCCACCGGCCGTATCGCCGTCCATCGTGGCGTAGCCGACCGCGGCCTCCGAGCGATTACTGGTCGCGAGCAACAACGCGGAATTTAGGTTCGCGAGCAGCCACACGGAGGGGGCACGGACGCGAGCCTGAATGTTCTGTAGCGCCAGATCATCGCGCTGCCACTCGAGCTCGCGCCCGAGCGCGCTTTGGATGCGCGAAACGTACGCGTCGACCAGGGCGTCGATCTCGAGCTCGAGGTGGGTGGCGCCGAGCGCGCGCGCAACTTGCGCGGCGGCGTCGCGGGTGACCGGTGAGCTGTTTCGAGTGGCTTGATACACCGTGGTGAGGAGGGCGGCGATCACCTCTCGTTCCGAAATGAGCCGCGCCAAACCCTCCACGTGCCGGAACTTTTCGGCAAAGCCGTCGAGGCCGAGCTCGCGCACGGCAAGGCGCACCATCAGCGCCACCAAGCACGCCACGGCCGCGGAGTCCGCCCCGCCGCTCAGCGAGACGACGAAGCCGCGCGCCCGGCTTTTGCGACAATAGTCGAACAGGCCGAGGGCGATCGCGCGCGCAAATTCCTCTTCCTTGATCGCCGGCGAGAGCTCCCACTCCTCCACTGCCGCCTCGTTTTTGTGCGGCTCTATCACGGGCAAGTCGAAGCGCACGAACACGCATTCCAGAGGAGCGCTCAGCGCGCGCGGCTGCGAGCTGCTGAGTGACGCATGCAGGACACGAGTCAAATCGATATCCACTATTGCGCTGACGAGCGCGTAGTCGGCAAACCCGAAGCGACGGGCCTGCGCGACCACTTTGCCGGCGGTGGCGATCAGCGCATCGCCATCGTAGATGGCGCGTCCGGCTTCGTTCCCCACTAGGTTTGCGTATACGTAGCTCACACCGAATGCGCGCGAGCCCTCCAGCACCAAGCGCCGCCGCACCGCTTGCTTGCCAAAGGCAAAGTGGCTGGCGCTAGGATTCAAGATCAGGTCTACGCCGTTCAGGGCAAGCTCTGCACCGCGCCGCTGCGCAACCCAAGCGTCCTCACAGATCTCGAAGCCGATGCGGACTCCCGAACAGTCGAAGAAGACATCGCCGAGGGGTACTTCCTGGCCCAGGACCGAGATCTTAGTGCGTATGCCGGCGGGCCAAGGCTTGAACCAGCGCGGCTCGTAATGGATGCCGTCGCCAGAAAGCGCGCGTTTTGCGACGAAGCCCGCGAGCTTTCCGTCTGCGACGAACGCGCAGGTGTTGTAAAGGGCCTTGTTGTGAAATAGCGGCAGGCCAACGCTCAGCATCATGCCGCGCGCGTACGGCAGAATTTCTTCCAGCACGGTCAGCGCCATGGCTTGAGTGCCTGGCGCAAAGAAGGCGTCCTCACAGCCGTAACCCGAGATGCAGAGCTCCGGTAAACACAGCACACTGACGCCTTCCGCGCGAGCCTCTTCGATCGCGGCGATGATGTGCGCGCGGTTACCATCCCAGTCGAGCGGGGTCTGATTTAGGGTCGCCGCCGCGACGCGCAGAAGCCTCATGACGGAGCTGAAGTTAGCAGACCCGCTGGCGATCGCGAATCATGCCCTCAGTCGAAAGTCGGGGCCGGACGGGGCGCCACGCTATCGGCCGTTAGGGCCAAGTCTTTGCTCGCACGCAGACAAGCGTAGCAGTCAGCAAGCCCAAGGAAGCCGCAGCCTCGCCGGTCGTCGAAGCGTTTGAGCGCGGGAATTACGCGCGCGTCGCCTTCGGCTCGAGCTCGCTCGAGCCAGCGTTTCACGCTCGAGCAACCTTCTCGTTGGGACTTCCCGAGCTCGAGCAAGAGGCGGAGCGCCGGTGATGCCCTGGCCCGCTCATCGTCCTCGTCGAGGTAGGCGCGCGCTTGTTTGGCGAGCGCTCCTCGGCTCGGCACCCCCCTCGATGTTTCCCAGACCTCGTACAGCAGGTCCGCGCCGGGCGCACCCAAGCTGCCCGCGGCAAACTTTAGGGCTTTCTCGGCGGCTTCCGGATCTGCTGCCGCCATGCGCACGTCCCTAAAAAGCCTTCGGTCCTCGAGCAGACCCGGCTGCGCGGCAGCCCCGCTTCGATAAGTATTCAAACTTTCGTCGAAGCGCCCGAGGGCGGCATAGCGGTGGGCAAGAGCGCGCCAAACCGCGAGCGAGCGCTGCTGTTCCGGTCGCGCGCCGAGCTTGTCGAGCGCGCTCGGGTCTCCCCCCTCCACGCGTTGGACGAGCTGCGCGAGCTCGATGTCCGCCGGCCGAGCGCCGGCGCTACCTGCCCCGCTGACTTCGCTTCTGCCGCCGAACAACCGCGCGCCAAAGACGACGATTGCGGCGATGCCAAGCGCCGCACCGAGCGCGGCAAAGCCTAAGCTTCCAAGGGCGACCGTCCGCGGACCGATTGCAACGCGACGGCGAAGAAGCTTACGAGCAGACGCGGAGGGCAATGCCCCCCAGACGCTCTGCTCGAGCAGAGTGGGCGCCAAGCCCGCGGCCGGCGTGACCAAGCGCGCTGCCTCGAGCTCCATGCTGGGCATGGCTACGCGGGCAGAATGGGCCGGCCCCAACCGCCAATCGCCGGCCAATCCGAGCGAGCCAACCGGCGCAGTTACGATCGCGTCGATGCGCTCGATCAACTCGTGTGCCGATTGCACACGCTCGTTCGGATTTTTCCGCATTAATTGCCGCACCAACCCGGCAATCTGGGGATCTAGGTCGGCGGGGAGCGGCGGGGGGTCGGCGGTTAGGTGGCGCGTGAGCACCACGACCAAGTCATCGTCTTTGAACGGCGAGACACCGCTCAGCATCTCGAATAAAATGACGCCGACCGTGTACAGGTCGGCGCGTGCGTCCACCAACTCGCCACGGGCTTGTTCGGGTGACATGTACTCGGGCGTGCCAAACACGGTTCCGACTCGTGTGAGGGCGGGCTGAGGGGCAGCCGCTTCGACCTCGATCTTGGCGATGCCGAAATCGAGCACCTTGACGAGGTCCGGTCGTTCGTCTTTCGCGACCAGCATCACGTTCTCCGGCTTCAAGTCTCGGTGCACGATGCCCGCGCTGTGCGCGGCACGTAAGGCCTCTGCAATTTGGCGCGCGATGGACAGCGCGCGCGGCGCCGAGAGCGCTCCCGTGCTCTCCACGAGCTTGGCCAGGCTCTGGCCCTCTACGTACTCCAGCACCAGGTAAAAGGAACCGTTGTCCAGCTGACCGAAATCGCTCGCCGAGACCACGTTCGGGTGATCAATGCGGCCCCCGGCCACCGCTTCGCGCTCGAAGCGCGCAACGACCTCGGGGAAGGCTGCCATCTCGCGGTGCAAGACCTTCACCGCTACGGCTTTGCGCATGTGCACGTGCGCGGCGCGATACACCGCGCCCATGCCCCCGGCTCCCACCAGCTGCTCAATCCGATATCGCCCCGCGAGGACCGCGCCGAGCAGCGGATCGCCCTCGCTGACGGGTTCGTCGCCGCTCGTGCTCACCGAACCGTATTCTGGAAAGCTTTGCACTGGGAGTCGAGAACAACGGTCAGGACTTACCGGCCGGTAAGAGTCTTGGCGTATTGGCGCTCGCGCTCGCGCTGATTCCGCGGTGAAGGACGATCTTCGCGCCCGCTTCACGGCCGCGCGCATAGGCTTCGGAACCGTGGCCAACCGCGTACCGCGTCCAGCGAATGCGCGGGTGGCGCTTCCTGAAAAAACCCTCGAGCGCGGGATCACCAACCCAAACCAGGCCTTCGGCTTTGGATTTTTTGCGCTCGCGCTCGAGACGGTCGCGAAAGCCAGCCATTACGCCAGCGATGAACGTGAGGCGCTTTGCCCCCCGCCCCGTGGCGGTAGAACGGAAATCCCGGAACAGCCGTTCGGCGGTCAAGTTCAAAAAAGCGTGTACGTAGTCGGCAAGCTCGAGGTTGGCTTGCGAGCCGCAGATCTCGAGCACGCTGCCGCGCTTACCGAGCAAGGGCTGCCAGACGGGGACCCAAATCGTCTGCACGAAGAAATGATCTCCGAGGATGCCCGCCAAAATTCGCTGGGCCTCGTTCACCCGCCCCGTGGGCGTGCCCAGATGGCGAAAGCGATGCTCGGGCTGACGGCCGCTGATCGCGAGATCGATGTTGTACTTCAACATCAATCGTTGTGCCGCGCTCATTGCCGCCTGCGCTTCGTGCTCGTTCGAGCTTTCCGCCAACGCCAGCAGCTTGGCGATCCGCTCGAGCAAATGCTGGTCGACCGCGTGGGTATTTTCAGTGTCGGGCACGCCGGCCGCGCTCGCATCGATGCCGCGTTCTTCGCACACCCGGCGAAAGACGGAGCCATGCATGGCGTCATCCGGTTGACCGAGCACTTCATCCACGTACTGATGCGCCATCTCGTGTTTGAGCACTTCCGTCAGCACGCCCCAGCCCTGCTCCAGCAGCAACGAGCGCGCCAGCTCGATCACGCGCAGTCCGCCATGCCATCGCCCCAGACGTGAGCGTGAGTCGACCAACATGAAGGCGGGCCGCATCAGCTCGAACCGAAACAAGGTGCCGTTCAGATCGTCCCAAGCGCGTGCAATCGCGTGGCTGGCCGCTCGTTCGAGCTCTTCACTGAGCCGTTCAGTGCGTGCTTTCATGACCGGACCGGAGTGTGTCACGGAAGGCGCTTTTTGCTAGGGTGCCGGCGATGAGCAGAAATGAAGACGCCCTCCGTTATCACCGTGAGGGGCGCCCGGGAAAGATCGAAGTGGTGTGGACGAAGCCGGTCGCATCCCAGCTCGACCTATCGCTCGCCTATTCACCGGGTGTAGCCGCACCATGCCTGGAGATTGCGAAGGACCCGGACGCGGTGGACTTGTACACCGCCCGCCGAAACCTAGTGGGCGTGGTGACCAACGGCACGGCAGTGCTCGGGCTCGGCAACATCGGCCCGCGCGCGGCCAAGCCGGTGATGGAAGGTAAGGCGGTGCTGTTCAAGCGCTTCGCCGATATCGATGTGTTCGACATCGAGGTCGACGAGCTCGACCCGGACAAGTTCATCAGCATCGTGCGGGCGCTCGAGCCAACGTTCGGCGCGATCAACTTGGAGGACATTCGCGCTCCGGAGTGCTTCGTGATTGAGCGCGCGCTACGCAAACACATGAAGATCCCGGTCTTTCACGACGATCAACACGGCACGGCCATCATCTCGGCGGCCGCCTTGCGCAACGCCGCCGAGCTGCAAGACAAGCCGATGGACTCGTTACGAGTCACGTGCGTAGGAGCGGGCGCGGCTGCGACGAGCTGCATGGAGATGTGGGTGCGAATGGGCGTCCGCCGCGAGAACATCACGTTGGTCGACGTGGGCGGTGTGCTGTACGAAGATCGCGGGGACATCGATGAGTTCCGAGCCCCGTTTGCGCGTCCAAAGAGCGATGGTCGACGCACCTTGGAGGACGCCATGGTCGATACCGACGTGATGATCGGCTTGTCCGCGGCCGGCGTGGTGAAAGCCCCCATGCTGCGAACGATGGCGAAAAAGCCGATCGTCTTCGCGCTCGCCAACCCCGATCCGGAGATCGATTACGCCGAGGCACGGGCGACCCGGCCGGACGCCATCGTCGCCACCGGGCGCAGTGATTACCCGAATCAGGTCAATAACGTACTGGGGTTTCCTTACATTTTCCGGGGCGCGTTGGACGTGCGCGCCACGACCGTTAGCGAAGAAATGAAGGTCGCCGCCGCTGAAGCCATCGCGCGCTTGGCACGTGAGGACGTTCCGGACAGCGTGCTGCGCGCTTACGGCAGACACCGAATGCGTTTCGGTCCCGAGTACATCATCCCCAAACCCTTCGACAGCCGGGTGCTGTATTGGGTGGCGCCCGCCGTGGCCGAGGCGGCGATGGCAAGCGGCGTCGCTCGCGACCGAATCGACGTGGAAGAGTACCGGGAGCGGCTTTACCGCACGATTTCGCCGACACGTCGCGTGCTCTGGAACATCACCGAGACGGCCAAGAGCGATCCCCGGCGGATCGTGTTTCCCGAGTCGGAGAGCGACAACATTTTACGCGCGGCTCAGCGCGTGCAAGAGGAGGGCATTGCGGAGCCCGTGCTGCTCGGCGTGCCCGAACGCATTCACGAGCACGCGCGCAAGCTCGGACTGCACTTGGATCAAGTGACGATCGTCGATCCTCGCGAATCCGGCCGGCTCGATGCGTACGTGGAGGGCTACTGGCACAAGCGACAAAGGAAGGGCGTGACGCGACACGCGGCTTACAAGGAGATTCGCCGTTCACGTACCGCCTTTGGTTTGATGATGCTCGAGCTGGGAGACGCGGACGGCCTGGTGGCTGGCGTGCGACAGGATTATCCGGCCACTATCCGGCCGGCTCTGCAAATCATCGGCGTGAGCGAGGGCGTGCGGCGCGCGGCCGGAATGTATCTGGTGATCACAAAAAGCGGCGTGCGTTTCTTGGCGGATACGACCATCAATATCGACCCAGACGCCGAGACGCTGGCCGGCATCGCCATGCTTGCCGCCGAGACGGTGACTGATCTGGGGCTCGAGCCGCGCGTGGCCATGTTGTCGTTCTCCAACTTCGGAGATGCGCCTCACGCTCAGTCGCAAAAGGTGGCCGAGGCGACCGCCATCGTAAAGGCGCGTATGCCAGAGCTGATGATCGAGGGAGAAATGCAAGCCAACCTTGCCTTGGACGACGAAGCGCGCGCCCCCTACCCGTTCAGCCGCCTGAAGGGCGCGGCGAATGTGCTGATTTTTCCGAACCTGGATGCTGGCAACGCCGCTTACAAGTTGCTCGGAGTGATCGGCGGCGGGGATGTTATCGGACCCATCGTCCTCGGGATGAAGAAGCCCGTCAACGTGTTGCAGCAGGGCGCAAACGTCGACGCGATCGTGCACATGACGGCCATTACGGTCGCGCGCTCGATTCGGCTCGGCGCGCGCGCCCAGTGAACGTCGCCCCAATGACGGGATCGGTACGGGATCGGGCGATCCCGAGCAGCTGCGGTCTAGCGCCTGACCGCGTTCGCGGCGCAATTTCTAGGATTAAGAGCGCGTTCCTCTCCGGCGAGGAGTGAACGGTCCGGCCTGGCCGGACAAGCAAGTTGCCGCCGAGCCACTTCAAAGCACCGTAAGGCTGCGTCGCGTCTTGTGGAAATTCGACCAAGTGGCATGCTGCGCGCCATGGCGACCGACAGCTTTGCTTCATTGATGACCACCGAGGGCGGGAGCGATCGCGCTCGGCGTCGGCTCAACCGCGGGGAGGTGCTCGACGCGACTGTCATGCAGATCGCGAGCGATACCGTGTTCGTCGACGTGGGCACGCTGACCGACGGCCGAATTCCGCGGGTGGAGCTGCTTGACGCAGAAGGCAAGGTCCGGGTCGCCGTTGGCGACCGACTGCGAGTTAGCGTCGTAGAGCCGCGTTTCGAAGGCTCGCTGCTCAAGGCCCTCGGCCAATCTGCGCCGCCCGGTGAGGCACCCCGCGCGAATGAAGTGTTGAGTGGCAGGGTTACGCGTGTAGAGAAGTTCGGGGTGTTCGTGGCGACCGCGAAGGGCGATGGACTAATCCCACTTCGTGAGCTGCCGCTGCCGCCGGGTTCCGATCACCGCAAGCTCTTTCCGATCGGGAAAGAGTTTCCGGTCGTCGTGTTGGACGCGAATGCTCAGGGCAAGCTCCGCTTCAGCGCAACCAGCGTCGCGCGCGTCGAAGAAGAACAAAATTTTCGCGATTTCGCGGCCGGCACCGTCAGCGCATCTGCCGAGGAGGCGACCCCTTCAGTGGAGCCGCAAAAAAAGCAGAAAACGCCCGAGGTCAGAGGCTTCGGCAATCTGGGCGACTTGATGCGCGGCAAGCTCGGCGCGAGCGCACCGTCGATCGCCAAGAGGCCCGATACTCCCACGCGCACGGACATCGTGAAGCGCAAGCGCTGAGCCCGGTCCGCTGACGGTCGGCCGATGGCGAACCGCTCATGCCGGAAGCGACGCGGCTGACAGTAGCCCGTTGGACGAACCAACGCGCTGAGCGCAAGTATATCTCTGCGACCAGCGTGGAGAGGACGCTCACACCGGGCTCTCGGGGAGCCCGTGCCATGGCTACCGACAAACTAATCAGGGCGGGCAAAGGACGCCAGGCTCAGCTCACACTGCGTTTCGGAAAGACGACCTTGCGCGCGATCAGGTCGGCTACGGTTTCGCGCAGGGTTTCCCCTGGGTCGCGCGCGCTGAACCCGAGCTCGCGTTCTGCCTTTGCGGCGCTGCAATACCAAAAGTATTGCGCCATCTCGACGCTGATTTCGTCGACCGGGGGTTCGCCGCCGATCGCGCGTAGAGCCTTGGAGAAGAGGCGATTGACGCCGATCGCCAGCGGGCGCGAGCGCGGCATGCGTAAAGCCGGGGCCTTGACCCCGGTGATACGCTCTAAACGCTGAAAAAACGCGGCGAGGCTCATATTCTTCGAGTTCAAAATGTAGCGTTCGCCAGCGCGACCGAGATCGTATGCGAGCGACATGCCCCGCGCCGCATCCCGCACGTCCACGAAGGCAATGCCCCCGCCCGGGATCGCCGGGATCGCGCGCTCCAGGTAACGGCGGACGTCGCCGGTCGATGATTCGCGGGTATCGCCCGGACCGAGCAGCAAGCTAGGGTTGACCAGAACGACTTCGAAGCCGGGCACGTTGGCCGCCAGCGCTTCGCGTTCGGCGTACAATTTGCTGCGATAATACGGCCACATCGCCACGAGCTCGAGCGGCACTTTTGCACTTTCGTCAGCTATCGCATGAGCATCACCGCTGACCGCGACCGTACCACTGGTGCTGGCCACGACCACACGCCCAACGCCGGCCGCGCGCAGTCCGGAGAGGGCACTGCGGGTGCCGAGCACGTGCGCGCGGTGTAGCTCCTCACCTGCATTGCGGTCGCGCGATACCTTGCCCGTAGCCAGGAATGCGCCTTCGCAGCCGCGCGCGCTCGCCTGTACTGCCGCCTGATCGAGCACGTCGATCGCCTGCACCGGCATCCCGCAAAGCTCTCCGCCCGAGCGCGAAGCGAGCACCAATCGGTGCCCCTGATCCAACAACGAGCGCACCAGATGCGAGCCCAAAAACCCCGTGGCGCCGCCAACCCAGAGCCGCTTGGGTAAGGGGCGGTTTCCTTCACCGTCCATACTCAATGACCCGCCTGCGACAGCTGAAATGCTTTCTGAAACGTAAACAGCAACGCAATGTTGTTGGATTTGACGGCGCCGGCCACGAATTCAGCCGGGGATGGCGTGTACCTCTCGCGAACGATGCGGGTGAACATGGCCGGTGAGGTCTTCAGCACACAGTCCGCAGGGCTTTCGATCTTGCCGGCCGTGACCTGACAAGAGTCCTGCGTGATGCGAACGCTCCAACGCTCGGTGTCGCCGAGCGAAAAATAAAAGCTGACCGGTGTCTCCACGCTGCCCGCTAAAAAGCGCGTCTCCAGCTCACGAAATACGGGGGCCAAGCTGCGGTCTTCGAGCATTGCGGGTGGCGCCAGCACATCGCTCGGCTGCAGGTGCTCGAGGGTGAGCACCCGGCCCTTGGACAGCTCCGTGACCGCACGCTCGGTCAGCTTGGCCACGGCGCGGGAGGCTTCACTCATCGGGAGCCCGCGCGTTAGTCGCTTGAGCTCGGCAGCCAAGAGCGGCAGCCCGATGCGTGCCTCGACCTCCCGTCCCCGGAGCACCGTGCTGCCCTTGGGAAGCGCCGCATGCGTGCCCGCTAAATAGATGGGCACGATGTCTTTGTCGTAGTGCAGTGCCAGGTGACCAAGCGAGGCTTTGAACTCGTGCACCTCACCGTCGGCGCTGCGCGTGCCTTCCGGAAAAATCAACACCGTTTTGCCTTGCTCTAGCAAGTCCCCGGCTTGGCGCAGGGCTTGACGAAGCGAACCATTGCGCGTCATCGGCACGAGATTCGTGAAGTTCTCGAAGTACGCTTTGCGAAACCGGTTCCCCTCGAAGAAGTAATCCTGCGCGGCCAACGACACCAGGTCTCGGCCGTAGCTACCGAGCGCGTACTTGACGAGGCCCATGTCCAAATGGCTCGCGTGGTTGGCCGCGATGATCGCGCTGCGATTATGGGGGATGAAGGCGCGACCAGTGACCGTCGTGCGCAGCACCGTGTCGTAGAAACCCATCTGGGCGCGGCCCATCCAGTGCATCGCTGCGTCACGCAAGGCGGGCGGGATCTCGAGGGGCTTCGGTTGTTCCTGCTCGATGCTGCTGGTGGCAGCAATCTTCCGGGCATCACTGGTCTCGCGAACGATCGCTTCGACGTCGGCTACCGAGCTCGAAGCGCTCAGACGCTCGGCGTCCAACGAGTGGCCCAACTGAGCCTCGAGGGCGACGAGCAGCTCGAGCTGCATCAACGAGTCGAACCCGAGGTCGCCCCGCACGCTCATTTCGGCGGTAATTTGACCCGGATCGCGGCGCGCGATGGTGCCTACGGCAGCGCGCACCAAAGCGGCCGCGCCGTCGCGCGCGGCCGGCCGAGCGCTCGCCGGCCCTTCGCTCGCGAGCGCGCGCTCGACCAAGCGCTTTACCTCGCCGCGCTTCACCTTGCGGGTGGAGGTCCGGGGCAGCGGCGTATCGAAGAGCAAGATTTGCGCTGGCCGTTGGCTGCTGGGCAACTTGAGCAACGCCGAGTCGAGTGCCGCCCGAGCTTTCTCGTGGCGCTTGGCGCGTGACAGGTCATTCGCGGTGTCCGGGATTGCCACGCATGCCAAACGTTCGCCGCCGCGGCCATCGGGGACCCCGAGCACCGACAGCTCGGCCACATGCTCAATCGGGCCAAGCCGTGCCTCGACGTCGTCCGGGTACACGTTCTCACCGCTCGAACCAACGACCACGTCTTTCGCCCGACCGACGATCGTCAGTTGGCCCCTGCGATCGATCTTTCCAAGGTCACCCGTGCGCAGCCATCCGTCGCTGATTACGGCGCTCGTTGCCTCCGCGTCCCCCGCGTAACCGAGCATCACGTTTGGACCCCGGGCCAGCACTTCTCCGACGCCCTCCGCGTTCGGTAACTCGAGCTTCAGCTCGACCCCGGGTATGGCACGCCCGACATGACCGGCCTGGGCGCGCGGCCCGCCTTGAGCCACGCTCAAGACCGGAGATGCCTCGGTCAAGCCGTAGCCCTCGGCTAGGTGCAAACCGAGGCCTGCAAACAGGTGATGCGTACTTCGTGGCAGGGCCGCGCCGCCGCTGACCAGGAACTTGAGATGACCTCCGAGCCCCTGATGCACCGGACCGAATAGCATCTTTCCCGTATCGATACCGAGGTTCTTGCCGAGCGAGCGATTGAGCTCGATGGCAAACTCGAACACGTGAGAGGCGAGCGCGCCGTGCTCTGCCACGCGCGCAACGATGCGACGCTCGAGCATTTCCCAAAGTGCGGGCACGCCGATCAACGCGGTGATCTTGCCCATCTGCAGGCCGCTCACCAAACGGTCGGCGTTGAGCTCGTCCAGGTACACGATGCGCGCGCCGCGGGAGAGCGGCAGCAGCATGCCGCAGGTTAGCTCGAAGGTGTGGTGGAGCGGCAGAACACTGAGCACTCGGTCGCCTCTGCCGAGAGGAAAGAGCGGCGCCAGTGAAGCAATCAGCGCTGTCAGATTTTTGTGCGTGAGCTGCACGCCCTTGGGCCGCCCCGTCGTGCCGCTAGTGTAAATGAGCACCGCCACGTCGTCCGCGTCCACGGCCAGCCCGAGCCCGACCGAGCCCTTTTCCGACATGCTCAGCAGGTCGAGGAAACGCACAGCGCCCATCAGCGCAGGCCGGAGGCGCTCTTCGGCTTGCGCGTCGGCGATGAAAATTTTCGCGCCGGAAGCCTCCTTCAGGTTTTGCGCCGCGACCCCATCGATACTCGCGTCGAGCGGCACGACGGTGGCACCGGCCTTCAGAATGCCGAAGAAACAGATCGGCCAGGCCGGATGATTTTGCGCGGCAAGGAGCACGCGATCGCCCGGACGAACGCCGGCTTCCACCAAGCGCGCCGCACAGGCACCGGAGCGCTCGCGCCACTCACTGAATGAAAGCCGGCTCAGCCCGTCCTTCTCGGTCCGCTGCAATGCTACACCAAGCTCGAAGCGCTCGGCCATTTCGTCGAGCAAAGCGGGCAACGTGTCGTGGCGTTCCGGAGCCTTCTTCGGGCGACGCAACCGCTCTTCGATCTGCGGGAACACGAAGCGTTCCAGTCCCGGCACGTGCACGTCCAGAAACCAGGAGCGCCAGTCGATACTCTCGGGCGACCAGTCGACGATCGCCCGCTCCGCCTCCGACAGCCGCGCGTGAGCGGCGCGCGTATTGTCGCACCGGAAAATGTAATGAAATTGACTAGTAAAAGGCAAAAACACGGTGAGCACGTTGCCCACTTTCCGCTGTTGCTCGGAAAACTCGTACAGCACCTTGGCGGCCGGCTTCAGAAGCGGCGCCGCCGGGCCGACCGCGGCCTTACGAATGATCTTCGACAACGCTTTCCCCTGCCGGGCGATCACGTTCGGGCCGTACTTCTCGAACTGCGTCTTCGAGAGCATGGCACCCTCGTAATGCGACTGCAGGAAAGACATGACGGGCCCTCCCTTGCCCGTCTTCTGAAAATAGCGCCGCTTGTACAAGCCGCTGAGCTCGAAGAACCGCCGCATGGTGCACGGATTCGAGTCGCTCGAGCCTAATTGATAGACGGCCTTGGCCGTGCCTTCGAGCAATTCGCCGAGCGCGAGCGTGAGACCCGCCGCCACCATGTCGCAGGGGATGACGTCCAAGTAGTTGTCGGAGCCCGGGATCTGTAGGCCTCCCTGGCGCACGATGAAAATAAGCGGCGCGCTCGTGTTGACGCCCTCGTTCCAACCTGGGAATGGAAAATGCGAGGTCGATTCGACGACCGCAGGTCGTACGATCGTAAAGGGTAGTCCCGAGGACGCGGCGATCTGCTCGCCGATCGCTTTGGTGTACGTGTATGTGTTCGGAAACCCCCAAAATTGGGCTCGTTCCATGCCCATTTCGGCCAATCGGGCTTCGACGAACTTGCGCTTCACGCGCCGCACTTCGGCGTCCAGCACGGCGCCGCGGCCCGGCTCGTTTCGCTCGAGCAAATTCTTCTTCGCTTCGTCCAAGAAGCGGCTCTGGCGGAAGGCGTCGCTCGCACGGTGCCGCGCTTGCTCGATCACATCCAAGCATTCTGCTATCTCGCGATCGGGATCCCAGTGTGAACGGTCGAGCTCGTGCGCACGCGGAAACGGAAACTCTCGCGGGTCGATCTCCGGCACGTGCCCGGTTTGCGTGCCAGCCACGTAGCACGTGCTCGTGTGCAGGAGGGGGACGCCGCCAAGATCACGCGCCAAGGCAACCAGGTTTTGCACTCCAAAGGCGTTCACTTCGAGCGCTTCGTCGAGCGGGGGATCGAAATCGACCACGCCCGCGACATTGACGACCGCGTCGACGTTGCCCCGTAGGTCTTCGCGCATCTCGCTCGACATGCCGCAGAAGGGTTGCACCACATCCCCCGCGACCACCGTGAGCTTGCCGCGAATCCAGCGGGTAAAGTTTGCGCCGTGCGTAGTGCGCAGCGGGTCCAGAACTGGGCTCGGCTCGACTTCTTTCTCGTACCGTTCTTCGACCCCCGCCCCGCCTTTCGGCCGCATCACCAGGTAAATGCGCTCGATATCGGGAAAGCGCGAGAGCAGAAAAGCCCACCACACCTTGCCCAAAAAGCCGGTTCCGCCGACGACTACCAGCCGCCGGCCTCGCAGCATGCGCTGCATGTCGAGCATCGGCGCAGATTTACTCGGCGTGATAGCGACGCCGACCATCAAGCGCCTCCGTTGCTGTTGGAGTTGGGCAGGCGCATGTCGCCCATCACGATCGGCGGGACCTTGAGCAAGGTCACATCCAGTGAACGCAGCTCTCCGCCCTTCGCACGATACAGCGCATCTTCCATGCTGGGCGACGTCTCCCAGCCGAGTAACTTCGGGATGTACTCGTTGTCGGCGCCGACGACGATCACTCTTCCCAAATGCTGACGGCCGTTTTCACCCCAGTACCACATGAAAAACGGATGCGCTGGATGGTACGCATGGCCGGTGCGGAACATTTGGATGAAGGCCGGGTCTTCTGCGAACTTTTCTTCGTATTTTTCACGAAGCACTTCGGAATCGCGAGTCTCCGGCAGCAAACGATGCACGAAGTCGATGTACGGTGCATGCTGCTCGTGATCGAATTTGTCGGTGCAAGGATGAGTGATGATCAGCGTCCCACCCTTCTTCACGAGCGGCGCGTTGCGATACATGTTGAACAAGTAGCCCTGCGCGAGGACTTGGACGAGCAACGGATTCAAAAATGCGTGCACGTTGTACGGGCTGATGAACGGAATACCCGTGACCAGCACGTCCGCCTGACCATCGATCGGCACGCAGTACTGCTCGAAGTTGCGGGTGATGGTTTGTTCGTGGACGGCGTCCGTCGCACCCGCGACCACACCCGTGATCTCGTAGGGGGCCGGAAACTTGTCGAAAATGGCCTGGCGCGCGCCCTGCGGTAGCTTGCTCGTGGCCAGCACCATGGCCTTCAGTTTCAAGCGCTCGGCCCCGCTCAGGTCGTCTTCGTTCTTGGTCAAAAACTCGAGCGAACGGTCGAACATGCGATTGTTGACCGTGGTTTCGATTGTGAAGATATTGAGCTTTTCGTGCGCCAAACGGCCCATCAGCTCGATATCCGTCGCAAGCTTGGAGCGCTTTGGATCCATGTAGCTATCGGAGGCGGCGATCGTGCGCGGGTTGTGATGCGGGCGCAGGCTCTTGTAGCTGCACAAACCGACGGCAACCGATTTGTGCCCACCGTTCATGGCCACGAAATTGAGGTTCACGTAGATCAAAAGGTCGCTGTCGGCCGCCCGACGGTTGAGCTCGAGCGGGTCCCCATGGCGGGTCTTACCAATCTCGACCATGTTCGCCTTGTCCTCTGCGTCATGGTTGTACAAGCGCTCCGGATAGTAGGCGTCGAAGATCACGTCTCCCACCATGTGCCGAATCTCGGCGCCCTTCATGCGTCGGTGAATTCCCGTGGCGATGATCAGCTCGACGTCTTCGACGCCGTGATCGGCCAGCAACGCGAGCACGATGGTTAGCACGCGCTCGCGCGCGTCCGGACGCTTCATGGGCGGCAGCGGCACCGAAATGTCGTCGATGGCGATGGTCACCTTCATGCCCGGGCGAAGCTTGGAGTGAAGGGGGTCCGTACCGAGCGGATGATTGAGCGCGTAACGGATAGCAGCGTCCGGATCCTTCAATCCGGTCGCGGGCGGCTTCGGATAAATGCAGCGCGTGCCGGGCGGCAAGTCGACTTCCACGAGTCGGTCACCGGAAAATAAGACGCGCGGCGCGCTGTCACGCTCCAAAGTAACGAGGCAGGGATGATTCATGTCGGGTGATTCAAATCGAAGCTTGGCCAGCTGTAGGCCTTGGCTAGAAGCGCCAAGCGTTTGTCGGGATTCACGGCGGCAGGATGGCCGACGACGCTCAACATAGGCACGTCCGAGTAGCTATCACTGAACGCAAAACACTCGGCTAAATCGTAACCCTTCTGCTTGGCGTGCTCGCGGATCAAGCGCGCCTTTTCCGGGCCGGCAACGACGGGTTTCAACAGCTTGCCAGTGGCGATGCCGTCCTTGAATTCCAAGCGATTGCCAATCGACTCCTGCGCGCCCAGGTAGCGAGCGAGTTGCTGCAAAACGACGGTCAGCGCGCCGGATACGAGCACCACGTCGTGGCCGGCGGCGCGACTCTTTTCGATCAGGCCCTTGGCCGCCGGATACAGCGAAGGCCGAAGCACATTCTCGAAAGCGTCCTCCGCAAGCAGCACCATGCGGTCCTCACTGATGCCTGCGAAGCTCGCGAACAGGAGCTCGTTGAAGGTGCGTCGATCGACGAGCTCGGCGAGCGCCATGCGCGGGGCGCCCAACAACGCACGCCCGACGCGCAGCGCCGCCTGCAGGGGCGTGCCTTGATTGATCAAATAGTAGAGCGTTGGGTGAACCAAATTGCTGGTTACCAGCGTTCCGTCGACGTCAAAGTAACAGGCGGCCAATGCGGATACTTCGTGGGTTGAGCGTTATAGAGCGGGCGAGACCGCAGGTCGAGCGGCCGACCGGCGGGGCGCATTCTAGGCACGGGCGACGCTAAAAGGCAGCCCTTCTCGCTAAAAGACGGTGGCGCAGTGCGTTGGACGATCGGATGGGCAAGCGGCGCCTAGATTCCTGTAAGAGAAGCTCGTGAAACTGATCGCTAGCAGCGCCGAGCTGCCCGAGTTGAACCGAGCCCTGCTCGACGCGGAAACCCTGTTCCTAGACACGGAGTTCGAGTCGAATCGTTCCGGCACCGAGCTGTGTTTGCTTCAAGTCTCGGACGGGAGCCAGATTTTTCTGGTCGATGCCATTGCGCTTCGAGACCTGACGCCGATTGCCGAAGCCTTTCAGCGCGGTTCCACATGGGTACTACACGCCGGGCAGCAGGATGTGATGCTTATCGGGGCGCGCCTGGGTTTGACGACGCGTCCGCGCGTATTCGACACGCAGGTCGCCTGGTCCTTGAGCACGGTGGAGCACAGTGTTTCGCTCGCTTACGCACAATTTCGCGCATTCGGACTGCGGGCGACCAAGGCCCATCAAGCAGACGACTGGGTGCGAAGACCGCTATCGGCTTCACAGCTCGCGTATGCTGCGGCAGACGTCGAGCATTTGCCGCAGTTATATGCGTTCCTCAAGGAGCGCGTGGCCGCGCTCGGTCGCGCCGACTTGGTGCCGCTGGCATCGGCCGAGTCCATCTGGAACGAAGGCGCGGCCGCGCCGGTGCTTTCGCTCGATTCATTTCGCAATGCATGGCAGCTCGATTACCGTGGGCAAGCGGGCCTCCGCTACCTCATTCAATGGTTCAATCAGCTGCCCGAGCGCGACCGTGAAAATGCTCCCGAAAACAAGACGCTCCTGTCGCTGGCGAGCCGGCTACCACGTTCCGTCGATGAGTTGCAGCGCATCAAGGGCGTGCCACGCAGTTGGTCTCGCGAGCTGTCGCAGACGTTGGTGACCGGCATGACCCGTGTGGCCGATGCAGCCGAAGGCACCGGCTTCACGCCCATCGACCCGCCGGCCTATGCAACCAAGCGCGAGCTCCAAGTCGACGGCTGGCTCGCGGCCGCGCGCGCGGAGGTGTGCGTCTCGGAAGACGTCGCCCCAGAGCTGGCCTTGCCTTCTCGCATCGTCAAGGGCCTCCGTAGCCACGTGCTCGGCCGCGGCACGCTCGACCTGGGCGCGGCCCTGGAAGGTTGGCGAAAAACGCTGCTGGCCGGCGCGTTGGCGCGTTTCGCCGCGGAATTTCCGCTCAAAGTCTGACTTCACGAACCTGGCGCGCGCTCTCCCCGCGCGCCGCGGTATGCTCACCGCCGTGACCACCTCTGAAGCCCTCACCCGCGGCGTCCGCGTGCGCGTCGAAGCGCGATATTCTCCCGAACATTCCGACCCGCGGCAGGGCGAGTGGTTTTTCTTGTACACCATCACGATTAGTAACGAAGGCGTCGATACCGTGCAGCTGTTGAATCGGCACTGGCTGATCACCAACGCCACGGGCGACATCGAACAGGTGCGGGGGCCTGGGGTCGTGGGCCATCAACCGGTGCTCCGCCAAGGCGAGAAGTTCGAGTACACGTCCGGTTGCCCGTTGAAAACGCCGTTCGGCTCGATGCACGGCAGCTACGAAATGAGCCTCGAAAACGGCGAGCGTTTTTTGGCCGATGTCGCGCCCTTCGCGCTTCGCGAGCCCGGCGCTTACCATTGATAATCGGTCAGAGCTTCGCGAGCCAGTCGCCGATGTCTTGCAAGGGTAAGGTCAGGGTCGTCGCACCGGCACGCACCGCGCTGCCGGGCATGCCGTAAACGACTGCCGTCGATTCGGCCTCGGCCACCACCATGCCCCCCGCGTCGAGGATAGCGCGGGCGCCCTGCACGCCGTCATCACCCATGCCGGTAAGGATGATCCCGATAGCGCGTTTGCCGACCGCCGACGCAACGCTCGTCAGCAACCGGTCGGCGCTGGGCACGTAACGATCGCGTTCGTCAGCGGGGCCCACGCGGACGCGCAGGGGGCCCTTGGGCGGCATTTCGAGCTCCATGCACTGTCGCCCGGGGCACACGAAAGCCATGCCTTCACCGACTACATCCATGTCTTGGGCCTCCGACACATGCAGTGCGCTACGACGATCGAGGCGCTCGGCAAACGTGCGCGTGAATTTGTCAGGCATGTGTTGCGCGATCACGAGAGCAAATTTCGCGCTCTCCGGCAGACGCGAAAAGATGTCCATTAGGGCGCTCGGGCCGCCGGTCGAGGACGCAATCGCCACGACGTGCCGCGGAGCTACCAACGCGGGGCTCGGGCGTGCATCGGGCTGCGCCGCGCGCGGCATCCAGTCTGGCGCGCGGCGCGCGGCTACGGCGGGCAAGCGCACCGAGCGCGCGAGCGTGATTTTTCGCAAGAGGTCATCGCGGATGGCGGCTAGGTCCGGATCCGCATAGCGATCGGGTTTAGCCACGAAGTCCAGCGCGCCCAACTCGAGCGCCTTGAACACATTCTCTTTTTGGCTGTAACTGGAGACCACGATCACCGGCGTCGGCATCTTCGTCATCAAGATGCGAAGCAGGGTGAAGCCGTCCATACGCGGCATCTCGAGGTCGAGAGTGATCACGTCCGGGCGAAGCATGCCGACCAGACGCAGGGCCTCTTCTCCGTCCGCAGCCTTGCCGACGACTTCGACCTCTGGACTGGTCGAAAGGATCTCGGTGATGCTCCGGCGATTGAAGACCGAGTCATCCACGATCAGCACTCGCAGTGGCGGGTGCGAGGAACTGGTCATAGGCGGCCTCTCCCATCACAACGCTGGTTGATCAATGGCTTTCTGTACACGAGGTCTTCACGTAAGTGTACCAGCTCGAAGGCCGTGGACAGATGAAGTAGTGACTCCGAGTGCCCGAGCAACAAGTATCCACCCGGCAAAAGCCGTTCGAGGAGGGTGTCGATGACGCGGCGCCGAGAGCGAAGGTCGAAGTAAATCAATACATTTCGGCAGAAGACGACATCGACGCGGCCAACCATGCTCGACCGACCGCCGTCGAGAAGATTCAACTGGCCAAAATGGCAGAGCTGCTTCACGTCGTCGATCACGTGCATGCCGTCCGCTTCCTCCCGGAAGTAGCGAGCACGGAGCACGTCCGAGGTGACACGGAACGACGCTGCTTGATATACGCCGCGGCGCGCCGTGGCGATGCTGCTCTTGCAGATGTCGCTGCCGATGATGCGCACCTCCCAACTTGGGAAGAGCGCCGACTCCCGCACGAGCATGCCCAAGGTATACACTTCTTCACCCGTGGAACAGCCGGCGCTCCAGATGCAGAGCCGCTTGGAGTCCGAGTTTTGCATGGCGAGGCGCGGCAGAAGCTCGCCCGCAAATGAGCGAAGTTGATATTCCTGTCGGAAAAAATAGGTCTCTTTGGTGGTAAGCCGCTCGATCGCTTCTTCGAGCTCGACCGCACCACGCGCGTTGAAGCGAAGGTACTTGTAGTAGTCATTGAAGCTCCGCAGTCCGAGCGCCGCCACTCGTTCGCCCAGCCGGCGATCGAACAAGGACATGGCGTCGCCATCGAAGCTGAGTCCTGCGTGCTCGTAGATCATGTCTCGAAGAAGCAAGAACTCCTTGGACACCATTCGTGGCCGCGGCTCGCCGGAGCTGCCAAAGGTCATCGTGGCCCGAGGCTCTCGGCCCGCGGCGGAAGCGGGATATGGTCGGCGCCGCTCGCTTCCTCGATGGCGCGGCTGATCGCCTCGAGGACGCGGGGATTGTCTTCATGAGATAGCCGCGCACGCAGTAGAATCAACACCGCTTCGCCGCCCATGCGACCAAGCATGTCGGCGGACAAGCGTCGGACATCCCAAGCCGCGTGATCGAGGCAAGCGCCAAGATGGGGTATCACGCGGGGATCAGCGCTGTCGCTCAACGCCAATATGGATGCCTTGGCCACCTCCAATTCGCCATGCGAAAAGCCCTCGAGCAACGCGTCGACGCGACGTGGATCGGACGACCGAGCCAGCGCTTCGATGGCGGCTACGGCGACCAGCGGCGGCGCGTTGCGGAGCAGCGAACGAAGCACGCCGAGCACGCGAGCGTCGCCCGACTCGGCAAGCGCGCCAAGCGCGGCCGCCGTCAGCTCGTCGTCAGCGGAGCTGTGGACGAGCTCGAGCAGCTTGCTCATACCGACGAGCGCCCCGTCTGCGCTGCGCAGGCGACTTAGCGCCAGCACCGCCGCATAGCGCACCGCGGGCTCCTCATCGGTCAGCGCGAAGCCGGCCGTTTGCGCACCGAGCTCGCTGCCGGCGCGGCCTAGGCCCGCCAACGCGGCACGTCGCACCGCTTTGTCGGGGTGGGACAGCAAGAGCGAAAGATAAGCGACGTCCTCGCTGACGGTATCGCGAATCGGCGCTGCCAGTGCGCTGTGAATGACGGCGGCGGCGTGGGCCTCGGCGCCCTCCGCTCGGGCGCCGCGCGCTCGCGCTCGTGCCGCATCGGGGTAGCGCTGGGCGAGCGCGGCGAGCGCCGTCTCGGCCGCGCTCCCGGCCTCCTCACTACCGAGCCAGCGCTCGACCGTCGGAAAACAAGTCTCGTTGCCTAGCAAAGTGATTGCAGCGAGCCCCGCGCGGGCGACGACGGGCACTCCGGCGTCGACCCAGTTGCGAATAGATGCGACGGGCAGGGGGGTCAAGGCTCGGTCGGCCAGGCTAGACACGATCCCGATACAGACCGCGCAGGTATCGGCATCCGCGCTGGTGAGGCGTTCGAGCAACGCGGGCACGGCACGCGCGCCGAGCAAACCGAGCGCCTCGTCCGCCTCACCGAGCACCCTGACGTCTGACAGGGCTTCGGCAGCGAGCGGCGCAACACGCTCGAGCCCGAGCGCGCCGGCGACGATCAGCGCCGCTTTACGCGATGGGAGGTCCTCGTTGTCGGCGCACGACAGGCGGAGCAGCCGTTCCACGACTCGCTCGGATGGCGGTTCCGCGCGCAGCAAGAGCTCACTTTGCGCGAAACTACGCGCGTATTCCAGCAAAGCCGCGAGCACCGTCGAGACGCCCCCGCCCTGGGCCCGCTCGAGCGCCGCCAATAGCGCGCCCCAGGCCTGTGGATGCATTGACCGACCCGCCGCCGACAAGGCCGATCGCTCCAGTACCGGATCGCTCAACATGCGCTCGATAGTGCGCCAGGGCAGCTGCGAGCCGAGGCGATTGATGCCATCCAACGCCGACAGCCGGACGAATGGTTCTTCTTCAGAGCGCGCGAGAAAGCTTTCGAGAATTTCGAGCGCATCGTCGGCCGCCGCGGCGCCTACCCGAGCGATTCCCTCGATCGCTGCGGCGCGCACGTTCGGGTCGCGGTCCAAGAGCAACGGCCGCAGTGCGGGGAGCGCGGCGGGTAATAGCGTCCGCGCCA
This sequence comes from Myxococcales bacterium, assembly GCA_903642325.1. Lineage (GTDB taxonomy): Bacteria > Myxococcota_A > Polyangia > Polyangiales > Polyangiaceae > PMG-095. The sequence continues at coordinate 22,225 of CAHJWM010000003.1, read as the reverse complement.
GCGCTTCCGCTGCCAGCTTTTTGCCGTCGGCGTCGAGCGCGGGGAGCTTGTCGACAATCGCATTCAGCGCCGGCTCGCCGAATGCGCCCAAAGCTTCTACCACGGCGTTGCGAAGCCCAACGTTATCGCCGGGTTCGAGCGCCAGCACCAATCCTGCCAGCAGCTCGGGAAACGGCGGGAGGGCGGTGACGACTTCGATCGCTTGCTTACGGACACGCCAATCGTCATCGCCGAGCGCGCGCAGTAAGAATTGCGACGATGAGCCTGGCTCGAAGCCCGGCTCTTGCAGGAGCGCGAGCGCGCGGCGACGTGACTCCGGATCGTCTGACGCGAATGCGGCCTCGAGCTGTCGAAGTTTGCTCACTGCGCCCCCTCGGGTGACGTTTTCGGACGCACGTCGGGTATGTGACGCGTCAAGGCTTCGAATTGCCCGACTTCGAGCACGAAGGTGAGTGTGCCGCCGTGGGTGGTGACCCCGGCGATGCCCCGTAAATCATCACCGGCGCCGAGCTGCGGCGCGGCCTTGATCTCGGCCCCGCCCTTGCCGAAGACTTCGGTCATGCGGTCGACCGCGAGCCCAACGCCGCGGCCTTCCACCTCGATCAGGATCCACTTGCTCTTTCGCGGCTCGCTCTGTGGGGCTAAACCGAAACGCATCCGCAAGTCGATGATTGGTACTATCTCGCCACGATGATCGGCGACGCCTGCGACGCACGCTGGCGCGTGTGGCAGCTCCGCGAGCGGTACGGGGTTCACGATCTCACGCACCACGGAGATCGGCACAGCATAGGCGATGCCCCCCACGACGAAGCCGACCAAGCTTTTCTGAGGATCGGGTCGGTCCTGCTTGCTGAGCGCCACGGCGTGAGGTCCTCGAAGTGCTTTGGACATGACTAGCTCGAGACGAGCGACAGCAAATCGAGCAGGATCAAAAATTCGCCTGCCGGACGACCGATGCCCAGCACGAACTCCGACACGTCTCCGCCGAGCGCCGCGGCTGCGGGCTCCACCTCGCCCGCCGATAAGCGGACCACGTGGCGCACCTCGTCAACCAGGAGACCCATCACTTCTCCGGACTCAGCTGCGCCGAGCAGGATGCGCGCACGGCGCGTCAACGGACGCTCCACCAAGCGCAGCTTGCGCCTCAGATCGAGCACGCTGACCAAGAGACCGCGCACGCTGCACACACCAACAATCGCGGCTGGAGCTCGGGGGACCATGGTGATCGGCGGCGGGCTCAAGATCTCCTTGATACGAGTGAGCTCGAGACCGTACAGGTCACCCGCGAGCGCGAACATCAAGAATTCACGAACGGGGCCGCGATCGCCCACGCGGCGAGCTAGGCGCGACGCCGTCGATTGGGTCAAGTCAACCACCGGCGCGCTCCAGGCTGCGCGGCGCGTCCACGCCCGTCAGCACTTCTTCGATCAAACCAGCTGCATCGAGCACGAGACCCACGCGCTGATCACCGAGCTCGGTGGCGCCGGCAAAGCCCCGCACGCCGGCCAGCGACTTGCCTAAGGGTTTGATCACGATGTCTTCCTGACCATACAGGAAATCCACGACGAGCCCGAGCCGCCGCTGCCCGAGCGCCGCCACGACCACGAAGCGGCGCCGGAGCATGGAGTCGGACTCGCTCTCGAGCGCCATCAATCGACCGAGGCGACACAGGGGCAATGTCTGACCGCGGAGTGTAATCACCTCACGGCCGTCCACCAAGCGCACGGCACCCTCGTCGAATGCGATCGCCTCGGATACCGAGGCGAGCGGAATCGCCAGAGTATGCCTGCCCGCCTGAATCAAGAGCGCGCTCACGATCGCTAGCGTGATGGGCAGCGTGATCGCCACCTTGGTGCCGATGCCCCCCTCGCTGTGCACATCGATCACGCCGCCCAACTTGGAGATGTTCGTCTTCACGATGTCCATGCCGACGCCGCGTCCGCTCACGTCGCCCGCGGACGCTCGCGTCGAAAGCCCGGGCAAGAAAATTAGCGCCATGGTTTCGTCGCGGCTAAGCTCCTCTGCTTCGGACCGGGTCAGTTTTCCGAGCGTGATGGCTTTCTCCACCAGGCTTGGCAAGTCGATGCCGCGACCGTCGTCCTCCACTTCAATCATCACGTGATTGCCTTTTTGAAAGGCGTTCAGAGCGATCGTTCCGGCCAGCGGTTTGCCGACTTCCACTCGGCGCTGTCCTTGCTCGATACCATGGTCGATTGCATTTCGAATCATGTGCATCAACGGGTCGCTCAACTCCTCGACGATCAGTTTGTCGATTTCGGTCTCGGCGCCCGTGATCACGAGCCGGATCTCTTTGCCCACCTCACGGCTGATTTGCCGCACCACGCGGGCCAAGCGATCGAATACTTGGCCTAGCGGAACCATGCGAACTTCCAGGATGCCATCCTGCATCTCGCCCAGACGCCTATCGAAGTTTCGGTGCAGGCGCTGTAACTCGGCCGCAAGCTTTCTTTGACCGTCGGCGCGCAGCTTTTCCGAGACGCGGCCGAGCGCGCTGCGCACGATCGCAAGCTCACCCACGATGTTCATCAGGTGATCGAGCTTTCGAATATCGACGCGCACGGTTTGGGTGAGCGACCGTAACGAGGTGGCTTGCTCCAGGCCGCCTCGCTCCGGCAGTTTCGCGTCTCGCTCGGGGTGCCCAACCGATGTGGCGGCTCGAGGCAGCAACGTCCCCGGCGTAACCGTGCGGCGCGCGCGACGGGGAATTTCTTCGATGACGACGTGGTCCGCAGCGAAGGACCCGATCAACGTCGCAAGGTCGTCACGGGACGCCATGAGCAGATCGAGCTCGATGGTGTCCGCGCTGGTCGCTTCCCCGGTCGGCAAGTAAGTGATGATCTCGCCGTGCCGCTTGGCGCGCTCTTTCAGCTGTTCCAAAACCTTGTCGATCGTCGCAAGGTCGAACTGCACGCGCAAGCGGTAAAGCTGCATCTCCAAATCGATATTGGCTCGCAGACGGTGCTCTTCGTACTCGGTGAGCACCGCAAGCAACCCCGGATCCAAATCGTAACCCGCGACCGGGCTCTCGGGTACGGTTGCGCTTGCGGCGATGCGCTCGAGCTCGCCAAACAAATGCTCCACGTCGAGCTCTTCGTCTGACCCAGATTTCTCCGACTGCAAGATGCGGGTATAGGCGTCGACAGAGCCGAACAAGACGTCCAGTACGTCTTGGCCCAGGTCGATGCGGCCAAGACGCAGATCGTCGAGCACGTCCTCCAGGCGATGCGATAACGCGCCGAGGCGAACCGCTCCGAAGAGCCCGGCCAAGCCCTTGAGGGTATGCACCGCACGAAAGGCTTCGTTGATGAGGGACGGGTCGGTGAGCCCGGCCTTGATGTTTTGATCGAGGCTGAGTAAATTTCGAGACAAGGTCTCGATGATTTCCTGCGCTTCGGAAAAGAATTCTTCGCGCGCCTTGTCGGAAAGCTCAGCCATTTGGCTTGGCTTGTCGGGCCTGGGGGACCAATAGGCGCCAAGCTTCGTCCTGCAGGGCTTGGGGCGTGAATGGCTTGGATAGGTACCCGTCTGCGCCGAGCGCTAGACCCCGAGCTCGATCGCGTTCCGCGGATTGCGTGGAAATGATCAACACGGGGGTATGCTTGTGTAGCTCGCTCTTCCGAATGAAGCTCACGAGCTCGAGCCCGTTGATGTCCGGCATATTGATGTCGGTAATGACCAAATCATAGGGACCGCGCGGTAAGAGCCGGAGCGCCTCGAAGCCGCCCGACGCCTCGACCACTTCGGACCCCAGCGCGCTTCGCGCGTCCGACTCGAGCGCCTTGCGCACGAAGGAGCGCATGCTGACGGAGTCTTCCACCACTAAAATGCGTGACATTGTCGCTCCTTCCTCGGTCCACGATAGCAGTGTTGCGCGCGAACGGGATGCGCCCGCAGCCACGCACGTGCGATTTAAGAGACTTTGGTCGGCCCCACTTGCACATCGAAGGGCAACGCGGGATAGCTCGTTTTTGCCGATGAAACTACGACTATCAACCTCCGCTCGCCGCGTTGGCCCCCGATGACCTACATGCCGTCCCAGCCGATGACGGAGCAGTTGCGGCGATGAGCGGCCCGAGAGTGGCGGTGGTCGGCGCGGGCGCGTGCGGCATCGCCACCGTCAAAGCGTTGGCCGATGCTCGCGTTCGGTTTCAGTGCTTCGAAAAGAGCGACCGGGTCGGTGGCAACTGGGTGTTTCAAAACCCGAACGGTCTGAGCAGCGCGTACCGCTCATTGCATATCAATACTTCGCGCGAGCGCATGCAGTTCCGCGATTTTCCGTTGCCCAAGGACTATCCAGATTACCCGCGCCACGACCTAGTAGCGCGCTACTTCGATAGCTATGCGAGCGCCTTTGGCCTCCGGCGCTTCATCCGCTTCGGAACTGTCGTGGAACGGGCCGAGCCTCGGGCGCAGGGTGGCTTTCGCCTCAGCCTGTCCTCCGGCGCCGCCGAGGACTTCGACGCGTTGGTCGTGGCCAACGGGCACCACTGGGACCCGGCGTGGCCAAGACCAGCACCGCCCGGACAATTTTCCGGGCTGGAGATGCACTCGCACTCGTACATCGATCCAGACGCCCCGCACGCACTTCGCGGCCGGCGGGTGCTGGTCGTGGGCATGGGCAACTCGGCCATGGATCTTGCGTGCGAGCTCGGCCATCCAGGCGTAGCGGAGCGGGTCTTCTTATCGGCCCGGCGCGGCGCGTGGGTGTTGCCGAAATATGCGTTTGGTAAGCCGATCGATCAAAATTCGATTTTGCCGGCAATGCTTCCTGCCGGCGTGCGCCGCGCCCTGGCCGAGCTCTGGTATCGCTTCGCCGTGGGGCGGCCGGAGGACTTTGGTTTGCCAAAACCCGAACACCGTCTGGACCAAGCGCACCCAACGCTCTCCGACGAGATTCTGAGCCGGCTCGGCGCGGGTGATGTCATCGCAAAGGGCGCCGTGCAGCGGCGCGACGGGCGCGTCGTATACTTTGCCGACGGCAGTCGTGAGGACATCGACGTCATTATTTATGCGACTGGCTACAACGTGCGTTTTCCTTTCTTCGAGCCAGGTGTCGTTCCCCTCCAGGACAACGACTTGCCGCTCTTTTTGCGGGTGTTTCCCGTGGACCGCGAAGACCTTTTTTTCGTCGGCTTGGCCCAACCGGTGGGGGCCGTCATGCCGTTGGCCGAGGCACAGGCCAAGCTCATCGCCGAGCTTTTGAGCGGGCGCTACGACTTACCGAGCGCCGCGCAGCGGGCGCGGCGGACCCAGCGAGCACGTGCGGCGATGTTGGCGCGTTACGTTCCGTCACGCCGCCACACGATGCAGGTCGACTTCGAAGCGTATCTGGCGGAGCTCACGCTAGAGGCCGAAGCCGGACGGAGGCGCGCGCGGCAGCGAGCAGCGCGCGCCGCAACGCCGAGGCAGTCGTGAGCTCGGTATCCGAGCTGGAGCTGGATGGCACGCACGATGCGGGCTGGCTGGCACTGGTCGCACAGGCGAGTGAGGGCCGTTACTTTACGCAAAATCAGCTGTACATGGCGTACGCGCGCGGGCGCGTACGCGTGACACGCTACATCGCGCGGCGAGGAAAGCTCGGGCTGGCGATGATCGTATTGGGGCTTTCGACTTGGATTTACGCCCTTGCGGCAGACCTAGGCGTCACGCTGGTTCTAGGCATCGCGCTGACGCTTGCCGGCGTAGCGTGCGTGGGCTCGGGGGTCGTAACGCGTCGCGAGCCGGCGGCGCGGGAACGAGCGACGCACTGGTTGACCCATTGGCATGCGCGTCAGCCGTTCGAGCACTTGCTGGAGGGACCCGCGCTCGCGCACGCCGGTCTCGAATATCGACCCGAGCGCGTAGAGGCACTGATCGTCGTCGAGCGAGAAGAGCTCGTGGACTTACTGCTTAAAAACGGCGCGCACCGCCATCTCTCGGCCTTGATCGTGTCCGAAAGCGGCTACCCCCAAGCGTTTTTGCCTGAAGTGCGCCGGGCGCTCGACGAGCGCGCGGATCTGCCGGTGATTTTGCTGCATGACGCCACACCCTGTGGCACCCGCATGGCGACGCGTCTCTCGAGCAGCGCCGTGCTACCGGTTTCGAGACGAGCTCTGACGGATGCGGGGCTGTTTCCCGCCGATGTCCTCCAGCTCGAGGAGTTGGCGCCGGCCATCCCCGCGGGCCACACCAATCAGGTGCCGCTCGATTCGCTGCGTTACCGGACACTCGTGTCGGGTATTCGCGGGGTCATGCGCGGAGCGGTGTCACTCTGCACGGCGATCGGTGACAGCCCGGGCGCGGACCCAATCGACGAGTAAGTGCGCCGGAGCGTTAGTCATCCTCGAGCCCGCGCAGTCGCCGTTCATAAGAGAGGCGCTCCGCGCGGCTTTTTGCCAGCGCCATCGCACGGCGATAGAAGCGAGCTGCCAACGCGAGGTCGCTAGAGCGTCGCTCGATGTCCGCGCGCGCGGCCCAATAGAATGAATACTCGGCAAGCTTGGGCTCGTGCTCGAGAGCGAGTAACGCGACTCTCCCCATTTCAGGGCCGCGCTGCTCGGCAAGAGCGAGCGCGCGGTTCAAGGCTACCACCGGGCCCGGTGACAGCGCGCTGAGCGCATCGTAGTAGTCGACGATGCGCGCCCAGTTCGTGGCACTTACCGAAGCCGCCTGGCTGTGCTCGAAGGCAATGCCTGCTTCGAGATGAAAGCGCGTCAAGTGCTCGCCGCCCGCGCTCGCGGATAGGTGAAGGAGTCCGCGCTGCAACAGCGAGCGGTCCCAGTGTGAGCGGTCCTGCTCTGCGAGCGGGACGATGACCCCGGCTTCGTCCAAGCGCGCGGGCAAGCGCGCAGCGTCGAGGCAGAACAGCGCCGCCAATGCATGCACGGTGCTGCGTTCGACGGCGCTGGCCTGCAACATCAGCTCGGCCAGACGAAGGGCGTCGGCGCACAGCGCAGGTTGCAATGGGCTTTCAGCATCACTGCCGTGGTAGCCCTCGTTGAAAAGCAGGTACAAGGCTCGCTCCACTGACGGCTGGCGAGTCCGGACCTCGTCACGCGAGCCGACGTCGTGCAGGCGACCGAGCGCTTTGAGGCGCGCGCGTCCGCGATGCAAGCGGCGATCGATGGTCGGCACGTCGACCAGAAAAGCGCGCGCAATTTCCGCGGACGAGAGGCCGCTGAGCCAGCGCAAAATTAGCGTGACGTGCGTCTCGGACGACAGCGCGTCGTCGCAGATTGCAAACATCATCGCGAGTTGGTTTTCTGCGTCCGCTTCCGTCGAAAAGCCCTGCTCGAGAGCGTTCGCGAAGCCCTGATCCTCGAGCTGCGGGCGCAGGGCGTCCATCCGGCGATCACGCCGAATGACATCGATGGCGCGGTTTTTTGCGACGTGCAGGATCCAGGCTTTGGGGTTGGCCGGGGCACCGAAGCGCCACTCTTGCATCGCGCTGAGTAGCGCGTCGTGTACGACGTCCTCCGCGAGCGTCAGGTTTGCAGGACCAAGCAGGCGTACGAGCGCCGCAATGAGATGAGCGGACTCGCGACGAAACAAGTCCTCGATGAGCTCACCGGCGCTCGCATCCACCATGCGCTGTTACTTGCCAGGTGAGGTTCCCACGGGCCGCACCTCCACCGAGCCGTCGAACTCGAGGATTGGGCAGCCCTTGGCGAGCTCGGTCGCCTCTTCGAGCGACCCCGCTTCGACGATGAGAATGCCGCTCACCAAATCCTTCGATTCGGCGTACGGGCCGTCCGTCACGGTTTTTTCTTGGCCTCGTACGGTCTTCCCCGTAGGTGGATGAGTGAGCGGATGAGCGCCGGCGAGCCGCCCCGCTGCTAATAAGCCGTTGCTCCAGGCGGTCCACTTGGCCAAGTGCGCTTGCAGCTCGCTGGGCGAGATTTCGCGCGGCGTCGCGTAGCCGCCGCCGCGAAACAGGTACATGAATTGAGGCATGAGGTTCGTCCTTGGTTGGAGAGTAAAGCAAGGACGAACCTGGGGCAGCCTACCGGACACGCTCAGGAACAATTTTCATTAAAGGCCGTCGGGGGGGGGCCGAGCCAGCCAGGCTCTTGCGTGCCACTGAGGACGGCGAGCCCGTGCCGGACCCACCGGCTTCCAGCACCAGAGGCGCTCGTTCTCGCGCTGACGCGGCGCCGCCGTTCGCCGACACGATTGAGCGCTGCCCGTCGTGAACAGATGATTCCGTCTGCGACGCCGAAGGCTTTGACGGGCTACGACGCGCGCGCGACCACCAAACCACCATCATGGATCGAGCCTGTTGATGATGGTCACCGAGGCAACCGAGAGCACGCAGCCTTCGGCGGCGCGGCCGGCCTCGAGCCCACGTTGACCGACTGACTTCGCCGTTCGCCCGCCTCACGCTTTCAGTTTGCGGCGGTCACGCACGGCCTTGGCCAGAAGCTCGAGCACGGGTTCGGTTTCGGCAAAGCCCAGGCAGGCGTCGGTGATGCTTTGGCCGAAGGTCAACGCAACACCCGGGACCACGTCTTGACGACCTTCGACCAAGTTGCTCTCGATCATGACGCCGAAGATCGCGTTGCTGCCGCCGCTGACCTGATTCGCCAGGGAGCCGGCGACCGTTACCTGATTTCGGTGATCTTTCTGGCTATTGGCGTGGCTCGTATCGACCATCACCGCGGGCCGGAGTTCAGCTTTGTCCAGGGCCCCGAGTGCCTCGCGAATGGCTTCTGCGGAGAAATTCGGGCCGTTTCGGCCGCCGCGCAAGATCACATGGCAGTGCTTGTTCCCGCGGGTCGCGACGATAGCCGCCACGCCTTGTTTGGTGACGGACAAGAAGCGATGCGGCGCTGAAGAGGACCGCACGGCGTCGACGGCGATTTGTACGTCGCCGCTCGTGCCATTTTTGTATCCGACGGGCATAGATAGGCCGCTGGCCAGCTCGCGATGGACTTGGCTTTCGGTCGTGCGGGCACCGATGGCGCCCCACGACACCAAGTCGGCCACGAATTGCGGCGATATTGGGTCTAAAAATTCGGTAGCGGTGGGCACGCCGAGTTGAACCACGTCGAGCAGGAATTTACGAGCGACGCGCAAGCCTTGATTGATCGAGAACGAGCCGTCGAGCTTGGGATCGTTGATCAGGCCCTTCCAGCCGACGGTCGTGCGCGGCTTCTCGAAATAAGTGCGCATCACGATCTTCAGCTCCGCGCTGAGGGCTTCGGCCACCGGCTTCAAGCGCTTTGCGTACGCGATGCCAGCCTCGGGATCGTGAATGGAGCACGGGCCTACGACGATCACGAGCCGATCGTCCTCGCCCGTGACGATGCGCGCGACGTCCTTTCGCGCCTCGGCGATCAGGCGGATGTCGGCGTCGCTGGCAGGTAACTCCTCCATCAAAATGGCGGGCGGAATCAGCGGGCGGAGGCTCTCGATGCGAACGTCGTCGGTCGTGTCTGACATGAAGTTCTCGGTGAAAGGCGCCCTTGGCGGAATTCGTGCGGACTCTGCCACCTCAATCGCGGAGCGCAAAGTAGCCGACGCGCGCCAAGCCAAGCGCGCTGGGCGCGGCTTCGAAATCCACCAAAGCGCGGCCCAGATGATGAAGGGAGCGGTGCCCGGGGAAGTACGGCGGAGCCGGAAACGCTCGCAACGGTCCGCGCTGGACCGTCTTCTCGACGTGCTCGAGCATGAGCGAATTATGAACCCAGCCGATGCCGCTCTGCACGTCCGAAAGGGTTGCGCTGGGATGGCCTCCCCAGGGCGAAGTGGCAAGCGCGTACGCAGACGCGGGCCATTGGTTGACGGCGACCGTGCCATAGCAAAGGCCAGATATCGATCGCTCTAGCGCCGCCGATAGCGTGGCGTCGCGTTCGGTAGCGGGCGCGACGTACAGCATTGCATTCAGGGTGCCCCAAAGCCGTTCGTTGGCGAAGCGTGTGGCACTGGCCAAGAACTCGAGCGGGTCGGCGCTGCCCACGCTGACCTCACTCAGAATGCTGCAGAACGGCTCGACCGTGAATTGAGGCGCATTCGAAGCGGCATCGAGCTCGGTGATCAGCGTCCAGGGCAACTGATCTTCGGTCGCCCTCCCGAGGCGTGTCACGTGCTCGGCGTCCCGTGTGAGAGCTGCATAGCGCGCCGCCGCGCCGGGATAATACGCTCGCCTGGGGGCAATGCTTCCGAGCTCGGCCTCGAGCAAACCGATCAGATCAGTGCGCTGCCGAAAACCCCTTGGCGTGATCAACATTTTGGCCGCGTTGCAATTGAAGGAAGCGTTCTGCACGACCATTCCCGCGATGCCGCGCGCCATGGTGCGGAGCTCAGCGGCGCTGTATTTTCCGGGTACGACCAGCACGGGGCTGACGTTGCCGAGCTCACTGCTGACCGGCTTGGTAAACAGCGGCGAGCCGTTTTTCTTGCGCCGTTCGCGCTCCGGACCGGGCTCGCCCCAAACGATACGATCGTGCGTTTCGGAGGACCCGGTGATGTGCAGCTCGTCGATTGCCGGCTGCGCCACCAAGTAAGCACCCACACTCGCGCCGCCATACACGATACATAAGAAGCCTTGCGAGATCAGCGGCGCCATGGCGAGCTCGAAGTACGATCCGAGATAAGCGTTCACGGGGCTCATCTTGAGCAAGCACACCGCGCCTTCGACGAAGGACTTGTAGATCACGTCGAGCACCGGGATGGAGGCGACGTTGCCTGCGCCCAGGACCAAAGCGACGCGGCCCCCGGGATCACGGCGCGCGTAGAAGCTTGCCTGCGCCTCGCCGAGCCGGTCGACGTCGACGCTGGCATCGAGCCACGTGTGCGCTCGGAATGGCGCATACAAGACGGCGTCATGACTTTGGTGCGGGGTGACTTGCACCGCCACTCCGCCGTCTGCGCGCGGCGCCACACGCGAAGGATCGAGGCTCGGTGCCCCGTAGCGGCGCACTTGGTCAAGCGAGTCGGCCAGCTGCTTCAAGTTGCGGATGATGGGTAAAACTCCGGCCAGCCACTCTTCACCCTCCAGTGCGGTATTAAACTCGACCCCCTTGGCCAAGCACGAGTCGCGCACCATGCGGGGCGAGACCTCGTGAAACCGCCGGAGGATCTCGCGCAGCCAGCCGACCTTGTTTGCTAGAGGCGCTCGGGCGAAGGCGCTCGCGTTTTCCTGCAGCGTAGTGAGCGCTCGGTCCAGCTCGGCGGTCGAGGTCTCCAGCTCGGCAGATGCGCCCATCTTCGAAGGATAGCTGTGCGCCCTCGACCGCGCCTGTACCGTGTCAACGGAACGCAACACGCTTCCGGGCCAAACTGTGCTCTGACCTAGCGGAGCAGCCTGTAACATCGGTTCTGCCGCGGCCGTGCCAGCCGCGAGTTACGACAAGCCCGCGGTCGTCAGCATGCTCAGACCACCGCCCAGTAGCCCGTTCATCCGCCGCTGTCGTCGCGCCTCCGATAAGCGTTGATAGACGCGACCGGCTTGGCCGCATCAGGTCACGCTCGTAAGCGTTGGTGCTACTACGCTTGCCAAATGAGAGCGCCGGCCTCCCTAACCGATGCGACGGCGCCCGCACCCGGCAGCCTGCCCCGCTGGGTACTACTGCGTGTCGCCCTCCTGTGCAGCGCCTCGGCATTATCGGTCGTCGTCACGAAGCTTGCTCTTTTTGCCGCGGTCGGCACCTTGCTCGGCTTCGTGTCGCTCCCGAGCGGCCCGCCGCGAGCGGTGCGAGCGTTGAGACTCGCATTGAGCATTGCCGCCATGTGCGCAACGCTTGGTACGTTTCGCTTTCTCGTCCTGGAGGCCGTACCCGGCATGGTCGAGGGCGGGACCAGCGCGACCGAGCAGCGGGTGGTGTCGCGCCTGCGCGAAATTTTATTTGCCGAAGATGCGTGGCGCAAACAAGCCTTCTTCGATCCCGATGGAGATCACGTGGGCTCAGCCGGCTTTCTGGGCGAGCTCACCGGGGAAATCGGCGCGCGCGGCGGCGATCGCGTCGAACCTGCGGTGCTCGAAAGCTATCCCAAGCTCGTCTCTACGCGCCTCGGCCCTGCTGCCGAGATCGGCGGCTACTTGATCATCGTCTGCTTGCCCAAGCAGGGAGGAGGCTACACCGCCGTGCCCAGCGACCCCGTCGACGACGAGCGCGCCGAGCGCGGATTTTACGTTTATGCGTGGCCCGCGCAGCGCGGCACCGGCCTAGACCTCGCGTATTTCCTGGATGAGCACGAGCGAATCATGCTGGCCGATAGCCGAGACAGCGAGCCGCGCCGCTTGGCCGGTGTCGACGCGCCCCCGAGCTGTGACGACGTCAGCGCATCGGCCACGAGCCCCGACTGGCGAGTTTGGCGCCACAAGGTGCCGCGAGCCACGCTCCCTTTCGATGCGAAGTGATACGAGCCATGGATAGCGTCTACAAAAGCGACTTGAACCGGGACGTGGCGCCCGCCCGCCCCGGAGAATTCGATGCCCTGCACATCGGCGCCCTGCGCATCTGGCCGCCGGTGGTGCTCGCGCCCATGGCAGGCGTGACCAATTATCCATTTCGGTCGCTGTGCCGACGCTTCGGCGCTGGCCTCTACGTGAGCGAAATGATCACCGCCAGGCCCCTGGTGGAGGGTAATCAGAAAACGTTACGCATCGCAGACTTCGGCGCCGACGAAAGCCCGCGCAGCCTACAGCTGTACGGCGTCGATCCGTACTACGTGGGTGAGGCTACGAAGCGATTGGTCGGTGAAGGGCGGGTCGACCACATCGACATGAATTTTGGATGCCCAGTGCGCAAGGTCACCAGCAAAGGGGGCGGCGCCGCCATCCCCGTGAAACCCAGGCTGCTGGCAGCCATCGTGAGGGCGTGCGTGAGCAACGCGGGCCGCGTACCGGTCACGATCAAGTTTCGCATGGGCATCCACGATGCCCTGCTCACCTTTCTCGATGCCGGCCGTGTCGGCGAAAGCGAAGGTTGCCGAGCGGTTGGATTGCACGCGCGGACGGCGGCGCAACTTTACGACGGAGAGGCGCGCTGGAGCGCTATCGCCGAGCTGAAGCAAGCCGTGCGCTCGATCCCGGTGCTCGGCAACGGCGATATATGGGAGGCCGAGGATGCCTTGCGCATGATGCGCAGCACGCAATGCGACGGAGTGATCGTCGGCCGCGGTTGCCTCGGGCGGCCTTGGTTGTTCCGGGACTTGGCCAGCGTGTTTTCGGGCTGCGAGCCGGAGAATCCACCGCCGCTCGGCGGCATTCGCGACATCATGCTCGAACACGCCGCCCTGCTCACGACTTGGTTCGGCGAACGAACGGCGATGCGCGCCTTCCGCCGACATGCCACTTGGTACACCAAGGGCTTTCGCGGATCCGCCGAGCTGCGTCAGCGCCTGATGCAGATCACGACTTTGGAGGACCTGCGGCAGGCGCTCATCGGTATCGACGCAGCCGAAGCTTTCCCGCCCACGGCGATGCGCGTGCCGCGCGGCAAGGGCTCCGGGACCCAATCGGTGAGCCTGCCGGAAAATTACCTACTCGACCGCGACGACGCCACCCCGCCGGGGCCGGAAGCGGAAGATGAGTTTTCGGGGGGTTAGTAACGAGGCGAGGACTGCGCCATGGCCATCGAAGGAGTCGCGCCTCAGGAACAGGTCACGTGACGTAGGCGCGCGCGGCGTGTAGCCTGTTAAAAGTTTGACCCTGTGCGAGCAGGACCCATGGCACTACCCGCGGTAATCAGCGATTTTTTTGAGTGGCGGTGGATGCCGTGCGTGGCCCTCACGGCAGGCTCGCTGGTTTTCGTCGGACTTGCGCTGTTACTGATCCCGAAGCAAATCGACGGCCACAAATCGGAAGACGTGTCGAGCTCGTTTGATCGGCCCCCGTCCACCACGAGCGCCGTGTTCAACTCCTCGCTCACACCCGCGCCGTCTTTGGCCGCCCGCTCTTTCATGGCCCCGCGCGCCGCCCCGAATCCGCCGGTGCCGACGCTACCGCCCGGCGTCGTCGCCGCGCCAGAGCCGCCTCCGCCGTCTGCCGATCCGAACGCGCCGCAGCCAGAGAACTGACGCTCAATCCTCTCCTCGAAAGCGATCCTGGGCGCGACGTTCGGCCTTGCTGGGCCGACCCGTACCGCGCTCACGCACGGCTACCCGGTCCTCTTTGGGGGGCGGCGGCGGCGAGTGATCTTCGTACAAGGCACGGGCCTCCGGCGCTCCCAATCGCTTCTCTGCGAGCTTCAGGACTACCCAAATCACGCTACCGCGCGGAGCAAAGGCTCGAATCTCGTCGCCGATGTGCACGAGGTGACTCGAACGCGCGGGCTGGCCATTCAAGCGCACGTGGTTCGCCTCACACGCCGCTTGCGCGAGCGTGCGCGACTTGAATAACCGAGAAGCGGCCAGAAAACGATCGAGACGTATCGACTCAGTCACGGGTCACCGGTTTTTTCATTCTGCCGCGCTAGCGCGGAACCGTCGAACAGGAGGCCGGCGGCGACCGCTGCTATCCACGCGCCGACTAGAAGCGCGGCAATTTTCTGCGCCGCCGGGACGATCAGCGGAGGCGGAGCGACACCCCCCAGGTGATAGGCGAAAAGCACGATGTCGGCCGTGCCCACCGTCAGTGATGCGGCACCCAGGGCCGCCAGCGCTCTCCGCTCGGCGCACAGCAAGGCATGAACCACCAAGACTGCCGAGGCGATACCAAAGCCGCCGGACACCAGCGACAGCGCGGCGTGGACATTGCCGAATCGCTCGGAGGGCGTGAGCGGCACCGCAACGAAGCTCACGAAGGCCCACTTGCCGAGCCTATGCACCCAACGCTTGGCCGGTGAATCGCGGGTGAAGTACGCCGGAACGAGCCAGAAAAACCCTGCGAGCGCGAGCGCGAAAAAGAGCATGCCAAACTGCGCACAGCGCGCGCCGAGGGGGTTAGGGACCCCCGACAGTGATATCGGCTGCGTCAAGTCGCAGAAGAAGTTTGCAAAAAAACGATGGCCAACGGCAGTGCGATCGAGCCAGTTACCCCCCGGGTACAGCGCCATCGCGGTCCCCGACAATCCGGCGAAGGCCAATAAACAGAGCAATGTCGCGATAGCGCAGCGGCGCGCGGCCGCGATCTCCCTCCGTCGTCGAGTCGGACTCACACGGTAACCTAGAGTCCCACTTAGTTGGTAGGCAAGGAGCGCGCGAAACGGCCGCGAAATGCGCGATGTGGCATCATGACAAGCTGGATGAGTCGCATTGTTCTGGCCGGTTCCACGGATCTAGATCAGGACGCGAATGATGAACCCGCGCCGGGGCCGGCGCCCGCTAGTGCGCCACGTTCGTCGCACTCGTCACGTTCGCCCCCTAAAGTCTTTTCCTCGAGCTCGCCGTCGCCACCGGCTTCTTCCCCCGCCTCGAACGTTTTGCTGGATCGAACAGGGCCGGGCTGGCTCGAGCAAATTTTCTCCAGCATCAGCGTCGACGGAAAGCTGGCGCATGCGCGCTTCGGAGAGCACACGTTGCGCACTGCCTTGCAGCCGGTGCTGAGCCTCGCGCACCATAAGCCGGTTGGTTACGAGGCCCTGCTGCGTGCGTACGACGCGCAAGACCGCCTGGTCTCGCCGCATCGCATGTTCCGCAACGCGGGCGACAACGCAATTTTGCTGGACCAGATCTGCCGGGCGCTGCACCTGCAAAACTGCGTCTTGCAGGGCGCGAACCAAAACTGGATCTTCCTGAACGTGAGTCCCGCATTGATCTTGGAGGGCCACTCCACACGCACGATCTTGCCACGGATGTTGGAGCAGTACGGCGTGCCCGCCCACCGCGTCGTCGTGGAGATCCTAGAAACGTCAGCGTACGACGAAGAGAGTCTCGCGCGCTGCGTGCAGTATTTCCGAGATCTGGGCTGCTTGGTTGCGATCGACGACTTTGGCGCAGGTGAGTCCAATTTCGAGCGCATCTGGCGGCTCACGCCTGACATCGTCAAGCTCGACCGTTCGATGGTCGTGGAGGCCACGCGCACGCCACGCGTGCGTCGGATCCTGCCCGGCCTGGTATCCCTGCTCCACGAGGCCGGCTGCTTGGTGGTTATGGAGGGTTTAGAAACGAGCGAGCACGCTTTGATCGCAATGGAAAGCGACGTCGACTTCGTGCAGGGCTTTTACTTCGGCGAGCCGCGTTCCTGCCTTACTCCCGACGAAAATTTCCGCGAGTTGCTGAACGAGCTCTTCGCCTGTTTTCAGGAAAGAGTTCGGCGTCAATCGAGCAGCGAGCGCTCCATGCTCGCCCACTATTCCAAGAAGTTCGACGACGCGGCGCAATTATTTCGCCTCGGCGCCGAACCAGAGCAGGCCTTCGTGGACTTTCTGACCTTGGGTGGCGTGCGGCGCTGTTATCTGCTGTCTGCGGAAGGCGTGCAGGTCGGCGCCAACATCGGCACGAGGGAAGGCGCGCGTCGTCTGGACCCGCGCTATCTGCCGTGCGCAGACGCGGAGGGCGCCAATTGGTTTCGGCGCCCTTACTTCCGCCGTGCCATCACGCAACCCATGGCCGTGCAGATCTCGCGGCCTTACCTGTCCATCGCCGACGCACGCGCCTGCGTCACTTTTTCGATTGCGATCCCCGAGACCAACGGCGTGCGCGTGGTGTGCGCTGATTTAGACTGGGATTCCTTCGCGCCCTGAGTCACTGGCCGGCTCCGTCGAAGCGCGCCGTGCTTCTCGCGCGTTGACCGCGGATTTTTTGGAGCAACGGTTCATGCCTGAAGCAGTCGAAAGCATGATCGTTGACCATACCCACTGCCTGCATGTGCGCGTACACGATCGTCGAGCCAACGAAGCTGAAAGCGCGCTGTTTCAAGTCGTTGCTGAGCGCGTCCGACACGACGCTGCGGGCCACGATATCTTGGCGGGTTCGCACACCGTTCTGTATCGGCTGACCATTTACGAAGCGCCATTGATAGGCCGCGAAGCTGCCAAACTCCGCTTGGACAGTCAAAAATGCGCGGGCATTTCTGATCGTCGCTTCGATTTTCGCGCGGTTCCGCACGATGGCTGGGTTCAGCAACAAACGCTCTACCCTTGCCGGCGTGAAACGCGCCACCCGCTCGACGTCGAAGCTAGCAAAAGCACGTCGGTACCCTTCGCGCTTGCGCAAAACCGTGAGCCAACTCAAGCCAGCCTGCGCCCCTTCGAGCACGAGACACTCGAACAAGCGCCGGTCGTCGTGCACAGGCACACCCCATTCAGTGTCGTGATAGTCGACCATCAATGGGTCGTCACCACACCAAAAACAGCGCTTCTTGGTTCGGGAGGACGGCGCTTTCCAGAGAGGCACTCGGATCGCTTGTGCGAAATGTAGGTCGCAGCCGCAACAATTTTTTCGCGCTACTCGTTATCATGGTGCCATCAGGGCTGCTCTCGACGAGCTGAGCGCCGGAGTTCCTCGCGCTGCGCGAGCATGCGGCGGATTCCGCCAATTCGTGCGGTGAGGCACGTACATTGCATCACGCATCAACAGAGGCGACGAGTCGCACCGGCGCCGTTGTTGCTGGAACGGCGCGAGGAGGCCCCCATGTTCAGAACGAGGTTGGAGATCGCGGACCCCGCGCAATGGTTGCGCTCGTTGTCGGAAGATAGCAGAGGGTACAGCCGTCTGGTGCTTGAGTCGGGCGGCATGGCACGCGCGGCGTATCGTTTGGCCCGTGCGCAACGCAGCGCGGTGTCCGGGGGTGCGCCCATCCTTGGAGACCTGCAGGCGGCGGCTTCGCTGCTTGCAAAGCGGGTCGGCGGGCCAGGCTTGCTACCGATCCGGTCACTGCTTCCGTCGCCCCTGCCGCCGGCTCCGCCATCGCCGAGCGCGGACCCAGGATCACGCGTTCGGGCGAGCTCTGTCAGCACGTAAGGTGCATCAGAAGCCTTCGCTTCGAATGCGTGATACCGGCACGCCCTCACGCGTCAGGAGAGCGACGACGTCCTCGACCATGTCGAGGCGCCCGCAAACGTACGCATCTAGTGGGCCAAGGGCACTCACCGCCGCCGTGACGCGAGCCTGCACGCGACCGCGCTCGCCAAGCCACGCGTTCTCGGGGCTCGTCACCGTCGGCACGAAGCGAAAGCGCGCGTGCTCGGCCGCGAGCTCCGCGAAGTCATTGGCGAACAATACGTCCTGAGGCGCGCGATGACCCGCGATTAAAAGCAACCGCACCGGCGAGGGCCGCGCGAGCTCTTCTTCGATCAGCGCGCGCAGAGGCGCGACGCCGGTACCCACCCCCACCAATAGCGCTGCTGGGCTCGGTAGGGTCTGCCAAACGAAGTCGCCAAACGGGCCCTCACACTCGAGTGTTCCACCCACCTCGAGCGCATCCAGGCCGTCCGCCCCGGCGCCAAAGGCCACGGCCAGCTCGAACTGACCTGGTCGCCGGACGTCGTAGGCGGAGGCGATCGAATAGGGTAGGAAAAGGTCTTGCCCATCGCCACCGACCGCGACGTGTTGCCCTGCATGCCACTTGAAGGGCGCTTGCGGGGCGAAGCGCAGTCGGTGAACCGAGCCCGACAGCGGCTTTCGGCTGAGCAGCTCGACCGAGAAGCGCGACGCCAACATCGACGGTACATACCGGTCTTGCAAGCACGGATGCCATGAATTTTTTTGGCCATGCCATGATCGCGGAACGATACGAGGCGACGCGCGGCGCCTTTCGCGCCGAATTCGTGCTGGGGGCCATGCTGCCCGATTTCGCGTCCATGCTACGCGTGCGCCCACCGCGCGCTTTGCTCCCGGAGGTCAACGCGGGCTTGCGCTTTCATCACTTGACCGACGACGCATTTCACGGCGCCCGTTCGTTCCTGGAAATTTCCGGGGAGGCTTCGCGCTTCCTGATGAGCCAAGGCCTATCGCGTGGCAGTGCCCGCGCCGTCGCTCACGTTGGGGTGGAGCTTTTACTCGACGCCGCGTTCGTCAGTAAGCGCGCGAACGAGGCGTATTTGTCGGCTATTACCTGCGCCTTGACGACGCGCGTCGCCGAGCAGCTGAGCTGGGCAACGCTCGACGGTTCGATTCGGTTCGATGAGCTGTGTCAACACTTGCGCAGGCGCGGCGCGCTGCCCACCCAGATTGCGCCCGAGGTCATCGCCGAGCGTTTGCGCAACATCTTGGCCGACCGCCCGCGCCTAACATTGGACGACGCGGGGCAATCCGTTGTACGGGACTGGGCCACACGTGTCGGGCCTTCCATCTTGTCCGGTGCTCCGCTGCTGCTTCAAGAAGTCGAGCAGCGTTTAGCCAGTAGCTTCGAAAGGTAATTCATGCGCTTTGCACAAACGTGCGTCGCCCTCGCCGTTTTATCCGTACCTGCGGCTGTTTCTGCTCAAATCAAAGAGCCGGGTAATCACCCGCTCTACAAGGCAGAGCTCGAGCCGCACCTCATCGTGGAATGGAGCGACTACGCGCCGTGCACGAACGACGGCTTTGGCCCGGGGTTCCGCGCCGCCATTCCCTTCCTCGACAATGGGCCGGTGCCGAAGATCAACAACAACATGGCCATCGGCTTCGGCTTGGATTGGGCCCACTCGAGCATCAACAATCGCTGCGGCGCGTACTACAACGGCACGACCTTCGTGGGCAACGGCTTCACCGCGAACGTCTGGTCGCTGCCCGTCGTCGTGCAATGGAACTTCTTCTTACTGCCGAAGATCAGCGTCTTCGGTGAAGGCGGGCTGGTGCTGCAGTACCGCCGCTTCGACAACGGTTCGGCGGGTCCGACCTGCGTCAACGGGTTCTGCAGCGGCACCGGCAGTGACAGCTCCGTCGATGGCTCATTCTCGTTGGGCGGCCGGTTCTTGGTATCGGACTCGGTGGGCTTCTTGGTGAGGCTTGGCTATCCTTACTTCTCGGCCGGCGTCTCCATCTTGCTGTAGGGTTCGGGGCGCGTCTTGGCCTCACGGCGCGTCTTAGTCATGGAACATCGCGCCCCACCCTCGACCAACATCGCCGCCACCATTTTCCGTGATTTGCGCAGCCAGATATTGAAGGGCGTGCTCAAGCCGAGCGAGCGGCTCCCCGGCGAGCGCGAGCTCGCCGCCCAGTACGGCACGAATCGCAACACCCTACGCGAGGCGGTGCGCATGCTCGAACAAGCCAAGCTCGTCACCGTGCGCCACGGCCAGGGTGTAACCGTGGCCGACTTTCGCAAGACGGGGACGATGGAGCTTTTGCCACCGTTTCTCGAGAACACTGGCAACGCGGCCGAGATTCATGCCCTGCTAGAAGACATTTTGCCTGCGCGCTTGCTGGTGCTCGAGTTTGCAACGCGCCTCGCCGCCAAGCGCGCCAGCACTGACGACATCGCACGCTTGCGCGACATCACCGAGCTCTTGATTGCGGCCTTCGAGCGCCGGGATCCGGTGGTGATTGCTCATGGCTTTCAGCGCTGGCTCGACGCGTTGCTCGACGCTGGCCACTCGGTGGCCGTACGCTGGATCGCCAACCCCTTTTTGGATGCCTATCGAGAGCTGCTCGATCGCTTTCCCGCGTTGTGGATGTTAGAGCCGAGCTTTCCTCAGCATTTGCGCGATCTGGTGACGACCCTCGAGGCCGCGGACGAAGAGAAATCGATCGCGGTGACGCGCGATTACTATTACCGGGTCGACTCTATGTTGATGCGCGCGCTCGCAAGCTTGGTCCCCAAGGGCTAAGCGTCGCTCAGGCGCGGCGAGCAGGAAGCATACGCTCCGCTCGCTTTAGCCACGCCACCATTGGCTCGGGCGTCGACGCCGGTGCGCTGCACGGCGCGGGCAACGCCGCGCTGGATTTCGTCGACCAAAACAAGATTGGGCCGGGCTGCCGAGAACGAAGCTCAGCGACGACGCGGGCCGCTGCTTTGGCACTGTAAGTCCCGTCTAGTGCCGGTAAGCCCGCTGTTTGCCAAATCGCTTCGGCCTCGTCCCCCCCCTCGCTCGACTCGCCATAGCCAGGCCCGAGGTAGCTGCCATCAATCTCGAGACGAGAGCTCAGCGCAGCCCGCTCGAAGAGCGGCAGCACGCCCGCGCTGAGGCGATGAAGCAGCCGTGACGTGCGCACGGCTAGCGACAGAATGCGAAACCGGCTCGTGATTGGCCAAGGCGTCACGCGCACCGAGGTCAGGGTGGGTAACGTCGCAGGGGTGAAGCCGCGCCCTAGAAAGGCCGCTAAAGCCATGCCTACTAACAACCCGGCGGACGTGCACGTCGACCCAACCGCGAGCACGACACGCCGGGGCGAGGGCAGCACGTGAGCGGCAATCTGATGACCGAGCTCGAGCCCAGCCGACACGTAACCGAGCGCACCGAGCGGCGTGGCCCCTCCGGGAACCATCACGTACGGAGCATCTGGCCCACGGCCGAGCCAGGCCATTGCAAGTGGAAGCGCGCTCCAGTGGGGCAACGCGTACAGCCGCGCACCGCTCGTCGTGAGCGCGCGCAGATTCGACCAAGCCGCCAGCGACGCCGGCTGCGGGAACAAGAGCGCCTCTGGCCTGAGCCGAGCCCGTGGGGCGTGGAGAGCGCAAGCGAACGCGTGGTTCGATCCGAACGCGCCCGTCGCCAGCACGCGCGTATGACCGAAGGCGCGAGCCTGCCCGAACAAGAGCTCGAGCGTTCTGACTTTGTTTCCGCCGTAAATCGGCGAAGACACATCGTCACGTTTGACCCACGCATCGCTGCTCGAAGCGCGCAGCTCTTTCGCCAGCGCTGCGAGCGAAGCGACAGGGGTCGGAAAATCGCCCAGGGTCACACGTGAGATGCGTTGCTCGAGGACGGGTAGCTCTGCAAAGAGCGCAAAGGTCACGACCGGAGCCTAGCTGGGCCTCGCGGGCACGGCTCAGTCACGGGCGGCGCCATGCTGCGCGTTTGAGCACTGTATTTCTGTCACTGATAATGTTAATGCTTCGTCAACAATACGGTCTCGGTGATGGCGAAAAGCACAAATAAGCTTACGAAGCGGGGCCGCCGTGTTTCACAACGGCCGGCTCACTCTGCCCAAACGAAGCACGTCCGTTCAGCAGACCGCGCTCAGCCCGCGGCGACGCTCAAGAAGACGCCACCGCCCACCGCGGGGCGCCTCAGCCCGACCGAACGCAAGCTGGTAGCGAAATCGCCGGCGCCGACGGCGGATAAGCGGAGGGCGTCGCGCTCGCTCATCTTGCCTCCGAAACCGCGCACGACCGCGCCGTGCGTGCTGGTCGCCCGAGCGCCGCGCGCGCCGCGCATCGCAACGTCGGGGCTCGCCGTCGCGCCGGCGTCGGCAT